>CASGAQ010000037.1 GCA_949299535.1 uncultured Eubacteriales bacterium | reverse complement strand
AAAAAGCCCAAAATACAACTCAAAAACAGCAAAGAACGGCATAGCCGTTTGGCTATACCGTCCCTTGCTTCAATGTTTTCTTAATTCACCGCCCCATTTAAGGACGCGCTTTTTATCGTATTTATGAGCGTGTTTTATTTAAAATTATTTAATGAAAATCCTTTGTCAAAAAATGTCGGCGCGGAAAATCTCGTGTTCCACGGGTGCTTTTGTACAAATGCAGGCGCGGCAGGAGGGAATATTTTTAAATTCTTCAAAAAATGCGTCTGTTTGAGAAACACCGTTTTCCGATATTGAGGCTTTTCCTCTGTGAAAGTTGCAGTTCAGCGCTTTAAGTCCCATAGAAAAACCCGTGCCGCGCATTTTTACATAGCTTTCCCTTATCGTCCAAAGGCGGCAGAACGCCTCTGACGGATCTGCCGACATCATTATAGCGTTCTGTTCCGGCAGAGAGAAGAAGCGTCCGGCTATATTCATAAGATCGTGCGGATGATTGATACATTCTACATCAACGCCGCATTCGACGTTCGAAACGGTGCAGACGATAAATCTGCCGCTATGAGAAACATTGAAAAATTTATCCTCCGAGCCGCAGAGCATTGGCTTGCCGTGTTCCCCTTGGATTATATCAGGCTTTTCAATGCCGAAAACAGTATGGAGAGCATAGTCGCGCAAAAGCTCCGCCGCTACAAGTTCAGCTTTTGATATATTGCTTCTGACGCGCTCTGCGCGCGCGCGGCGAGGCTCTGAAACTTCGCCCAGCTTTTTGTAAAAAAGAGGAGAAAGAGAATCCGTATTTTTGTCGTAAAGTTTATCTGTATCCGTGAAAAATGTTTTTGCAAAATAGCTCATTTTATCTCCGTAATATCGTCTGAAATGACTGTATTTTATATAAATAAAGATATCACACAATTTTTGTGATGTCAACAGCGGAGCGCGGCGTTTTTGACGTCATATTCCGATTTTGTATTGACACGACATTAAAAAAAGTGTAATATTAAACATAAATAATTAATTTTAAGGAAGTATATAAAATATATGATAAAAGGAATTATATTTGACCTTGACGGAACTCTTGCGTATACGTTTGAAGATATACGCGATTCCATTGATGAAATGAGAGCGGCGTATGGGCTTCCTCCTATCTCTGACGAACTCATGACAAAGATAGTTAATTTTCCTGCGCGTGGTTTTGCCGAATACGGACTGGAATCCGAACCGTCTGAAGAGAAAATAGAAGAGGCGTTGGAAATATATGTTGCCGCTTACGACAGAAATTACCTCAATAAAACAAATGTATATGAGGGACTGCCCGAAGTTATGGCAAAACTCAAAGCCGATGGTCTAAAGCTTGCAGTATATTCAAACAAGATAGACGCGTATGTAAAGAAGATAATGATACATCTTTACGGCGAAGGTCTTTTCGACGTCCTTATGGGTCCTGACGGTATCAGACCGAAACCCGATCCTGCCGGCGCCAATATCATCGCAGACAAATGGGGACTTGATCCTTCCGAAATTGCGTTTGTCGGAGACTCCGTTCTCGATATGAAAACGAGTATAAATGCCGGCATGACAGGCATAGGCGTTTCGTGGGGATATACAAAACGCGAGCTTCTTTCGGAAGCGGGTGCAAAATATATCGTAGATACAAGACCGGAGCTTCTTTCTCTTATCGAAGTTCTTGCAAAATAAAAACGAAATCAAAAACAACAAAATAAAGGAGAATAAAACTTATGAAACTTCCGTTCAATATCGATCTTACAGATAAAGTATGCGTTGTCACGGGAGGCGCAGGCGTACTTTGCGCCGGCTTCGCAAAAACAGTCGCAGCTTGCGGCGCAAAGGTAGCCATACTCGACCTTAACGAGGAAGCGGCTAAAAAAGTTGCGGAGCAGATAACGGCTGAAGGCGGCAAAGCTATCGGAGTAAAGACAAACGTTCTTGAGCGTGAAAGTGTTGAAGAAGCAAGAAAGACCGTACTTGACGCATTCGGAACATGCGATATCCTTATCAACGGCGCAGGCGGCAACAATCCCCGCGGCACGACGACAAAAGAATATCTTTTCCACGAAGATATAAACGGAGCTGAAGGCATTACGACTTTCTTCGACCTTGACCCCAAGGGCGTAGAGTTCGTGTTCAACCTCAATTTCCTCGGAACGCTTATCCCCACGCAGGTATTCGCGCGCGACATGGCTGAAAAAGAGGGCTGCTCAATTATCAACATCTCCAGCATGAACAGCTTCCGTCCTCTTACAAAGATCCCCGCATATTCCGGCGCGAAAGCGGCTATTTCCAACTTTACTCAGTGGCTTGCCGTACATTTCTCCAAGGTAGGCATAAGAGTAAACGCAATGGCTCCCGGTTTCTTCCTTACGAATCAGAACCATGCACTTCTTATGAATCCCGACGGCACTTATACGGAGAGAAGTCAGAAGATAATCTCTCATACTCCCATGGGCAGATTCGGTACGCCCGAAGACCTTACGGGAACTTTGCTTTGGCTTTGCGACAATGAAGCTTCCGGCTTTGTAAACGGCGTAGTCGTTCCGATAGACGGCGGTTTTGCCGCATATTCCGGCGTATGATATTTCCCGAGGACAAAAATCTCGCCCGTGCGCTTGAGTTTGCCATTGAAACGGACAAAATGAAAAGCATCTTCCGCCGTTCGTCCATCTTTGACGGAACACGACGTGAAAATGACGCGGAACATTCATATCACATCTCTCTTATGGCGCTGGCTTTCGAAAAATACGCGCCGGAAGGCGTAGACCTTCTTCGTGTGCTGAAAATGCTTATAGTCCATGACGTTGTGGAGATATACGCAGGCGATACTTTCGCCTATGACAAAAATGCGAATACGACAAAAAAAGAACGCGAAAGCGCGGCGGCAGATAAGATTTTTTCCATGATAGAACACGGTGGGGAGCTTCGCGCTCTCTGGGAAGAGTTCGACCGTATGGAAACCGTTGACGCGCTTTATGCCGTTAGCCTTGACAGGCTGGAGCCGTTTTTGGCGAATTGCCTAAATAAAGGCGACACATGGTTTGCAGGCGGAGTCGGCAAGGAAGCGATACTTCGCCGTATGGAACCGATAAAGCGCGGCATACCTGCGCTTTGGCCCACGATACTTGCTCTTATAGAAGAGAATGTGGAAAACGGTTATGTTACCGCAGGCGAAACGGAAAAATAAATATAAAGGGGCTGTCTCAAATGCAAATTTTAGAGCATTTGAGGCAGCTCTTTCTGTATGATTTGAGCCAAAAGGAAGCAGAGAAAGAAAAAAACCTCAAAAC
>CASGAQ010000036.1 GCA_949299535.1 uncultured Eubacteriales bacterium | reverse complement strand
TTTTGAAAGTCAGCACATTGCCGGAACTGATACTGAACTCTGTTACCTTGTCGTCATAGAACATATCTATGATCTCGCTGTATGACAGCTCTTCTGCCTTGTTCATGTTACCAAGAAGCATGGAGGCGCCAAGGATAATTGCCAAAATCAGCACGGCGTACAAAATTATGGATTTTAAATTTGCTTTCATTCTTCGCTCCGTTTCCGATTGTTGAATCTATTATTAGCTTATGCGCTTGAAATTATTTTCATCATAGCAAAGATAATATAGGATTGTGTGGAATTTATATTGAAAATTTGTAACTTTTTTCTTTAAACGAATAAAAAATCAAAATATTTTTTATTTCAGCCGTAATATTCGGCCGTAAAAACGCTTCTGAAAACTTTATATGCGCTTTAAATGAAGTCAATGATAAATCTTTCATTGACATTTGTTTTGCGTTATGATAGAATGTTATTGTAAAAACAAGTTAAGGCTTGATAATTTTGATTTTTTATTCGGAGGTTTATTTATATGGAAAGAATTAAAACTATCGCAACTAAAGATATTGCGGGTACGGTAAACAACGGCGGCTGCGGCGAATGCCAGACATCTTGCCAGTCCGCATGCAAAACATCTTGCGGCGTTGCTAACCAGAAGTGCGAAAATCAGAAACAGGGCAAATAATTTTCTGATATTTTTCCGAAACGCTGTCGCTTGACAGCGTTTTATATTTGCTTATAAAAAGGGAGTTATCTTAAGATAATATGGTACATCAATATAAATTAAACGGATATAATATCGTTTTGGATACATGCAGCGGCTCTGTTCACAGCGTAGACGATGTCGCTTACGACATAATAGAGATGTATAAAAACGCGGACAGCGAAAGTATCGTCTCTGCAATGCTTGAAAAATACGGCTCGCGTTCCGACGTGACCAGAGAGGATATCTTGCAGTGTATCGAAGATGTTAAAACACTTGAGTCACAGGGAAAGCTTTTCTCGGCTGACAAGTACGAAGGACTCGCGTTCGACTATAAGAACAACAGCAAAGTTGTAAAGGCGCTCTGCCTTCATGTGGCTCACACATGTAACCTGAACTGCAATTACTGCTTTGCAAGCCAAGGCAAATATCAGGGCGACCGCGCGCTCATGTCCTTTGAAGTGGGCAAGCAGGCTTTCGATTTTCTTATCGCCAATTCAGGTGCGAGAAGAAATCTTGAAGTAGACTTTTTCGGCGGAGAGCCGCTTATGAACTGGGACGTCGTAAAAAAACTTGTCGCATACGCCAGAAGTATTGAAAAAGAACACAATAAAAATTTCCGTTTCACTCTTACTACGAACGGAATGCTCATTGACGATGAGATAATCGATTTTCTCAACAAGGAGATGAACAATGTCGTACTGAGTCTTGACGGAAGACGAGAGGTACACGATCGTTTCCGTAAGGACTATGCAGGCAGAGGAAGCTATGATACGGTCGTGCCGAAATTTCAGCGTCTTGTGGAAAAACGAGGCGGAAAAGACTATTATGTAAGAGGCACTTTTACGCACGATAACGTTGACTTCACGAACGATATCTTCCACATGGCTGATCTCGGATTTACGGAACTGAGCATGGAACCCGTCGTATGCCCTCCGACAGACCCGTATGCGCTTACTAAAGAGGATATGCCAAAAGTTCTTGAACAGTACGAAATACTTGCCTCGGAGATGATAAAACGCAAAAAAGAGGGCAGACCTTTTACATTTTATCATTATATGCTCGACCTTGAAAACGGTCCCTGTATCTACAAACGCATAACCGGCTGTGGCTCCGGTACGGAGTACATGGCGGTAACGCCTTGGGGCGAACTTTTCCCGTGCCACCAGTTCGTCGGAGAACCGAAATACAGCTTGGGCAACATCTGGGACGGAGTTACAAACACGACGGCGCAGGACGAGTTTCGCTCCTGCAACGCTTACGCAAGACACGAATGCCGCGATTGTTGGGCAAAATTCTATTGCTCAGGCGGCTGTGCCGCAAACGCATATCATGCTACGGGACATATCGGCGGAATTTACGAATACGGTTGCGAGCTATTTAAAAAGAGAATAGAATGTGCCGTTATGATGAAAGTAGCGGAAAGCGAAGAGAAATGAAAACGCCGATTATGGATTTTGTGCGCGGGTATGCGGCGTCGGGAACTTCCCGATTTCATATGCCGGGGCATAAAGGCGTGCCGTTTCTCGGCGCGGAGCCTTACGATATTACGGAGATATACGGTGCGGACGTTTTATATTCAGCCGACGGTATAATCGATGAAAGCGAAAAAAACGCTTCCATGCTTTTCGGCACGGCGCACACCTTTTATTCTGCGGAGGGTTCAACACTAGCGATAAAAGCTATGCTCACGCTCGCCGCGTCAAGTGTTGAAAAAGATAAGCGCGCCGTGGTATGGGCTTGCAGGAACGCCCATAAAGCGTTCATATACGGCGCCGCGCTTATTGATATAGATGTTGAATGGATATATCCGGAGGATGAGTCGCACTTATGCGCCTGCTTCGTTTCGCCCGCGCGTCTGCGCGCGAAGTTTGAAAGAGCTGAAAGATTGCCGTGCGCTTTCTACGTTACCTCGCCGGATTATTTGGGAAATGTGGCTGATATACGCGCTCTTGCTGATGTGTGTGATGATTTCGGTGTGCCGCTGCTTGTCGATAACGCGCACGGCGCTTATCTCGGCTTTCTCTCTCCGTCGAGCCATCCGATAGTTCTCGGCGCTGCCGCTTGCTGCGATTCAGCGCATAAGACGCTTCCTGTGCTTACAGGCGGAGCTTATCTGCATATAGGAAAAAATGCACCTGCAAGTTTTTGCGAAAATGCGCGCCATGCGCTGTCGCTTTTTGCGTCTACGAGTCCGTCTTACCTTATACTTCAGTCTCTTGATATGTGCAATGCTTATCTGTCAGACGGTTACAGAGAAAAGCTCGGCGACTGCGTAAAACGTATAGAGAGCGCAAAAATTCGATTGGCGGAACTCGGCTTTGCGCCGGAGGAAAGCGAGCCGCTTAAAATAGTATTGCACACCGCGCAGTACGGGTATACCGGAACGGAGCTTGGCTCATTTCTGCACGCTCACGGAATAGAGGCAGAGTTTTGCGATGACGAATATCTTGTGCTTATGGCATCGCCCGAAAACAGCGAGAAAGATTTCGCGCGTCTTTTGTCAGCTTTTGCGGAACTTTTACCGAGAGAGCCTCTTGAGCAGAAGCCGTTTGTTCTTGAAAAGGGCAGACAAATGATGTCGATTCGCATGGCGTTTTTTGCTCCGAGTGAAAATGTGCCTGTCTCTGAATGTGAAGGCAGGATATGCGCTTTTCCGACGGTATCTTGTCCGCCTGCGATCCCGATAGCTGTATGCGGAGAGTTGATAACGTCGGATACGGCAACGCTTTTTGCAAGATACGGAATGAAAATGATTTCCGTTGTAAAGAAATTTCAAAAAACATATTGACAAATATGTGATGATGTGATACAATTTGTTTCGTCGCAGGGTAAACGCGACGAGTATGGGAGCATAGCTCAGCTGGGAGAGCATCTGCCTTACAAGCAGAGGGTCATAGGTTCGAGCCCTATTGTTCCCACCAAAGGAAACATTATATGTTTCCTTTTTTACGGCCCGGTAGTTCAGTTGGTTAGAACGCTAGCCTGTCACGCTAGAGGTCAGGGGTTCGAGTCCCCTTCGGGTCGCCATTTTTCGGTCAAGAAATAGGAC
>CASGAQ010000035.1 GCA_949299535.1 uncultured Eubacteriales bacterium | reverse complement strand
AAAAACAGCCTAAATTTACGCAAGAAATATGTTTGTTTACAAAAAGTTCACAATTCGATTTATCTTCCTTATTGGTTTATATTCTTCCATTATGTAAATACCGGTAGAATAATTATTTGAAAAAAACATTCGCTGATAACTGCGAATGTTTTTTGCTTTTTACTACACTTGAATTAATATTGATTAAACGGAGGTATATAATCCAATAAATTATTCAAGTACCTTTCCATCAACTATTTTTATTTTTCTGGTACACATATTCGCAACAATAGAATCATGAGTTACAATTACCACCGTAACACCACTCCGGTTTAATGATAAAAGCAAGTTCATTATTTCGGTTGTATTTTTTGAGTCAACCGAACCTGTCGGCTCATCTGCAAATATGATTTTTGCATTTGTAACCAAAGCTCTTGCAATCGCAACTCGTTGACGTTCACCGCCGCTGAGTAAATTTACTTTTTGTTTCATATGTGATTCAAGACCTACGCTTTTAAGCGCATTCTCTGCTCTCTCACGCAATTCTCTGCCACTCACGCCGCCTATGATAAGAGGAATTTCCACATTTTTAAGCGCGCTCATTTCGCCTATAAGCCCGAAATCCTGCATGATAAAACCAATATCTTTATTTCGCAAGGCCGCTTTTTTAGCGTCTTTGAGTGCAGATACATCTATCCCGTTGAACAAATATATTCCGCTGTCAGCTTCATCAAGCATCGCAAGAATATGCAGCAAAGTAGATTTGCCCGAACCGGAAGGTCCCATTATAGAAATTAAATCTCCGTCTTTTATCGTAAGATTTACATTTTTGAGAGCCTCCACCTGATTGGTTTTTCCGGGGCAATATGTCTTGTTTACATTTTTTAATTCTATCATACATTACACCTCTTTATAGCTTTTGATGATCGCAGCATTTCTCTTTCTTATGAACGACACTATCACACTTATAATAAGAGTGATAATAAAAAACAAAAGTATCGCCATATACATTGTAAAATTATAACCATAATAATTTATACGCATGGCAGTTATCACTGTCGGTGCAAATATCAACCCCAGCACTACCGCCGGAACAACAATTATAGCAACAGACAGCATATTTATAAAAACAGAGCGCTTGAAAGAAAGTCCGCATATATTCAAAATAGCATTCAAATGTGCTTTTCGCTTAATATTAATGATAACGTATCCCATATAATTAAATACCAAAACTATCGAGAACAAAAACAACATAATCACATTTTCTTCATTATCGTTAATGCTACTTTCAATAGTAGTTTGATATATAGAATCATACGAATGAAAATAACCTTCGGCAGAATACTTTTTGTTCAGCATATCAATAACGGAATCCATATCAGTGCCTTTCGGGACAGAGAAAAGCGCTGCTCCCCCCCAATCATAGGCAGGCAGAATCTCCGTATTTTGAACGGCTATCATAAAAATATATCCTTTATTTTCCAAATCCGCCAAAGTTCCGCCTAAAATTCCAAGTTTTATATACGCACCGCCCTGTTCGCCAAATGACAAAACATTTGCCTTCTTCGACAATATGCCTGTTACAAAAAATTCGACTTCCTCAGCTCCGTCCCCTACCTTAGATACAAAACTGTCGCCAACACCGTATTTCTGCGCCAATTTGGGACTTATCACAACAGAAACAGCTCCATCTTTGGTTTTTAAGATATCTCCCGAAGATAAAGAAAGCTTTATGCGTTCATGAAGATTTTCGGAATATGAGAGCAAATTTGCCCGATAATCTTTATCCTGAACCTCATCTTTCAAAACAGCATATGTAAGATTTGTTCTGTAAATTTCCGTTGTCACACCTTCCGGGAACTCTACATCTTCGGGTTTGAGCTTCTCGATCTGTTCGTTCTGTAATTGATCCGAACTTAAATTTACGCCTAAAGTAGGCGAAGGCGTAAAATAGATCAAATCATTCGTACCGCCCAAAGTCTTTTGGAGACTTTGCGAAAACACGATGACATTGCTGATCGGAACAAGCGCTATCGCCAAGAATATGACCATAACAAAAATTTCAGCAGCCAGTGCTAATTCTTTGATTTTTTTGCGGGAATACAACATTCCCACAAGCTTTAATGAAGACATATTATTCCACCGTCCTTTTTGTCTCAAACATTCCCTTGAGCTTTCCGATAGACGCAAGAAGTGTAATCAAGAAAGATAACAGCACTGCAATAACTACCTCGCCTGCTCTCGGCATATATCCTGCGCCAAGTGTCGCCAGCAAATCTTTTAACAAAAGCTGAACTATTACGGCAATTATTCCGCCTACCGCAAATAAAAGAAAAATTTCCGAAACAACAGCAAATTTCATTCTGTTTTTCGAAAGTCCGCAACACATATACACATATGCTATTTGCTTGGTTGCCCCCAGCCATTCCCAAACAAGGTTTATCATTCCGAGCCACACGATCAAGAGCAATATTCCGCCGATAAAGGCTGAACTCGATTTATTTTCCACAAGGACTTCATCGGAATTCTTAGGAGACAGTGTTACCGCATACTCGGAAAAATCCTTTTGTATAATACTGCAAGCTTTTTCTAATTCCGCTCTTGAAAGACCGTTGAAACGCATTAAAATAAGCTCGGTGTTGTAACCTTCTTTTACATAAGTATTGTACGGAAGAATATAAAATTTGCAGTCCGAACCGGAAACATTAAGGTCAAAGACTTTTTGCGGCGAACTGCTGTCTATCATACTTGAAAAATTATTACCAATTATCCAGCCATAGCCGATCATATCAAAGGTGGTATCGCCAAGTGCAATCTTCTTTTCTCCATTCAGTGAAGTATATATATTTTCGGAAATATAGACTACGTTTTCTGCCTGTTCATATTCTTTCTCATTGAAAAATCTGCCGGACATATGCGGAAACCAATTTGACGCTGTGTCATAGCCATTCCAACCGATAACATATGTCTTTTCGGCTGTTTTCGTTATGTACAAAGCGCTGCCTATGTCATAACCGTAATTATCTTCTATATATTCAAGCTGCGGAATATTTTTTTCGTTTATGTTTGCAAAAGCCAGCGTCGCATATGTATTTGAACTGCGCACAGCGCGATATCGGCTTTCCCCATAGCCTAACGCAACATTGGAACAGAAAACAGACGCCGCAATACTAAGTGTTATAAAGATAACAAGAAATTTATTTACAATTACGGAATTTTTAATTATCTTTGCTGTTATCATATCTCCTCCACAAAATATAAAATATAATATAATAAATATATCCCCCTAAAAAACTATGTTATACTATTATATTATTTAGTATATTATTTAGTCATAAACCTCGTCGTGTGTACTATATACATCTTCGCCGCATCTACCTTCATATACGCCCAATGCATAAGTTATATTGTCTTGTTCTATATATAAAGAAGCTTCGGCAGCATCCTCTTGTTCTGTATAGTAGAAAATGCCGTCACCTACCGGATCCCATGGGTAATTATTCCCATCTTTATATTGTACTCTGAGCCAAACCTTCAAAGTGTTATCAACAGGGTTGCAGTTACACTTTGTCAATGTAGCAGTAGCACGCTCCGTTTTCCACAACCATGACCCTACTTCTTCCACAGTAAGAGATGTATTGGCACATGCGTCTGCACAAGCAAATACAGAGAATACACATACTGAAACTAAAATCACTGCTGCACAAATAATTGCTGCTATCTTTTTTCTGTTTGTCATTATTGTTACCTTCCTTAAAATATTATTTTTGGTATTAGGGTGATATATTTATTTGTAAAATTAGGGACTGATTTTGAAAAATTCATAAAGTTTAATTATAACTTTATGGCTTTTAAATCAGTATTAGAAACATATATGTTTCTTTCTATAGGGAACCTCTAAAAATTAGTTTCCAGTATTAAATTTTGCGATTCAACAGCGAAAAAATGAAATCAGGGCGGCGAATCGCATTCCTGCCTCAAAATTCA
>CASGAQ010000034.1 GCA_949299535.1 uncultured Eubacteriales bacterium | reverse complement strand
ATTTTGAGGCAGGAATGCGATTCGCCGCCCTGATTTCATTTTTTCGCTGTTGAATCGCAAAATTTAATACTGGAAACTAATTTTTAGAGGTTCCCTTAAATGATATAGAAATGGGATATGCAAATCAAAGAAATAATCAACCGGAAGAAAATCTATCAAACTGTGGTGTAATTGGCATATGTTATATATAATCATGTTTCTATAGGTGTATGATGATATTATTTCTTGGTATAACAAATGTCAAAATATAGATTTGGTATTATCGTAGGGATGTCCCTTAGCTGAGAAAGATTGCACCATGCCCAATACTTCCAAATGCTTCCGGAAGCATTTGGAAGTGAATTGACAGCCTCTGTCGGTATGAAAAAGTATACCCTTGGATTTTCCTCTTGCCGCAACGGCGGCATCAAGTGTTTCAATTGCGAGAGCAGTATCAATCCGTGGAGAAACCTTGTATGCAATTACTTTTCTTGCGAACAGGTCTAAAATAACACAAAGATAGTAGTACCTTGTGCCGACACGAATGTATGTAAAATCACAAACCCAAGCAGTATCCGGAGCCTTTTGATTTAACTGCTACGCAAGGATATTCCGGCATTCGCCCTCGGATTCTTTGGATTTCTTTGACTTGACGGGTTTAATTGTGCTCATTTTAGGCAGGTTCATTGCTTTCATCAGGCGATACACTCTTGCGCGGCTGATGTTTATGCGATATTCATTTCCAAGTAACTGTGCCATTTTACCACAACCGAGTCTCTTATCCGAACGTGCATACAGTTCAACTATGAGAGTCCGAATATGTTGATTTTCTTTTTCACGATTAGACGGCTTGTGGTTGATAAACTTGTAGTAAGAGCTTCTGTTTACATGCAAAACACGGCATAAGGTAGTGATTTTGTGTGCGCCTGACAGAAGCTTAATGGCGTTCAGTCTTTGTTTGAGTGTGGCGTGAATATCGCAATGGCTTTTTTTAATATGAGATATTCCTCTTCAAGCTCGGCGTTACGTTTTTGCAATTGCTTAATCTGATTGGCCGTAAGAACCGTGTCATTGTCAAGCTTGACTTCTGAATACTGTTTTATCCAATTTGCCAAGGCACTGTGCGAAACTCCATATTCTTTTTGAATATCGTTGTAGCTTTTTCCGTTGTGATATAGATTCACAATTGTTTGCTTGAATTCTGTTGCGTATTTCATTGCTTTTGTTCCTAATTTTTTATTCCTCCGCTTGTTGTTTATTTTTTATATCACTTTCTTTTTTGCTTGTCCTCTTTTTTATACATCCAGCATAGCGAATATACCGAGCTTTATACGACACTCACCCAGAGTAATTTAAACAAATCCGTCGAAAAAACGACGGATTTATTTTTATGGATTGACAATATCGATAAAAGTGATAAAATAGTTTGCGAAAAATATTTTTTCGGAGGATAAAAATGAATTTAAACGGTATAAAAATGGGTGTTATCGGAGACAGCATAACAGAAGGCTATGGTGTTTCCGATCTTAATAACATGTTTTACAACCGTCTTGCGCTTGAATGCGGGATAAGAGAACTTTATGTTGACGGGATTTCCGGAAGCCGTATAGCTCGCCAAAGAATCCCCAGCGAGAAAGCGCGCCATGATCTTGATTTTGTTTCTCGCGTAGATAAGATCGATGCAGACTGCGACCTCGTTATTGTTTTCGGCGGCACTAATGATTTTGGACACGGCGACGCACCTATGGGAGAACTTAACGATGATACTCCCTACACATTCTGCGGAGCCTGCAATATACTTTGCGAAAAGCTTCATATGCGTTTTCCCGAGTCTCAGATAGTTTTCATGGGGCCTTTGCACAGAAGCACAGAGAATAACCCTTGCGGAGACAATAAGCCAGAACCTGTGGGAACTCTTTATGATTATGTTGAGGTTATCAAGACGATCACAAGAAAACATTCCATACCTTTTATAGATCTTATGTCGGTCGCCGGAATAGCCCCTCGCGTTCCCGTATTGAAGGAGAAATATATGCCGGACGGACTTCACCCCAACGATGCAGGTCACGCAAGAATAGCAGAACGTCTCAAAGGATTTTTGCAGGCGCTTTGATCTTGGAAAAGCGGTTTGATCGCTTTGTTTCGGCGTAATAATGACGTATATTTACCACATTCGATATTTTTTCGGTAATTTTATTGCAATATATTAAATTATTTGATAAAATAATAAAGTATTTTAAATTAAACGGTGAATTATATGCTTGGAATGAAGCGGCTTTTAAGCTATGCACGCCGTGCGTGCGACGATTATAATATGATAAACGAAGGCGACGTTATTGCTGTCGGCGTTTCCGCCGGGAAAGATTCTCTTTCTCTGCTCTATACGATGGCAGCGCTTTCCGGATTTTACCCTAAGAAATTCAAGGTCATTGCAATAACTGTCGATATGAAGTTTCATGAGCTTGGCGATGACAGAGTTCCTGCGGATTACTCTCCTATTGCGGAGCTTTGCAAAAAACTTGGCGTTGAATATTTTATTGAAGAATCAAATATTGCAAAAATAGTCTTTGACATACGCAAAACCCCTAATCCATGCTCACTGTGTGCAAAACTGCGCCGCGGCGCTCTCAATGAAGCGGCAAAAAGACTGGGAGCAAACAAAGTGGCTTTGGGACATCATTTTGACGATGCAGTGCAGACTTTTATGCTCAATCTTTTTTACGAGGGAAGGATAGGTTGTTTTTCGCCCGTAACTTACCTTGACCGTACCGATATAACGGTCATAAGACCTCTTGTATATGCTCCGGAAAAGGATATCGAATATTTTGCTTCTCACGCGTGCCTCCCTGTTATTTCCAGTTCTTGTCCCGCGAACAAAAACACGGAACGCGAAGAAATGAAGATACTCCTTGCAAATATAGAGCGAGGTAACAAGGGTCTGCGTCATCGAATCTTCGGAGCTATGCAGCGCGGACATGTTTCCGGATTCAAGGAAGCAAAGATCAAAAGTTACGACGATGAGGAGTAAAATGCATAATATTATTTTTCGGTGCGAAAAATAACAGAAAATATTATTTCAGAGGGAATTATGCAAAATATCGGCGAAAAAACCGAGCTTTCTCAAAAATATTGCGGTCATCTTTCTGATAATGTTACCATCCTCCGAAAAGGAGATGAGGCTATATGTCTGTCTTCTCATCTTTGTCACGTAGAAAACAGCAAGGCTTGCGATAATTACAGAAGTACGTCGTCGGAAATCAGACCGTTGTTTATATATAAATAAAATTCAATTATAGAGGTGTTTTAAATGGCATTTAAATTTTCAGACAAATATCTAAAAAACGTGATAACCGAAAATGATCTTGACGGTATTGCCGGAGAGATTGCTTCGGCGGCAAAAATGCTCGATGAAAAAAGCGGCAAGGGCGCAGATTTTCTCGGCTGGACAGATTTGCCCGTGAATTATAACCGTAAGGAAGCTGAAAGAATCGATAAAGCGGCTGAAAAGATATGCAATATGTGTGATGTGCTTATAGTTATAGGCATAGGCGGTTCTTATCTTGGTGCGCGCGCGGCTATCGAGTTTGTAAAAGGCAACTACTATAACGAATCAAAGAAAAGCACTCCCAATATATATTTTGTCGGCAATGATATAAGTTCTTCTCATCTTTCTGCCATACTTGAAATATGCGAAGGTAAAGATATCTGTGTAAATGTTATATCAAAATCGGGAACTACAACGGAACCTGCAATAGCTTTCCGCATATTCCGCGATCTACTCTACAAGAAATATGGTGAGAGTGCAAAAGACAGAATATTTGTTACAACAGATAAAGTACGCGGTGCGCTTCGCGGAGAGGCCGACGCGCGCGGCTATGAAAGCTTTATCATTCCTGACGACGTAGGCGGAAGATTTTCTGTTCTTACGGCTGTCGGTCTTCTTCCCATTGCCGCTGCCGGCATAAACATCACGGAAATGCTTGAAGGCGCTGCGGCGGCCCGCAAGGATTTTGCCGGTGGAGATGTTTATACAAACGATTGCTATAAATATGCCGCTATAAGAAATATCATGAGCCGCCGCGGCAGAAAAATAGAGCTTCTTGCTGTAAACGACCCCGCTCTTACAATGACTTGCGAATGGTGGAAACAGCTTTTCGGCGAGAGCGAAGGCAAAGACGGCAAGGGACTTTATCCAGCTTCCGTTACTTATACTACAGACCTTCATTCTCTCGGTCAGTTTGTTCAAGACGGAACGAAACTCATGTTCGAAACTGTTATCAATGTCGATATCGAGGACGGCGCAACTATTCCTTATGACGAGCAGAATGCAGACGGACTTAACTTCCTTGCAGGAAAATCTTTGAATTTTGTAAACCAAAAGGCGCATCTCGGCACGGTTCTTGCACATACGGACGGAGATGTTCCCAACCTCTCGATCACACTCACAAGTAAGAGTGCATTCGATTTCGGATATCTTGTATACTTCTTTGAGAAAGCGGTCGCTGTTTCCGGTTATACTCTCGGAGTAAATCCGTTCGATCAGCCCGGAGTAGAATATTACAAAAAGAATATGTTCGCGCTTCTTAATAAACCCGGTTATTCCGAAAGCAAAGCGGAGCTTGACAAACGTCTTTCTGAGCTTGCTTAATTGATTTGACTAAATTCCAAAAGGCAGATATTTTCTGCCTTTTGCTTTTGGGTGATGCAATATGAGTAATTTAAAAAACAGAAAACTTTTTCTGCTCATGTTTCTTGCGTTTGCACTGTTTTCCGTTTATGTTCTTTCGCCCAAACTTAGGCCGTATGTTGCTGTTATTGCGATATTGCTTTTTATAGCTTGCATAGTTGCTTCAGGCATATTCAGTGAAAAATTCCGTACGGGAAGCGCGATATTTATTATAGCCGCGCTATTGATGTCTTTTGGAGCGGTATTTTATGCGAGAAATATTTCCGAGAAAAATGATTTGCCGATTACATATGCAGACGGGACTGTCCACGATATAAAAGCGGAGATAACAAAAGTTTCCTACATAGGTTCGTATTCTTCATCATACCATATAGACGTATTGGAAATTGACGGAGATGATGTTGATTTTTCCGCTGTGATGGAGATAGAAGGCATGTCTTATTTTGAATACGGCGATATCATATCTTCTTCTGTTCTTTTCAGCAATGTCGAGGAAGATACCGTTTATTTGAAAGGAAAAAATATCTTTGTTTGCGCTCAAGCACAGACGGCGGAGTTTTCAAGCAAAGCCGAAAAAGATATTGAATATTATCTTCATACAGCAAACGAATATGTTCTGGAGCGTATGGTAGATATACTTGGCGAGGATATCGGCGGATTTTGCGGTGCTTTGATATTGGGCAACAGAAAATATGTGAGCCGAGGTTTAAGGCTGGATTTTTCACGTATAGGCGTGTCGCATTTGCTTGCTCTCAGCGGTCTGCATCTTTCTATCGTGGCACAAACGCTTGATTTTCTTTTAAAGAGTTTTTTAAAAAAGAGATACAGGAATATCTTACTTATATCATCATGCTGGGCTTTTGCGTTGTTCACGGGACTTTCTTTTTCAGTAATACGAGCGGCGATAATGCTGACTGCGGTTTTTGCAGCAGATATGTTCGGAGAGCAGAACGATTCTTTGACTTCGCTTACCGCAGCCGTATTCTTCATAACACTGTTCAACCCAAATGCCGTTTATGATGTAGGATTTTGGCTTTCCGTCAGTGCAACGCTTGGAATAATACTTGTCAGACCGGCAACTGATTCGCTGTTCTGCAAATGGAAAAAGCCGAAAAAGAATAAGATTTTGCGTGCATTACACGCTGTTTGCAAATATTTTTACGGAATACTTGCCATGAGTATTGCAGCATTCTTATTTACTTTGCCGATAACATATTTTGCATTCGGAGAAGTTTCGATAGTAGGACTTGTATCTAATTTTGTGTTTTTGCCTATTGCAAATATACTTCTTGTACTATGTATTTTCTTTATTCCGCTTTCTTATGTGCCGTATGTTTCGGATATTGTTTCGTTTTTATGTAAAAACACCGCAGAACTTATGATTTTTCTTGCGGAGCGGATATCAGATATCCGCGGAGTAAGCGTATCGCTCGATTATCCTTTTTCCGTTTACATTTTTACGGTACTTGCCGTCTGTCTTGTATCGTTCATATTCGTAAAAAAGCTTACTTTATTAAAACTAGGAACTTGCATATTTGCTTTTTGCGCTGCTTTCTTCTCATGTCTTGGAGTTTATTCCGCAATCACTGAGAACGATGTGAATATTTCTGTTAAGACTGCGAGTTCCGGTGAGTTTATAAGTTTCGAATCCGACGGTGAAAGCTATGTTATAGATATATCCACGGGCAAATACTCGCTTATGTATGAAGGTTTTGAAAGCGTCAAGGGTTTTTCAATTACCGAGATAGACAATCTCGTTCTTACGCATTATCATATACACCATATAAACTCTGTCGAGAGACTTTCGGACTTTATGAAGATAAGAAACATACTTCTTCCTTTGCCGGAAACCGAGAAGGAGTCGGAATATTATCTGAGTCTTACGCTGCTTTTGCAAAAGCTTCAGATTCCGTTTTCAACTTACAAACGCGGAACTGTATATAAAAATAAAGATGTAAGTATCGATTTTGCTCCGCTTTATAAGCTCTCGCGTTCGTCTAAGCCTATCGTTGCTTTTTCGGTCAATGTTGAAGGCTCGACTTTTTCATATATCGAAAGCGCAGCGCTCGAAGGTATATATGATTACGGTGAATATTTGATTTCCGAAGTTGTATTTATGGGAACTCATGGACCGTCGCGCAAGTTTCGAGTCAGCGCCGAAGAACTTTATGGTGCAAAACACGTTATTTTTGTTGAAGGAAACGAAAAGTATTTCAGAGATACAGAGTGTATTGAAAATATTTATATCATAAGCGAGAACGACGGAATTTATAGAATATTGTATGATAATTGAAAAAGGGGCTGTCTCATTAAGATAGCCCCAAAACAGAAAAAGCGGATGCTATTTACCGAAAGGTATTGAGCATCCGCTTGCTTTTTGGTATAATTAAA
>CASGAQ010000033.1 GCA_949299535.1 uncultured Eubacteriales bacterium | reverse complement strand
AATCTCCCCCTGCTGCGCAGCAGGGGGAGATGAAAGAATCTATTTAATTTGTAAATTCTTTTTTGTTTTTTAGTCTGTCTACTTGACAGGGGGCACATACTTTCTATTGCAAACGCCGCTTTTGACTGTTGTTATTGAAAATCGAGTATTTCACTTAATATATAGTTTGATATCATCATGCCGCGGCGCGAAAGGCGATAGCCGTTCGCCGTGCGTATGATGAATTTATCGCTTAGAAATCTTTCGAGCTTTTCGGCATATTTTTCGTCGAAGTCCTCGCCGAATCTGCGGGCATATTCTTCGGTGTTTATTCCGGCGCGAAGTCTGAAGCCGAGCATGACATATTGCACGGCTATCTGCTCCTTTGTCAATTGTTCGTCGGAGTCGATCAGAGCGATCTCGTCGCATGCACAGCTTATATATCGTTCAAGGTCGCGGACGTATGAATACGTTCTGTTTTCCAAAAACGAATAAGCCGCCGGACCAAAGCCTATATATTCGCCGCATGTCCAATATTTGATATTGTGACGGCAGGCATGGTCTTTTTTTGCAAAGTTGCTTATTTCGTATTGTATATATCCTTTGTCGTCAAACATCTTGCATGATTCCATATACATCTCATATTGCGTATCATCATCAGGAATAGCTTTCTTTATTAAAGGATCCTTGCCGAAAGGAGTATTGTTTTCCACTTTCAGTCCGTAAAAGGATATATGCTCCGGCGCCATGGACAAGACGTAATCGAGCGTTCCCTTTAGCGACTCTTTTGTTTGATTCGGCAAAGCGTATATTACGTCGACGTTGATATTATCAAAACCTTCCATGCGCGCGAGCATAAATGAGTTTTCAAAATCCTCACGGGTGTGTATGCGCGAAAGTTTTTTCAGTTCCGCATTGTCCGCACTCTGAAGACCTATGCTGAGTCTGTTTATATTCATGGAACGGTATGCGGCAAGCTTTGTGCCGTCGAGCGTTCCGGGGTTTGCTTCCATGCTTATCTCCGCATCCTCGGCAACATTGAAAACATCATAAACTGTTTCCAGTATCTTTTCCGTATAAGATGCAGGCAGTATGCTCGGCGTACCACCGCCGATATATATGCTGTCGACAATTCGTTTTTTTGCTGTCTTCTTTTTTGAACGGATATGCCCTGTGAGCGCAAGCATATAATCGTGCATGGCTTCGGTGTCGGTTATGGAATAGAAATCGCAATAAGCGCATTTGCCTGCGCAAAAAGGAACATGGATATATATACCAAGACTTTTATCAGGTGAAGTCACGCCGATCATTCCTTTCATAAAAAATGCAGTTGTGTTTTTATAAAATCGGTTCTGTTCTCAAGATATCATTCCTCGTCGAGCTTGAGCACTGCCATGAACGTTTCCGGCGGAACTTCTACTGAACCGAGCTTTCTCATGCGCTTTTTGCCTTCCTTCTGCTTTTCAAGAAGCTTTTTCTTTCTTGTAATATCGCCGCCGTAGCATTTTGCAAGTACGTCTTTACGCATGGCTCTGACCGTTTCTCTGGCGATGACTCTTCCGCCGATGGCGGCTTGAACGGGAACCTCGAAAAGCTGACGCGGAATGTTGTCGCGCAGTTTTTCAACTATCTTTCTGCCGCGGGAATATGCCTTGTCTGCGTGAACGATAAACGAGAGCGCGTCGACTACCTCTCCGTTGAGAAGGACTTCAAGTTTTACAAGCTTGCTTTCAAGGTATCCGGCAAGCTCATAATCCAAAGAAGCATAGCCTTTGGAACGACTTTTGAGAGCGTCGAAAAAGTCATAGATTATCTCGTTGAGAGGAAGGATATAATGGAGCTCGGCACGAGTGTTGTCAAGATACTTCATATCCTTATAGTCGCCGCGTCTGTCGCGGCAAAGTTCCATTATGCCTCCGACATAGTCCGTGGGAACGATTATGCTGGCTTTGACGACGGGTTCTTCCGCAATACCTATCTTGTCCGGTTCAGGGTAGTTCGCAGGGTTGTCTATATAAAGGACCTCACCGTTTTTGAGTGTTATTTTATAGATAACGCTGGGCGCTGTCGTTACAAGGTCGAGGTTGAACTCTCTTTCAAGACGTTCTGCAATTATTTCCATGTGCAGAAGTCCCAAAAATCCGCATCGGAAGCCGAAGCCGAGCGCGATACTCGTTTCAGGCTCGAAAGTCAGAGCCGCGTCATTAAGGCGAAGCTTTTCGAGCGCGTCGCGCAGGTCAGGGTATTTTGCTCCGTCGGCGGGATATATGCCGGCGTATACCATGGGCTGTGCGGCATGGAATCCCGGAAAAGGCTCTGCCGTGGGATTTTCTGCATCGGTAACGGTGTCGCCCACGCGCGTGTCGGCAACGCTTTTTATGCTGGCGGTGATATAGCCTACTTCGCCTGCTGAGAGTTCTGAGGCGGGAACAAGACCGAATGCGGACATATATCCTACCTCTACCGTTTCAAATACGGCGCCTGTATTCATAAGGCGTATCTTTGTTCCTGCTTTTACTTTTCCGTGACCGACGCGAACATATATGACGACGCCTCGGTATGAATCATAATACGAATCGAAAATGAGCGCTTTGAGCGGTGCGTCTGCGTCTCCGTGAGGAGCCGGGATATCAGTTACGATCTTTTCAAGCACGTCTTCTATATTGAGCCCCGTTTTCGCGGAAACAGCAGGGCAGTCGTCTGCCGGTATGCCGATAACGTCCTCTATCTCTTTTCTTACGCCTTCGATGTCGGCGCTGGGTAAATCTATCTTATTTATGACAGGTATTATTTCAAGGTCTTCGTCAAGCGCCAGATATGTGTTGGCAAGAGTCTGTGCCTCTATGCCCTGCGTAGCGTCGACAACAAGCAAAGCTCCTTCGCACGCGCTCAGAGAACGTGATACCTCATAATTAAAGTCGACGTGTCCGGGCGTGTCGATGAGATTGAACTCATATGTTTCGCCGTCCTTGGCTTTATAATTGAGTTTGACGGCGCGCGCCTTTATGGTTATGCCGCGTTCACGCTCGATATCCATGTTGTCGAGTATCTGGTCCTCCATCTCGCGCGTGGATATGCTCTGTGTTTTTTCAAGTATTCTGTCGGCAAGCGTGCTTTTGCCGTGGTCTATGTGAGCAATTATTGAAAAATTTCTTATTTTTTCCTGCTTTGTCATGTTTTCCCCGAAAAAGAAAAAATTTTAGTATACACTATTATAAATATCAGTATACCACGAAAGTAATATTTTTTCAACTCTTTTTTGCTTTCATGCATTTTGAAACTTTTGGTGAATTTTTATCTCAAAGGCGCTTTTTCTTGCGCTCGCTATTGATATTGTAGATAAAATGTGATATAATACTAAAAATATATAAAAAAATAAATAAGTATTCGGATTATTTGGAACCATGCAAATGGGAGAATATTCGAGTTATTTACGGAGGTCAAAGATGATTCTTGAAAATCTTGATTTTTTGAAAAATGCCGATGCGGAAGTGGGCGAAGCTGTTGAGCTTGAGCTTAAACGCCAGCAGGACGGTATCGAGCTTATTGCTTCGGAGAACTTTGTTTCCGAGGCTGTGATGGCGGCTATGGCTTCTCCTCTTACGAATAAGTATGCAGAGGGCTATCCCGGCAAGCGCTATTACGGAGGCTGCCAATATGTAGACGTTGTGGAAGACATCGCCCGTGAGCGCGCAAAAAAACTTTTCGGCGCGGAACACGCAAATGTTCAGCCTCACAGCGGAGCGCAGGCGAATACTGCCGTTTATTTCGCTCTTCTTCGTCCCGGAGACACGGTGCTCGGTATGAGTCTTGCCGACGGCGGACATCTTACACACGGTTCTCCCGTAAATATTTCAGGTTCTTTCTTCAACTTTGTTTCCTACGGAGTTACGGCTGATACTCAGCGCATAGATTATGACGAACTTCGCAGAAAAGCTATAGAATGCAGACCTAAGCTTATCGTTGCGGGCGCTTCCGCATATCCGAGAATCATTGATTTTGAGAAGATTTCTGCCATAGCAAAAGAAGTCGGCGCTTATTTTATGGTCGATATGGCTCATATCGCCGGACTTGTTGCGACGGGACTTCATCCCACCCCCGTTCCTTATGCGGATATCGTTACGACTACTACTCATAAGACTCTTCGCGGTCCCCGCGGAGGTATGATACTCTGCCGCCAAGAACTTGCAAAGCAGATAGACAAAGCTATATTCCCCGGTACGCAGGGCGGTCCGCTCATGCACATAATAGCGGCTAAAGCGGTCTGCTTCGGAGAAGCGCTCAAACCTGAGTTCAAAGCCTACCAAGAGCAGATAATCAAAAACGCAAAAGCGCTGGAAGGCTCTCTTATCGAGCAGGGATTTGATCTTGTTTCGGGTGGCACGGACAATCATCTCATACTCCTTGACCTGCGTAGCATGAATATAACCGGCAAGGAATTTGAGTCGAGACTTCAGGATGTACATATAACGGCAAATAAGAACGCCATTCCTTTCGATCCGCAGAGTCCGTTTATTACGAGCGGACTTCGTGTGGGAACTCCCGCGGCGACATCGCGCGGTCTGAAAGAAGCAGATTTTGAAAAAATCGGTTGTCTTATGGCTCTTGCGGCTAAAGATTTTGACAACAGCAAAGAAAAGATAATTGCCGAAGTCGCTGAGATCTGCGAAAAATATCCGCTTTACAGATAAAACCGATTTACACCGTGTAAAAAGTTTTCCGCCGTTTTGAAATATACGGTGGAAAACTTTTGCTGAGGCGGAGCTTTAGGCGCCTTCTTGCACAAATGATTTGTTTTTCTTTGGTTTTCGACTTTTTATATTATAATTCTCGGTGGAAAACCGTGTGGAAAATGTGTAAAACTTCCATGTTTTACCAAATGGTGCCTTATAAAACTTAATTCGACCGAAAGGAGCGGCATGTGCCATGGCCAGAGCGGCTAAGGAAAAAAATTTGTCATATAATGAGGACAACCTAAAAGCCGATATAAAGAACGGTCTTTCGGGCGCATACGTCTTTTTCGGGGACGAAGACTATATGAAAGAGCACTACATCGGAAAAATACGCAAAAAACTTCTGACGGCGGAAGGACTTGAAACTTTTAATCATTTTATCGTTTCGTTTTCTCCCGTATCTGAGCTGTCGCAGGACGATATTTTTGCGCGTCTTTCCGATGCAGTCGATGCTATGCCCATGATGCAAGAGCAAAAACTCGTTGAGATACGCGATCTTTCGCTTAACGGGATATCGCAGAAAGCTCTCGACGCTCTCATAACTGTGCTTGCTCGCGCAAACGAGGTCGACGATACGGTAACGATACTCAGTCTCCGCGAAAACGAATATGTCACGGATTATAAGACAGAAACGAGCGCGACGTATAAAAAGCTTGCTTCCGCGGCAAAAGCGGTGAGGTTCGATACGTTTTCTCCCGAACGGCTTTCAACGTGGGAGAAAAAGCATTTTGAGTCCCGCGGACTTTTCATAGCGCAGGACGCGGCGCTGCTTCTTGCCGATATGTGCGCTTGCAGAATGTTTACGATAAATTCCGAATTTGAAAAGCTTGAGGCGTATGCCGAAGTTCACGGAAAAAAAACGATAACCACGGAGGATATAACTCTTGTCTGCGCCATAAGCGAAAGGGAAGAAATGCCTTTTGCGCTCTCCAATGCGGCGGAAAAATGGAATATCAAAGATGTATTTTCCGCATTATATGCTCTGCGCGACTTAAAAAAAGAACCGATAGCAGTTCTTGCGCGCCTTTCCGGACTTTACACTGATATGCTCGTCGCAAAAACGGCGCAGCTTGCCGGCAGAACTTCGGCGGACGCGGCAAAGGTGCTTAAAACAAGTCCTGCACGCGCCGCACGCCTGATGTCTGCGGTAGCTCAGGTGCCGCTATCAAAGCTGGAGTCATGTATAGATGAAGCTTATAAAACAGACTTGCAGCTAAAAAGTTCCCCTTCCGACCAATGGGTCTTACTTGAAATGATGATAGCAAAAATATATACGCCGAGGTCGCTTTTATGATGAAAATATCACGCCCGATAATAGTGGAGGGCAAATATGACAGACTTAAAATACTCTCCGTAGCGGAGGCGAAGGTTATAACGACAGACGGTTTCGGAATTTTTTCCAAAGCGGAAAAAGCGGAATTTTTGCGCCGTCTTGCGGCAAAAAACGGAGTTATCGTTATAACTGACAGCGACGGCGCCGGATTAATTATAAGAAACTACTTGAAAAATATCATAGAAAGTGATAAAATAATTAATGTATACATACCGGAGATATCGGGAAAGGAAAAACGCAAGAAGGTTCCGTCAAAAGCGGGATTGCTCGGCGTTGAGGGAATGAGCCGTGAATGGCTCGAAAAAGCGCTTGCGCCTTATTCGGACGAGGCGGAGCCTTTCGATAAAGAAAACGAGCTCTCTCTTACAAAATCCGATTTCTATGAAATGGGGCTTTCCGGCGGAGCGAACAGCGCGGAAAAGCGAAAAGCTCTTGCCCGTGCGCTCGGTCTGCCCTCGATAATCTCATGCGCTTCTCTTCTTTATGCCATCAATACGCTTATCACGAAAGATGAGTTTTACAAAGTTCTCGATTCTTTGTCTGAAGGAGGACATTGATTAAATTATGGTCAAATTCATAAACAGATTCGCCGACAGAGTTCTTGCCTTTTTGCACTTGTCAAGATTTAAAGAGCAGATAATGTATCTGGGCGTCGGAGGAATGACTACCGTTGTAGACTGGCTTGTCTATACGTTTTTTGTGCTTTTTGTTCCGAGCGTCGGCGGTGAATTTTTACAGAAGATTTCACCCAACATACTTTCATATTCAATAGCTTGGCTTGCAGCAGTCATATTCTCTTACTTTGCGAGCAAACTTTTGGTATTCAAGCCGACGAGCGAAAAGGCTTATTTGGAATTTATAAAATTTGTCGGCTCACGCGCAGTAACGCTTCTGATATCTATCATGGGCGACATTCTTCTTTCCGGAGAATATGCTGTCGTAGAAGTTTCAAATCCCCTTGTTGCGAAACTTATAATATCGGTTGCCGTTGTTATAATCAACTATATTACGAGCAAATGGTTCGTTTTTACGAAAACTAAACGAAACGATGACGGAGATAAAAAATGGGCACGCATTATGACGCGATGATCCTTGCCTATATAGGGGACAGCTTGCTGGAGCTTTTCGTAAGAGAAAAGCTTGTTTCCGCCGGAGAAACAAATACGGGCAGGCTTTCTTCAATGGCTCAGAAGCTTGTCTGCGCGCCGGCGCAGAGCGAAAAAGCGGACGAGCTTCTTCCTCTTTTGACAGAGGAGGAGTCGGATATATACCGTCTTGGAAGAAATCATAAGGTAACGGGAAAACCCAAAAGAGCGAGCATTGTTGAATATCATCGAGCTACCGGCGTTGAAGCCGTATTCGGATATCTTCACCTTTCCGGCAGAGATGAACGCGCGCGCGAACTTTTTAATGCACTTTACGGAAATATCTGAAAATATATATTACCGAGTGTCTTTTATGAGGTATTTTTATGAAGAAAAGCAAACAAATAGTTTCATTATCTGAAGAAACCAAAAATCAACTGAAAGATGCGCTGGCAGAAGCGCTCCCCGCCTTGAGAAAAATACTCTGCCTTTCACAGAACGATTTCGGTGAGAGAACAGGCGTTTCGCGTATTCGACTCAGCATGATAGAATGTGGAAAATACAGAATGACATGGTCGCAGTTCACTTCGTTCATACTCATACTTATATTCAATCCGCAGTGCAAAAACATTCTGCTGAGAAAGAACATAATCACTCCCGAACTTATCGCATATTTTGAATGTAAGTATATCGGAGAAGAAGCTGACTTGGACATTAGAATCTATTGATATAGTTTATGGGAACCTCTAAAAATTAGTTTCCAGTATTAAATTTTGCGATTCAACAGCGAAAAAATGAAATCAGGGCGGCGAATCGCATTCCTGCCTCAAAATTCAT
>CASGAQ010000032.1 GCA_949299535.1 uncultured Eubacteriales bacterium | reverse complement strand
CTTGTAAAATATATTATATAATATACTTATATTTTGTTATTTATTTTTGGAGTCAGCGGAGGTAAGGTGTGAGCAATTTTAAAGATTTTCTTAATTATGCTATAAATCAGTTTCTGACAATGAGACTTATCGATTTTATAGATATCATACTTGTTTCATGTATAATCTATTATATTATAAAATTCATAAGCGATAAGCGCGCCAGCAAACTGGCGTTAGGCATATGCATGATGCTGTTGCTTCTTCTGATCAGCGAAATTTTCGAAATGAACGCTATAAATTTCCTGTTCTCGAATATTTTACAGGCTGGACTTGTCTCACTCGTCGTATTGTTCCAGCCCGAACTTCGCAGCGCTCTTGAGAAAATCGGAGGTGCGGGAAAAGGAATTAAAATCCTATCATCTTCCAAAGAGCATAAATCAAATAAATACGCTGTTACAATAGAGAATATCAGCGAGGCTGCGCAGGAGTTGGCTAAAGATTATACGGGCGCCCTCATAGTTATAGAACGCAACACACCTTTGGGTGATATTATAAAATCGGGTACGATAGTAAATGCGGACGTAGAGGTTTCATTGCTGAAAAATATATTCTTCAATAAAGCCCCGCTTCACGACGGAGCCGTTGTTATACGCAACCAAAGATTATATGCGGCAGGCTGTTTTCTGCCCCTATCTACAAAAGAAGATATCATAAAAGATCTCGGCACAAGACACAGGGCCGCGATCGGCATGAGTGAAAACAGCGATGCCGTAGTCATTGTCGTTTCTGAAGAAACGGGTACGATATCCATAGCCGTAGACGGACAGCTTAGGAGAAATTACGACTACAATTCACTGAAAGCGGAACTTTCCAAGTTCCTGCATGATGATAACGGTGAAAATGCCGCCGTCCTTTCCAATGAAACGGGGGTTTAATTGCAATGAAGGATTTTTTGTTATATATTAAAAATTTTTTTAAGACTCAAACACATCAAAAAACGAATAGAAACGAAACCGATGATTACAACACGGTTCAAAAAAGCAAGAAATTCGATATTATTATAAGGATAATTTCTGTTCTCGGAGCTATAATCATTTGGCTTTGCGCCGTTACCAGCGGTTCCGCAGTAAATGAGCGTATGTTTACCCACTCAAATTTCGAAATAAAAAACGAAGGTTCTTTTTTGAGCGCAGCAAAGCAGTCAGGCTTTAACGTTATAATCGAAAAGGAAAACACGGTAAGCTTTACTTTAAAGGGCAGAAAGAAACTGATAGATAAACTTCAGGAAAATGAAGTTTTTGTTTATGTCGACCTTGAGTCCTATATAGAAACGGTGAACACGATTCCCAATGATACAGAGCAAATAATAAAAGCGGAGATAACAATAGAAGCTCCCAGATATTTTCAGGTCTCGAATGTTTCGGTTGAAAGTATAACGATCAAACTAATACCCATTAACGGTTAAAAACTATGCAAAAATACGTTATAAATAATATTAAATTATCATACAGAACTTCAAAAGAAGAGGCGATAAAAACCGCGGAAAAAACTCTTTTGAAGTTCTTTTCGAAAAGCAATATAGCTTCCGTTGTTATAAGTAAAAAGTCGCTTGACGCAAGGAAAAGGGATAACATAAGTTTTGTCTATTCGGTTACTGCCGAGATAGACAGTGAAAAAACGATTTCCGAAAAACGGCTGCTTGCCGAAAATATGGTCAGGGTCGGCGATGAGCCTCTTAAACCTGTATTCGGCAGTGAAAGAATGGATTCTCGTCCCGTTGTGGTAGGATTCGGTCCTTGCGGTATGTTCTGCGCTCTTATGCTTGCTGAGTACGGATATCGTCCTATCGTAATAGAACGAGGAGATGATATAGAACAAAGAGAAAAAGCAGTAGAAAGATTCTTATCTCAACAGATACTTGATGAAAATTCAAACATACAATTCGGTGCCGGCGGAGCGGGAACTTTTTCCGACGGAAAGCTTGTTACAAGAATCAACGATAAGAAATGTTCCTATGTTTTAAAGACTATGTTCGAACTAGGCGCACCCTCTTCTGTTTTATATGAAGCCAAGCCTCACATCGGAACAGACATACTAAAGGTCGTAGTTACAAATATGCGAAAAAAACTCGAATCTCTCGGAGCAACAATATGTTTTAACACTCGTTTGACGGGTTTTACAGCTTCTGCCGGTCGAGTTTCAAAAATAAACACCGATAAAGGGGATATCGCTTGTTCGGCACTTGTACTTGCGATAGGTCACAGCGCAAGAGATACTTTTGATATGCTTATTAAGAACGGTCTTTCATTTGTTCCCAAACCGTTTTCTGTCGGTGTACGAGTAGAACATCTTCAAAGTGAAATAGACAAAGGCCTTTACGGCGATAATGCAGGGGATCCGCTCCTTCCGAAAGGGGAATATAATCTTTCATACAGAGAAGGCGAACGCGGAGCATATACTTTTTGTATGTGTCCCGGCGGTACCGTAATTGCCGCGGCAAGCGAGCGATGCGGAGTTGTGACAAACGGTATGAGCAAATTTGCCCGTGACGGAAAAAACGCCAATTCGGCTGTCGCGGTTAGCGTTTTGCCTTCGGATTTCGGCAACTCTCCCGAAAAAGCGATAGAATTTCAAAGAGAGCTTGAAAGAAATGCTTTTTTTGCCGGCGGCGAAAATTATCGTGCGCCTTCGGAAACATTGGGGGATTTTATGCTTGGTTTTCGCGGAACAGCGCCGTCCGCAGTGCTTCCGTCTTATATGGATGGAAATGTAAATATAACCGACCTTAGTGGATTCCTTCCTGCATTTGTGTCGGATATGCTGAAAAAAGGCTTCAAGGATTTCGGACGAAAACTTCCGGGATTCGACGCTCCGTATGCAATGCTTACGGGAATAGAGTCGCGTACATCATCGCCCATAAGAATAATGAGAAACAAAAACTGCACTGCACTCGGATATGAAAACATATATCCCTGCGGCGAGGGCGCAGGGTATGCAGGCGGAATTACCAGCGCCGCAGTAGACGGGATAAACTGCGCTCTTTGCATAATGTCAAAATACAAACACGAATAAAGGACGTAAGATGAACGGTTCTAAAAAATGGGTTATAAAAAATCAGGATGAATCACTGGTAGAAACACTCGCTTCTTCGCTTGATATAACTAAAATAACAGCCAAGTTGCTTATAAATCGAGGATATACCGACATTCAAAGAGCCAAAGATTTTATTGATAAATCAGATTCTTTTCTATATGATCCGTTTCTGATGAAAGATATGGATAAAGCGGTGGAACGAATAGAAAGCTCCATAGAGAAGCACGAAAAGATAACTATATACGGAGATTACGATGTTGACGGTGTAACTTCAGTATCAGTTTTATATATGTATCTTGACAAAAAGGGAGCTTGCGTTGAATATTATATTCCGTCCCGCGATACTGACGGATACGGTCTCAATAACGAAGCTGTCAAATCCATTGCAGAAAACGGAACAAAACTTATAATTACTGTTGATAACGGTATTACCGCTATCGAAGAAACGAAATATATAAAATCTCTTGACATGGATATCGTAATAACAGATCATCATCAATGCAGAGAAGAACTTCCCGGCGCATATGCCGTAGTAGACCCTCAAAGAAATGATTGCCGGTATCCTTTTAAAAGCCTTGCCGGTGTCGGCGTTGCATTCAAATTGATATGTGCTATGGAACTGGCTTCTCTAAACAGGGGGAAGTATGATGTTTCTGTCGTTAAAGATATGTGCCGCCGTTATATCGATCTTGTTACCATAGGAACGATTGCCGATGTTATGCCTCTGGTAGACGAAAACCGTATAATTGTTTATATGGGATTATCTCTTTTGCAGGTGTCTGACAAGCCCGGTATTAAAGCACTGTTTGAAGCAGCGGGAATAGACGTATCAAAGAAGATCACGTCGTCTGTAATAGGTTTTTCGATAGCTCCGAGAATCAATGCCGCAGGGCGTATAAGCAATGCCTCAAGAGCCGTAAAACTTCTTTTATCCGATTCAAAAGAAGAAGCGGAATATCTTGCAGAGGAGTTTTGTATAATAAATAAGGAACGCCAAGACATGGAAACGGCGATTTTCATTGATGCGATACGCCAAATAGAAGAAAATAAAATGGACGAAAATGATATTGTTCTTGTCCTTTCCGGTGAAAACTGGCATCATGGCGTTATAGGGATAGTTTCTTCGAGAATAACTGAAAAATACAATCGTCCTTCAATAATAATATCCTTTGATACATGCAAGGACGGCGAAAAGAATGGCGAAAACATCGGCAAGGGTTCGGCACGCAGTATAAAAGGTCTTAATATGGCTGAACTTTTGTCATATAATGCGGAACTGCTTGAAAAATACGGCGGTCACGAACTTGCCGCAGGACTTTCGATAAAGCGCGGTAATATAGAAAGTTTCAGAAAACACATAAATGAGCAGGCAAGAAATATTCTCGGCGAAAAACAGCCGGAGGTCACATTGGAGATAGACGCTGAAATAGATATTGCAGAGGTCAATGTTCATAATATAGAAGATATTTCGCTGCTTGAACCATTCGGCTCGGAAAATCCCCAGCCGCTTTTTTCCATTGAAAATGCAAAGATTTCCGATATGGTCTTGCTCAGCGGCGGAAAACATACAAAAATAGTGCTTTCATCTGATACCGCTGATATTTCAGCATTGTTTTTCGGCGTAAATCTCGAAAAAGAAGGAATTGGGGTAAGCGATATTGTCAGCGTTGCAGGCTCTATGAATATAAATGAGTTTAGAGGAGAGCGAACGCCCCAATTTATCTGCCGTGATATAAATCTTGTTAAGCACTATTCAGACGAGATAAAAGAATCCAGACAATATTTTGAATCTATTATGCTAGGCAAAGATTTTATAAAAAAAGAAGATATTCCTGTCAGAGCGGAATTTGCTTCCGTATATAAATTTTTGCTTAGCGCGCTCCCATACGGAAGCGGTCCTGTATCCATAAAAAGGATAGCGGCTGAGTGTGATATTTCATACATAAAAATATTCTGTATAATTCATGCTCTTTATGAAGGCGATATTATAAAATATGACAGAATATCCGATTTTAACTTTCGTATAACGATTATGCCGACGGAGGGAAAATCGGATCTTACCAAAACCGAAATAATGAAAAAAATTTTAAACCAGTACAGATAATAATCTGTAAAAGGAGCGACATTATGGCTGAAATCGGAATTGATAAACTATTTGACACTTTAAAAAAGTCAGGGAAAAACTATGACTTTGACAAAATACAACGCGCTTATGAATATGCCAAAGAACTTCATGAAGGTCAATTTCGCAAGAGCGGGGAAGAATATATCATACATCCGATAGCTGTAGCCGAAATAGTAGCGAGTTTCGGATTGGATACGGATTCGATATGTTCTGCTTTTCTGCATGATACTCTGGAAGATTGCTTTGATAAGGTAGACCTTGCCAAAATGAAAAAAGAGTTCGGTCAAGATATTGTAGATATTGTCGACGGACTTACAAAACTCGTTCGCATACATTTTGACGATAAAGACGAAGAACATATGGAAAACCTTCGCAAAATGTTTCTTGCGATGGCAAAGGATATTCGAGTTATTATTATCAAACTTGCGGACAGACTCCATAATATGCGTACTTTGCAGGCACAGCCGGAGGGGAAACGACGTACCATAGCGTTGGAAACCATGCACGTTTATGCTCCTCTCGCGCATCGACTCGGTATGCAAAGGGTGAAGCAGGAACTTGAGAACCTCTCTCTTTCATATCTTGACCCGATAGGTTATGCGGAGGTAAGTCATGACATTGAAACAAAGTATGGTTCAAATAAAGACTTTATAGAGAATACAAAGCTTCAGATAAAAGATAAGATGAATGAAGCGGGAATAAAATGTGAAATAACCGGACGAGTTAAATCGGTATACAGCGTTTACAGAAAAATGTACCGTCAAAATAAAAGTTTTGATGAAATATACGACTTTTATGCCGTCAGAATAATCGTGGATACAGAGTTGGAATGTTATACTGCGCTTGGTATCATACATGAGATATATAATTCCATGCCCGGACGCTTTAAGGACTATATTTCAATTCCTAAGCCTAATATGTATCGCTCGCTCCATACGACCGTAATCGGGCGCGGAGGCATACCTTTTGAAGTGCAGATACGCACATGGGAAATGCATCATGTCGCCGAATACGGTATCGCGGCACACTGGAAATATAAGTCCGGCGATAAGGCAAATGAAGATATAAGCCAGAAACTTGAGTGGATATCTAAACTTGTCGAAAACGAATCGAGCGTCAAGGATCCCGACGAATTTCTTGATGCACTGAAGATAGATATTTTCCAAGATGAAACTTTCGTCTTTACTCCCAAAGGCGATGTTGTTCCTTTGCCTCAGGGGTCTAACTGCATAGACTTTGCTTATCACATCCATACCGAAGTAGGAAACCGCATGGTCGGAGCAAAGGTAAACGGGATTATAGTACCGATAGACAGGGTGTTGGAAAACGGGGACATAGTAGAAGTTTTAACATCTTCGGCAGCCAAAGGTCCCAGCCGCGACTGGCTCAAGATAGCAAAAACAAGCGACGCCAAATCTAAGATACGTCAATGGTTCAAAAAAGAGAAATATGCAGATAACGTTATTGAAGGCAAATCTCAAATTCTTAACGAGATAAAAAGATTCGGCAAAGCTTTCACTGAGGATCAATACGAACAGATCGTGACTGCTACGGCTTCCCGTATAGGAATGAATTCCACAGACGATCTTTACAATATGCTCGGCTACGGTGGCATATCCATTACAAAAATTTTACCCAAACTTCGTGATGAATTTGACAAGACCGTAAAAGAATTCGAAGTTCCAATAACAAATGCCGATCAGATAAAGATATCCAAGTTAAAAACGACAAAAAACAACGGCGGTGTCATTGTAGACGATGTTGATGGCTGCCAAGTGAAATTTGCCAAATGCTGCAATCCTTTGCCGGGCGATAATATAGTTGGCTTTATAACCAAAGGCTTCGGCATATCAGTCCACAAAAATGATTGCCCCAATATACTTAGGGCTATGAAAGAGGACACGGATAGATTTGTAAGAGTCAAATGGTGTTCTGACGCCTCTGATTCTCGTGAAGATAAGTTTGAAGCTACAATGAAAATATATGCACAAGACCGAATTTCAATGCTTGCAGATATAAGCGGGGCGCTTGCGGATATGAGGGTTTCAATTCAGCAAATAAATACTCAAAAAGCAAGTGCGAATATATCCATAATATATATAACGATAGGCTGCAAAAATCTTATGCATTTCAATAGTATCGTATCGAGGATAAAATCGATCAAAGGTGTAGAAGATGTTCAGAGAGGAAATTCATAATAAATGATAGCTGTTATTCAAAGAGTAAAAAACGCCTCTGTCATTTCAGACGGGGTACCGACAGGCAAGACGGAGCAAGGACTTATGTTGCTTTTGGGAATAAAGAGAAACGATACAGAAAGCGACGCATTGCTCCTTGCCGAAAAGATATCCAAGTTGCGTATCTTTTCAGACGGCGAAGGCAAAATGAATCTGAGCGTAAAAGATATCGGGGGAGAAGTTCTTATAGTTTCAAATTTTACTCTCTGCGCCAACTACGCTCATGGAAATCGCCCGGATTATATGGATGCTGAAGCGCCTGCCCGTGCGTCTGAACTTTATGATTATTTTGTTTCGGCCATGCGCGAGAGAGTCTGTCATGTAGGAACCGGCGTATTCGGCGCAGATATGGAAATAACAATGAAAGCAGACGGTCCTGTCACGATAGTTATGGACAGTCAGATTTTAAAAAGCAAAGGAAATAATATATGCGTCTCAAAATAAACGGCAATATAAGTGAATATTATGTACAAACGCTTTGTCTGCTCTTTTTTCCGGGTTCAAAATTTTCTTCAAAAACAGAAAAAAACGCGGATGAACCCATCGCGGAAGTTACGCTCAGCGAAGACAGTGATAATTTGACAGCGTCAGTCGTGCTGTCTCACTTCGGAAACACCGTTTCCGCGGTCTGCAAAGAAGCGAAAAACAAATATACATCTAAAGAAAGAGGTGCCAACATCGCTTGCGGCAAAGCCTTTTTTGAAGCGGGAAAAAATTTGCGCGGTATCGTTCCTCAGTGGGGAATACTTACCGGGATCAGACCTTCAAAATTTGTTATCGATTTGATGAATGAAGGAAATTCTCGCGCACAAGCTGTTAAGATACTCCGAGAAGATTTTTTAGTCACTCCTAAAAAAGCCAACATTGCAACCGAAATAGCTTGCGGAGAACAGCAGCTTATAAGCGAAATGGGCAAAGATACTTGCAGTCTTTACGTTTCCATTCCTTTTTGTCCGTCAAGATGTCATTACTGTTCTTTTGTTTCATATTCTTCTCCGAAGCTCCTCTCGCTTGTAGATGACTATCTTGAAAGACTTTGCGATGATATTTCGGAAACTGTTGACATAATAAACTCACTCGGTCTGAAACTTTCGACAATATATATCGGCGGCGGTACTCCCACAACTTTGAACGAACGACAGCTTCACAAATTGTTTTCGGCTATTTGGGCAAAAGCCGATATGTCATCTGTTGAGGAATTTACGCTTGAAGCGGGCAGACCTGATACTATAACGGCGGAAAAATTATCAGAAGCTAAAAACGCAGGCGTTACACGAGTAAGTATAAATACGCAAACTTTTAACGACGAGATACTTGAAATGATAGGCAGAAAGCACACTTTAAAAGATTTTTACAACGCTTTTGAGATTGCCAGAAACTCGGGAATACCCAATATAAATACAGACCTTATAGCAGGGCTTCCGGGAGAAGGATTTTTGAGTTTTTCTTATTCTGTTGACAGACTCGTAAAACTTCGTCCGGAAAATATAACGATACATACGCTTTGTATTAAAAATGCCGCGGATTTTTCAAAAATCAAAAGCGAGATATACAGAAAAAATGTGCGCGACGTTACAAAATGTGTAGATTATTCACAGATCGCCGCCAAAAATGCAGGGTACAATCCATATTATATATATCGCCAAAAGAACTCTGTCGGCAATCTCGAAAATGTGGGATTTGCACTTCCGGGAACCGTAGGAAAATACAATATATACATGATGGACGAACTTCAAAGTATATTTTCGGTAGGTGCCGGAGCTGTTTCAAAGCTTGTTTCGCTCGAAAAATCCAAAATACAGAGAATATTTGAATACAAATATCCATATGAATATTTATCAGACACCGAAGGTCAAAAGCGCCGTGAAAAGCGTGAAACGATTGAGAAATTTTATACTGAAATCAGAGGTGTATAATGGTAATATACGATAAAAGATTTAACGGAATATCGGAGATGGAATCTTTTATATCCGAACGTGAAAATATTTATTGTGAGCAAGTAAAGACCATAGCCAAATTGATCGCTCAGGACAAAAGAATAAAGATTATAACTTTATGCGGACCATCCTGCGCCGGAAAAACAACTTCATCGTATATTCTCGAAAAAACTCTTGAGGCAATATCGGGAATAGATCTGAAAATAATCTCCATAGACGACTTTTTCAAAAACAGAGACGAGGTGGAAAATCAAAAAAATCCCGATTATGAAACAATAGCTTCAATAGATTTTGACTATTTTAAAGTATGCGTAAATAATATTTTGGAAGGCAAAGAAACAAAAATTCCGTCGTTTGATTTTGTGACGGGATGCAGAAAAGAGGAATATGAAACATATATTCCTCATGAAAAAGGCATTGTAGTTTTTGAAGGAATACAAGCAATGTATCCGGAAATAACAGCTATTTTGCCGTCCGAGCAAGCAGTTTCGATTTATATTGATATTTTGGAGGACGTATATGCTTACGGCAATCTCTTCACACGCAGAGAATTGCGCCTTTTCAGACGTCTTGTCCGCGATTTTCAATTCAGAGATGCAACAGTTGAAAAAACCATGTCGCTTTGGAAAAATGTCGTTCTGAACGAAAAGCAAAATATATATCCTTATTCCTTCGGCGCAAAATATACAATAAATTCTTCACTTCTATACGAACTAAACGTAATTAAAAAATATCTTCTTGATATGCTTGAGTATAATTCTGAAACGTTGGCTTTGAGAAATGAGATAGAACAAAAATTCAGAAATATTCCTGAAATTCCGGCTGAACTCGTCCCTGAAAATTCCGTTTTTAAAGAATTTATCGGTTAAAAAACAAGAGGTTAAAATGAAAATACTGTTTGATAAAGCTAATATATTGTTTCATGACGGTACGTCATTAAAGGGCGCTTACCTTGTTACTGAGGGTAAAAATATTTCCTATATCTCCGCAGAAAAGCCCAAGGGAAATTTTGACAGAGTTATAGACTGCAGCAAAAAAATTATTGCCCCCGGACTTTACAACTGCCATACACATTCTCCTATGTCAATTTTCAGGGGATACGGCGAGAATCTTCCGGATACGGCGAGAATCTTCCTCTGGACAGATGGCTTTCCGAGAAGATATGGCCTGCAGAAGATAAACTTGCGGGAAATGATGTTTATCTTGGTTCTATGGTTTCTATAGCGGAAATGTTGAAAAACGGTATAGTATCTTTTTCGGATATGTATTTCTTTTCCGAGGATACTGTAAGAGCTGTTGAAAAAAGTGGTATAAAAGCGAATATAGGAAGATGTATAACCTCTTTTGACGATAATATAACGGCAGATGAAGATATCCGCTTTAAAGAGGGCGTGGAATTGCATAAAAAATATCATGGTGCGTTCGACGGAAGAGTGCTTATCGATATGTCGATACACGCCGAATATACAACGGTAGCAAATACCTGTCTTTATGTATCTGATTATGCTGAAAAAAACGATATAGGTATACAGATACATCTGTCCGAAACTGCAAAAGAGCATGAAGAAGGCATAAAACGCAGAAATGGATTGACTCCCGCCGAGTTTTTCGCGGAAAATCATGTGTTCAGAGCCAATACCTCGGCGGCACACTGCGTTCATGTTACGGATAAAGATATAAAAATACTATCTGAAAACGGAGTTTCGGTAGTCCATAATCCGGCAAGCAATCTCAAACTCGGCTCCGGCATCATGCCTCTTGTAAAAATGATAGATGCCGGGGTCAACGTGACGCTCGGAACTGACGGTTCTGCTTCAAATAATACGCTTGATATCATGAAAGAAGCATATCTTGCCTCACTTTTGCAGAAAGGTACGACCGGAGATACGGCAAAATTCGGTTCTGAACTTTTTGTTTCTATGGCTACTGTAAACGGAGCCAAGGCGCAGGGAAGAGTCGGCGCAGGTATACTCAAAGAGGGCGCTCCTGCCGATATTATACTTATAGATATAAATGCCATAAACAACATACCTTATTTTAAACTCGCCGATACGTTTGTTTTTTCAGCAAATTCATCAAACGTATGCTTGACTATGGTAGATGGTGAAATACTTTATGAAAACGGCGAACTGCTTACTATTGATGAAGAAAAACTTAAATTCGATTTTCTGAACATGATAAATAATTTTTATAAAAGATAAATTTTGGAATGGCGGTGTAAATGTGACGACCGAAAAACGCAAAGAACCAAGAATGATAACAGGCGTGTTGTTGCTTACAATAGCAGGAATAGCAGAAAAAATTCTCGGTGTTATACTAAAAATTCCGCTTTCGGGATATCTCACTGATGAAGGTATGGGATATTTCAATTCCGCTTACAGTATCTTCAGCACTTTTTACACCGTTTCTATAACAGGTCTGCCGATAGCGACATCTATAATGATATCGAGAAGCCGCACAAACAAAAGGACGCTGGAAATAGGTAATATATTTCGAGTATCGCTTTTTACTTTTATATTTATCGGTTTAATAGGTTCCTCCGTAATGTTTTTCGGGGCGGAATTTATAGCTAATCTGATCGATAAAAACAATAATTCTCCTTATTGTATTCAGGCAATAGCTCCTATTTTATTGATAATATGTATTTCAAGCTCAATAAGAGGATTTTATCAAGGACATCAAAATATGCTGCCGTCAGCAGTGTCCGAGCTTATTGACGCGATAGGAAAAACGGTTCTTGGTATATGTTTCGGCGGATATGCCATAAAACATGGATATTCTATTGAGATCGCCGCAGCGGCTTCTATTGCAGGTATAACTATAGCGCATTTATTCGGAATGGGATTTTTGATCATAACAAAGTGTATCTCGAAACCGGATTATTCATATTTAGAAGAACCGCTCGACAAAACAAATACGGATAGTTATTCTTCGATATTCAAAAAAATGATGTCTATTGCCATACCGATAACGCTAAGTTCGCTTGCGCTTGGTTTGACAAGCACGATAGACACTTTTACAATAAACAATATTATCAACAATGAAAATGCCATGGCCGTATACGGAGCATATACGACAATGGCTGTGACGCTGTACAGACTTCCTCAGGCATTTATAACTCCAATCTCTTCATCGCTGACACCCACGCTTTCTTCCGCCATAGCTTCAAGAAATAAAGATAAAATCAAAATCACTCTTTATTCATCTTTTAAAATAACTGCAATTATATCTATTCCGTGTGCTGTGGGCATGGGTGTCCTTGCACGCCCCATAATCTCGTTTGTATACGGAGGCAGTTACGATCCGGAAACGATAAGAAATAATGCTCCGCTTTTATCTATATTGTCGATTGCCATTTTTCTTATGGCTATGCTAACGATAACATCATCTATTCTTCAATCTTACGGAAAACAGAGCTGTCCTGTGCTGTCGATGTCTGTGGGGACGGTAGTAAAACTTCTTTTAAATATCATACTTATATCCAGATTTGGCATTTATGGTGCGCCTATTTCTACTGTTGTAAGTTTTTTTGTAATGTCTCTTATAAACTTTATATTTGTTTTCAAGTATGCCGATATCGATGTGTCTATATTTAAAGCATTTTTGTCTCCACTTATAACAATAATGGCATGTATCCCGATAACAGTTGCTTCTTTTTTTCTTTTTTCAAACATATTCACATCCGAAAGAGCTACGACACTGCTTTCAATTTTAATTACGGCGGTAATATATGTTTTTGCATTGTTTTTAACAAAAACTATTACCAAAGATGAGATAATGATGTTGCCTAAAGGCAAAAAAATATACGAAAAACTTTTGAACATGAAAATTATAAAATGAGGTAAGGAAACCTATAAAAATTTCCAAAGATATTGAAAAAAGTTACGAAATATGATATAATGGCGTCAAACAAAGATAAGGGCGGCGAGATGCATGAAACGAATCTCCCTATTTGCTGAAGAAACACAGCTTGAGAGATTGAGAAAATTGGGAGATTCGTTGGAACGCTTAAAAATCATTGATTTTGAAAGCTTTTGCCCCATTCTGACCGAGGGTTTGAAGAAAGAGAGAACGAGCAACGCCGGGCGTCATTCGTTTGACAACGTGATGATGTTCAAGGTATTGGTATTGGAAAAGCTTTTCAACCCCATATACATGGAATTTGAGGCAGGAATGCGATTCGCCGCTCATGTTTCGTTTTTTCGCCGTTGAATCGCAAAATTGAATACCGGGAACGGATTTTTCGAGGTTCCCGTAAATTTAGGGGATAAATTTAAATGAAACTGAATTTTAATGTACAAGGAAAAACTCAGCCGGATCCGTTTATATTCAGAGATGATGACGGAAAATTATATATATATTCGACGGCTGTTGATGGAATACATGCATATTCCGCAGATAAGCTCGAAGGCGAATGGAAATACGAGGGAATCATCCTAACTGTTGAACGAGGCGATGAATATTGGGCTCCCAGCATGATAAAAATAGACGGTATGTACTATATTTATTTTTCTTTTCACATACCGGGAATGTTCGAATATATGCATGTTGCTGTTTCGTCCAATCCTCTCGGACCGTTTTCGCGTTTAACGCGCCTTTATAATCGCTTTACGATAGATTCTCATGTCGTAAAAACAAGCAAGGGATTATTTATATGGTATGCCGAAAATATTGAAAACGATGAAAGAATAGGAACAAGAGTTTTTGTCGACAAACTTTTGGATCCGTTTACACCTGCAAACATATGCAAGGAAGTAATAGTTCCCACATATGACGAAGAAATCACCGGTGAAAAAGACGGCAAGCCTTGGCATACAGTAGAAGGACCGTTTTGGTTCCGTGAAGGCGAATGGCAGTACGTTATGTACAGCGGAGGAGCTTTTACTGATGACACATATCATATTGGTTATGCCGTTGCCAAATCCGATGAGGAAGACCTTACAAAAGTTGATTTTATAAAGCATACCGACAACGGAAAATTTTCTCCTGTAATGTTCAAAACAGAATTTGAAGAAGGCGTTGGACATAACAGTGTTATTAAGATAGGTGCGGATTATTACACGATATATCATGCTCGTGATATAAAAAATAAAGGTGTTTCTTATAACCTTGCATATGGTCTTGATAAAAATTATAAAGAGAGGCGGACGGCTCGCTTTTGCAAGTTAAAAGTTGGCAACGGCATCATTGAAGCTGAACAAAAATAATTTAAAAAATATTGATTAGAATGGGGCTGTCTCAAATGCAAATTTTAGAGCATTTGAGGCAGCTCTTTCTGTATGATTTGAGCCAAAAGGAAGCAGAGAAAGAAAAAAACCTCAAAACGAG
>CASGAQ010000031.1 GCA_949299535.1 uncultured Eubacteriales bacterium | reverse complement strand
TTTGCCTTTTCGCTTTTTTATTTGTTGCCCTTTTTGCTTGTTTTTCCTCTTTTTCAGAAAAACTTCTTTGAGAAAACGCGCTCTTGCCGAGCGCGTTTTCTCATCATATACTTTTGATGACAGTTACTCTGTATTCGTTTCTGCTCATCGTGATACCATGCACTTCCATATTATATTGCATGGAAATACTGCCGCCGTCAAGTGTAAGAGTATTCTTGAGAGATTTAGTCACAACACAGAAATCGAACGAAAGTCCGTCGATATTGTAAGCACAAGCACAACGTTCACCGCAAGCAAAAGAGCAAGACGTAGTAACTTCACCCGAACGAATAAGAGAAACCGTTCCGGGATTGTCTTTTGCAAAGACCAATCTTGAGCGAGTAACCTCATCGTTCTCAGAAAGATGTTCTTCATATTCTATATATATATTATCTCCGTCGTCGGTTATCTCGCCCTCGCAGATAATATTCATCACCGTCGGTTCGGCAGAACTCTCTTCTCCGCCGTCAGTCTGCTTTGCGATTATGCCTATTTTGACTTTTTTACTTTCCATTGAATATTATTTTATATCTATAAGACTTTCGCACCACATGGAAGGAGCCTTATATCCGAGAAGTTCCGCTGTTGTAGCCGCAACATTTGCAAGACCGAAGCTGCCCTCTTTTACAGTGTATTTATCAGATGTGAAGTTGTCATATATAATACAGGGAACGGGATTGAGAGTGTGGCTTGTCTTAGCCTTATAAGAACCGTCTTTGTTGAGTTTGGCATTGCCTTTTTTGTCTACTTCATACATTTCGTCCGCATTGCCGTGGTCAGCCGTGATGATAGCCACGCCTTTAGCCGCGTCAACGGCTGCAAGTATTCTTGCAAGCTGTATATCAAGCGCTTCAACGGAAACTACCGTCGCCTGATAGTTGCCCGTGTGACCGACCATATCGCCGTTCGGGAAGTTCGCACGGATATAGCGGTATTTTCCGCTCTTAACAGCATCGATAACGCTGTCCGCAACGAGAGCGCACTGCATCCAAGGTCTCTGTTCGAAAGGAACTACGTCAGAGGGAATCTCAACATATGTTTCGGTAGCTTCGTCAAACTTTCCGCTTCTGTTGCCGTTCCAGAAATATGTTACATGACCGTATTTCTGAGTTTCGGAAACAGCGAACTGAGTAACGCCGGTACCGGCGAGATACTCGCCCATTGTATTTGTGATGGCAGGAGGAGCAACAAGATATCTGGAGGGTATATGAAGGTCGCCGTCATATTCGAGCATGCCTGCGTATACGACTTTGGGAGAACGAACTTTATCGAATTTGTCAAATTCCATGCCGCTGTCAAACGCTTTGGAGATCTCAATAGCGCGGTCGCCGCGGAAGTTATAGAACACTACGCTGTCGCCGTCGTTGATAGTGCCGACGGGTTTTCCGTTTTCAGCGATAACGAACGCAGGAAGATCCTGGTCGATAACACCTGTTTCCGCGCGGTATGTTGTGATAGCTTCTTCCGCAGAGGCAAACTGTCTGCCCTCGCCGAGAACATGAGTTTTCCAGCCTTCTTCAACCATTTTCCAGTTTGCTTCGTATCTGTCCATAGTGATCTGCATTCTGCCGCCGCCGCTTGCAATCATAACATCGAAGTCGCTGTCACGGAGACCTGCGATAAATTCTTCGAAAGGTCTCACATATTCGAGAGCAGATGTTTCGCCTACGTCGCGTCCGTCAAGAAGAACGTGAACGCGAACTTTTTTAACGCCGTCCGTTTTTGCGCGTTTTATCATTTCGCGAAGGTGATTTATGTGCGAGTGAACGTTGCCGTCGGAGAAAAGACCGATAAAGTGGAGAGTGCTGTTGTTTGCTTTTGCGTTGTCGACAAGCTCGCACCATGTCTTGCCTTCAAAAATCCTTCCGGATTCGATAGACTCAGTAACAAGCTTTGCGCCCTGAGCGAACACCTGACCGGAGCCGAGAGCGTTATGGCCGACCTCGGAGTTGCCCATATCGTCGTCGCTCATAAGACCGACGGCTTTGCCGTGAGCCTGGAGTTTTACCCAAGGATATTTTTCCATAAGCATGTCAAGAGTGGGAGTGTAAGCGTTTTTGACGGCATTACCCGCGCCGTCTGCGGCGATTCCTACGCCGTCCATAACAATAGTTACGACAGGTCCCTGAACGCCGATTTTGTTTACAAGTTCTTCAAGTTTATGTGCCATATTTTTATATTCCTTTCAATAAACTGCTCTTATTTGCAGTATCTTTTATTTATACATCATACTCTTATATTATACCTGTATAATGAAAGTATGTCAAGTTTTATGAAACAATAATGTTTTTGCCTTAAAAGAAAAGTAACTTTTAAAAACATTGATTTTATTTTCAAATCGTGATAAAATAAAAATGTATATTTATTTTTCGTAAAGCGCCAGGAAAGGCGCGGAAAGGACCAAAAATGTCCAAATACAGACGCACAAGGATCAACGATGAAGTAACTCGTGTGATGGCGGAAGCCATACGCACCGTAAAAGACCCGCGGGTTTCCAACTTTATCGTTACAATAACAAAATCCGATGTTTCCGGCGATCTTAAATTCGCCAAAATTTATTTTTCGGTATTCGGCATCCTGCCCGAAGAAATAAAAGAGCTTAAAAAAGGTCTTTACAGCGCGCAGGGTTATCTTCGCTCATATATTGCAAGAGAACTCAATCTGCGTATCACGCCGGAACTCACTTTCGAATACGACAATGCCATGGAACACGGCGCAGACATCATGCGACTTTTAAAGAAGATAGAGAGCTCCGAAAATCCTGAAGCCTCCTCGCCAGAGAAAGATGACGCGCAGGAGGAGAATGATGAATAATATAACGGTTTTGGGAATATGTAAAATGCTCCAGCAGAAAGACAACTTTCTCATCTTCATGCACGAAAATCCCGACGCCGATGCCGTCGGTTCATGTTTTGCACTTGTTTACACGCTCCGTGGACTCGGCAAAAAGGCTTATCCCGTCTGCTGCGACCGTGTTCCCGCTTCTCTAGCATTTATGACTGACGGAGAACGCGATTTCGGAATAGATGACCTGCCCGCGGATTTTACGCCCGAATTTTTCATGAGCGCGGACGTAGCCTCTCCCGGACAGTTCGGCGCGCTCAAAAATTACGCCTGCAAAATATGTCTTGCGCTCGATCATCACGCAACGCACGACCGTTTTGCAAAATATCTCTATGTAGAACCAAAAGCCGGCGCATGCGCGGAAATAGTCTACAAAATAGTAAACAACCTTCTTTCCGGCAATATACCCGAAAAAACAGCTTCTCTGCTTTACGCGGGGCTTGCCGCCGACACGGGCGGTTTCCGCTACGCAAACACGACGCCTTTCACGCACAAAGTGGCGGCAAAGCTCATCGAACACGGAGCAAATCACGCTCAAATATGCCGCAATCTTTTCGAGTGCAAGAGCAAGAGCGCACTGGCGGCAGAAGCTTTCGCCATGGACAATGTACAGTATCTCTGCGGCGGCAAGATATCTTATGTCAAAATAACGCTCAAAGATAAACAATCTCATGGATTCGAGGACGAGGACGCTTACGACGTTATAAATGCGATAAGACGCGCAGACGGCGTAAAGATAGCAATTTTCGCGCGTGAGAAAAGCGACGGTTCCTACAAGATATCAACTCGCAGCTCTTGTGAGATAGACGTAGCGAAAATATGCGGCATATTCGGCGGCGGCGGACATTCCGGCGCCGCCGGATGCAGTGTCCCTTCCGGCGAGGTCGACAAAGCCGTTGAACGTATAGTAAATGAATGCGGTTTTAATAATGACTGAAAGAGATATCAGCGGCGTCCTTCCCGTAAACAAGCCGGCGGGAATGACATCTCACGACGTCGTATATAAAATAAGAAAGCTATTCGGCACAAAAAAAGCAGGTCATACAGGCACTCTGGATCCCGACGCACACGGACTTCTCATAATACTTATAGGCAGGGCCGCAAAAGCCGCGGAATTTGTCACAGCCGGAAAAAAATTTTACCGTGCCGGACTTCTGCTCGGAATAGAGACGGATACCCAGGACACTTCGGGAAAAATACTTAAAAAGTGCGACGATATTCCTTCCCCGGAACAGGTTATCGCCGCAGCGGAATCATTCAAGGGAGATATAATGCAGATACCTCCCATGTATTCCGCTCTGAAAGTAAACGGTCAAAAGCTTTGCGACCTTGCTCGGCAAGGAATCACCGTGGAGCGCCAAGCGCGGCCCGTCACCGTATATTCGCTGGATATCAGCGGAAACGGGCGAGAGTACACATTAGACGTTTGCTGCTCAGCCGGAACATATATCCGCACTCTTTGCGCCGATATAGGGGAAAAACTCGGCTGCGGAGGAGCGATGAGTTCGCTCTTCCGCACGCAAACGGGCGGATTTGATATTTCTCAGTCTTATACGCTCGAAGAAATATCGGAAATGACACAGGAAGAACGCGACTCGCTACTTATACCTACAGAAAAACTTTTCGACGATCTTCCGAAAATCAGCCTGCCGCCGTTTTTCGAGCGTTTGGCAAAAAACGGAGCCGAGATATATCAGAAAAAAACGGGAACATCATTTTCCGCCGACACGCTCTTGCGAGTATACGGAAAAGACGGCTTTTTCGGTCTCGGAAAAGTTTTCGATTATCCGGACGGAAGCGCGGTCAAAATAATAAAATTTTTCTAACATGACAAAAAGGAAACAATGCATGAAAAAGAAAATATTACCATTTATCCTGATATTATCGATCGCTCTTACCTTTTGCTCGTGCGGAAATCAAAATGAATATACGCCAAGCAAAGGACTTGAATATTCTCTTAGCGACGACGCAACATACTACATAGTGACCGGTATCGGTTCATGCGATGCCAGCGTTATAGTGATTCCCGAAGAACACGATGGACTTCCGGTACGTGCCATAGGAATATCAGCCTTCAAAAACGAAGACATCACTCATCTTATTCTCTCAAAAAATATCGATTCAATAGCGTATGACGCCGTCGACGGCTGTTCCAAACTTGCTTTCAACGAATACAGCGGCGCATACTATCTGGGAACTGCGGAAAACAAATTTTTCGCTCTTGCAGGAATTTCCGATGAAGCAAGCGACGAGTTTAAAATACACAGCGATACGAAGCTTGTTGTAGAATGTGCGCTTTGGGAGGCGAATATAAAATCTCTCTCAATCCCCGAAAGCGTTGCCAATATAGGAAACGCCGCATTCTATTCATGCAGCGCTCTTGAAAGCGTGGATATAGCAAACGGAGTTTCGCGCATTGAAAGCGAGGTTTTCGGAAACTGCAAAAAACTCTCATCCGTAACTCTCCCGGAAAGCGTTACCAGAATAGAGGAGCAAACTTTTGCATACTGCGCCGCTCTTGAGGAAATAACTCTCACAGACAAGATAGAATATATCGGAGAATACGCCTTTTCAAACTGCGAAAGCCTGAAAGATATAAACTTCATCGGTACAACCGAGCAATGGAACAACATAGAAAAAGATCCTCTTTGGGACGGCTACACCGCGAACTACACAATTCACTGCAAAGACGGAGATATAAAGAAGTAAATCAAATCGCTTTTCCAATGCAATTTACTGCAATCAATTATTATTCAATTCATCAAAAAACTGCAACGAAAATATCGTTGCAGTTTTTTGATATAAAAATCGATCAGAAGCTTATTTATTTTTTCTTTTTCTTGGTGATCAGAATACCTGCTGTTGTTGCACCTGCGGCAATTACCACGATCACAACGACGATGATGATCCATGTTGCAGCTTCACCGTGATCGAGCATCGGAATAATCTCGCCATCTAACAATCCGCAAGAATTACACTTTTTGCCGTTAAAACCATTAGATATAAATGTAGCTTTTTCATTAAACGTTTCCCAACTGTGCTCGTGGTCACTGTAAGAAGTATATTCTGTATCATTTAAATTATTTGGCTCCGTATATGCCCACTCGCTCTTTATATAATCACTGACAACAGTAATTGATGTAGGAATAATTACATTTTTAGCATATTCCAAAAGGTTACCATAGTTTTCTCCCGTTATATTCGCTGCAATTTGTTCATTGCATATGGTAACTTTGTTAAGACCGGAGCAACCCATAAATGCACTGTCGCCTATACTTGTCACGCTGTCGTCAGTGGGGATTTTACTGTTCTTGCAGTCGGTAATCAAAGCTTTGCTTGCTGTTTTTATCAAACAATTTCCCGCACTGTGATACCCTCTCATTTCGTGTGGTATCGGTATTCTTGTCGGTGTGACAATGCACCTCGTCTTACCTGAGTTTATAGGGACAACCTCTATGATGGTCGCTGTTATTTCGGGTGCTGTTTCAGGTCTCGCTGCAACAGGCTCTAATCCCGCCCGACAGCGAAGCAACGGACAAGCAGTAATAACATAACGACAAAACACCGAGCAGAGAATCAAATCTCTACTCGGTGTTTTGTCGTACATCCGAATACGATTCCTACAAAGAATAGGGTGTTCGGATTATACTCGATTGGTGACCCGTACGGGAATCGAACCCATGATTCAGCCTTGAGAGGGCTACGTCTTAGCCGCTTGACCAACGGGCCGTTTTAAATGTCTTGAGTATTATATCACGCTTTTTTTCAAAATGCAATAGATTTTTCAAAAAAATTTACAAAAATTAAGCCGAGGCGGAAAGACCTCAGCTTAATTTTCATTTGTGCGATGCAAGCATTATACGATATACCGCCATTGTGAGGAGTAGTTCCCCTTAAATTACTTTGTTTCGGATTTATCTTCGTCGGATTTGCATTTGTCGATTTTTTCATCGACTCTGTCGAGAGTTTTCTTTGCAAAATCCTTGCCGCCCAGACCGAATGCAAGCGCAAAGGAGACAGCGATTGCGGCCAGAACGATAACGAACGCCGTATTGACGATAGTGGTTGCGATATCAAGCTGGCTGAGAATCATAAATCCTGCGACCGTAAAGATGGCTACTTTTGCTATCTTAGCAACGGCAGTTGCTTTGGGAGCAGCTTTTTCGATAAAAGCTTCAAGCAGATAAGTTCCGATAAATGCAACGGCAACAATGACCGCGGATTTAATGACGAGCGGGATGTAAGCAACGACAGCAGATACTATCGCCGTAAGAATAGAAAGTCCGAGGACTTCAACGCCCTGTGCAACTACGAAAAGAATTATAAGCGCTCTTACAATGTTTACAACGAGCTTTGTAGCGGAAACTTTTACTTTGGGAATTATCTTTGTTACCATACCGTCAAAGTTGACGCCTACAAGAATGTTATAAAGCAGACCGCAAACGATGTTTGTCACAAGCAGACCGCAGGAAATAACGACTACCGCAAGTATAAGAGAAGGTATAGCGCCGAAGATGGCATTTACTATCTCAAGAGCGGGAGCGGAAACCGCCTGGATGTCGAGAACGATAAACGCCTGAACAAGAGTGATAAGTATTATCACCGCCATAAGTATCTTTACAAGAACATCAGAAAGAAGAACAGGCTGGTTTTCCTCGTCACCTCTCTTAACTAAGCTGTCTATCTTAGTCTTTTTGAGGAGAACGGATACTATCTGACCGAGGATAACGGCAATGAATATACCGACGTATATAAGTATGCCTGCAGCTATTATGTTCGGCAGATAACCTATAAATTCGGAAACGAAATTGTTTATAGGCTCATAGGCGCTCGTGATGCCGAGGGCATTGAGAGCAGAGGGGAGGAAGAGCAAGAATACGATAATGTATACAAGTTTTCCGACAAATGACATAGAGGTGCCTATCTGCCCTTCGTTTACACCCCATTTATCAAGCTTTTTGTCAAGTTTGATGAGCTTGAGAAGCTTAGTTACAACAAACTTTGCCAAAGCCGCCGCCACAAAAGCGATCAACAGATAAACAATGAAACGAACAAGACCGATGGACCAAATGTTTTCAATTACTTCCATAAATTTATCCATAACAAAATCTCCTTTTTTTTTTGATATCTTTATCATAGCATTTAAGTAAAATCTTGTCAACTGATAAATTGCGCTGTAAAACGAATAAACATCTTTAATTTATCATCTGTAAAACATTGTAAAAACATTGATTGAAATTTTACGGCGAGTATGAAGTATACGCGGCATTAAGACACGGCAAAATATAAGTTTTACCATTCATATCATACACCGTGACGTTGCCTGCCCCCTCTCCGTAAAATGTCACGATATCTCCTGCGATGAAATTCTGCTCATTGTCCTGTATGCAGTCGCGCACCATTATCTCATACCCGGCGCCGTCGACGCTGCATATATAGTAAGAAACATATTTTTCTCCGTTATAGTATCCTTTCATATCTGTTATTTTCTCGACAATGCTCAAAGTCACGGAAACAAACTCTCCCTTGAGATCCTCCGCAGAACGATAAAACTTATCAGAAGTCACGTCTCGGCACACGCTTATATTTTCCTGTGCAAAAAAGCAACCGCAATCCGGACATTTATTCAAATCAGGGCGGTCAAGTTCATCGCCGTTGTCAAAATAGCCCAACATTCTTCCCATGCTCAAATCTCTTTTCGGAAAAATTATATTTATGATACAATAATATCATTAACTCCAAAAAAAGTCAACATGAACGTCACAGCTCAAAAAAGCAGACCTTATTTACTTATTTGGCGTGAATAATCAACCGGCATAACATGTGGCATAGCAGAGCAAAACATCATCTTCTTTTTTTCTTTGCGCCTGCATGATCAAAGAAAAAGCGGGCGTCGGATTTGTACAACTTGTCGGGACAGTTTTTTCCACCGGGTTTGTCAGCAGTCTTAGCGGTTATCTTTTTCAATAACCGCTTTTATAATATTTATCACTTTATCTTGTAAAAACGATAAATATGCGATATAATTATTACTAAGTTAAAACAAAATGCAGATGGAGGCAAAAGTATATGAAAAAACCACGGAACGCAGGCGGATTTTTTCTTTCGCTTTTGTTCGGCTTTATTTTTAATTTGGAATGGTCAATTCCCGCGTGGATATTGCTGATACTGCATTTTGTTATCGAAATTTCGATATGGTGGTTTGTCGGAGCGCTCGCTCTTTGGGCGGCGATAATACTCTGTCAGGCGATATTTATTCATTGGGCGTCGAAATGCTCTAACGAGCCTCGACCGCAAACAGAAAATAAAAATCCGTACTCCGTTCGCGGCGACCATTACGAAAAACTCAGAAACGGCAAATCAAAAGACGCTTGATAACGCCGATAATACGGCATATCAGGCATATTAAATTTAAATATATAAACAAATTGATTTTTATAAGGAGAATATTGTTATGGGATTGATAAAAGCTTTTAGCGGCGCAGTCGGCGGAACTTTCGCCGACCAGTGGAAGGAATTTTTCTATTGCGACTCCATCGACAAGGAAGTTTTGGTCGTTAAGGGACAAAAGCGCGTGAGCGGACGTTCCTCAAACACTAAAGGAAACGACAACATAATCTCAAGCGGAAGCGGTATCGCCGTTGCCGACGGACAATGCATGATAATCGTCGAGCAAGGCAAAGTCGTGGAAGTATGCGCCGAACCCGGCGAATATACATACGACAGTTCCACGGAGCCGAGCATATTCTCCGGCAGTTTGGGCAAAAGCATATTGGAAACATTCAAGCTCATCGGCAAAAGATTTACATACGGCGGAGACACCGGCAAAGATCAGAGGATATATTACTTCAACACAAAAGAGCTTATCGGCAACAAGTTCGGCACGAGAAATCCCATTCATTTCCGCGTAGTTGATTCAAAAATCAACCTTGATGTCGATGTATCTCTGCGCTGTTCCGGCGTATATTCCTACAAGATAGCAGACCCGCTTCTGTTCTATACGAATGTATGCGGAAATGTCGAGCGCGAATATACCCGCTCCGAGATTGACGAACAGCTCAAGGAAGAATTTATCTCCGCGCTCGTTCCTGCTCTCGGAAAACTTTCCGAAATGGAACTCAGACCTAATCAGATAGCCGTACACAACACCGAACTTGAAAACGCCCTCAACGACGCGCTGTCGTCGAAATGGGGCAAAGAGCGAGGTCTTAAAGTTGTGAGCGTTGCTCTGTCATCCGTCATACTGCCCGAAGAAGATGCGGAAATGATAAAGCAAGCTCAGCGAACCGCCATTCTCAAGGATCCTACAATGGCTGCGGCAACTCTTACAGGCGCGCAGGCAGACGCAATGAAAGCGGCGGCGTCTAACTCGGCGGGTGCAATGACGGGATTTATGGGATTCGGCATGGCTCAAAACGCAGGAGGAATAAACGCGCAGGATCTCTTTGCAATGGGACAAAAACAACAAGAAGCAAGAGCAGCAAGAGCGACGACCGGATTTGAAGCCTCTTCAGATGACGGCTGGACCTGCTCCTGCGGCGCTGTAAACAAGGGTAAATTCTGCTCCGAATGCGGCGCGAAAAAGCCTGAGCAGATACGAAAGAACGAATGGAAATGTTCTTGCGGAGCTGTTGTAAGCGGCAATTTCTGCCCTGAGTGCGGAAGCAAGCGTCCGTCAGAAGAAGGTTGGACCTGCTCCTGCGGCGCTGTAAACAAAGGCAAATTCTGCTCTGAATGCGGCGCGAAAAGACCTTTTGGCGCACCGATATATCAGTGCGACAAATGCGGGTGGAAGCCGGCAGACCCATCAAATCCGCCAAGATTCTGTCCCGAATGCGGTGACCAGTTCGGCGATGACGACAAGAACTAACGCTAAATATCAGCTGTCAGCTCTTTAAAATATTACGAGCAGACAGTTTTTCATAAATATTTAAAAGTATTATATGTTTTTTATGCGGCATATAATAAGCAAGTCTTTGACAAGCGGCTCCCGAAAGATAAGCCGCGACAAACGAGTAAAAGGAGATAACGACAATGACTGTATTACAGGAATATAAGTGTCCGTGTTGCGGAGGAGCCATAGAGTTTGACACAAACATACAGAAAATGAAGTGTCCTTACTGTGATGCAGAGTTCGAGATGGAGGCGCTGAAGCATTACGATGAATCTCTGAAAGAGGAACCATCCGAACAAATGAACTGGGATACTCAGGCAGGCGGCGAATGGCAGCAGGGCGAAGAGGACGGATTGCGACATTACATATGCCGCTCCTGCGGCGGAGAGATAATCGCGGACGCGACAACGGCGGCGACATCATGTCCGTATTGCGACAACCCCGTTGTAATGTTGGAACAATTTGAAGGCTCTCTGCGTCCCGACTATGTAATTCCGTTTAAACTCAGCAAAGAAGACGCAAAAAATATCCTGCGAAAGCAATATGAGAGAAAAATACTGCTCCCCACCGCTTTTAAGGACGAAAACCATCTTGACGAGATAAAGGGCGTTTACGTTCCGTTCTGGCTCTTCGACGCCGATGCGTCGGCAAATATCAGATACAGGACAACACGGGTCCGCAGTTGGACAGCAAAAGATTACAGACACACCGAAACGCTCCATTACGCCGTTTACAGAAACGGAAATATCGGGTTTGACAGGATACCGATAGACGGCTCTTCAAAAATGCCCGACAGTAAAATGGAATCTCTTGAACCTTACGATTTTTCCGATGCAGTAGATTTTCAGACGGCATATCTTTCAGGCTTTTTCGCAGACAAATATGATGTGACGGCAGAACAAAGCATAGAAAGAGCAAACGAGCGCATAAAAGAATCCGTAGAGAAAAAATTTGCCTCGACCGTCCGCGGATATACTTCCGTCGTAACGGAATCAAAAAGCATAAATCTTTCAAGCGGAAAAGCCAAATATGCGCTTTATCCCGTGTGGATACTTAACACCTCCTGGCGCGGGAAGAACTATAACTTCGCAATAAACGGGCAAACGGGCAAATTCGCAGGCACCCTGCCCGCAGACTCAAAAAAAGTGATGAAGTGGACGCTGGGGCTTACCGGTCTTATCAGCGCCGCGGTATATGGGTTCAGTTGTCTGCTTTGGTACACCGGACTGATTTAAGGAGGTCAAAGCAATGAAAAGAAGATTATCGTCAATATTATTCGCCGCCGTTATTTTTATAATTGTTTCGGTCACATCAGTCGGCGCGGAAAATATGTCGGAATATGTTTATCTGCAAAACATGCGCTCCTTGCCGCGCTTGATGGACGAAGCTGACCTTCTTACCGATGAAGAGGAGCAGGCGCTCCTTCAAAAGCTTGATGAGATAAGCCTGCGTCAAGGTATGGACGTCGTTGTCGTAACGGTATACAGTCTCGGCGGCATAAGCGCCGCGGATTTTGCCGACGACTATTTCGATAACAACGGTTACGGTCAAGGCAGTGACAGAAGCGGTGTGCTGCTGCTTCACAGCCCCGAGGAACGCGACTGGTATATATCAACGAGCGGTTACGGTATAACGGCTTTTACAGACTACGGTTTGGAATACATAGGAAACATGATAGTTCCGCATCTGGCGGACGGAAATTATCTGCAAGCATACTGTACTTTTGCGGAAGAATGTGATTCGCTTATAAATCAAGCCAAGCAGGGCAATCCTTTCGATTATGGCCGTTCATCAAATTCTTTGCCGATATCGGCGATATTTATTTCCATAGCGATAGGCGTTGCCGCCGCTCTGATAATAGTCGGTATTATGAAGAAACAGCTCAACCCATCGACGCCCTCAAATAACGCGGACAGTTATGTCCGTGAGGGCAGTTTTGAAATAACATCTGCAAACGAAGTTTTCCTGTACAGAACGCATACGCGGCAATATATCGGGGGTTCGTCAGGCAACGGCAGAAGCGGCGGAAGCAGTACGCACAGAAGCTCTTCAGGCTCGCGTCATGGCGGCAGAGGCGGCAAATACTGAAAATAACAGCCGAATAATTTTATCTGTTCTGAGCTTCGTGCTCTCAAATGACACTAAAACATATCTTCAATATATGTCACCCGTTCCGCCCTGCGTAATTTTAAGCCGTATAATGTTCAAAATGCTTAGGCAAAGAATAAAATAATAGCGGAACGGGTATTGACATTTATGAAAAAATTCGTTAGAATATTTTAAAAAGCAATATTGTATATGATGAATTCGTGTAAGTAGCCGATATATGATTTCACAAAGAGAAGGACGCCGAAGGCTGAGAGCGCCCTGAATAGTATACCGCGTGAATTTCAGCGAGGGAGTATCCTGCGAAAAGCTTTCAGTAAAAAGTAATAAGCAGGGTGTCGTGCACACGCCAAATGCACATACGAGAGCAGAATCGATTTCTGAAACTGGGTGGTACCGCGGGTAAACAGCTCGTCCCTTTAGGACGAAGCTGTTTTTTATTTTTTACCCCGCGGTTTTAATATATTTAAATTGAAAGGAATAACGCAATGTCGGAAAAAACAAATGAAGTAAGACTGGCCTTTCTTGCCGCTTTGGACGCAGTATCAAGCGCGGACGAGCTTGAAAAGATAAGAGTCGAATACGTCGGCAAAAAAGGATATGTCACAGAACTGCTCAAAGAGATGAAATCTCTTTCGAACGAAGAAAAGAAAACCTTCGGTCAGGCAGTAAACGTTCTCAAAAACGAAGTAAACGATAAAATAGCTGAAAAACGAGAAGAAATCAAACAAAAGGAAATAGAACTTGAAAACAACCGTATGCCGGAGTTTGATGTTTCCATGCCCGCAAACCTCAAAAGAGGCTCCTATCACCCCATAACGCTGGTTCAGCGCCAGTGCGAGGAGATATTCAGATCAATGGGATTCACGGTGGAGGATTACAGTGAGATAGTCACCGATTACGAATGTTTTGAGTCTCTGAATATCCCGAAAAATCATCCCGCCAGAGATATGCAGGATACCTATTACCTCGACAACGGTCAGCTCCTTAAAACACAGACTTCGGCCGCGCAAAACGCAATCTATAAGAAATACAGAGATCAGCTCATCAACGAAGGCAAACCGATAAAGGCTATCTTCCCCGGAAGATGTTTCCGCAACGAAGCGACAGACGCCTGCCACGAAAACACTTTCTTCCAGATGGAAGGCGTGATGGTCGATAAAAACATCTCCATATCAAACCTTATCTTCTTTATGAAGACTATGCTTTCGGAAGTTTTCCGCAAAGATATAAAAGTAAGGCTCCGTCCGGGATTTTTCCCGTTTGTCGAACCGGGCTTTGAACTTGACATAAGCTGTCTTATCTGCGGCGGCGACGGCTGCCCCTCATGCAAGCACAGCGGTTGGCTCGAGCTCTGCCCCTGCGGCATGATACACCCCGAAGTTCTCAAAGCCGGCGGCATAGATCCCGAAGAATACACCGGATTTGCTTTCGGTCTTGGTCTGACGCGCCTTGCAATGATGAAATACGGCGTTAAAGATATCCGCGATCTAAACAGCGGAAATCTCAAGAGTCTGTCACAGTTTACGGACGATAAATAAGAAGGGAGCCCGTTCAAATGTTTATATCCATGAATTGGATTTCGGATTTTGTAGACCTTTCCGGAATCGATAAAATCGAACTTATAAATAAATTCTCTCTTTCCACGGCTGAAGTTGAGAACGAGATATTTTTCAAAGGCAGTAATATAAGCGGAATAGTTGCTGCGGAAATAAAATCCGTTGAACCTCATCCCGAATCAAGAAAACTTCATCTGCTTAAAGTTGACGCAGGCGACGGCGAACTTGTTGACGTCGTATGCGGCGCGCCGAACGTCCGCGTGGGAATGAAAACGGCTTTTGCAAAACTCGGCGCACAGATAGGCGATATTACCATCGCGCCCAGAAAGCTGGCGGGATATACCTCTAACGGTATGTGCTGCTCCGAAAAAGAGATAGGAATCAGCGACTCCAACGACGGTATCATGGATATTACCGATGATATCCCCGTAGGTACAGACCTCAAATCCGTATACCAGATAGACGATATCGTATTTGAAGTCGACAACAAATCTCTTACGAACCGTCCCGACCTTTGGGGACACTACGGTATCGCGCGCGAGATAGCGGCGCTTGCAGGCAGAGAACTGCGCCCGCTCGACATGGCAGACCTTTCCGTTTACGACAATCTCGGCAAGGTCGACCTGAAGATAGAAGACCCGCTCTGCCAGAGATATTCCTGCCTTAAATTCGGCAATATCTCCGTACACAAGAGTCCCGTAAACATGAGAATACGCCTTTTCTACTGCGGTATGCGCGCGCTGAACTTCCTTGCAGACCTTACCAACTACCTCATGCTCGAAATGGGCCAGCCCATGCACGCATTCGACTCCCGCAAGGTAGAAAAGATCCGCATAAAGCGCTTTGACAAGCCTTTTACATTTAAAACTCTCGACGGCACAGACCGCGCCATAGATGAAAATACTCTTATGATATGCAACGGCGATATTCCCGTTGCCATTGCAGGTATCATGGGCGGACTTGATTCCGAAATAGTCGAAGATACTTCCACGCTCACGCTCGAATCCGCAACTTTCGACGCCGCTTCGATACGCAAATCCACCGTCCGTCTTTCTCACCGCACAGATGCGTCTCAAAGATACGAAAAGAGTCTTGACCCGGAACTCACCGTCGCGGCTATCGCAAGATTCGTAAAGCTTCTCACAGAGATAGACCCGTCCGCTAAAGTCGTATCAGCGCTCACAGACGAATATGCATTCAAATATCCTCCCGTTACGCTCAAATTCACAAAATCATTCGTAAATCGTTACACAGGTATAGATATCGATAACGACACTATCCTTAAAACACTCCGTTCTCTCGGTTTCGGCGCAGAACTTTGCGGCGATGAATTCACCGTAAACGTTCCGAGCTGGAGAGCGACGAAGGATGTAACTATAAAAGCGGATATCATCGAAGAGATCACGCGTATCTACGGTTATGACAACTTCGATATACACACGGCAGAGGCTCCTCTCTACCCTGTAAGAGACGCTCAGGAAAAGACAGATGAGGACAGAATAAAAGATATCCTCGTCAAGAGATATTCAATGCACGAGCTTCATTCATATATCTGGGCTTACCATGACGAATACAAAGAACTCGGTATCGAAACCGAAAAGAACGTTGAACTTATAAACTCCTCAAATCCGAATATCAAAACGCTCCGCCGCTCAATCGTCCCCACACAGCTCTGCCAGCTGAAATATAACATTTCATTCGATACAGACGTCTCCGTATTCGAAATCGGCAGAGTTGTCGAAGGCTTGAAAGAAGACGGTCTTTGCAACGAGCATAAGAAACTCGCCGTAACGATATACAGCAAGACAAAAGATACGGAAAAGATATATTTTGAACTTATCGATATCCTCTCCGTTATCGCAGACGATATAAAGCATGAGGCTCTCAGTTTTGAAAAAGCGGAAGCTTCCCACTCCTACCAGCACCCCAAAAACCTCAACAAGATATATTGTGCCGGACATCTGCTCGGCGAAATAGGTATAGTAAACGCTTCGGCAGCAAAGAAAATAGATAAAAAAGCGAATATCGTTTACGCCGAAATAGATGTAGAAGAATTTGCAAAGATAAAAAATGCAGGTATTCATTACGCAGAACCTTCAAAGTTCCCTGAAATAGAAATAGACCTCTCGTTTATCTCTGCCTCGTTCGCTCCCATAGCAAAAGCGATAGAAAACGCCAACTGCTCTCTTGTAAAGAGCGTAGGCGTCGCTGACACTTACGAGGACGAAAGCGGAAGATCCGTAACGGTAAGAATACTTTTCTCTCACCCCGAGAAAACTCTTACAAAAGAAGAAGTAGCCTCCGTTGTAAACGGGATTGTATCAGATCTCGCTGCACAGGGCATAAGAATGAAAGCCGAATAAATCGACAAAAAACAAGAGCGCGGCAACCGCGCTCTTATTTTCTTTATATATTTAATTTTTGGAAAAAACTTTAGAAATAAATATTTTTCACGGTCGTTTGTTTTCTGAAAATGCGTCAACAATATAGAAGAATGATATTGAAGATAAGTGACGATATCTCGTTTTCAAAACCACTTGACAAGGTTTACTTAAACTGATATAATCGAAATATCGTTTTTTACAAATTATCGATTCTTGGGAGATAGATTTATGAAATATAAAATAGTGTCGGATTCCGCCTGCGACCTTCTTTCCGTACCGAACGTTTCGTTTGCCTCGGTACCGCTTAAAATAATCACCGACGAAAAAGAATTTTCGGACGATAACGACCTTGATATAAGCAATATGCTCTGCTTTCTCGAAAAATATAAAGGTCATTCAAGAACATCATGTCCGAATACAGCGGAATGGGAAAAAGCGTTTTCGGATTCGGACAATATCTTCTGCGTCACGATAACGAGCACTCTTTCGGGAAGCTGCAATGCCGCGCGCACGGCAGCAAAAAATCACAGGAAATCATATCCCGATAAGAAGATATATGTTATAGATACTCTGTCCACAGGACCAGAAGCCGCTCTTATCATCGAAAAACTCCGCGAACTTATCCTTTCAGATATGGCTTTTGAAGATATAATAAAAGAAATATCGGAATATCAAAAACATACTCATCTCGTATTCTCCCTTGAATCAATGCACAATCTTGCAAACAACGGCAGAGTAAGTCCGTTTACGGCAAAACTCGCAGGCGTACTCGGAATACGGGTAGTCGGCAAGGCAAGCGAGAGAGGCACTCTTGAAGTTACGAATAAAACAAGAGGTGAGCGCAAAATGCTCTCCTGCATAGCGGAAAAAATAAAGGAAAACGGTTACGGCGGCAAAAAAATACGCATACATCACTGCGAAAATCCGCAGTCTGCGGAACTTATCAAAGAAGCCGTTACGGCTGTCTTTCCGAAAGCCGACATAGATATTCGCCCCACGCGTGGAATAAACAGTTTTTACGCCGAACGCGGAGGACTTATCATCGCGTTTGAGGACGGAACGAACTGACGTCACTTAAATGATACGACAAAAAATCTTTCGAACAGATCAAAAAATAATGGAGCAATAAATATATGGAGAAAAAGGAAATAAGCGCAGTCGTAGAGGCGCAGAGAAAATTTTTCGCCTCAAATGCAACACTTTCGGTAAAATTCCGAAAAGAATATCTTAAAAATCTCAAAACGGCGCTGTTGAAAAATGAGGCGGAAATATCGGCAGCGATAAAAAAAGACTTGGGAAAATCCTCTTTCGAAAGTTTTATGTGCGAAACGGGAATGGTAATCGACGAAATAAACTTCATGCTCAAACACCTCTCAAGCCTCGCAAAGAAAAAAAGAGTTCATACGCCAATATCTCAGTTTGCTTCTAACAGTTATACTATTTCCTGCCCCTATGGAGTTACGCTTATAATGAGCCCGTGGAATTATCCGCTTCTGCTAACTCTTGATCCTCTTGTGGATTCCATTGCCGCCGGCAATACTGCGGTGTTAAAACCGAGCGCGTACTCACCCGCGACAAGTGCGGTCATACAGAAAATCACGGAAAGCGTTTTCCCGAAAGAATATGTAGCTGTCATAACCGGCGGCAGAGAGGAAAACGCTCATCTTCTCGATGAAAAATTCGACTATATATTTTTCACCGGAAGCAAGGCCGTCGGCAAAGAAGTAATGGCGAAAGCCGCACGCCATATCACGCCATTAACATTGGAACTCGGCGGCAAAAGTCCCTGCATAATAGACTCCGGCGCAAATATAAAGCTCGCCGCAAAAAGGATAGCTTTCGGAAAATATCTCAACTGTGGTCAGACTTGCGTCGCTCCGGACTATATTCTCTGCGAAAAAAGCGTCAAAGACAAATTTTTGTCATTTCTCAAATCTGAGATAACAGAACAATACGGCAACGAACCTCTCCAAAACGAAAATTTCGGCAGGATAATAAACGAAAAACATTTTTCGCGCATATGCGCGCTCATCAACAACAGCAAAACGTTATACGGAGGAAAATTTGACGCGGACTCACTGAAAATAGAGCCCACCGTCATGGACAATGTCACTCCGAGCGACGCTGTAATGCAAGAGGAAATATTCGGGCCTATTCTGCCGATACTCACCTTTGACGATATCGATGAAGCAATAAGTTTTGTCAATAAACGCGAAAAGCCTTTGGCTCTCTATATTTTTTCTTCAAACAAGAAAAACATTAAAAAAGTTACCTCGTTATGCTCTTTCGGCGGCGGCTGCATTAACGATGTTGTCGTTCATATCGCAACAAGCAGTATGGGATTCGGCGGCGTAGGTGAAAGCGGAATAGGAGCTTATCACGGAAAAGCGGGATTTGACGCTTTTTCTCATTCAAAGAGTATCATGGACAAAAAAACATGGCTCGACATTCCGCTAAGATATCAGCCATACACAAAAAGTAAGGAAAAATTTTTAAAAAAGCTTTTTAAATAAGGAATAATCTTATCTTTTTTCGGCGCATTATTTCAACAAAATAATACACCGAAAAAAGATTTTTTAATTTTCAAAAAAGTTATTGACAAATGCAATATTTTATGATAGAATTATTGGGCATTGTGAGGAAGTGCTTGAGACTTTCACGGCACTCAATGGCGGAATAGCTCAGTTGGCTAGAGCGCTCGGTTCATACCCGAAAGGTCGTGGGTTCAAATCCAACTTCCGCTACCACAATGG
>CASGAQ010000030.1 GCA_949299535.1 uncultured Eubacteriales bacterium | reverse complement strand
GAAAATAAATGTGTTTCTGCCTTTTGCTCTGTTCTGGGTAATACGGTTTAAGATACTGTCGAGAACGACAAGCATACCGATGGGCTGTAACTGCTTGCCGAAATCCAGAATGTCATAACAGATAAGGCGGCTGTGCGTATCCACATTGGTATGCTTTGCAAAGGTATTCAGAGAGCCGTCCGTAAACAGCTCGATAGCAAGGGCGATTTCTTTCGCTTCTGGCTCGTCCTGCTTCAACAGTTCCTCACGGAAGTCCTGCAAAGTGGGCGGTACGCCCTGATAATTGCCTTGCTGATAGTGGCGGTACACGCTTGCCGTACAACGGTCAATACTGAACGCCATCTATGAGTCGGCAAAAACCGGACATGAGGTCATTCTGAAGAAATAAAAATCATTTTCCGATTGATCGGAACCGGTACACCGGCTCGTTTTCGAGCCGGTGGGCTTTTTACTCAGGTTAATACTTCGTATTTATAATTCAAAAAGGCAGAGACTTTCCCATTCGGAAATTGTCTCTGCCTTTTTATATTTTCTTTATTTCTATATTTTCAGCTTTGCGTTTCGTCTTCGCCCATGCCGCGCGTAAGCTCACGCTGCTCATCCACAAACTTTTGGGCATCTCCCTGTGAGTGTGGCTGTGCGCTCTTAAATTTGGGCGCCTCGTGTACGACGACCTGCGGGAAGGGAATGCCAATTCCGTTTTTGTCGAACAGCAATTTCAACTGGCGGTTCAGATCACGCTCCACCTGGTATTTCTGCTCTTCCGGGCAGTGTGCGGAGAAGCGAAGTGTCACTCCGGAGGCACCGAGCTTGGCAACACCCAAATAATACGGCCCATCCGCGATATCGGGGATGTTTTTTCGCATTTTGCCAAGGTTCTTTTGGATGATGAGCTCCACCCGTTCCAGAGATTCCCCGTATTCGACGTCCACCTCGGATATGGCGAGCGAGAGATGGCTCGTCATATTGATAAGGGTGCGCACGTCTGAGTTGTTGACGACCTTGATATCGCCGCCCGCGTCTTCGATCTGTGTTGTGCGGATACCGATCTCTTTAACCGTGCCGCGGAATCCGTCCACGACAATGATGTCGCCTACGTCGAACACGTTCTCAAAGACAATGAACAGTCCCGCGATAATATCCTCGATGAGAGGCTGCGCGCCGAGACCGACAACCAGGCTCAAAATTCCGATACCGGCAAGGAGCGCTGTTGTATCCACGCCCCATTCGCGCAAGATTGCAAAAATCATAATGATAACAGCAATGTATTTGATAAAGCTGCACAAGAGATCAATCACTGCCTTGCCACGACGGAAAAGCCGCGTCATCTGCTTTAATACAAAACGGATCGTGCGGGAGAGCGCTAAGAAAAAGATGACGTAGCTGACTGAACGGAGCCATATGTTTCCGTCACTGCCGGAAAAAATATTGATGCCGTTATAAAAGGCGTTGCCCTCCGCGAACATCCAATTCCCCCCGATCAGCAGCACAAAATATGCAAGTGCAATCAAAATACCGAATGTTCCGAAAACAATGGAGACGATATCCCTGTTCTTGTTTTTCTCTTTCATAATGTTTTTCCTCATATTATTTTTTGTTAAAGCGCTCATTTGATATTAAATTGCCGACAGCCGGCACTTCCAGTACAGTCTTTCGATCAGATACGGCACGCCGTCCACCGTGCGGTAGAGACGGAATTCGTAAATGGGACCTATCATCTCTTCGGTTACGTCAAAAAAGAACAATGTTCCGTTTGCATCGGATTCCGACATGGGAGTCAATTCGCCACTGCCATCTGTCGCCGTGCACTGTACGGTGATTTCCTCTGCGGTGAAGTATGGTATCTTTTCTGTCACGCGAAATTCCAAGGTTTCTCCGGGCATGACAGGGAGTACCCACAGTTCATTTCCGTCCTCTGTCTCCGAAAGCTCTGGTGAACCGAGGACCTCTATAAACGAATATGCTGTCACAAGCTTAGATTGCCAAAGCGTGAGAGAGTCACTTTCCCGAAGGAGACGGACGGTGTAAAGACCATTCGGAATGGTCTCAAATGAGGCGGTAAACGACATTTGTCCGTCCATTGTCTCGGTGAATGTTTGTGCCGCGATTTCCATATCACCCATGAGAAGCACCACGCGAAGGGGTTCACCCTGTGGGTTCTGCACAAGGAAGGAAACATTCAAATCAGTTGAACCGACGACGGCTTCTGCATTTTCGATGATGATATCGGGTGTCGTAAAGGAATCTTGCCACCAAGTCACACCGTTTGCGACGGCGGATACCTCGTATAGAGTTTGCGGAATCAGATTAGATAGCGTCACCGCATCATTTTGAACAGGAAGGAAAATGCCTGTGGATGCGCCATTCAAGAATAGTTCAACTGTGCCGTCCATCCCTTCAAGCTGCCACCAGGGGAACTCTAAGGTTAATTCGGTGCCGCTGATAGAGACAAGTTCGGGAGAGAGCTCCGTTCTGAACGTTTCCGTATAATGCCCTGTACCACGGTCATCCGTAATGGTCAGCGTATAGTCCGTCATGGGTGTCAGTCCATCAAAGAGTACATCTCCGCCTTCGCCGGGACCAAATATTTTGTATTGCGTATCACCGTCTGCACCAGTGAGCATGAGTGTCACTTCGCCGCTCGGCATATCAAGGTACAGGTTCAAACTGATCGACGTCGGCGTACAAAGGACATTGTTTACTTCTGCAATGAGATAAGGTGTCACATAATACTCGTCAAGCAGAAGATCTCCTGTGCCGTCCGGAATGCTAATATAATATTTGGTGATCGGGGTAAGGTTTTCCAAACTGATGAAGGGTGTGTTTTTGCTCAAACGCCCGTACAATTCGTTGTCGATATATACCTCATAGCCATCTTCGGTCAGATCTTCTTCAGAGAATTGCAGATAAATTGTATCGGGACCGATGAACATCTCGACAGGCAAGAGCGTTTGCACATATTCCTGTGTGCGGTATGTCTGGAAGAAATAGGTTTCCCCCTCTTCGTCACGTACATAAACCGTATATACGGCACTGGGAGAAAGTCCCGTAAATTCGACTACGTTTACGCCGTTCTGCAAAACATGTGACTGTCCGCCGAGCGATGCTGTCAGGGGAACATCTGCGTGTTCCACGGTGATCTCGACGCGGAGCGTCGTCATTGTGGATTCCCATGCCGTTTCCGTTACGGAAATTTCGTAGGGCGGCGTTGTGTATGTTTTGTCGAATACTGTATCGCCGACGTCATCCTCGATTGTTACACAGTAGCTCATTTCGGGTGTAAGTGCTGAAAGCAATAGATTCGGCTGTGTCTCGTTTACAACCCCGACTTCCTCACCGTTCAGTTTGACAAGATATCTATCCGCCGTGAGATCACTTATGGTAAACCGTAGCTCGATGGATTCAGGCAGTATGATTTCATGTGGGAAGAGCTTTTGCACGTATGCATTCGTGCGGTATGTTTGAGTAAAATAGATATTTTCTCCGTCACTGACTTCGAGCGCGTATTCCGTATCAGAGGAGAGCCCCGTAAATTCGACCGCATTTACGCCATTTTTCAAAATCTGAGACTGTCCGCCAAGCGACACCGTCAAGGGGGTTTTTGCGTGTTCCACGAGGAGCTCGACCCGGAGTGTCGTCATTGTGCTTTCCGATGCCATTTCCGTTACGGAGATTTCATGGGGCGGTGTTGTGTATGTTTTTTCAAATACGGTATTGCCATGGGAATCGACTGCGGAGACATGGTAAGCCGTTTCGGAAAGCAGCTCTGTCCATGTGATTACCGTCTGTTCTGCACTGATACTTCCGGAAGCGACGTCGTTGAGATAAATTACATACGAATCGGGAAGAGCAGCGCCATCAAATTCCAGAGAGATACTGTCGGGCAGAATGGTTTCGTAAATGGGTGCGATGGACGGTACTGCAACAGCCGTACGGAAAGTTCGGGAAAGCCAAATATTTTCATCGCTTTTGACTTCAAGCACATATTCCGTGTTAGGAGAAAGTCCGTCAAAGTGCAGGGTGTTTTCCCCCTCTTGCAGGGCAGCTTGCCACTGATTCCCGGCACCGTGCAAGGTTGCAGTCATAGAATCTGACTCACTTATCAATATCGTCATATCGATCGATGTTTCCGTGGCGCTCCAAGAGAATAGTTCTGCCGATGGCTCCGGCGTCAGCGTTGTATAAGAATGAAGGAAGAGCACGTCTTCTGTTTCAGGATCGATGACAGAAATTATGTATGTTGTATCGGGCATCAATCCACCGAACAGGAGCTCCGGTGTGTCTGCACTCAATGTGAAAAGTTGTAACGCGCCATTGAAAGATACGGTGTACCCCGATTCCGGCAAAAGGGAAGCATCAAATGAGAGGGAAACAGAGTTCTCCGTCACGGATTCTGAGATTGGGACAAGGGGCTCAATCGGCGCCGTGCGATAATTCCCTGAAAAATAGACTGTTGCTCCGTCCGCAATTTCCAAACGATATTCAGTATCGGGAGCGAGTGAGGCAAAGACGAGGGTGTAGCTACTCTCGTTATCCGAAAGCGTTTGCTCGTAACGTTCATCTTCTGCCGTCAAAAGGGCGGTGAGTTCACCATCGTCTGCCCGTTCGATTGTCATATCGAACTGCAGGGAATGCGTCGTAGCCGAGACGGAAGATAAAAATATTTTTGTTGCGGACAGAAGCACCGCCGCGACGATCATCACTGCTCCTGTGGCGGCACCGACGGCGGAGATGATGCTTGCGAGCATGGAACGCTGGCGGCGCATATTCTTCCTGCGAAGAGTTCTGCGTGTGCTGAGAGAAGTTGACGAGGAGAACTCAGGCGCGCGAAAAATCTCCTCGCTGCGGAATAACTCCTCAGCGCGGGGGTTTTCCTTCGTGCGGTATGTCTCCGCATAGGTTTTGAATTCATCCGATTCAAATCTCTCGCGCATTTTCTACCTCGTACATAATTTTTTATAAAAATATATTTTATATTATAGCATACAATTTCTATAAATGCAATACTGTAAATGCAATACTGTTTTCAAAAAAATTTTCTGAATTTGAAAAAATTTAACGGATATGCAAGTTTTTCAAAAGTATGCCAACTTTGATAAGCAGTCTCGTTTGATTTTTTCTTTATACCTTTGCTCATTGAGGATTATATGCTGTTTTCAATTGTCATGAACTTTGATTGATGCAGTAAGAAGGAAATTGTAAAAAATGTCAGAAAAAATCGCCGAGGACGATAAAAAATCCGGTAATTTTTTGCATTTATATAGAACGAACAAAGGGTAAAAAATAAGATGGCTACCTTCTGGCAAAGGTAGCCGAATAGTGGCATAATGAATTTGAAAAAAGAAACTACCAAACAAAAATATGCATTGATCTAACCAAAAATTCCAATTGGCGCTAAAAAACATTAAAATAACCGATCTGGGATATATATTCAATAACGTTATGTGACATATTAACTCAAAAATATTATGTTGAGAAGGAAAACATAATGGATGATTTGGTCATCCCGGATATAATACCGAAAATTTTTGAATATGATTTTTGTTGCTTTTATAGCAACCAGATATTTCTTTTTGAGAGGGGTGGAAGTCGTTTAGGAAAAACTACATACGGCTTTTGAAATGGGAAAGGGGCTTGTCACATATAATAATATATATTTTTCAAGCTGTCAATACCAATTACCGGAAAGATCAAACATATTTACTGGATTATTGAAACAATAATTGAACATGTTATAACCCAGAAAATCTCCACCAATACCTGAAATAGCATTATCCGCGTTAATAAACCTTCTGATGGCGGGGTCATAGTATCTGCTCTGCAAATAGTAGAAGCCCGTTTCAAAGCGGGTTTTACTGTCAATCAGAATTGCAAAGGTTTCGTCCATAAAATACTCCTTTCGCTGTTTTTATATAAGGGTTTGGGAATATCCCAACAAGCGAATATCCCCGCAATCGTCAAGGGCGAAAGCGGGGATATTTACGGAAAGGGGTACCCCTTTCCTATGCTTGCTCCGTTACCCCTCGTTACCTCGTTTTCTCTATACGGTAGTTGACGTATTTACCGCCCGTGTCGGAGAGTAGCACCGTTCCGTCGTAGGTTTTGCCCGTCTTGCCCGTGTGCAGGAACGTCGGAAGAACAAACACAGACTCACCAGAACAGGATCACTTCGTATGCTCCACTTCCCGTAAAAATGGCAAGGCGGTCGGCGAAACCCACTTCTCCATGCCAATTTGCTCTATGACATTCAGAACGGAAAAACGGCATGACCGAAATCATGCCGTTCCACGAAAACATTAGGATACTGTTTTATTAGACTGCCCCTCAATCTGAGTTTTTTCTTATTATATCAAAACTTGTTTCACCTTTTTTTATAAGATTTTTCTCGCGCTCTCTGGCTATATCGGAAAGATTGTCTTGCAGACGTTCAAGCACGGAATAAAAAATTTCAAGTTCTTCCTCGCTTATGCCTGCATCTGCTTTTTTCTGCACGTCCATAGCTTCGCGGAAAATCACTCTTGCAAGTTCTTTGCCCTTTTCGGTAAGAACAAGACGGGAATTATAATTTCTCCGTTTGCCCGTTCCGCCGATATATTCGATATACTCGTAAGAGCAAAGTTCCGCTATCTCGCGCGAAACAAGAGAGCGGTCTACCTGGCGGCTCGCCGCTATCTCCGTCGCCGTAAGTCCCTCCGGGTGGCGATAAAGAGTGCATATCCAAAAAACGTGAACGCTTTTTATGCCGAGATACGGCACGGTATCAACTTTAATCTTGTGAACGCATTTTGATATGTTGTCTATCAAAAGCGTAAATTTTCCAAATCTTTCAGCTTCCATATTTTCTCCGATAGATTCCGATAGATAAATTAAAACGCCGCAACATTTAGTTATACGATGTGAAAATAAGATCTTTTGCCAAAAGATCAGTCGATAGTTCTGTCTAACTTGAAACGCTGTATCTTGCGGAGAGTATTTTTCGGAAAATCCTCCGTTCTTATCTTCAGCACTCCTATCTTTTTATAGGGTACTGCGCTTCTGTTATAATCTTCGAGATATCTCTGCATATATGCATACATACCGTTATTATCTATTCCGTTTACAGAGCAAAATTCCTGATCAGGGTATATTTCAAGCACGATGGCATTATGTTCCGTACCGCGCCTGCTCTGTCCTTCGTATACTATCGCGTCCTGCACTCCGGGAACAGAAGAAAATACGCTTTCTATCTCCTCGGGGTAAACATTTTTTCCGTTGGAAAGAATAATGAGATTTTTGAGTCTGCCCGTGATATAAAGAGCGCCTTCGCTGTCCAGCTTGCCGTAGTCGCCGGTTTTAAAGTATCCTTCCTCGTCAAACACTTCGGACGTCGCCTGCTCGTCACGATAATATCCGAGCATAACGTTCGGTCCTTTTACTCTTATTTCGCCTTCGCCGTTTTCGTTGGGAGCCACTATCTTCACTTCGTCGCAAGGGAGAACGTAACCGACGCTTCCTTTTATCTGCTTGTCGTTTCTGTTTACGGATACGAGAGGAGAACATTCGGTTATGCCGTAGCCGTTTATAACGGTAACGCCCCACGCGTCAAAAACGTCGATAAGTTCTTGGCTTATCGGAGCGCCGCCGGAGATGACAAAACGAAGCTCACCGCCAAACGCTTCAAGAATATCTTTAAAGAAAATACGCCTGCGGTCTATTCCTATCTTACGCAAGCCGTTGCTTATCTTCATCATATTAGCAACGAGTTTTTCCTTGCCCTTTTCCTTTATATTTGCATTTATCTTGCGGTAAAACGTTTCAAGATAAAGCGGCACCAATATCAAATGCGTGGGTTTTTCCGCCTTAAGCTCCTTGAGAACATATCTGGTACCCATGGAAAGATACATCTCAGTACCCTCGCAAAGGTGTCCCAGTACGTTTACAGTAGAGCCAAAGGTGTGATGGAGCGGCAAAAGTGCTATTGTCTTTTCGGTTCCCTCTATATATTTAAGTCCGTTTGCAACATCGGAAAGGATCATTCGCTGCGTAAGCATAACGCCTTTGCCCTTTCCCGTCGTACCGGAAGTAAAAACTATTTCCGCAAGCGCATCGGGATCGGGTTCAAAATCAAAATAAGAATCGTCGCCCTCTTCATATTTTGTCTGACCTGCAAATATCAGATCCTTTAATCTTTCTTTGCCGTCGGAAGTCTTGCCGTTGATAAGGATATGCTCTATGATATCGGATTCTTCCGTTATAGCGGCGTATTTCTCTGTCATTTCCCTGTCGCATATAAGGTATTCACAGTTTGCAAAGGCAACCGTCTTGGCAAGTTCTGCCGCATCCCATTCCGGATCGAGCGGAACGATAACGGCGCCGACTGATATGAGTGCAAGATACGCGCATATCCAACCGTACGACATTCTTCCCGTAACGGCTACATGTTTGCCTTGATAGCCGCGGAAAATAAATTCCGTTCCCAACGCGCGCACGTCTGCGGCAAGCTGTCTGAAAGAAATTTTGACAGTGTCATTGTCTTTTATGTTTTTTCTATATGAATAAGCCGTTCTGTCGCCGTAGATTTTGCAGCAATCTTCCACAAGCTCCCTCATGTTCCTGTATTCGACGGAAGGAAGCAATGCGTAATTTTTCATAAATACGGTTCTCCATTCTTTTCATCATTATTTTTGTTGACTTATCAACATTATTTTTATTTTTATTATAACATTCCCTTATTTAATTGTCAACATACACAAAACAAAAAGGAAAGAGCGCCTGTTTTTGCTTAAATATTTGCTTAAATATTTGCCTGAATATTTTACGCAAAACATTAAAAAGGCGCTTTCGCGCCTTTTTTTATTTTTTTCTCGTTGGGATAATGAGAACTTCTCCGTCGGGTACATCCTTTACTATGCCGTTAAGTGCGGCAAGTTTTTCCACAGTCGTGTTATATTTTTTTGCGACCGTCCAAAGGTCCTCTCCGCGCGCGGGATAATAGAGGACTATGTTAGCCTGCGTACGGTATGATATGGGACGGTCGGTAAAGACAGTACAGCTCTTGAGCGCATCTATCTCTTTTTCTCCGAAAAGCAGAAGATTTACGGTTATTTCAGAATCGAAAAATATCTTTCCGTCGTTTACTCTGGCGGAAACATTATCGGCGCAAATGCGCTCCATATGTGAAAAAAGCTCAGAATATTTGCCTATATCCGTTTCCGCCTTGAACGGCAGCGTAAAGTTTTTGCCCGCATATGTGCCGGCACCGTTGCCCATTATCGCGGAAAAAGCAATATTGCCTTCTACTACGGCCTTAGTCCCTGATTTTTCCACATTCGTTACATCTGCGTTTGCCTGAACGGACACGACTTTTGTAAATTCCTCGTCGTCATACGGCGCGCTTTCGTTGAAAGAAAAATTGAACACCTTTGAGGCGTCTGCCGTGCGATACATGAAAGTTTCCTTTTCGTTGGAATTTTCAAAGTCCAGCGAATACATATCCGTCGTTACTTCGCATTCGTTCTTGCAAAAAGCTTTAAAATAAGCGCTGTAATCAAAATCCACTTCCACTGTCTTGGTATCTCCCAACTCGTCTGTCTGAGGACGGTAGGAAACATTTGTAACATTTATGTCGCACAGAGCATACGCGCCGTCTGAAACGTCGTCTGCCTCGACACTTCCCGAAATGGGTATCTCCCTTTCAAACGAGATATATTCTCCGCGCTCATCATCTGCCTTTGCTTCATACATTATGTTTGCGATGACCGCGCCGTTATAATGTATCTTTCCTCCGGCGCATCTTATATCGTTTACCGACGGCGTAAGGCTTACGAAAACGATTTCCGCTATCTGCGGCATACCGGGTTCTATCTCGATATCCTCGCTTACCGGAGTGTTTTTCTCATTCGCCTTTATCTCCTGCATAAATTCCACTCTTTGCTTTTTATACTGAAGCGATTTGGCACTCTCCGCCGTATTTCTGCCGCCGATAGCAGGCTGGGCGCACTGCATACCGCAGACAAAGACGTTTGTGATGACTTTTGCCTTTACCGTGAGTTTACGGGGACTGGAAAGACGGCAGCTCACGTTTTCAGTGTATGTATCAACGTCGACAACGGAAAATTCGTCTGTCTCCTGACCGTTTACAGAGCCGGAATAGTCGGCGCCGAATACGGCGTTTTTTATCTCGCCGTCGCTCGTGGCGTAAACTATGCTGAATCCTATCTTGCCCTCGTATTCGACCGTGTCGCCGCTGCAAAACTTTTCGGGGATCTCCGCCGCCGCGCTCACGCGGAGAAGTCTTGTGATATCAGGCAGATAATCCGGAAGAGTGTACTCAGTTCCGAACTCTTTTGCATCGGTCCTGCCGACAGGCTTCGTCATGATGTTGTTTATGTTTTCGTCTTGTGTAAACATCGTTTTATCCTTCTTTCAAAAATTTTTTCGTTTTAATAAAAAATATGACGTAACATACGGATTTATTCATATCTTTTCTAAAACGAGTAATCGGAAATATGCTCGGCTATCTCGCAAAGCGCCGCTTTCTCTATGCGCGAAACATATGAACGTGAAATACCGAGTTTTTCCGCGACTTCGCGCTGCGTCAAAGCGTCGTTTCCGAAAAGTCCGTAACGAAGCGATATCACTTGCCTGGAACGCATGTCAAGGCGTTCGAGTATTATCTTCTTAGCTGAAGAGGAACGCAGAGCAATGTCGATATCGTCCGCTATCGTGTCATCGACGCTTATGATATCGCTGTATGTAAGAGGATTTCCCTCTTTATCCGTATCTATCGTATCGTTCAGCGAAACTTCGAACAAGTTTTTCTTCTGTGCGCGGAAATACATGAGTATCTCGTTTTGCAGACATTTTCCAGCATATGTCGCAAATCTTGCTCCGTTGGACGGGTCGAATGAATCTATGGCCTTTATAAGTCCTATCGTTCCGATTGAGATAAGATCCTCTTGATTTTGGTTTGCAGTATAATACTTTTTTACAATATGAGCCACAAGTCTGAGATTATGCTCTATGAGTTTTTCTCGTGCTTTTTTATCGCCTTCGCGCATCTTTTTGAAGCATTCGTCCTCCTCTTTGGGAGAAAGCGGCGGAGGAAAGGACTGAGAATAAGATACTTTTAAAAACAAATACAGAAAATTATTCATCAAAAAAGAGATAAAGCCGAACATATAAGCCTCCGTGTTATCGTTTATACAGTATATTCGCAAAGGCTTGTATTTTTTCGCGGCAAAAATATGTTTTTTGAGCATATCCTCACATAAAATATCTTAAAACGAACTCCAAAGAATAATGTTTGCAAAAAAAATCTCCTTTCACTTGTGAAACGGAGGATTTTGATATATAATTTAAAATATGCAAAAAAATATTACGGAGAAAACAATGGAATTTTTCAAGTATGCGATAGTGGACATCGGCGCAAACAGCGTCAGAATGATAATATATGATATAGACACGGAAAACGGAAACTTTACACCCGTATATTCCGCTCGTAATATGCTGGGACTTGCCGCATACAAAGACGGAGAGCGACTTTCCGCAGACGGAATCGGAAAACTCTCCGCCGTCATACGCGATTATCTGGCGCGTGCAAACAGTATACCGTGCGACAAATTCTCCGCGTTCGCCACAGCAAGTCTGAGGGGACTTTCAAACTCACATGATATTATAGAACTTATAAAAGAAAGATTCGGCGTCGACATAGACATAATAAGCGGGGAAGAAGAAGCCACGTATGATTTTGACGCTATAAGATACCGCTTCGGCAAAGATGTTTTTCCTCATGGCGTCGTTGTTGATATGGGCGGAGGAAGTACGGAGATGATACTCTTTGAAAACGAGCGCGCCGTATCGCTTGCCAGTATGCAGCTTGGCTGTGTAATGCTCGGCAAAAAATTTATTCCCGACATAAAAAAAGCCCTGTTCCCTTGCGGAGAGCAGAGCGAAAGTATAATCAATTATACCGAAGAAACGCTCGCACAGAACATCTCTTTCCGAAATAAAGGCGAAAACGTATACCTTATAGGCGGAACGGGCCGCGCGATAGCCAAACTCCATGCTTTCATGAAAAACATCGACGTAAAAAACTTTGACGGCTACACTTTTTCCGCCGAAGATATATCGGATATAAGAAAATTCGCGTATGACGATATTGCCGGCGGTGCTCCCGTCATACGAAAGATACTCTCCGACAGACTTACCACCGTATTTCCCGGCATACTCGCTTACGAAAAGATATTCTCTTTTCTCGGAACGAAGCGCGCCACGGTTTCAGCCTGCGGAGTACGCGAGGGATACCTGCTTGATTTTATCAGCCGAAACTTTTCTCAAAAATCTCAAGAATTTTAAATTTCAATCGGTATTTCGGTTCATCTCCGCCTGTCAAAATGTCTATCTGTTCCTTTGAAAATCCTGTTTGTACCAGTGTTTCCCCCGTCTTTGCCGTATTCGTGCAAAGTTCCGGATAGAGTACGCACCACCAGTTCTGCCCTGCCGCTTCTCCTATCATAATTCGGAGAGAGCTGTACGTTCCCGCAGGCAGGCTGAAACCCTCGTAATCTCTTGTAGGATAATATTCTTCGGAAAGAGTCACGCTTAAATTGCTCTGCTCTCCGAGAGATTCAAGTGTGTTTTTTGCGATATCGCAGATGAGCGAAATATTTTCCGCTATGGCTTTTTCCGCTTCATCTGCATTTGTGCAACCGCTTGTTATATCCGTAATCGTATCCAAAACGGCGTCGCGCACGCAGAGCTTCACCGACTGATCGTGCTCGGAATCGGAATTTGCAATAACGTGCAGACGCACCGTGTTGTCATAGATTTCAGCCTCATCGGCAAGCGGCATAAATGAGCAGAGAGCGCAAACGACAAGAACAAGTGTTGTAAAAACAGTCAAACCTTTCATTGGTAATATCTCCTTTATAAGACACGCCTCGGCGTGTTTTTTGTTTTGTGATGATTCTATTATGACTCGTTGTTGCCGTGTTTATACACAGGAACTGAAAAATCAGGAAATTTTTTCCTCTTGGCTTTTCTTCATAAATATATATGCGTTTGAATAAGGCAAAAGGAAGACGGCTACAATATCTATAAAATCAGGCAAAATTTTGCCAAAGAAAGGATTATAAAATGAAAAAACTGTTCATTTCTGCAATCTTGACTTCCATGCTGCTTTGTTTTCCGTTTGCGGCAGACGCGGCGCTTCTCTCTCCCGGACTTTCCGTAATACAGAAAAGCGTGATAATGGAAAAAAGCGGCGTCGCAAAAAACACCGTGACTTTTTCTGCGGAAGATTTTGAAAATGCTCTCGGCGTAGACGATATCTCCGCAGTAAAGATCACTTCTCTGCCGGACGCAGAATCCGGCAAACTCAAACTCGGAAACAATGATGTTGTATCCGGCGACATTATAACGCGAGATGAGATATCTTCGCTTTATTTTGTGCCCGCCGAAAACGGCGCCACCGCTTCGTTCGGATTCATTCCCTGCGAAAGCGAGTATGTATCCGAATTTACCTGCGTTGTTTCCATGACGCAGGAAAACCTCGACCTTGCGCCTATCACAAAACCCGATGTCATCTCCGATATGGCAGGCATAACGGTATTTTCCGTACTTTGCGCGGAGGACTCTGACGGAGAAGAACTTCATTTCTCCGTAGTTTCCGGAGCTTCACACGGCACTGTTGAAATAACAGACGTAAAAACAGGAGCATACAGATATACACCTGATGAAGGCTTTTACGGAAAAGACTCTTTCACTTTCTGCGTTACGGACAAAGGCGGTAATGTTTCAAACATCTCGTCTGTAACGGTAAATGTTGAAAAAAACAAGAAAAACATCATATATTCGGATATGGAAGGCTCGGCACTTCACCTTGCGGCGGCAGTTCTTTTTGAAAATGATATCATGCTCGGAAGCTTTGACGGAAACGCGCGCGTATTCCGACCTAACGACTCCGTCACGCGTTCCGATTTTCTCATCATGGCAATGGATACGGCGGGAATAAACGTTTCAGACGGCGATAGCGGATTTGCCGATGACGCTTCGTTTTCTCCATATGAGAAAAAATATATATCTACCGCAAATGCGCTGGGAATCGCCGTCGGTATCGACACGGACGATGGCAGATGTTTTCTCCCCGACAAAGAGATAACGGACGAAGAAGCGGCGCTTATCGTCTGCCGTATAGCGGCGCTTGAAGGTCTTGATTTCATAAACAACGATATCTCCGTCGCCGTCATGGATAACGATGAATATGACGCGCTGGCAGTTCTCGCAGACGCCGAGATTTATGAAAGCGAAGAATACGGAAAAACTCTTTCGCGCGGCGATACAGTGCAGATACTTTATTCCCTTTTTAAATATACAGTAGAAGAATAAACGTCTTTGCACTTGACAAGAGTCAAAAAAATGTGTATAATATTACCGTTGATGGGATATAGCCAAGTCGGTTAAGGCACAAGACTTTGACTCTTGCATTTCGTTGGTTCGAGTCCAACTATCCCAGCCAT
>CASGAQ010000029.1 GCA_949299535.1 uncultured Eubacteriales bacterium | reverse complement strand
GATTCCGATCGGAGGCACCACATGCGGATTTAGCTCATTTGGTAGAGCGCGACCTTGCCAAGGTCGAGGTGGCGGGTTCGAGCCCCGTAATCCGCTCCATCCTCATAGGTCAAAAATGCAACCTATGCCAAAAAGCCTTGTTTTACAAGGCTTTTTCGGTTTTTTAGGGCAATTTTTTTGACCTTTTGTTTTTTGCAACTTTTTCCGAGCCTTCGGGACTTGAACCCACGACATTTTCGCACATTTGAAGATCAGCCGCTTTTCTGATATAATATAGACAGAAAGAAGGAAAGCGAGGATTTACAGATGAAAAACGGATACACGATGGTTCGCAGACTTAAACTCACCCCCTTTGAACTCCGAGTTGCTATCGAAGCTCTCAATGCAAAGAGACTTAAACAGAAGACAAACGGGATCGACAACAGAGCAACCTCCAATCTCATACTCTACCTGCTTGATGCACTTGAAGCTTAATTACATACGGTTAATATGAAGCCGACTTTATGACCACTAACGAAGTGGAAATAAAGTCGGCTTTTTTTGTTTCCGTAAATATCTACTTACAGAGAGGAGAACAGAAATGATTGAGGGAATGTTGAACCGCGTTCATCATTCGGATTGCTTGGAAGGATTGCGACGGCTGCCCGATGAGTCGATTGATGTCATTGTTACATCACCGCCTTATTGGAAAGGGTTTGAATACGAAGCCTACTTCAATTCTTACAAGCAATACTTGGATTGGTGTGAGAAGTGGCTGAAAGAGTGCAAACGGGTATTGAAGCCGACCGGAACTTTTTATCTCAACGTAATCAATGACAGCGAGATCACGATCCGTGCGTTTGAACTTATGGAGATAGCAACGAGGAAGGTGATGTTCAAGCTCCACGATACTATCGTGTGGTACAGATACAATCAGCAGCCTGCGAATACTCCGCGTCAGCTTACCAATCAATGCGAGTATATCTTTATGCTTCGCCATACTTCCGCTAACATTGATCTGCATAAGACAGAAGCCTACGAAAGAAATCCACACATTTTTGAGACAAAGAATGTCGGGAATGTTTGGAGGATTCCTTTCAATAGCGGAAAGAAATGTGTCAGCGGCTTTGGACGAAAGGAAACGAAATCAAAGTTTGGTCACAGCGGCTTTCCGTTGGAGCTGCCCGAAACGTGTATTTTGCTTTCCTCAAATAAGGGAGATATTGTTCTCGATATGTTTATGGGAAGTGGTACTACGGCGGTAGCTTGTGTCAACACGGACAGATATTATATCGGTTTCGATATGTCCCGTGAGTATTGCGAGATCGCACAAAAGCGGCTTGATGAAGCAATCGCAACTAAACGAGAGCAGGGTGACGATAGTTGATATGTTCGTTGACATCTATAACACCGACAAGCAATACAACATTATTTATGCAGACCCACCGTGGAGGTACAATCAGAGGAATAACAAAAAGACCAAGTTCGGCGGCGGTGTTCACGCACACTATCCGACAATGAGTATGGAGGAGATCGAAAAACTACCAATAGAAAAACTCGCAGGAAAAAACTGTGCGTTATTTCTTTGGACTACGTTTCCGTACTTGGATAAGCAAATTCAATTATTTGAAAAATGGGGGTTTCGTTATACGACGTTGGGATTCAGTTGGATCAAGACCAATGCAAAGAACGGAGCCCCATTCTTCGGTGTAGGGTACTACGCCAAGTCTAACTGTGAAATCTGTTTGCTTGGGATAAAAGGCAAAATGAAGCCTATCAGCAATAGGATTTCAAGTTGTGTTATTTCTCCAAGAGAAGCTCATAGCAAGAAGCCAAGTGAAGTAAGAGAAAGAATCGTAGCTGATTTTGATGCAAGATCAATGGGATTTGCAAAAAGAAAAGCAAGTTTTATATGTAGAAGGAGATTTATTATGACTACTTACAATACAAAAGGGCTTTCTTCTTTCCGCCATCCTCACCGATGGTTCTTGCTGCTTTTACAATGTCATAAGGGTCTGTAAACGACAACTTTTTGATGAGCTTTCTGCGGTCATACTCTCCGTAATAGGTATTGACAAAGCTACACATAGCGACAATGACCTCGGAAACAAAGGATGCTGACCGTCCCTTCCATGCACCCACGATGATCTTCATCGCTTCTCCTTGCCATACTCCTTTAAGGCTGTATTGATACATCTGAGGCGGTACTTGCCGTGTACGTCGGAATAACTCGGCTGAATATCAAGATCTTCATTGACCTTATTTAATGCAGAGCTAATGATTTGTCTGCCGTTGTTTGATTTATGATTTGCTCACAATAATTCCTTTTACGTTTTAAATGATAAAATCGGGCAGGTTAATTTAAACCGCCCGATTTTTATATATTAAAATTACACCTTGTGGAATTTTATGGGAAAGATAATAAAAATATTGACAAGGCATTCGATTATATGGTATTATATTAGAAATAAGCGACAATGGCGCCGCAGACAAGGGGTTTGTCTGCGCTTTTTTTGATTATAGGCAAATTTTTGCTGTCATTGGCAGGCTTTATCCAAATGACACAGCGGATTTTGCAACAGAGTTTTTCGCAGAGATCATCAGTCGCTTTTTAATTTGAAAAAGTAAACGGTCTTCTGCGTCAAGAAAGGAAAAATTATGAGTAGATCCGAAAAAAGAACACTTTACAATCCCGATTTCGAACATGACGCCTGCGGTATAGGGGCTGTCGTGAGCATAGACGGAATTGCAAGCCACAAAATCGTTGACGATGCGCTGTCCATCGTTGAGAAGCTGGAGCATCGCGCCGGAAAAGACGCTGCGGGCGAAACAGGCGACGGCGTAGGTATCCTTTTGCAGATATCGCACCGCTTCTTCAGCGGACTTGGAATAAACATCGGAGAAGAACGCGATTACGGTGTGGGTATGTTCTTCTTTCAGCAGAACGGACTTGCCCGCCGTCAGGCTCAGAAAATGTTTGAGATAATCTGTGCCAAGGAGGGCGTTGAGTTTATATCATGGCGTGATGTTCCGACAGACAGCACCATACTCGGTGAAAAGGCGAGAAATTCAATGCCGCATATCGCACAGTGCTTCGTAAGACGCCCCGAAGGTGTGGAGCAGGGAATCGCATTCGACCGCAAGCTTTATATAATACGCCGCATTTTCGAGCAGAGTAACGACAATACGTATGTCTGCTCGCTTTCATCGCGTACTATCGTATATAAGGGAATGTTTCTTGTGGATCAGCTTCGCCGATTCTTCCCCGATCTTCAGAGTGAAGAGTATGAAAGCGCTATTGCAATGGTACATTCGCGCTTTTCCACTAACACCACGCCGAGCTGGGAGAGAGCGCACCCGAACCGCCTTATCCTTCATAACGGTGAGATAAATACAATACGCGGTAACGCCGACAGAATGCTGGCGCGCGAAGAAACGATGTCGTCGGAATATATGGACGACGATATGAACAAAGTGCTTCCTGTTATAAATGCAGAGGGTTCGGACTCAGCCATGCTTGACAACACGCTGGAATTTCTTATGATGAACGGCATACCGCTTCCGCTTGCCGTAATGATAACGATCCCGGAACCGTGGAAGAACGACGGAATGATGTCGAGAAAAAGACGCGACCTTTACCGCTATTACTCTACGATGATGGAGCCGTGGGACGGTCCTGCCGCCATACTTTTCTCAGACGGCGATATTATGGGCGCGGAGCTTGACCGAAACGGTCTGCGCCCCGCAAGATACTATATTACAAAAGACAGACGTCTTATACTTTCTTCCGAGGTGGGCGTTCTCGATATCCCCTCGTCGGAGATAGTTTGCAAATCAAGACTTCAGCCGGGCAGAATGCTGCTTGTCGACACGAAAGAAAAGAGAGTCATCTCTGACGACGAATGTAAGGAATATTATGCTTCTCGTAACCCTTACGGCGAATGGCTCGACGGCAATCTCGCTTCTCTTTCCGAGCTTAATATACCCAACAAGAAAGTGGAAAGATGCACGAAAGAAGACCGTGCGCGCCTTTACAAAGCTTTCGGATACACATATGAGGACGTTGCGGAAGCAATACTTCCGATGGCGCGCGACGGTATAGAAAAGACGGACGCAATGGGTACGGATATACCGTTGGCAGTGCTTTCCGAAAAGCACCAATCTCTTTTCAATTATTTTAAACAGCTTTTCGCACAGGTAACAAATCCGCCGATCGACTCGCTCCGCGAAGAAATAGTGACGGATACTACGGTCTATGTCGGCTCTGACGGAAACCTCCTGCGCGAATCTCCCGAAAACTGCCGCGTTCTTCAGATAAACAACCCGATCCTCACTTCGGTCGATATGATGAAGATAAGGTACATGAACAAGAACGGATTCAAGGTTCATACCGTATCACTTCTTTACTATAAAAATACATCTCTTGAGAAAGCGCTCGACCGTCTTTTCGTTGAATGTGACAGAGCGTACAAGCTCGGAGCTAATATAATAATACTTTCCGACCGCGGAGTTGACGAGAACCATGTTGCCATACCTTCGCTTCTCGCTGTTTCTGCCATGGAACAGCACCTTGTAAGAACCAAGAAGCGCACGTCAGTATCCATAATTCTTGAGAGCGCAGAGCCGAGAGATGTTCACCATTTTGCAACGCTTCTCGGTTACGGCGCCAGGGCAGTGAATCCGTATCTGGCGCATGAATGTATCGCGGAACTTATCGACGAGGGAAGACTTGACAAAGAGTATCACAACGCTATTGAAGCATACAACAACGCGATACTTCACGGTATCGTTAAGATAGCGTCTAAAATGGGTATTTCCACGCTTCAGTCGTATCAGTCCGCACAGATATTTGAGGCTGTCGGCATATGCGGTTCCGTCATAGACAAATATTTTACTAAGACGGTAAGCCGTGTCGGCGGAATAGGACTCAAAGAGATAGGCGAAGGCGTCGAATGGCGTCATAATCAGGCGTTTGACCCGCTCGGATTCGGCGTTGATATGACTCTCAACAGCGTCGGAACGCATAAACTCCGCTCTCTTGAGAATGCGGAAGACCATATGTATAATCCGCAGACGATAATCGCTCTGCGCGAGGCTACTCATACAGGCTCTTTCGAGAGATTTAAGCAGTATACGGCTATGGTCGATTACGAGCAGAAACCGCATACTTTGCGCGGACTTATCGATTTTGTCTGGGACGAAAACGGAGGGATTCCCATCGATGAGGTAGAGCCTGCAAGCGAGATAGTTAAAAGGTTCAAGACGGGCGCCATGTCCTACGGCTCAATTTCCGAAGAGGCGCATACCTGCATGGCTATCGCGATGAATAAGTTGGGCGGAAAATCCAACTCAGGCGAAGGCGGCGAGGACCCTTCCCGTTTCGGAACTATCAAGAACAGCGCGATAAAACAGGTTGCGTCAGGTCGTTTCGGCGTTACGAGCGCATATCTGTGTTCTGCTGAAGAGATACAGATAAAAATGGCTCAGGGCGCAAAACCCGGCGAAGGCGGTCATCTTCCCGGCAAGAAGGTCTATCCTTGGATAGCAAAGACGAGATATTCCACCCCCGGCGTGTCCCTCATATCACCTCCTCCTCACCACGACATTTATTCGATAGAGGACTTGGCACAGCTCATATATGACCTTAAAAACGCGAACCGCGACGCACGCATTTCCGTAAAACTCGTTTCGGAAGCAGGCGTCGGAACCATTGCCGCAGGCGTTGCAAAAGCAGGCGCCGGAGTAGTGCTCATCTCCGGATACGACGGCGGTACGGGCGCTGCGCCTAAAAGCTCCATACACAACGCGGGACTTCCGTGGGAGCTTGGTCTTTCCGAAGCGCACCAGACGCTCATACAGAACGGACTTCGTTCCCGCGTGCGCCTTGAGGTAGACGGCAAACTGATGAGCGGCCGCGACGTCGCAATAGCATGCATACTCGGCGCCGAGGAATTTGGTTTTGCTACGGCTCCGCTTATTAGCATGGGCTGTGTTATGATGCGCGTATGTAATCTTGATACGTGCCCTGTCGGAATTGCCACACAGAATCCTGCGCTCCGCAGCCACTTCTGCGGCAAGCCGGAATATGTTATGAACTTTATGCTCTTTATCGCGGAAGAGTTCCGGGAAATAATGGCAAAACTCGGCGTACGCACGGTAGACGAGCTTGTGGGCGATACTTCCAAGATACGTCCCCGCGTGAAACGCATAACTCACCGCGCGGATACCATAGATCTGTCCTCCATAATAGGCGATCTGCCCGCCGTTCATTACTGTGAAAATGACAAGTATGACTTTAAACTAGAACAAACTCTTGACGAAAGCGTGCTTTTGCCCTCTTTCGAACCGTATTTCAACAAGAAAAAACCTCATACGGTATCTGTTGAAGTATCCAGCACAAACCGTACTTTCGGAACGATACTCGGTTCTGTCATAACAAAGAGATTCGGCGAAAGCCTTGATCCCGACACATATAAGGTCAAATGCCACGGCGGCGGGGGACAATCCTTCGGCGCGTTCATTCCCAAAGGACTTACGATGGAGCTTGTCGGAGACAGCAACGACTATTTCGGAAAAGGTCTTTCAGGCGGCAAGCTTATCGTTCGCCCCGATCCCGATTCCGAATTTGAGGCAAAGGACAATATAATCATCGGCAACGTCGCTCTCTACGGCGCTACCGGCGGCGAGGCTTATATCAACGGTATTGCCGGAGAGCGTTTCTGTGTAAGAAATTCCGGCGCTGTTGCGGTAGTCGAGGGCTGCGGCGATCACGGCTGTGAATATATGACAGGCGGCTGTGCCGTAATACTCGGCAAGACCGGCAAAAACTTTGCCGCGGGCATGAGCGGCGGTATAGCTTATGTTATAGACGAAGACCATGACCTCTATCTGCGCCTTAACAAGCAGATGGTCACGATGTCGCAGATAACGGAACAGCATGAGGTAAACGAGCTGTATCGCCTTATAAAGGCGCATACGGAGGCTACCGGTTCTGCGCGCGGAGCGGAGATAATCGCTCATTTTGACGAATATCTGCCCAAATTCAAGAGGATAATACCGAATGACTACCAGAAAATGCTTGTTGCCATAGGCAAGCTCGAAGAAAAAGGCCTGCCCCATGAAGAAGCAAAAATGCAGGCGTTTTATCAGCTTCAGAAATCTTAAAGGAGGAACGGAAGATGGGAAAAGCAACCGGATTTATGGAATTTGAACGCGTGGGAAATTCTTCGGTTTCGCCGAGGGAGCGTATAAAAAATTTTTCTGAGTTTAAAAAGCAGATGAACATGGAAGAAAGGGAGAAACAGGCGGCTCGCTGTATGAACTGCGGTGTGCCGTTCTGCCAGTCCGGCGCTGTGTTCGGAGGTATGGTGAGCGGCTGTCCGCTCCATAACCTCATACCTGAGTGGAACGATGAGATATACCGCCAAAACACGGCGGAAGCGCTTTCAAGACTTTTGAAAACGAATAATTTTCCGGAGTTTACGGGCAGAGTATGCCCCGCGCTCTGCGAGGCGGCTTGCACCTGCGGCATCAACGGCGAACCCGTTACCGTACACGACAACGAGCTTGCGATAATAGAAGCGGGTTTTGAAGCGGGCATGATGAAGCCGCGTATTCCTGCTCTCAGAAGCGGAAAAAAAGTGGCGGTCATAGGTTCAGGGCCCGCGGGACTTGCCGTTGCCGATATGCTCAATCAGCGCGGTCACAGCGTGACAGTTTTTGAAAAAGACAGCCGTCCCGGCGGTCTTCTGATGTACGGCATACCGAACATGAAGCTCGATAAAAGAGCTGTTGAGCGCCGTATATCTCTCATGTGCGACGAGGGCATAATTTTCAAAACTGATACGAATGTAGGCGTCGACGTGACGGCAAATGAGATACTTTCTGATTTCGACGCGGTAGTACTTTGCTGCGGTGCGAAAAAACCGAGAAAGATAAACGCGGAGGGCGCCGACGCGGAGGGCGTCGTTTTCGCGGTGGATTATCTATCGGACGCCACTAAAAAGGTCATTGGGCAGACAGATGATTTTCACATATCAGCGAAGGATAAAAACGTTGTTATTATCGGCGGCGGCGACACGGGCAACGACTGTGTAGGAACCGCGATAAGACAGGGTTGCAAGTCTGTCGTTCAGCTTGAGATGATGGCGAAACTTCCCGATGTCCGCGCGGAGAACAATCCTTGGCCTCAGTGGCCCCGTATCTGCAAAACGGACTATGGTCAGGAGGAGGCTATCGCCGTATTCGGAAAAGACCCGCGCCTCTACCAAACTACTGTGAGCGAGATAATGAAAGATGAAAACGGCAGAGTATGTGCGGTCAAGACCGTAAAACTTCACCCTGTTACCGACAAAAAAAGCGGTCGCACGACTATGGATCCGATAGAGGGCAGCGAAGAAATGCTGCCGTGCGAGCTTTTGCTCATAGCGGCGGGCTTTGTCGGCTGCGAGGATTATATATCCGAGGCGTTCGGCATCGAAAAGACCGAGCGCGGCAATATAAAGACAGCCGAGGACGCTTTTGTCACTTCGAACGAAAAGATATTTGCGGCGGGCGACGTGCGCCGTGGTCAATCGCTCGTAGTCTGGGCGATATCCGAGGGCAGAAAATGCGCCTCTGAAGTAGACAGATTTCTTATGGACTATTGATATTGACGGCTTCGGAGAAATCCGATTGATGTTAAAATGAAAAAACACAGTCCTTTCCCGTGTTCGGGTGATAAAGACTGTGTTTTGGATTTTTATACGCCTTCGCCGTCGAATTTCGGGATAAAGCTTTCGCGCGCCGCTTCTCCGTACTGTGTGAATCCGCGCGTGACACCGATTTCTTTCGCGAATCTTACGACTTTTTCGTATTCATACTTGGTCAGCCTGCGCGCCAAAAGCGGATATTTTTCTTTAAGATCCGATTTTGGCGTATATTGGCTCATTATGCTTATGAGAATGTCGTTTCCGTACGTTTCGTGAAGATATTTTATAACTTCCATAGAGTCGGACGTGTTTCCCGGCAGGACAAGATGGCGCACTATCGTGCCGCGCTTCATTATCCCGTTCTCGTCCATGACAGGAGCGCCTGTCTGATATACCATCTGCGCCAGAGCGGATTTGGCTTTTTCGGCGTAGTTGCGGCAATGCGAGTATTTTGCGGAGATGTCTCCGTTCATGTATTTGAAATCCGGCAGATATATGTCTATGTATCCATCGAGCAGACGGAGCGTTTGTTCACTTTCGTATCCGCCGCAGTTGAAAACTATCGGGATATCAAGACCGTTTGTCTTTGCTATATCGAGCGCTTTTATAATGTGAGGAACGAAATGCGTGGGCGTTACAAGATTTATGTTGTGCGCGCCTTGCCCATGAAGCTCAAGAAATATCTCGGCAAGACGCAAAGAACTTATGGTTTTGCCGTCGGCTCCGTGAGATATCTGTGAGTTTTGGCAGAATACGCAGGAGAGTGGACAGCCGGAGAAAAACACGGTTCCTGAACCGTGTGTTCCGGATAAGGGAGGTTCCTCCCACATATGGAGCGCGGCTCGAGCAGCTTTCAGTTCCGAGGTCATGCCGCAACGTCCTTTTTGACCTGCGCTTCTGTTCACGCCGCATTCTCTCGGACATAATGTGCAGTGGGAGTAAAGCTCGTCTTGGTTCATTTGTTTCACCTGTTTTATTTTTGTTTTTTGCCTGAATTTACGGGAACATATTCTATCGTGCTGTCGGCAAGGTGCAGATATCTTTGCTGCTTGAAGCGCAGCATGGTGCATTGCAGGAACGCGATATCAACGGCTTCCCACATGAACACCCACGCGAAAATATCTATTATTTCGGATATTACAGCGGTATTTAGTGCGGAATATTCAAATTGTATCATAAGCGCGAGCGCGGCTACGGCGATTAGCGTCATTACTGCGGCTGTTTTATGAAGATGTTTTTTCTCAAAGCATGAGTCTCGGTACTTGTCCGCATATCGGCTGCGTATGGCGTCGGTATATTCGGTCTGTTCCTCCGGGGTGATAACATCGCTGTGTATGCGGAAGTGTACGGATTTTTCCGGCGGCACGCCCTGCATACTGTATTCTATAAATTCTGCGACGTCCTCGGATATTATGCTGTGGTTCTCTGTGCTGTACGGCGAGAGAAACTCGCTGTCATCGCGTACGCGGAGGTCGATGATCACTCTGCCTTGTTCATCATATTTGTGTTCTTTTTTAGATGCGCGCAGAGCTTTTCGTATCTCTTTTAAAGATCTTATCATTAAAATCCATTCTTTCTTAAAAATTTTTGGTCTGTGATATTTATATAATATCACGTTGCCGCGGAATATGCAATAAGCTTGGAAAATATGAAATTTTTCTTGATTTTGGCAGAGCAGAAAATAATTTTTTATTCCTTTCCCGCGGTATTGGCTTTTTATTATTGACATGTTTTTTTCGCTTTGATATAATATTTATGTTATATTTGTTATAGTATATACGGAGGTTTTTTATGGGCGGTTTTTTCGGCGCTGTATGTAAGCGCGATGTAATTTCGGACGTATTTTTCGGGACGGACTACCATTCCCACCTCGGCACGCGCCGCGGCGGTATGGCGGCATACGCGCCTGATATCGGACTGCAAAGAGATATACACAATATTCAGAACTCTCCCTTCAGAACAAAGTTTGATAAAGTTTTTGAGGAAATGCACGGCACCGCGGCTATCGGATGTATAAGCGATTACGATCCGCAGCCCATGATAATTCGCTCTACTCTCGGCACATACGCCATATGCATGATAGGCGTTATCAAAAATGCGGACAAGCTGATAGATCAATATCTTTCTTTCACGCACGGTCATTTCTGCGGTATGACGGGCGGCGCGATAAACTCAACAGAGCTTCTTGCCTCGCTTATAAACCAGAAAGGAGACTTTGCGGAAGGTATAAAGTTTGCTCAGGATTCCATAGACGGAACGGCTTCCGTTTTGATACTGCGCGACGACGGCTCGCTTATCGCCGCCCGCGATAAATTCGGCAGACTGCCCATTATCATCGGCAAAGGCGAGGACGGCTACTGCGTAACTTTCGAATCTTTTGCAAGCCAAAAGCTCGGTTACGAGATAGACCGCGAACTCGGTCCCGGAGAAATAGTGGAGATAACGCCGGATGGTGTGACTCAGCTTGCAAAGCCGGGCAAAGAAATGCGTATATGTTCTTTCCTGTGGTCTTATTACGGTTATTCCACCTCTACATATGAGGGTGTGAACGTTGAAGTCATGCGCTACCGCAACGGCGAGATAATGGCGGAAAACGACAAGGCTCTGGGCAACGCGGAAGGCGTTGAATATGTAAGCGGTGTGCCGGATTCGGGAACTCCTCATGCGATAGGATATTCCAACAAGAGCGGCATTCCTTTCGCCCGTCCGTTTATCAAATATACACCCACATGGTCGCGCAGTTTTATGCCTACGGGCCAGAATGAGCGCAACAGAGTTGCGAAGATGAAACAGATACCGATACATGACCTTATACAGGGCAAGGATCTGCTTTTCGTTGACGACTCCATCGTTCGCGGAACTCAGCTCAAGGGCACCGTTGATTTCCTTTACGACAACGGCGCAAAGGCGGTTCATATGCGCTCTGCCTGCCCTCCGATAATGTATAGCTGCAAATACCTGAACTTCTCCGCGTCAAACAGCGAGATGGAGCTTATAACAAGACGCACCATAATGGAGCTTGAGGGCGAGGAAGGATTTGAGCATATCGATGAATACAGCGACGGCAACACGGAAAGAGGCAAAAAGCTACGTGAAGTCATAGCAAAGAATTTCGGCTTTACATCGCTGGAATTTCAGTCGCTCGACGGTATCATAAAAGCGATAGGACTTCCCAAGTGCAAGCTCTGCACATACTGCTGGGACGGCAAAGAATAACAGACATTTACCATATGATCGTATAAAAATCCTCCGCTCGGTACAAACCGAGCGGAGGATTTTTGTTTAATATCGTTTATATTTTTTGCTTTGAAATTATAAAAATATCACCTTGACTTCATACGTCATCTTTTTTTGCTTTTGCGGACGGAATCGGAGCGGTCTGATTTGACGTTTGTCGTGCGATTCTTTTTTGCCGTTGTTCGGAGCTTTACGGAAGATGACTTTTCTGACTCTTTTACATAAGTTTTTTTGCGTGGACGTATAAGACATTTCGGTCCGTATCCTATAAGATCATCTCTGCCTGCTTTATGCAGAGCTTCTTCTACAAGGTCGTAGTTTGCCGGATTTCGGTACTGTATGAGCGCACGCTGCATTGCTTTTTCGTGTGGATTATGTGCAACGTATACCGGCTTCATATTGCGCGGATCCACGCCGGTGTAGTACATGCAAGTGGAGATAGTAGACGGAGTGGGATAAAAATCCTGAACCTGTTCGGGCATATAACCGATATCACGCAGATATTCCGCAAGCTCTATGGCTTCTTTCAGAGAGGAGCCGGGGTGCGACGACATCAGATATGGCACGACATACTGCTTCATGCCGAGCTGTTCGTTGACTTTTTTGTATTTTTCTATAAATGAGCGATAGACATTGTTCGAAGGCTTGCCCATAAGCGTCAAGACCTTGTCTGAAACGTGTTCGGGAGCGACTTTCAGCTGTCCGCTGACATGGTATTTGCAAAGCTCTTTTATAAAAGTGTCGTCTTTGTCCGCCATAACATAATCAAATCTTATGCCTGAACGAATAAATACTTTCTTTACCTTGGGCAATTCGCGCAGTTTTCGGAGCAGTTCGATATAATCCTTGTGGCTTGCCTTCATGTTCGGGCATGGTTTTGGGAAAAGACATTGACGGTTTTTGCATACGCCTTTTTCAAGCTGTTTTTCGCACGCGGGCTTGCGGAAGTTTGCGCTCGGTCCGCCGATGTCGTGTATATATCCTTTGAAGTCGGGTTCGTGCGTCATTTTTTCTGCTTCTATGAGGAGCGATTGGTGGCTTCTGGACTGTATTATCCTGCCTTGATGGAATGTCAGGGCGCAAAAACTGCAGCCGCCGAAGCACCCGCGGCAGCTTGTGAGGCTGAATTTTATCTCCTGAATCGCAGGCACGCCGCCGAGTTTTTCGTATGAGGGATGATATGCGCGCATATACGGAAGACTGTATATCCTGTCCATTTCGGTTTCCGTAAGCGGCTTTGCCGGAGGATTCTGAACGACGTATCTGCCGCCGTCGTAAGGCTCTGCAAGGCGTTTTCCCGTGAAAGGGCCCGTGTTGAGATATTGTGTATAGAAGCTTTTTGCATAATTCATTTTATTTGCTTTAAGCTCATCATACGAGGGGAGCAGCTCATAGTCGTAAACATTTTCAAGTGATTTTGTTTTGTATACAGTGCCGTCTATGAATGTTATATCGCTTACTGAAAGTCCGCTGTTAAGCGCATCGGCTATCTCGACTATGCTTTTTTCGCCCATTCCGTACGATATCAGGTCTGCCTGCGAATCGAGAAGAATGCTTCTCTTTAAGCTGTCCGACCAATAATCGTAATGAGCAAGACGTCTAAGACTTGCTTCTATGCCGCCTATGATGATCGGCACGTTTTTGTAAGTGTGACGTATAAGGTTACAGTAGACTACCGTTGCGTAATCCGGACGTTTTCCTATAACTCCGCCCGGTGTGAATGCGTCCGACGAGCGTCTTTTCTTTGATACGGAGTAGTGATTTACCATAGAGTCCATATTGCCGCCGGAAACGAGAAAACCGAGTCTGGGACGTCCGAAAACATCGATACTTTTGTCATCTTTCCAGTCGGGCTGAGAGATGATTCCTACTTTATAGCCGTTTGCTTCGAGAACTCGGCTGATTATTGCCGGACCGAACGACGAATGATCTACATAAGCGTCTGCTATTACGTAGGTGAAATCGACCTGTTCCCAGCCTCTTTCCGTCATTTCTTCTTTTGTTATCGGGAGAAAATCTTTCATAAAAACCAAGTGCCTTTCTGCGCGCAGAGCTTTTATCTGCGTCCGATTCGGATTTTTTATTTTGTCTTTTAAAAATATTATAACGGTGCAAAACATCAAAAGCAAGATTTTTCCGAACAAAATCCGCTTTGCCCATATATTGAGTGCAGAGCGCATTCATTTATAAACAATATCGCCTTGGCGCGGTTATAAAACATGTCTAAAAACTATTTTATGGCAACAATTACCGAAAATTTTTGATAAGAATACACACATTTGACAGTTTCAAATTTACTGTTAAAAAGCATTTGTGTTTCTTCTTCAAACGAACATTCTTTATCTAATTTTCTTCGTTCTTGCCAAAGTTTTATGTCATGTTCATTCAAACCGCTTTTTGACAGCCGGTTTTCCCAATAAGAATTAAACCATTTATCCATTTTTTCATTGCCGGCACAAAACTGATCATAATTCACAAAGACTCCGCCTTTGGGTAATTTATCATAAATCCTTGTAAACAATTTTTGTTTATCCTTATTTTCTAAATGATGAATTGACAAAGCAGAAATGATTACATCAAACTCTTTATCGGGAAACTCTTTGGAATAATCCAATACTTCATAAGATACACTATCTATATTAGCAAATCTTTTACGAGCAACATCCAACATTTCATCTGCTATATCAACCAATACATATTCTGTCATTGGAAACTGCTGATACCAAAAATATGACAGTAATCCTGTTCCCGCACCTAAATCCAAAACTTGTCTTGGTTTTTCAATATTAGAGCAAATAAATCTTGTTGTATTTTCATAATAATCGTTAAAACAAGGTATAAACTTTTTTCGGTTAGCATCATATTCCTGTGCAATTAAATTGAATTGTTCTTTTATGGTCATTTTTAATCTCCCCAAGGTTTAATTACCCGTTTGCTTTTGACGTCAAGACCACGCATTCAACGGTATTACCATTTTCCCAAAAATCTTCTACAAAATCATATTCAGCCAAAGACTTCAGCCGCAGCTACAACCTTTAGTATTGATTCGTCCGCCTTATCCCTTCCATATGCATCGAGAAAACGCTCATGGTACTTATTTGTCTTCAGATTAAACCAAAGTGTCCAGGTTCCCCAGAATAAATCTATATGTCTGTCGCCGACGCCGCCGCTGCCAACGTCAATGAACCCGGAAAAATTCCAGTTGTCAAGAATAATATTAGGCAAGCAATAATCGCCGTGAAGTAAAACCTTGCTTTGCAAAGCCTCTTTCTCCGCAGTTAGAATGTCAAAAGCTTCTTCGGCCGAGCGATAACCAAAACTGTCTGGGAAGTGTGATTTATCATAATTTCCGGTGCGGTAATTCTTTTCAGCAGTGGCAAGGTATTCCGCCGTCCTGTTGGGTACCGGACAGCCTGAATAATCTGTTTCGTGCAGTTTTCTTAATTCGTATGCGATGATATCACATAGACGTTCGGGATTCATAAGATACTTTTCGTATATGCAGTCCTCTCCGGCTACAGCGGTTGTTAAAAGCCAGTCGCTGTCGCTTGAAATATAGTTCAATACTTCTGCGCCAAGTCCTTTTGAGTAAAAGTAAGAAGTCATTTCGGCTTCTTTTTCAAGATTTCCTCTTCCCGAGCATTTTAAGTAGTACCCGTTTCCCTTGTCAATAAAATATACTCTTGCTTCGGGTGAGCAGGAACTATCGTAAATATTTGCTCCGGATACAAAGCGCCGAATGTCCTGCGGAATTTCGTCCGGAATTTGGTTAAGCAAGTATTTTTTCATTTGTTATCTCCTGTTTGCGATTGACCGTATTGCGAATGCATAGCGGCTTTTATCCGGAAAAGCGCATCGGATACGTATTTCTTAATACGGTCTTTCACTTTTTCGGTATTCTTTTAAGCTTCATTTTGTACGTGCGTGTCGTATACTTACTGTTTCGTTATGTAATATCCGACTATGCTTTGATTGGAATTTTCGTCCAATTCTAAAACAACCGAAGAGTTGATATTTTGAACCGTACCGTCGATATTCAAGCAAACGAAATATTTGCAATAAATTAAAACTCCGATGCGAAACATATTCATCTGGTCATACCCGCATATAAAAGCATTGCAAACGACATATTCTGCATTTTCAAGATGTTCGGCAATGAGTTTTTCTCTTTCTCCGATGATACGGGCATAGCAACGGGAAATAAAATCGTAGTGCCTTATTTCTACGGTTATACCGTCAAAAGCAATGGGATTCTGTTTGTACGCCGTCTGTTCGCTGATAAAATCATTGTGTATAAAATTTTATTATAGTCGCAGCAAAGATAGTAAAGTGTGCCGCTGTAATAAGCCATTCGACGCACGTCGAATAGCAGGCTGCCTTGTTCACGAACTCAAAATGACAAGTAGCAACTCTCCGTCCATCGTTAAAGTGTTTATATTTTCTTCTTCAAAGAAAACGGCAATACCTTTTTCTTTGAGCATACGAACGTACTTCAACGTGTCCAGCGTATTTCGGGCAAAGCGAGAAATAGACTTTGTGATTATCATATCGACATCACCGTTCATACAGTCGTTAATCAACCGTTGAAAGTCCTCCCGCTTCGTTACCTGTGTACCAGTAATTGATTCATCTGCATAGATACCAGCCAAGTCCCATTCGGATTTGCTTTTAATCAAGTCAGTATAATGCTGAACTTGTGATTTGTAACTGTTGAGCTGATCTTCACTATCGGTACTCACTCGACAATAGGCAGCAACGCGCAGGCGTTTTGTCAAGTTTGTCCTTGCTCTGGACGAAAGCACATTACGCGCTTTTATAATCTCTACGTCTTTCATATCGCTCCTCCTTTTTGTGTTCCTATCATAGTGTTATTATAACACATAGAGAGAGGCAATTCAAGACAGTAGATCGGAAACAATTTTGTAGTCTTTCATCAGACGACTTTTGATTAGGGAATATTCTCTATCAGAAATCAGCTTTTTTTCTAAAAGTTGTTTGAGAAAAGCAAGCTGCATACTATATCGAAGCAAATTGTCTTTCTTCAAAGAA
>CASGAQ010000028.1 GCA_949299535.1 uncultured Eubacteriales bacterium | reverse complement strand
GATATAGTCCTCAATACGCTTATTGCGGAATTTATCACCCTCTGCGTCAAACACCACATGGCGGGAAAAGTGCCTAAATCTAAGGATTTCTACAAGGTTCCTCTTTGTAGCAACACTATTGTCTCGACGTGTCCTGTTCGCGGGAACATATCGACTGCCTGCATACGAATGGGGAGGTAGCCTTTGTCGGCAAGCTTGCGCGAATCTCTTGCGGCTGTTGCGCTGTTGCAGGATATCATAACGACTTTTTCCGGCGACATATCGGAAATTGCCGCTATAACGTCATCGGAAAGTCCTTTGCGCGGCGGGTCGATGATTATAACTTCCGGGCGCACGCCTGCCCCTGCCAGTTTGAGCGCAGCTTCGCCTGCGTCGGCGCAGATAAATTCTGCGTTGGATATTCCCGCGCGCTCGGCGTTTGCCGCCGCATTTTTTACTGCGTCAGGAATTATTTCAACTCCGATAAGCTTTTTCGCTTTTTTAGCCATGGAAAGACCTATCGCGCCGGTGCCGCAGTACAGATCGACCAAGGTTTCTTTTCCTGTAAGTCCTGCATAATCGGCGGCTATCGAGTATAGCTTTTCCGCGCCGTTGTGATTTACCTGATAAAATGAGCGCGGAGATATGTCAAATTCGACTCCGCAGAGCGTATCAGTCATGAATCCTTTGCCGTACAGTGTCAGGAATTTGTCTGAAAGTATCTCATTTCCTGCTTTGTTGTTTATACAGAGAACTACGCTCACGATATTAAGTCCTGTCGAGAGCAGAGTATCTACAAGCTTTTTTTGCGCGGGTATTTTTCCCGTTGCGATGATACAAACGATTATCTCTCCGCTTTGTCTGCCGTCGCGTATATATACATGGCGCAGAAGTCCTTTTTGCTTTTCTTCGTCATAGACCGAAACGCCGCATTTATCTGCCCATGCTTTTATGGCAAGCAGTATATCCTCGTAAAACTTTGGGTGAAGCGCGCAGTTTTCGCATTTTATTATTCTGTGGCTGTGAGGCGCGAAAAAACCGAAGAAAAGTCCGTTTTCATCTTTTCCTATCGGAAACTGAGCCTTGTTACGGTAGCCTGTTACTTCAGGTGAAGACGTGATACCGTCGCAGACGATATCGAATCCGCCTATGCGCGAGAACTGCTCGTTTACGAGATTTTTCTTTATCTCAAGCTCTTTTTCATAGCTGATATGGCGAAAAACACAGCCGCCGCATTTTGAAAATACGGGACAGTCTACCTCTATCCTTGCAGATGACGGTGTAACTATTTGTTCGGCTTTTGCATATCCATACGAAGTGAGCGTTTTTAATATCTTAGCTTTTACGATATCGCCCGGAGCCGTCTTAGGTATGAACAGTACATACCCGTCTTCTGTCTTGCCGACGCCCGCACCCTCAAGCGTTATATCCGTTATTTCTACTGTCACCATATCATTTTTCTTGAACATATATTTTTGCCTGCCTTGTTTTCGGTTATATATTTTCATCATACCATGAAACGGAAATAAAAGCAATAATGCGGCAAAACTCATTTTTAGATAATAAAAAATACCGCTTGTTTTTTAGTTAATTAGCATATTGACAGAATAGGGTAAAAAAGAATATAATGAACGCACAATTTGAAAATAATTTTACCGGAGGAATCATCTATGAACAGAGTTTTTAATTTTTCGGCAGGACCTTCCATGCTCCCTTTACCAGTACTTGAAAAAGCGGCGTCAGAGCTCGTATGCTATGGTACGTCAGGAATGTCTGTTATGGAGATGTCGCACCGCTCTCCGGAATACGAAGCTATAATAAAAGAAGCCGAAACGCTGCTTCGCAAACTTATGGATATACCCGAAAATTATAAAGTCCTGTTTTTGCAGGGCGGCGCATCCACGCAGTTTTCGGCAGTTCCCATGAACCTTATCGGAAGAACGGGAAAGGCAGACTATGTCGTTACCGGTCAGTTTTCGGGCAAAGCTTTCAAGGAAGCGCAGAAGATGGGATATGACGTCAAGTGTGCGGCAACTACAAAGGATACGGGATTTGACCATATCCCGGTAATTACAAAGGATATGGTACGTCCTGACGCTTCTTATCTGCACATTTGTTTTAACAACACCATATACGGAACGAAATATCACTATATTCCGGATATCGGAGATATTCCGATTGTCGCAGATATGTCATCGTGCATTATTTCCGAGCCGGTCGACGTAAAGAGATTCGGCGTTATATATGCCGGCGCACAGAAAAATATGGCTCCGGCGGGATTGACGCTTGTGATCGTGCGCGACGATTTGCTTGAGTATGCGGAAAAAACGATGCCGACAATGCTCGAATGGAAAACGATGGCGGAAAACGGCTCCATGTATAATACACCGCCATGCTACGCAATATATATGGCAAAGCTTGTGTATGAATGGATACTCGGCTTGGGCGGTCTTGGCGTGATGAAAGAAATGAACGAGAAAAAGGCAGCTTTGCTTTACGACTATCTTGATTCGCAGAGCTATTATACGGCGCCCGCAAAGAAAGACAGCCGCTCTATCATGAACGTGACGTTTGTAACGGGAGATGCGGACCTTGACAAAAAATTTGCCGCTGAAGCAAGTGCAAAAGGACTTAAAAACCTGAAAGGGCATCGTTCCGTAGGAGGTATGCGCGCATCTATATATAATGCAATGCCTTATGAGGGAGTCGAAAAACTCGTTGAATTTATGGCTGATTTTGAAAAAACAATCCCAAGGCATAAAATATGATTTTAGAAACGGAGAAGATGTTATGAATATACAGCTTTTGAATAAGATTTCGGCGGTCGGTATACGCGAGCTTGGCGACGGATATGACAATATAGGAGAAAATACAGAAAATCCTGACGGCATAATGGTTCGTTCTGCGGTCATGCATGACATGGAGTTCGGCACGAATCTTAAAGCTATCGCGCGTGCCGGAGCGGGTGTAAACAATATTCCGATAGAGCGCTGCTCAGAGAAGGGCATAGTCGTTTTCAATACTCCCGGCGCTAATGCAAACGGCGTAAAAGAGCTTGCGGTATGCGCGCTTCTTCTTGCTTCGCGCGATATTGCAGGCGGAATAGAATGGGTCAAGAGTCTTGCGGGGACGCAGGATATTGTCAAACAAGTGGAAAAAGGCAAATCACGCTTTGCCGGCACTGAGATAAAAGGAAAGACTCTCGGCGTAATAGGACTGGGCGCTATCGGCGGAATGATAGCAAATACCGCCATTCAGCTCGGAATGAATGTCATAGGCTGCGACCCGTTCCTCTCGGTGGAGGGCGCATGGGGACTTGACCGCAACATTGTCCATGCAACGTCATACGACGTGGTCTTTGAAAAGTCCGATTACATAACGCTTCATGTTCCCGCCACAAAAGACACGAAAAACATGATATGCGCCGCAAATATTGCGAAAATGAAAGACGGCATAAAGCTTATAAATCTTTCACGCGCGGACCTTGTGAACGGCGCGGAGATTAAAGAGGCTCTTGCAAGCGGTAAGATATCCGCTTACATAACAGACTTTCCGACAGAGGAAACGGTAGGCGTTCCAGGAGTGGTGACCATACCTCATCTGGGCGCTTCCACAAAGGAGTCCGAGGACAACTGCGCGGTCATGGCGGCGCGTGAGCTTGACGATTATCTGAAAAACGGAAATATCAAAAACAGCGTGAATTTCCCGAATGTAGATATGCCGCGCAGCGGAGAAGCGCGTCTTTGCGTTCTGCACGCAAATGTTCCTGCCGTGCTTACAAAGATAACGGCGGCGCTTTCCGACGAAGGATTAAATATTGAAAATCTCACGAATAAATCCAAAGGGGAGAACGCCTATACTCTCATAGATCTATCCTTGGCGCCATCTCAAACGGCTGTTGGACGTATCGCCGAGATAGGCGGAGTTGCAAAAGTCCGCGTTATCTGAACGGAATTGCAAAATAAACAGAGCATATAATAAAGAGCGGGACTTGTTCAAAAGCGAGTCCTGCTTTTTGTTTCCGAAATAAAAATATTTTTATTGACGGGATTTCGGTTGTTTAAATCAAACGGATATGATATTATATATGTAAACACAGATTCAAATCGGGAGAAAAATTGCGATGAAGAATTATTTTATTCCGGACTATATGTTCGAGGATATATACAAGATAACGCCGGATTTTATAAAATCGCTGGGAGTCAAGGTCATAGTGCTTGATATAGACAATACGCTTGTAACTTATGGAATGGCTGAGCCGACGCAGGAGGTCATTTTCTGGGTCAGAGATATGCAGGAGGCAGGACTTTCGCTTTCCATAGCGTCAAACAATCATGCGGAGCGCGTTGACAGATTCAACGAAAAACTTGGACTTTTTACAATTTGCGAAAGCGGAAAACCTTCCCGCCGCGCGGTAAAGGCAGCGGCTGCCCACTTCGGAGTCGAATCAAAGGAATGCGTCGTCATAGGCGACCAGATCTTTACTGATGTGCTGTGCGCTTCTCGCTCAGGCGCCGTTTCGGTACTGGTAAAGCCTTTGCCTTATCATGAAAACCTGTTTTTCAGATTCAAGCGCGTATGCGAAAAACCGTTTATCCGCGCGTATAAACGCCGAGAGACACGCAAAAACAAGACGACATAAAATATCACGGGAAAAAGATATGGTAATTGAAAATATAAATATCAAAAATTTCGGAAAACTTTCCGATTTCAAGCTTGAGTTCTGTGACGGTATAAATATAATAGAGGGAAAGAACGAATCGGGAAAGTCAACGATATGTTCTTTCATAAAGTTTATGTTCTACGGACTCTCGCCCGAACCCGATGAGCGCGCAAAAGAGATAAGCTGGAACAGCGGCAACTGTGCAGGCTCCATGAAAGTGAGAGAGGATTCCTCTGTCTACCGCATAGAGCGCGAGGCTTTTTCCGTCCGCTCATCCGAGGGCAAGGTATCTTACCGCGAGCGCGCCTGCGTATACGACGATGAAACGGGCAAACAGGTCTTTAAGGGCGGATACCCCGGAGAGTTCTTTTTCGGCATACCGCGAGCCGTATTCGAAAGCACGGCTTTTATCGGACAGCTTGAGGGGACTCGCGCGGGCGGAAAGCCGCTTGCAGAGGCGGCGGAGAACATACTTTTTTCCGCCGACGAAACGGTAAATACCAAGAAAGCCATAAAGAAGCTCGATGAAGCGCGCGTCCGCCTTTATCATAAGAACCGACGCGGCGGAAAGATATACGATTATGTAAACGAAAGAACTCGGCTTGCCGAATCACTTGACGAAGCCCAGCGCACAAGCGCGCAGATAATAAACCTTGAAGGCTCTGCGCGTGCTCTCACGGAAACTCGAACATCTGCCCGAAAAAACCTTTTGGCGGCGGAGGAGGAGCTTGCCGTATACGAGCGTTATGTCATAAAGAAAAATTGTCTGAAACTGTTGGACGAAAAGAAAAAAAGCGAAAACGCGGCGCAAAGGCTGCATGAGCTGCTCACTCATGACAGATACGGCGTGAACGGCATGACAGACGAGCAGTTTATAAGTCTTGCGGAAAACGAAAAATATGAACTTATCTCTCTTGAGAACGACCTTAAAAACTCATCGGATTCGCTTGATGAAATAACAAGAAAGATAGCTTTGATGAACGCCAAGCTCGACAGATTCCAAAATCTCGGTTCATCTCAGACGCGCGACGAACTTGTTGAAAAATCGCGCCGCGCACGCTCCGCCGTCTCTTTGTTCCGAAAGCTGTGCATTGCTTTCTTCGCTTTGGCGGCAGTGCTTTTCGCAGCGTCGTTTTTCATGCCTCTGACGGCCGCGGCGGGAGGAGCTTCTGCCGTGTTCGCCGTAATAATGCTTTTACTGAGCATAAAAAACGGCAGAGATGAAAAAGAAATATACCGCCGCTTCAAATGCGGTACGCGCGAAGATTTTCAGGAACTGCTCGACGCCGCGCAGAACGACGACGTAGCGCTTTCCTTAATGGAGGATTCAAAGATGGAGGCTCTACGCAAAAAAGAACTCGTGCAGGAAAGATTGGAGGCTAAAAAAGCTCGCATATGCGGAATACTTTCCGCGGCAAATTTTGCGACGACTGAGGATATCTGCGCCGACATAGACAAGGCTGTCAATACGGCAAGGCGTTCTCTGGACGAACTGCACAGAGTCGCGCGCGAGAAAAATGATGCACAGGCAAAAATAAAAGAGCTTTCCGCCGTTCTTTCATCGTATACAGATGACGAAAGAGAGCGTGCTCTTTCCGAAAACTTTGACGAGGAACGAATAAGAAAACTTGATGTCGCGGCAAAAAAACGCGAAAGGGATTTTCTCTCTCTTTCCGTGAATACTCAGACGGAAAAGCTCCACGATATAGAGTGCGAGCTTGCCTCGCTTTCTGCCGTCAGAGCGCGTCCCGCGGAAATAGCGCAGAGCATAAACGCTTTGGACGGTAAGATAGAAATGCTCACGGAGAAATTCGACGCTTATATGCTTGCAATCGAATCTCTCGAGGCGGCGAGCGATAAACTGCGCGACGCTGTCTCACCTAAGATAGCCAAAACTGCAAGCCGTATAATGTCAAGCGTTTCGGGCGGCAAATACCGAACGGTGTTTGTGGATTCGGATTTTTCCGTAAGCTATTCCGACGAGGGCATAACGCGCGATATATCATCGCTTTCCGCCGGAACTTCCGATATAGCTTACATAAGCCTTCGCCTTGCGCTTATAGATACGCTCTGCAAACAGCTGCTTCCTCCGCTCGTTTTTGACGAGAGCTTCGCAAAGATAGACAACGAAAGGCTTTCTCTCGTTTTTTCGCTTATAGACAGTTATCTGTCCAAGAATGCTCAGGCGATCGTTTTCACTTGCCATGAAAGAGAGAAAAAATCGGCGGAAGATATTGTTAAAGCAAACTTGTTGTCGATTTGACTTATGAAATTGAACATTTTAAAATTTTTGTGTGAAATGTTCACAAAATATCTTTATTTTTATTTTAGTTCGTGATATAATGTAAATGCAAAGGAAGTATTCTTTGCAATACACATGAAAGGCGACTAAACTATGAAAATCAAATTTTTGTTAAGGCACGTGGAAATCGACGACAAGACCAAAGCGATTATAGAAAAGAAAATCGCCAAGCTTGACAAGTTCTTCGAAGAAGATCAGGAAGCACTCGTAACGCTTCGCAAAGACGGAGAAACAGAAATACTTGAACTTACGATTCATGCGGTGGGAATGATTTTCAGAAGCGAAGTTAAGAGCGAAACTTTCCTGCACGCCATAGATATTGCCGTCGACGTTATAGAACGTCAGATACGCAGAAATAAAACAAGACTTGCCAAAAAGCTTCGCAGTACCGCTTTTGACAAAACAGCTGCCTCTCCCGAATTTGAAGATATTGCGGAAGAAGACGAACTCGGTCAGATACGCAAAAAAGAGTTTACTCTTAAACCGATGACCGTGGAAGAAGCCATTCTTCAGATGAACCTTATCGAACACCAATTCTTTGTATTTGAGGATCAGGATACTAACAAGATATGTGTTACATATAAACGTAACGACGGCGGATACGGTCTTATCGTAACAAATAAATGATAAAACTAAACTCCCAAGCGTACAGTTTCCGACAATTTAATAACAGCTGAGCTTCGGGGATAATAATAACCGTTCAAGCATGCATAAAGGCTGTTTGAACGGTTATTTTCTTTTGTCGGAAATGTGGGCGCGATACGGAGCTTGGAGGTATACGATGTTATTGGAACTTAGAGATATCAATAAATCTTTCGGCGAGAAGAAAGTTTTGGAAGGCGTTTCTTTTTGCGCCGAGGGCGGAAAAGCTTTCGGTCTGTTGGGCAGAAACGGCGCGGGCAAGACTACTGCCATTCGAATACTGATGAACGTGTTTCCGGCAAACGGAGGCGAAGTCTTGCTTGACGGCAGACCTATCGAATATGAGAAGGTGGGTATAGGATATTTGCCCGAGGAGCGAGGTCTTTATCCTAAAAAAATAATAATCGATCAGCTGGTCTATTTTGCACAGCTCAAGGGAATGACACGCCGCGACGCCGTAAAAGCTATTGATTTTTGGCTTGATAGATTGGGCATGACGGAGTACCGCGGGAAGCGTCTTGATACGCTTTCAAAAGGCAACCAGCAGAAGATACAGCTTATTACCGCCCTTGCACATGATCCTAAGATAGTTATACTTGACGAACCGTTTTCCGGTCTTGATCCGGTAAACGCCATGCTTCTCAAGGACGTTGTCAAAGAAGAGATAGGCAGGGGAAAGATAGTGCTGTTTTCGAGCCATCAAATGAGCTATATCGAAGAGTTTTGCGACAGCATTGCGATAATAAACTCAGGTCATGTCGTTCTGCACGGCGATCTGCGCGATATCAAGCGCAACTACGTAAGAGATCGCCTGATAGTACGCACGGAATATCCGGAGAAGATAAAAGCTGACTTCGGTGAGTCCTGTACGGATGCGGAAAACGGCGCTTTGATGATACGTCTTGCCGGTGCAGATGAAAAATCCGCTGTGATGAAACGCATTGCGGAAAATTATGATATCGACGAGATAAAGGTCTTTGAACCATCACTCAACGATATATTTGTAGAGTATGCAGGCGACGCCGCGAAGGAGGATAAGGCATGAAACAATTTCTTACGATATTCAGCTTTGAGTTCAAAAATTATCTGAAAAACAAGGTGTTTGTCGGCGTAACGTTGTTTTTGGTGCTTGCCATTGCCGTGACGATGTTTTTTCCCAGCATTATTGGACTTTTCGACGCGGGAGAAGACGAGCCGTCCAGCGACATTGACATCGGAGAGCAGAATCCCGACGAGGATATGCCCGTAATTCTTATAAATTCCGGCTCGTCTGAGTATGCGGAGCTTATAAGAACGAGTTTTGCCGCCGCTTTCGCCGGATATTCAGTCGTCAATACCGATGAAGATATCGATTCCGTCAAGGGCAAGATAAGCTCTGGCGAGGTAGAGTGCGCGTTTGTTATGGACAGCTTGACATCATACACATACTATGTGAATAATATTTCGATATATGATTCGAACACGCTTGTCGCAGACGAGATACTGCAAAATCTTTATGTTATGACCGCCATGATGGAGAGCGGACTCAGCGCCGAACAGGCAGGCGATATCATGTCCGTTCAGATAGAAAGCAAAACGGAAAAACTCGGCGTTGACCAAATGCAGAATTATTTCTACACATATATAATGATATTCGCGCTGTATATGGTGATACTTCTTTACGGTCAGATGGTGGCTACGAATGTCGCGTCGGAGAAAAGTTCACGCGCTATGGAAGTGCTCGTTACGAGTGCCAAACCAAATTCCATGATGTTCGGCAAAGTTATGGCGTCGTGTCTTGCCGGTCTTTTGCAGCTTGTGGCGATATTCGGCACATCGGTTATATGCTTTAATCTTAATAAGTCATACTGGGGCGACAATATGATAATAAATTCCATCTTTAATATGCCGCCGGTACTTCTTGCGTATATGCTTTTGTTCTTTTTGCTGGGATTTCTTCTCTATGCGTTCATGTACGGTGCCGTCGGTTCAATGGCTTCGAAGTTAGAGGATATAAATACATCATCTATGCCCATCACTCTGATATTTATTGCAGGATTTGTCGTTGTAATGATAGGGTTTGCTTCAGGCAGCGTCGACAGTATTCTTATGAAGGTATGCTCGTTTATCCCGTTTACCTCGCCTATGGCTATGTTCACAAGGATAGCGATGAGCACCGTGCCGTGGTATGAGATATTGATATCCATAGCGCTTCTGGCGGCAGGCGTCGTAGGCGTAGGCGTTGTATCGGCAAAGATATACAGAGTAGGAGTGCTTCTCTACGGCACGCCTCCCAAACTCGGCGCGATAATAAAAGCCGTTTGGAAGTCCTGAGTTTTCGGAAACATATGGAAATAAGGGAAGTAAAATTTGATAAAAAGAGATATCTTTCGCTCCTGCTTTCGGCAGACGAGCAGGAGGATATGATAGACCGCTATATAGAGAGAGGAACTATGTATGTGCTTGATGACGGCGGTGTAAAAAGCGAGTGCGTCGTCACTGATGAGGGCGGCGGTATACTTGAGATAAAGAATATCGCAACCGAGCCTTCTCACCGCGGCAAAGGATATGCCAAAGCGCTGATAGAATTTATAGCGGAAAAATACGGCGGACGCTTTTCGGTCTTGCAGGTCGGAACGGGTGAGAGTCCATTGACCATACCTTTTTACGAAAAGTGCGGGTTTGTGCGCTCTCACATAGTAAAGGACTTTTTTACGGACAATTATGACCATGAAATATATGAATGCGGCGTTCATCTTACGGATATGATATATCTGCGGCGCAAGCTTCGCTGAACGGAAAAATCCTCCGCGCGTGGATAACGAGCGGAGGATTTTTGCCGTCCTGAGCGGATATATGTATCAATTTCTTTTCTTTCTTTTTGGCTTGCTTTTTTGTTGGTTTCCGACGCCCGTGACGGCTCCGAGTATAGACGTGACGAGAATGCTCGGCACGCATATGGCAAACAGAGACATATTTATCGGCAGCGTCAGCGAAAGGCAAATAGAAGTGATAAGTCCCGTTATCATTATGCCGAGCACGAGTCCGCAGAGAAAGGCGTTTTTACCTCTGGCGCGCGCGGTGATGTGTCCGCCTATTCCAGAAGCGGCAAAAAGGGAAATGAGTGCGAAAACTTTTGTGTATTTATCTGGGTCGTCGAGCGAAAGCGAAATAAGGCATGATATGACCGAAGCTAACAGCGCCGTTATAACGGACACGGCAAGTCCGCGGACCGCGCATAAGAAAAGATTTTTTTCCTGTTCCGCTTTTGCGGATATATTTTTGTTCATAAAAATAAACCTCCCGTCTTTTTGATAAATCATATGCGGCGGGAGGTTTAAATATTACTTTAACTATTTTGTTTCAGTATCGGAGCTTTTTTTCGTATCTGCTTCCGTGTTTTTAACTTTGTTTTCTTTTTTTGATTTTTTAGAGTTTTTTGTTTCTTCTGCGGGAACTGTTTTTGTTGAAGCTGTTTCTGTTGAAGCTGCTTCTGAGGGAGCTGTTTCAGCAGGAGTTTTCGTTGCTGCACGAAGGTCTGCGGCTTTTACGTCGACGCTCTTTATCGCGCTGCGGAGAAAACGCATTTTTGTTCTGTCACGGCTCGTTTCGAGAGTGAATGTTTCGTCTTTGATACTTACGACGCGGCCGATTATACCGCCTATCGTTGTAACTTCATCGCCTACCTGAAGGCTGTCGCGCATTTGAGCTGCTTCTTTTTCCTGCTTTTTCTGAGGACGCAGCATGAAGAAATAAAATACAAGGGCAATAAGACCGAAAGATATAAGCAGAGTCCATATACTGCCGGTACCGCTTGTGGTTGCGGTTGTTTCTCCGCTGCCCGAAGTTGCTTGGTCTAAAAGCATAAGTATAGAGTTCATAGATACCTCGTTTTTGGATTTTTTACTTATATTATATCTTTTATTCCATGCTATTGCAAGAGATAAATGTAAATTTTATCTTAATGAGTATGAATTTTATGTAAAAATACGCAAGTTCCGGCAAGGCTTTGGCATTTGCCTGAGCTTTGCCGGAGGTATACGGCTTTTTATTTTAAATAGATATCAAGCGGTGACGACGCCGCCGGCAGAGGCGCTTATATCGTTTTTGTCATATTGCTCTGATGTAAGTCCGAAGCTTATGGTGATGGCGTCGTTGACTTTTTTCATAAGTATTTCGTCAAGGTGTCCCATTTTTTCGCGCAGACGGCGTTTATCAAGCGTGCGTATCTGTTCGAGCAGCACTACCGAATTTTTTGCCAGTCCAAATTCTTCCGCGTAAACGTCGATATGCGTCGGCAGTTTTGCTTTGTCAAGCTTACTTGTGATTGCGGCGGCGATGACTGTGGGACTGTATTTGTTACCGATATCGTTCTGCACGATAAGAACTGGGCGAAGGCCTCCCTGCTCGGAACCAACGACGGGGCTGAGATCTGCGTAAAATATATCTCCTCTTTTAACGTTCATTTTTATCACACTCTCTTTGCTTGAAAAATAAAGGAAAGATTTATCTTTCTATTCGTATTTTTACCTGTTTTTGTGATTTCAAATCATAAAGAGAGAGCAAAGTGTACGCCAATTTTTTACAAAATCAAACAGAAGAAAAATCAGAGAGACGGAGATTTTGAAAAGAGGCTAATCGTCCGATAATATATTAAAGCTACACGGCGTTTTTAAGCGGCAAAATGCGTTTTGGGGTTGCAAAAAGATTTTACATGATGTATAATTTTCTATAGCAAATTAAACATAAATTAAAATTATGATAAAATTAGGATAAAATGAGGAGCGTTATATGCGGAAGAGATAAATGCAATAAGCGGCGAAGCAGATATCGACGCATTCGTGCTTGTAAGCAACCGTCTTGACATACATAATCAAGGCGACAGGGTTTGGCTTGAAAACGCAGAAAAACTGCTAAGCAAGATCAATCCGAACCTTGTTCTGGGAATATATGAATGTCCCATGCCGTATAAAAGACTTTTATCAAAAGAAATTTTAAACTGGTGTAAAGAAACGGGAAGATTTCGCTTTATTAAGGACACCTGCTGCGACCCGGATATGTTGACCGAGCGTCTGAATATATTAAGGAACAGCAATGTGAAGCTGTTCAATGCAAACGGTCAGACGCTTTTGCACAGTCTTCGTGAAGGCGCTGCCGGATATTCGGGAATTATGGCAAATTTCCACCCCGATCTGCTCTCATGGCTGTTTGATAACTTTGAGAAAGAACCTGAAAAGGCAGAAACTCTGTCGGACTTTTTGAGCATGGCGGCATTTACCGAAAGTCCCGCATATCCTTGTACGGCAAAGTATTATCTCGGTCGCTTTGAGGGCTTTGATATGGATATAGCTTCAAGAAGCTCTCATCCGCAAAACCTTACGTCATATCAAAAATTGATAATGGAGCAAATGTATCGCCAAAGCAACAAGCTTCGTGAATTTATCAAGAAGGATTCCTTTTAAAATCTTAACGAGGTAAGTTTCAATTTATAAAATACAAGAACGGTCATTTCAAGCGATATGCGAAAATGAGCGGTTCTTGTTTTAAAGTTCTGCAAAACAAGAGGAATTTATCTCCTTTTCTATCTCCAAAAGCCGATTATATTTTGCTATGCGCTCACCTCTGGCGGGCGCGCCTGATTTTATGAAGTCTGCACAGCACGCCGCCGCAAGGTCTGCTATGAAATCGTCGGGCGTATCTCCCGAACGATGAGATATTATCGTTTTGTAACCTGCTTTTTTTGCAGAGCGTATCGCGGCGAATGTTTCGGAAAGAGTACCTGTTTGGTTAGGTTTTATCAGGACTGCGTTTGCATATCCCTCGTCGGCTCCGACGTCGATTCTGTGAGCGTCGGTGACAAAAAGATCGTCGCCTACAAGAGAGATACGCTTTCCGAGTACCGCTGTTATTTTTTTCCACGCGTCAAAATCTTCCTCTGCCAATGGGTCTTCGATGGAGATTATCGGATATTTCTCTGTCCAGAGCGAGAATTTTTCTATTATATCGTTTGCGGAAAACTCTTGCGCTTTCTTAGGAAGGACGTATTTTCCGTCGCAGAACCATTCGCTTGCGGCGACGTCCAGCGCTATTTTTACTTTGCCCTCGTATCCTGCATCGGAAATCGCCTCGCAGAGGTATTTTACGGCGTCCTCGTCGCTTGAAAGATCGGGGGCAAAGCCGCCTTCATCACCTACTCCCGTGGAGAGTCCGGATTTTTTCAGTGAGGAGCGAAGTTTGGAGTATACCTCCGCGCACATACGCACGCCTTCGCGGTAGCTCAAAGCGCCTGAGGGAACGAGCATAAATTCCTGTATATCGATGTTGTTTGCGGCGTGAGCGCCGCCGTTCAACACGTTCATCATCGGCACGGGCATTGATGTGCCGTATATACCGCCCAGATATCTGTAGAGCGGCATTGAATAAGCCGCCGCTGCCGCGCGGGCGCAGGAAAGTGAAACGGCGAGAAGCGCGTTTGCACCGAAATTGCTTTTGTTGGCAAAGCCGTCAGCTCTCAGAAGGATACCGTCCAGCATTTTTTGATTTGCGGCGTCGGCGCCGTTTATATTTTTAAAAAGTTCGCGTTCCATTCGGCGGCAGATGTCATCTACTCCGCGGCCCCCATATCGACTGCCGCCGTCGCGCTTTTCATACGCCTCATTTTTGCCGCGTGAAGCTCCTGCGGGTACGCTTGCCGCGCCTTCCGCGCCGCACGTAAGCGTAGTCTTGCAGAATATGGTAGGGGCGCCGCGCGAATCCAGTATTTCCAATGCTGATATTTTTGCTATTTCCGTTCCCTGCATAATATTCTCCTTAAAATAATAAATTTATAATATTTGATATTATTGAACTGATATTGGCAAAATAATCAAAAAGATCAAAAAAATATCATCGTTTTTTATCTATAAAGTTGAATGACTCAAAAAGTATTGATTTTTTGACAAAAATAGTTTATAATGTATAATATAGAACTATGACCATAATAAAACAGACTATATCACCCCGAAAAATAAAAGGATTTCGGTCTTTTTGCTGTATGGAGGAATTAAATTTTTAATTCCTTGTTTGCCGAATATTCGAATAATTTAGGAGATTTTTTATGAAAAACATAAAAAAAGTCACGGCTATTTTCTTGGTTATGATATATGCTTTTGCGGTTACGTCATGCCGCGCTTCGGAAAAAGTATTGAGTAAGATAAACAACTACCTTGAAGATGAATACCCCGGAAAAACATTTTCCGTAAAAGATTACACCAAGCGCAATGAAACAAGCGGAAGATATGAAGTAAACGCTTCCTGTAATGAAGATAATATCGAGTTTCAGATATATATCTATTCAACGATATCCGCTACCGACAGTTACAGCGTCAAAAGAGCAAATATCCAGATGGAAAAAGCCATAAGAGAGGAACTCAGCCTTTTCAACAAGAATCTTTCAAGCAAATTCAAAACGATACAATGGCTTGATATTTATGACGACAATGCCTACAATTACAGTTTCCGTCATGTGGACGCCGAAAAAGAATACCGTATAGCGGATCTCCATAACGGCGGCATATATATGGTAGAACTCGCGGACGGTTTGACCATTGCCGAGGTAGGCGGCGCAATATACGATTTTATGAATGACTTTTACAGCCATACGACGCTCATTATCAAGGATACTGTTTTTGTTTATACGATAAACAGCGTAAAATATGAATTTAAAACAGACGCAAAGTCGGCATATGAGCTTGGCAAGACAGGCGTCGTCAATGAACTTCTTTCAAATATGGTGACATCGTCTGATATAGGCAAGAACATCTATACGTCGCCCATAGAATTTGAATATTTTTCTGCGACGGCAAAAGAAAATAAGGTTACCGATGACTGATTTGAATTAAAAAATTTTATTACCGAGGCAATGTTGTCTCGGTAAAATTGTTGAAAAGGTGAAGAAATGTTTGCAAATTATCACACGCATACAATAAGATGTAATCATGCCGTAGGTACGGAAAGGGAGTACATCGAAGCGGCAATAAAGGCAGGATTTCATGTACTCGGATTTTCAGATCACAGTCCGTATATCACGGGACCGCGTTCTGCCACGCGTATGCGTCCGGAACAGGTCGGAGAATATGTGGAAACACTGAAAGCTTTGCGCGAGGAATATAAAAACGATATAAAAATAAATATAGGTTTTGAACTTGAGTATTATCCGACGTATTTTGAAAAAACGATAGCTTTTTTGAATCAATTTGACTACGAATATCTCATTCTCGGTCAGCACTATATCGATGACGGACTTGAACGTTATCATGTTACGCGCCCCGGAAACGGAGATGATGTGCTTGAAAAATATGTCGACCTTATTATCGACGGGATAAAAACAGGAAGATTTTCCTATGTGGCTCACCCCGACGTTATAAATTATGCGGGGGAAGACTCTGTCTATAAGACGCAGATGACAAGACTTTGCCGCGCCGCTAAGGAAGTCGGTATCCCGTTGGAGATAAATTGCGCCGGAATCAATGCCGACAGATGTTACCCCACGGAGAAATTCTGGAAAATAGCGGGCGAGATCGGCAACAGCATTATTATCGGAATCGACGCTCATTCACCGGACGCTCTGCTCGATAGGGAAGTTATAAAACGCGCTGAAATGCTTTCGCGCAAGTTTGAACTGTTTCCTCTGCGTGTGAATTAAGAAAACATTGAAGCAAGGGACGGTATAGCCAAACGGCTATGCCGTTCTTTGCTGTTTTTGAGTTGTATTTTGGGCTTTTTCTTTTGCCCGTTCAAAATCAAATGCACCGATGAAGTTATAGACAATCGTGATTTCCCTTGTCTTGGATTTTTTGTCGGTATGGGAAACCTCTATGCGGTCTATAAACTCCCGCAAAATGGAAGCGTCAAGTTCCTGCATATCGGTGTACTTCTTTACAACGCTGATAAAAGCCTTAACGTTTGTTTTGATGTCCTCTGGCCGTCCCCATCGAGCTGACCCGTATTCCTCTCCTTGGCGAAATTTCTTCCGGTTTTTCCCCTTGATGTAGACGGCCAGCTTGAGCAGCAATCCCGCCGCCACGCCGACCAGCAGATCCATCGGATGGAAGCTGGGCAGCGGATTGGCAAAGGCAGTCCCGAAGTTGGCAAAGCCACCTGTGAGCTTTTCCACAAACGCACTGCCGGGTGCCAGTCGGAAGACTGCCGCGATCTTATCCACGAAATAGAAGGCGAACACATACGGAAGGTTGAGCAGGATCAGACGCTTCATATCGAGCTGCTGCTTCATAACTCCACACCCCGATCCTTGCTGCTCCACTTCCTTAACCGCCCTTGCCGCAGCGTCATGTGAGGTCATAATATCCGCAATTTTGCTTTCAAGGTCGCTGTAATACTCAATCTTGTTTTCGGTCAAGAAGTTCATACTTTTTGCAGCCTGTTTCAGATTGTGGATTTTCGCCCGCCGTTCATAGCCCGCCGACTGTTGGGCTTTAATGCTGTTTTCAAGATCGACGACAAGACGGATTTTCTTATCTTCCCGCAGCGGCTTTGACTTGGCGATATATACGCCCTTGATACGTTCTTTTATCGCTTCTTTCGTATATGCCGCGCCGAGCGTCTTTGCGCGGGTAAACCGTTCCTGTCCGGCGGCGCGAAAGGAAATATACTTTCCCTGTTTGATTTCATACCCCATTTCCTGCAAACGGCGCAGCAGTTCGTCAAAATCTTTCACTTGGGGAATGAGGGTATCTATCGCCGTTTTCAGTTTTGCTTGCAGTTGCGGTTACAATCCGTATGCCTTTATCGCTCATACCGTCCAGCAGCGCGTCAAGCTGCCGCCGCCCGGTTGATTTATCCGCGTTGCTGTTTGGAAAGAAAAATTGATCTACCGAAATATGATAACGGGTTACAAGGTCATAGAACACCTGTAAACTCGGCTGTTGTCCCTTGTTCTCGATATTCGCAAGGTAGCGCGGGGAAATATATAACTCGTCGCTTACCTTTTTGCGGCTCTCGCCGTAT
>CASGAQ010000027.1 GCA_949299535.1 uncultured Eubacteriales bacterium | reverse complement strand
AAAGTTCTTTTGCCTACTTCCCCTCATCTGTTTTTGAGGAAAGTTCTTTTGCCTACTTCCCCCTCATCTGTTTTTGGGAAAAGTCCTTTTGCCTACTTCTCTCATCTGTTTTTGGGAAAAGTCCTTTTGCCTACTTCTCTCATCTGTTTTTGAGGAAAGTTCTTTTGCCTACTTCCCCCTCATCTGTTTTTGGGAAAAGTCCTTTTGCCTACTTCTCTCATCTGTTTTTGAGGAAAGTTCTTTTGCCTACTTTTCTTACAAGAAAAGTAGGTTACTGAGCGGCTTTAACAATCGTTGTGAAATCCGCTGTTTTAAGAGAAGCGCCGCCGATAAGACCGCCGTCGATATTCTCCATGGAGAGAAGTTCAGCAGCGTTGCCGGCATTCATGGAGCCGCCGTACTGGATAGTAACGCCTTCAGCAGCTTCGGCAGAGTAAAGCTCTGCAATTACACCGCGGATAGCTTTGCAAACTTCTTCAGCCTGTGCGGAAGTAGCTGTCTTGCCTGTGCCGATAGCCCAAACGGGTTCGTATGCGATGATGACATTTGCAAGTTCTTCAGCGGAAACGCCGGAAAGAGCAATCTTTGTCTGTTTGGAAACAGTTTCAAAAGTGATTCCCTGTTCGCGCTCTGTGAGAGTTTCGCCAACGCAAAGAATAACTTTAAGACCGTTTGCAAGACCTGCTTTGAGTCTGCCGTTTACGGTAACATCTGTTTCACCGAAGTACTGTCTGCGTTCGCTGTGACCTACGATAACGTATTTAACCCCGCAGGAAGCAAGCATTTCCCCGGAAATTTCACCCGTATAGGCGCCTTTAGCTTCCATATGAACGTTTTCAGCGCCGATTTCGATATTTGTACCGTTTGCAGCGGCAACGGCAGCAGCAATATCAACATAGGGAACGCAGAGAACGATCTTGCAGCCGTCCATACCTGCAACCATGGGAGCAAGAGCAGTAATAAATTCTGTTGTCTGAGCCGGAGTCATGTTCATTTTCCAGTTGCCGGCGATAACAACGTTTCTTTTAGCTTTATTCATTTTCAACGTCTTCTTTCAGAAAAATTATTATTTGTTTTCAAGGCAAGCAATGCCGGGAAGTTCAAGACCTTCAAGAAATTCAAGAGAAGCGCCGCCGCCTGTGGAGATATGAGTCATCTTGTCAGCATAGCCGAGCTTTTCGATAGCAGCCGCAGAGTCGCCGCCGCCGATGATAGAGATAGCACCGCTGTTTGCGATAGCTTCTGCAACAGCACATGTGCCGCCTTCAAAGTTCTTCCATTCGGAAACGCCCATAGGTCCGTTCCAAACAACCGTGCCTGCGCCGATGATGGATTTTGCGAAAAGTTCTCTTGTCTTTTCACCGATATCAAGACCCATCCAACCGTCGGGAATAGCGTCGGAGTAGATTCTCATATTTACTGTGTTTTCGTCATATTCACGGCCTATGATGTTGTCTACGGGGAGAACAAAAGCAACGCCTTTTGCTCTTGCTTTTGCGATAAGCTCGTTAGCAAGGTCAAGCTTGTCTTCTTCGCAGAGAGATGTGCCGATGGAGTGTCCCTGCGCGCGGAGGAAAGTGTAAGCCATACCGCCGCCGACGATAAGCATATCAACTTTGTCGATAAGATTGTTGATAACGCCGATCTTATCGGAAACTTTTGCACCGCCGAGGATAGCTACAAAAGGACGCTTGGGGTCTTCGAGAGCTTTGCCCATGACGGAAATTTCTTTCTGAATGAGGTAACCGCAGACAGCGGGGAGTTTGCCGTACTGTACAACGCCTGCTGTGGAAGCGTGCGCTCTGTGAGCGGAACCGAACGCGTCGTTTACGAATATTTCACCGAAAGCAGCAAGTTTTTTGGAGAACTCTTCTTCGTTCTTTGTTTCGCCTGCATTGAAACGAGTATTTTCGAGAAGAACGATCTTGCCTTCTTCGAGAGCGGCAACTTTAGCCTGTGCGTCTTCGCCGACAGTATCAGCAGCAAATGTTACGATACCGCCGAGAAGCTCGTTGAGTCTGTCAGCAACGATCTTGAGAGAGAGTTTTGTTCTGTCGTCCTGAGCTTTTGCGAAAGCTTTTTCAGTGGCAGCAGCCTGTTCTTCAGCAGGGAGCGCTTCGATCTTTGCGAGCTCTTTCTTTGTGAGTTTAAAGCTCTTTTCAAATATAGCGTGGGGTTTGCCCATGTGAGAGCAAAGAACTACTTTCGCGCCCTGAGCTACGAGATATTTGATTGTGGGAAGAGCTTCAACAATTCTCTTATCGCTTGTGATAACGCCGTCTTTAACGGGAACGTTAAAATCGCATCTTACGAGAACTTTTTTGCCTTTGACATCAATGTCTTCAATGGTTTTCTTATTGTAAGTCATTTTTTTCTACCTCCGAAAAAATTCAGAAAAAATTCATCTTGTATAATTTTAACACACTGCGAAGCTATTTTCAATAGTTTTACGAAAAAAAGGACAAAGACCGCCTTATATATCGCCTCAAACTTATAAAATATGCACTTTGCTGCGAAAAATAACTGCTCTTATCGGTTCGCACCGCGAAGAATATCCCCTGCTTTGACCTCAAAAGGCACACGCATACGGAACTTCATAAACGGGTGAGGCGCAGATTCTATAGCCGCGCCGAATTCATCTGTCATGTCCAGCGCCGTAAAGCCTCTGCCGAGCTTTCCGGGAGAGATAAGCTCTACCGACTCTCCCAAAGAGAGCTTATTGCGTTGGATAAAGAGCGCGTTTCCCCTTTCCGCGTCATATTCCACCGCTACGGCAAGATATGCCTTCTCTCTAAGATATCCCGACACGGTGCAGGTCTGAGCGTTATTCATGGGATCCTCATAGAAATATCCCGTGCAGTATTCGCGGTGGCTTACTGAATCAAGCTCCGAAAGCCATGCGGGATCAAGCGAAAAATCCTTGCTTTTCGCCATATATCCGTCTATTGCGGCACGATATGCATTCGTTACGACGGCGGCGTAATACGCGCTCTTCATTCTTCCTTCTATCTTGAAAGAGGTCACTCCAGCTTCAATGAGTTCGCCCATATGTTCGACCATGCACATGTCCTTGGAGCTCATTATGTATGTTCCCTCGCGTTCTTCGACTATCGGAAACTCCATATCCTGCCGTTTTTCCTCGCGTATTGTATAATTCCAGCGGCATGGCTGAGCGCACATTCCGCGGTTGGCGTCGCGTCCGACAAGATTATTGGAAAGCAGACATCTGCCGCTGAATGACACGCACATGGAGCCGTGAACGAATACCTCTATCTCCATATCACGCGGTATGTTTTTTCTTATCTCTATTATCTCCGCAAGAGATACCTCGCGCGCAAGTACGACTCGCTTTGCGCCGAGCTTATACCAAAAATTGCAGTCCGCGGAGCTTACTATGCCTGCCTGAGTGGAAATGTGTATCTCAAGCTCCGGATAAAGCTCGCGCAGAAGCGAAAATACGCCTACGTCCGCAACTATGGCGGCGTCTATCTTGTGCGGCAGCGCCGCAAGCGAACGTATGAACTCCGCAAGTTCCTCATATTCATATTCGCGCGGCATGGTGTTCATCGTAAGATAAACCTTTTTGCCGCGCTCATGAGCGTACTTTGCCGCCTCGGAAAGCTCGTCAAGCGTAAAATTATCCGCCGCGGCTCTCATGCCGAAACGCTTTGCGGCAAGATAAACGGCGTCCGCGCCGTACAGGAACGCCGCTTTCATCTTTTCAAAATTGCCTGCCGGAGAAAGAAGTTCTGTCATGGAATCTTCCTTTCTTAAATAAAATTTAGTTGAATAGATCCTATCGAATCAATAAAATCAAAAGTTCAAAAGCGAAAACAAACTCTCGGCGAACGCTAAGAATTTGCCTTTATCGCCGCTATCGCGCGCTTATGCTCGGCATACGTCTTTGAGAAAACTGCCTTTTTGTCATTTCCCGTCACAAAATAATAATATTTTGTGTTAGCAGGATACACGGCGGCTTCAAGCGCGGCATATCCGGGATTTGAAATAGCTCCCGGAGGAAGTCCCGCATTTTCATAAGTGTCGTACTCCTCCGAGTACAGTGCGGTAGCGTCGCTTTGCAGATATTTCATGCCTGCGGCGAGCCTGTTGCGGAAAACCGAAGATATACCCGCCATATCGGAAAGATAATATGCTTCTTTCTGTATTATGGAGGCGAGCGTAACTATCTCGTCCGTGGTAAATCCGGCTACGGCGGCATCAGACGCCATTTCGGCGGTAAATTTCCTCTCGAATCCCGAAAGAAGCTTGTCTATCGCCGCCTCCTCGGAAGAATCCGAATAAAACATATATGTGTCGGGAAAAAGATAGCCGTCAAGGCGGTATTTCCGCCGCTCGTCTTTCGGTATCAGCGAGATAAAAGCATAGTCGAAATCATAATTCTCTATCACATCGATAAAGCGTTCTCGGCTGCCTATGCCGTTGGATACAAAAAGCTCTATTATTTCGTCTGTGGTATATCCCTCAGGTATGGTAATTCGTATCTCACTGCGAGGCTTACCTATTCCGAAAAGCTCATAGCGTATCTCGTCGTAGCTCATCGCGGGGGAAAGAGTATACTCTCCCGCCGGAAAAAACTCTTTATCGCTTTTGAGACTGAAATATATCCTGAAGACAAGTGGAAATGAGATTATCCCTTCGTCTTTGAGCCTGTCCGCGACGTCTTTGACGCTCATGTCCTCCGAAAGAACGAAAGCGCGTTCCTCTCCGCTTTTAGTAAGAGCAAAAGCATCGTTCGCCGCGAATATTACCGCGGCGGATATCACCGCGGATATAAGTAAAACAGAAACGATATATATTGCCGCTTTATGTCCCTTTTTCATTTAAAAGCACCGCCAAAACAAGATTTTCTCTTATTCTGCGCGGTCTTTGCTTTTTTATTCCTAAAAAACGCGGCAGTATACAAAAAAGCTAAAAAAGCATTATTATTCCGAAAATAAGGAACAACAGCGTCTGACCGATAAACGGTACGGACGTGAAAACATCCCAAAGCATGAGCGTTACCTTACCCTTTGGGACAGGCTTCGGTGCAGTCTCTCCTTTTTCTGCATAGACACGCAAAAGCTTTTCGGCAAAAGAGAGAAAAAAGAAAGCGCAGACCAAAAGAAATACTATAAGGATAAGCCAAAACAGTATATCGCTGTCGGGATTCGAAGAAAAAAGCCAGATATATTTTTCGGTAAAAACGGCAAACAGATTGTATATCAAATGCGCGGCGACAGGCGCCCACAAAGATTTTGTAAGAAAAGCAAGCCAGCCGAGTATCATACCCATAACAAAGTATATGGGAAATTGTTTAAGGTCAAAATGTATGAAAGCAAAAAACAAAGCCGATATAAGCATTGGAAGGAGCGCGCCGCACATTCTGTACTCATGCATTATAATGCCGCGAAAAACAAATTCTTCCGTTATGGCGGGAAGAATGGCAAGAGAAAGGAGCATAAGTAGCCATTCGCCGAAAGATTCCGTGTTCACGGAAATACTGCTTCCGTAAAGCGAATACGCGGAAGAGTCATATGCAAAATGGAAAATACCGAACTTCAGCACGCACGAAGCGAGTATGAGAAAAAGCGTTCCGAATGCGATAACCGGAAAAGTTTTTCTGTGAGGCAGAGCAAGTCCCAGCCTTCCTATGTACCCGCGTCCGCGGAATCCGCAGAAAACTACGGACGGAACACAAAACACGGCGAGCTGTAAAATGATCATCACACCGTAAACAGCCGCGCGGCTTTCACTGTCCATATCCACAAGACGTATGAAAAGCACAAGCACGGATATGGCAAGCGAAAGCAGAGGAGCGGCAAAAAACGGGTGCGAAGCTTTAACTCTTCGCATAAAGTCCTCTTTCGCTCATCATAACGTCAACAGTTAGGTCAAAGCGTCCGTGAGGAACTGAATTTACTATAAAGTCGCGGTAAGCCATGCCTACCTTCGTACCGAGGAAACCGGAGAGATATCTGTCGTAATATCCGCCGCCGTAACCGATACGGTAACCTTTCTTATCAAATACGACAGCCGGAACTATGCAGACAACATTGCAAGTTTCAGCCTGTTCGCGTTCAAAAGCCGGCAGGTCTGCGGGCGGCTCCATTATGTTGTATGAACCCGGTTCAAGCTCATCGAAAGAATTTACAAAGTGAAAGACCATGGAATGGTCTTCGGGATTACAGCGTGGAAAAGCTATCTTCTTTCCCGCCGCAACAGCCGCTTCCGCTATGGGACGTATATCTATCTCGTCCTCCTTGGGATAAAACATTAGGATTATATCGGCATATCTGAAAGTAGCGGAGCTTATCATATTACGGCATATCTTTTCGTTGTTCTGGGCGCGAAGCTCCGGAGAGATCGAACGTCTTTTTTCAAGATAATATTCTCTTATCTCTGTCTTGTGTTTTCTTATTTCGTACATTTTAAGCAATTACCGCCTTTCTTATTTCTTCACTGCGTTCTTCACCGAAAAGACAGGATACGAGCATAAGGGCAAAATCAATGGCGGCGCCTGCTCCGCGCGAGGTTATGATATTTCCATCACGAACAACTCTCTCTCCCGTGACCTCAGCTCCCAAAAGATTTTTTTCAAATCCGGGATAGCATGTCGCTTTTTTGCCTGCAAGCAGTCCCATCTCTCCGAAAACTGAGGGAGCGGCGCATATCGCCGCGATAAATTTTTCGGAATCGTGCGCCTTTTTTACCATGCCGCAAACATCTGCGTCTTTTCCGAGATTAATCGTTCCGGGCATTCCGCCGGGAAGAACTACCATATCAAAATCCTCGTCTGCACATTCGCGCGCGGTTTTATCCGCCGTTATCTTTATGCCGTGAGAGCCGGTACATTCCGTCTTGCCGACTCCGGCAAAAGTCACATCTGCTCCGGCGCGGCGAAGTATATCCACGGGAGTCAAAGCCTCTATCTCCTCCGTGCCGTCAGCAAAGAAAACAACTACTTTCTTCATAATTTTCTCCTTTCATTTATCTTTCAATACTTATTCATTTATAATATCATATTTCGGTTCAAACATCATGTTGAACAAAAGGGGGCCTGATTTGAAATTGTCGTCAAAAATCTTGCAGAGCGCGCGCGTCTTCCTCTTGCCGCTGTCGACAAGCGCTCCGCGCTCCATTCGGTCCCAAACGATTATATTTCCGTCATAGCGCGGCGAATAAACTATATATCCGTTTTTGGCAATGGCGAAAAATCTCCCGTTTTCCTCTGAGTCGCGCATGACGTGGTTGAAAAACTCCATGTCCTTTGCAAACATATCGTGCGTTTTGGAATATACTTTCCAAATCATATAGACATCGTCCGTGGGATTGTATTCTCTCAATATCTCGCGGTTTGAAGCATACGGAAATCCGTTTTCGACTTTTTCCGTATAGCCGAACTTTTCATACATCGGGAAAAGCGCTTCGGTTTCCGGTACTACGAGCGCAAAAGCATATCCGCGGGAGCGCATGATATCCTCCGCACTCTCCATAAGCCGTCTGAATACGCCCCTTCCGCGATACTCAGGCTTTACCCATGCGGCAAAAATATATCCGCCCGTGTAAGACATTTCTTTTGTCGGGAAAGATATCGCGGGAAAATTCACCGCCCCGGCGACCTCACCGTCGTTGAAAGCGGCTACGGTATTTTTATGTCCTATCTCAATATATAAATCGTCATAAAAAGCCTCGCCGTCTTTGAATATTTCGCTCTGGCATTTTATTATCTCTTTTATCTCCGCTTCATTTTCGGGCAAGCGGAAGCAAAGCCCTTCTGTCTTTTCATTCATTCTCATTCCGCCACATCAAGGAACATCGTTACTTTTTCCTGTATTTTCTCACTTATCTCGTCTATCGGCAAAAGTTCGTCGCCGTTACAGCACTGTATACGTTCCCAGCCGAGTTTGTCTGCGGCATATATCGCCGCCTTGTAGCAGTGCGCTATATATTCTTCGTCGAGTTCGTGGATATCCATTTTCTGCCCTGTCTCTTCACTGCGCTTCTTTACATATTCGAGCGAAACTTCCGGTTTTACCTCAAGGTAGAGCACCAGCCCCGGTTTGGGAAGTCCGAGCTTGTTAAATTCAAAGTCATAGAGCCATTCAAGATATTCGTCCCATTCGTCGCGGTCCAGCTTCGCAAGCTGATGTATAGCGTTTGAAGTGGTGTATCTGTTTGCCAGTATTACGGCGTCCTCATCGTCGTATATATTTTTCCAATCCTTTTGATAGGAAGCATATCGGTCGACCGCAAAAAATGTTGTCGCCGCATAAGCGTTCACGCTGTTGGGAGATGTGCCGAACTCACCGTCAAGATACATCTGCACAAGAGCCGAGGAACGGCTCGTGTAGTTCGGGAAAGAAAGCAGATTTACATTCTTTCCCTGGGCGATAAGATCATTGTAAAGAAGCTTGGATTGCGTATCCTTTCCGGAGCCATCAAGTCCCTCTATCGCAATAAGTCTGCCCATTTTTGTTTACCTTCCTTTTTCTGTATTTGAGTTAAAACTGAAAACGTCAAATTTCATCTTCCGGAAGATCATGTTCGTCATGCTCCTGAGAGTCAGGATCTTCGTTCATCATCATTTCCAGATATTGTTCTTTTGTTATAAGCACTTCGCGCGGCTTTTGTCCCTCCGGCGCTCCGACTATACCGCGGCGCTCCATCTCGTCGATGAGTTTTGCCGCGCGTCCGTATCCGAGAGAGAGCTTGCGCTGAAGCAGTGATGTCGATATTTTGCCTGAATCCACCGCAAGCTTTATTGCGCTCTTGAGTTTGGGATCGGCAACATCGCTGCTGTCGGAATCGTCGTCGGAATCTTCACGCGATTTGCCTTTTTTGCCGCACAGCGCGGCTTCTTTTTCTATGCGCTCCATGATAGCGCGGGAGTTCTCGACTCGTTTTTCTTCCTCTGTCGAGTGTTCTTTTATAAATTCTATAACGCCTTCAAGCTCGGAATCGGAAACGAATGCGCCCTGCGCGCGCATAGGCTTTGTACACCCTACGGGAGCATAGAGCATATCGCCGCGGCCTATGAGCTTTTCTGCACCGGCTGAGTCTATTATCGTTCTTGAGTCTACCTGCGACATTACCGTGAAAGCGATACGCGAGGGAATATTTGCTTTGATAAGACCAGTGATAACGTCGACGGACGGTCTTTGCGTACCGATTATCAGGTGCATACCCGCCGCGCGCGCTTTCTGAGCTATACGGCAGATAGATGTTTCAACTTCGTTTGCCGCCGTCATCATAAGGTCAGCAAGCTCGTCTATAACGATTACTATCTGCGGCAGTTTTTCTTTTGTCGGATCGTCCGCGATAACTTCGTTGTATCCGGCGATATTTCGGACGTTCATGGATTCGATAAGGTCAAAACGGCGTTCCATCTCAGTCACGCACCAATGGAGCGCGCCTGCCGCTTTCTTCGGGTCAAATACGACGGGAACGAGCAGATGAGGTATGCCGTTGTAGACGTTCAGCTCGACCTTTTTCGGGTCTATGAGCACAAGCTTTACTTCTTCCGGCGTGGATTTATAAAGCAGGCTTATGAGCATTGTGTTTATGCATACGGATTTACCGGAACCTGTCGTACCCGCTATCATAAGATGAGGCATCTTTGCAATATCGATATAAAGCGGCTCGCCGGAAACGCTTCTGCCGAGAGCCGCCGTCAGCTTGCTCTTGGCGTCTTTGAATTTGGAATTTTCAAGCAAAGTTCTCAGATATACCGTTTCGGCAGATCTGTTCGGCACCTCTATGCCTATGGCGCTCTTGCCTGGGATAACGCCTTCTATTCTTACGCCGTTTGTCGCAAGCGCGTATGAGATATCATCGACAAGATTCATTATCTGGCGAACTCTGGTGCCGGCTTCAAGACCTATTTCATATCTTGTGACAGTGGGACCGCTGGCAACATCGACAACATGCGCTCTGACGTTGAAGCTGCGGAGAGTTTCAACGAGTTTTTCCGCATTCATCTGAAGTTCGCCGGCTTTTCCGTTATCGTTTTTCACAGGCTCCTGCTTGAGAAGTTCAAAAGGCGGAAAAACATAAGAGGGCTTTTCCTCCGGTTCACTCTGTACGGGCGAGGGAGCATACTGAATGGTTTCCGTTCTCGGTGAGGGGGAGACAGGTTCGCTCTGCATTTTTCTGCGCGTGATATCGAGCGTGCGTCGAAGTTCCTCGTTTAGAGCGTCGCGCTCTATCGGCTCCTTGTCATGTTCGGGAGGCATTATAGGCTGCGCCTCGTTTCCGCAGACAGTACCGTCATAGCCGAACGTTTCCTCTTCAGAGCAGTTTTCATCTTCATATTCCGCGTCAGTCTCTTCTTCGCAGATATATTTTTCCGTAGTGCCGGAAAAAGCAGTGCCGTCTATGTCCGCGGATATTATCTCTATCTTGTCCTCAGTAACTCCGAGAGAGTGAGCTATCGAGCCGGACACGTTTTCCGGCATAACGGACTCGCATATATCATCTTCCGAGGTATTTTCAAAAACAGCTGCCGCCGTGTCGTATTTTTTATAATATTCGCTCTCCAGATTTGCCGTGCGCTCCGCCTTTTCCGTTTGCGGCTTAATAGGCTTGATATCACGGCAGGATTTTGGCTCATTGCCATTATTTTTAGACACAGGTTCAGCCGTCGCCGCGTTTCTTCTCATGTAAGCCGCCACGGACTCGCCGCGGAACTCTTTGTCGGGGATATATTCCTCCTTTTCACTATCTTCGGAATGTGAGACCGCAGCTTTTTCCTGATGCTGCTTTGTCTTTGGCTTTGCGGGATAATTATCCACAAGGTCTTTGCGGAATATCTCATCTATATCCGCGCGCCCGGAACGTATTTCGTTTGTATTTCCGCGCGTATCGTATCTTGTATCGTATCTTGCGGTCTGAGCGCTGTTATCCGTAACAGGAGAATAACATTTGTATTCGTTCGTCGCCTCCTCGTCGCGTCGTGCGCGCGCATTTTGCTCTCCGCGCGCTTTTCTGCGCTTCTGTCTTTCTTCGCAAAAGCGGAAAAAGTAAAAAGCTATGCGCTTCCAGAAGACTCCGGGCGTAAGTCCGAAAAGGAAAACGCCGAATATAAGCATAAGAAGTATGGAAAATATCATCGTGCCCGGTATGCCGACAGCCGTCACGAGCAAAGCGCCTATAACGCCGCCCAAAACGCCGCCGCCGATAAATTCCTTGCCGTTTGCGTAGAAAGATTTGACGTCGGCAAAGGAAAGCGACGCCACTTCCTCGCTGAATATGCAGAATATGGCGTGGAGCATTACGGAAAGCAGCAGAGTCACGGCAAACGAGAATAAAAACTTGAGCGCAACCGTGCCGTTTTTCAGATCGCGCTTGAAATATACGACCTGTATCAAAAGCAGAAACGGAGTCAGTACAGCAGCTCCGGAAAAACTTCCGTATAGAAAGTTTTTAATGCCTTTGCCCAAAACGCCGCAAAAATCCGGAAAGATATAGCAGAGCGCCACAAACAGCGCCGCCGCAGCCATAAGCAGCATTATTGCCTGATATTTAGGCGCGGACACGTCCGGCGGAGTTTTTACCTTTTTTGCGGGAGCATCGACGCCTTCGTCCGTTTCCTCATATATACAGTCGTAATCGTAAACGTCGTATTTTGAATCGGCGGAAGAACGGCTGCTCTTTTTTGCCTTATCAGTTCCTTTTTTCGAGCCGCCGGAATTTTTTTTGCTCTTGGAGCCGGCAGACGTATTTGAACTTCGTGCTCTTTTCCCGTCTTTTTCTTTTTCAGTCACTTTTCTCATCCTTTCTTTTGAGATGGTTCTTATCGTTGCGGAGCAAGCTGGTACGGCTGTGCCGAGCCGAGCGCGCGCTCGTATGCTCTCCGCGTTATAATTCTTTATGGTATAACAAATTGATTATAGCATAAAATAACAAAAAAGACAACATTATTTGATTCGGATTTTTCCTGCTTGACAGATAATGTTGATTATATGTTCGGAGGTCGCATAAAATGCATTTTAAAATCACAAGCCCGCTTCCCGCGATTTTCTCCCTTGCCATAGGAGGACTTGCGGCAGGCACCTTAAACGGCGTTTTCGGTACGGGCGGCGGGATAATCGGAGTGTTTGCGCTTTCACGCTTTTTCCGTGAGAACGGCGGATACGACAAAAAGGATATATTCGCAATGACGCTTTTTTCCTGCTTTTTTATGTCGGTTTCCTCCGCCGCTATGTATCTTATGGCGGGACACATATCTTTTGCCGACGCTTTTCCTTACGCCATACCCGCGCTGGCCGGAGGTATCGTCGGCGCTTTTTTGCTTGATAAAATAAAAACCTCCATACTTTCAAAAATATTCGCACTTTTGATCATCTATTCGGGTGTCACGCTTTTTTTGAGGTAATGGCATGAGCTTTTGGGGAAGTATCGTTTCGTTTTTTGCCTCTGCGCTTGCGGCGATGGGCGTCGGAGGCGGCGGATTCATGGTCATATATTTGACTCTCGCACTTAACATGGAACAGCTGCAGGCGCAAGGCATAAATCTTATTCTGTTTCTTGCAGGCTCCATGCCGGGACTTTTGATACACGTTTTCAAGCGCAGGATAAATTTTTTCGCTGTGATATTATTTTCTGTATTCGGCGTGGCAGGCACCTTTTTCGGCGCATATATACTTCGCGCCATACCCGCTTTGTTTCTAAGAAAAGCGTTCGGCGCAATGCTCGCCGTCTTGGGGTGTGCGGCGCTCTTTAGAAAAAAGCGGTGAGCGCAGCTTGGCGGAAACTCAATTTTCACTTGCAAAAACACACGGTATGTGTTATATTTTTAATTAAGATAAATTGAAGATAATGTTTTCCGAAAGGCTGTTTTATGAAAAAGAAACTCTTTTTTGTGTTTTTAACTATAATGCTTGCCGTAACTTTCTCATTTGCTTCGGGCGCCGCCGACAGCGGTGTTCTTGTAAGCAGCGACGGCGCTTTTGCTTATATCAAAGGCTCAGACGGCGTTACCGTAACAGAATACCGCGGCTCCGAGGAATCGCTTGAGATATCGCAGATAGACGGCTTCGACGTCATATCGATCGCTTCCGGCGCTTTTACGGGCAATAAAACTCTTAAAGAGATAACGCTTCCGCAAACGCTGCAAACAGCGGAAGATTTCGCTTTTTACGGCTGTGAAGCGCTGGAAAAAGTGACTTTCAAAGGAAAAAACTCGAATATAGGCGCATATGCCTTTCGCTCATGCTCCGCGCTTGAAAGCGTAGAACTTCCCGCAAATCTTTCCTGCGTTTCAGACGGCGCTTTTTACAGCTGCAAGAACCTTTCGAAACTTGCTCTCCCTGAAACTCTCACGGAGATAGGCGCCGGTGCGTTTTATAATTGTTCGTCGCTTTCTCTTGAAAATATTCCGCAAAACCTTGTAAAAATAGGAGAACGTGCGTTTTACGGCTGTGAAAATCTCACGGTTTTCCGAGCGGATAACGTGACAAAACTCGGAACTTCCGCTTTCAGAGGCTGCAAAAAGCTCTCTGCTGTTTCGTTTTCATCGCTTGAAGACATACCCGGATATGCATTTTACGGCTGTTCTTCGCTCAAAACGGTTTCATTCTCCGAAAAGTTAGGTGCGATAAGTTCATACGCGTTCCACTCATGCTCAAAGCTTGAAGATATCGATTTCGTTTCGACTGTGCGCGAGATAGGAGATTTCGCTTTTGCAAACTGCACCTCGCTTAAATCGGTTTCCGTATCGGATACGACGAAAAAGCTCGGCACGGGCGTATTCTCCGACTCAACAATATCAGAAGCGGAAATACTTGCTGATATAGACACGCTTCCCGATAAGATATTCATGCAGTGCAAAAAGCTTTCATCGGTATCTTTCTCCGAGAGCATAAAAAACATCGGCGCTTATGCCTTTTACGGCTGTGTTTCACTCTCATCTCTTGATATAGAAACAGAGCACGTCGGTGCTTATGCCTTTTACGGCTGCCGTTCCGTTAAAAAGGCGATCATCGGCTCGAAAGACAAAAAGATAGCGGAACGTACGTTTTACGGCTGTGACGCGCTCACATCGGTAGAAATCCCGTCAAACATCGAGATGATAGACATATACGCCTTCGCTTCATGCGCTTCTCTTGCGGAGATCTCTATGGACAGCGTAAAATATATCGCGGACGGAGCATTCTATCAAAGTCCGTCTCTTTCCTCGGCACCGATAAACGCAGTCATAGTTTCCGATAAAGCGTTCGGCGGCTGTACTTCCCTTTCAAATGTCATTGCCGATGAAAAACTCGTATACATCGGAACAGACGCCTTTCAAGGTACGCAGTGGCTGTCTTCAGCGGACGAGGATTTTGTCGTACTGGGCGACGGCGTGCTTGTCGCTTACAAAGGCTCGGACGCACCTCGCATATCCGTGCCTCATACGGTAAAGCGCTTGACCGCATATCGTTTTCTCAATCTTTCAAAGCTTGAAGCCATAGATATTCCCGAAAGCGTCGAATATATCTCGCCGAATGCGTTTGCAAAACTTATCACCGACAGTTCTTCGGGAGAAATTACCTCCTCGGTAACAACGCACACGCTCACCGTATATGCTCCTGAAAATTCTTACGGCAAAGCATACGCACTCCGTTCCTATAACTGCACATACAAAAAATCCAAATAAACAATAATATCGGCAGGATATTCGACAAAACTCTGTTTTGTCTGCTTATATCCTGCCTTTTTTGATTTTGCCCGAAGCGGAAATAAGCAGACAAAAATCCGCTAAAGTTTTTTTGCCGCGTACTCCGTTTTTCGCACAAGATCGCAAAGGCGAGCGCGGCTCACCGTCTGAAACTCGGACGTTCCGAAAAGATTTTCAACGATTACGGCATGTTCACCGTCAAAATAAAATTCGTTTTTTTCCGCTTTTCGCGCGGCGCGGCGCGGAAAGAGCCTTTTTGCCGGCAAAAGAACCTCCCTTTCGGTCTGCCATACCTGACAAAGCTTGCGGTAAAACACGACTGTTTTGCCGCGATATACAACGTATTCCTGTGCAACGCTCAAAACTTTTTCGTCCGCATATTCTACAGAAGAAAAAAGTCGCACGCAAAGAGGTTCAAACGTTCGGCGTGATACACGATCCATCTCTTCGTACTCAGCGCGGCGCAAATCCGCATTTTTTTCAAAAAACAAGCGCAGTCCTTCCGCCATATCACTGTAAAACCCGTTTATCTTTTCCGCCGCGGCAAAACGGGGAAAAAGAAAATACGCGCGCGCAACCACATTGCCGCGCGAATATACAGCGTACTTTTTTTCTTCCATCATCAAATTCATCTTACACGCTCCGAATAAAGTTTCTATATAGATTCTATTCGAATCCGAGATGGAAAATACATATTTTGGATATCAAACCGTCCGTTTTTACCGTTTTTTTCCGAAAAAGAAAACAAAATTCATACATATTGTTAACTGATCGGCACTTTTATTGACTTTCCTTATGATTTGTAGTAAAATTAACTTGTTTTACAGATACTTATAACTAAAATATCTCAAATTTTATCATTTTGGGGGATCTATGAAAAAAACAACGGCGCTTTTATGTGCAATTTTAATTCTCGGAACGGCGCTCTGCTCCTGCGGCTCCACAGCGCAGCAAGGCAGCTCGTCAACTACCGGACTTTATCTCAATAACATACAGAACGGTATCTTATACGAAAGTGCGGGGCAAGCCGACGAAAACGGCGTCTATGTTGTTCCCGACGAAGTTACAGTCATCGCCGAAGGCGCGTTCTCAAACGACACGACTATCAAAAAGATAGTCATAGGCAAAAATGTGAAACAGATAGCCGAAGGCGCATTCTACGGCTGTTCCGATATAGAGGAAATAATCATTGCCGACGGCGTGGAAATAATCGGCGGCGGCGCATTTGTCGGCTGTTCTTCTCTGAAAAAAATAATTATCCCGAACAGCGTCAAAGAGTTAGGTCCTTACGCTTTTTATTACTGCACCGCGTTGGAGGAAGTAAAGCTCTCTTCGGGAATATCGGAAATATATGAATATACTTTCGCAAAATGCCCCGCTCTCCAAAGCGTGAATATTCCCGAGGGCGTTTCAAAAATAGGTAAAGCGGCTTTCTACGACTGTACTTCGCTCGCTTCGGTTTCCCTTCCCTCTACGCTTGAAAGCTTGGGAGAGGCAGCGTTTGCAAGCTGTTCCTCTATATCAAATTTTGACCTATCCGCAACATCTGTAAAAGAAATTGACGACAGTGCTTTCGTTTCGTGTTCCGAACTCAAAAAAATAATACTTCCGGAAACTCTCAAAAGCATAGGATATCAGACTTTCTATGAATGCACTAAGCTCTACGACATCAATATACCGGACAGCGTAGAGGAGATAGGCGCGTTTGCTCTCAACCTCACTCCTTGGTACGAAGAGATTGATGATGATTACAAAATAGTTGGCGACGGCGTCCTCATCAAATGCGGCGTCGAAGCAGATAAGATAGACCTTTCCGGAAAAGGCATAAAGCATATATCATCAGCCGTTTTTTGGAACGCAGGTGAAAATTCGGAAAACGGATATAAATATGCAGAAGAGCTTTCTTCTATTGCAATACCCGAAGGCGTTATCTCAATAGGCGATTATGCTTTCCGCGGCTGTTCTTTGGACAGTATCAGTCTGCCGTCAACTCTTGTGAGCATAGGCAATTATGCTTTTGAAGGCGTTTTTGAAAAAGGTGACGCAGGTGTGGACTTCTCAGCTCTCACAAGCCTTGAAAACATCGGAGAAAACGCTTTTGCCGACTGTACCGCCATAACGAAAGTAAACCTTTCATCATCCGTTAAAACCGTCGGAAAATATGCCTTTTTCAAAACAGTCGCGATGGAATCTTTCCTTGAGAAGGCAAGAGAGACGTCAGACACCTCCGACGACTTCTGGATAAGCGGCGACGGCGTACTTCTGCTCTGCATGGTAGGCTCGGAGCAGGAAACCGTAACAGTTCCCGAAGGCGTAAAAGTTATCGGCGGCGGCGCTATGGCAGGCTGGGACAGCACATCTATATACGACTCTAACGAGGGCATAACCGATAAGTACTGGTACAATGCATGGAACATGGATAAAGTAAAAGAAGTAGTTCTCCCCGACACAGCAGAGAGAATATGCCAGGGTGCGTTTCTCTGTGCAGGTTCGCTTGAAAAGGTGAATATTCCCGACAATGTAAATTATATCGGCTCCGAAGCTTTCAAATACTGCTCATCGCTCCATGAGATACAGATAGGAAACGGCGTCAAAGCGATAGATGACGGCGCATTCTCTTACAGCGGACTTTACACGCTTACGCTCGAATTGACAAACGTAGAAAATATCGGCAGCGAGGTATTTCTCGGCTGCAAGGAACTTGTATGGGTCACGTTCCCTGTAGGTCTGGGCAGTGACAGCATAGGCTCCGACCTGTTTCTGAATTGCAGCAAGTTTGAAAACATCTATATCTCGCCGAAAGCGAGCGCCAGAATCTATGACATTATCGGAAACGATATGTACTCCTCCGCTTTAAGAAATTCGTTCTCTCTGAATTATTATAACGAATGACAGATAAAAATTAAGCAAATCCGATAAAACCGAACAAAAACCTCCTACGGTAGAATAAAAGAAACTACCATAGGAGGTTTTATGTGGTTGTTAAACGGTGAAGTAGCACCAAGTCACGCAACGATTTCAAGATTTCAAGAAGAGAAATTGGCAGGAGCGATAGAGGGATTGTTCTAC
>CASGAQ010000026.1 GCA_949299535.1 uncultured Eubacteriales bacterium | reverse complement strand
CCTTTTGCTTGGTTATTCACTTGTAACCTGTTTGCCCGCTGTCCATAAACGCGATGATTTAAGGGCTTTTGCTTGTTTTCTTATCTCACCGCGCTTAATATCGGAGGTTTTTTATTGACAAAAATTTATCAATATAATATATTGATATTATCAAAAATCAAAAAAATAAAGGGACTGATATATTCAAATGCTGACATACAGCCTGGAAAAAAGAGGAGATAAGCCACGCTACCTCTATCTTTATAACGAGATAAAAAAAGATATCATTGCGGGAAAAATAAAAAGCGGAGAAAAAATGCCGTCAAAGCGCGCGCTTGCAGAGCATCTCGGCACCAGCGTCATAACGGTGGAAAACGCCTACTGAATAACTTACGCAGACTCCAATGTGCCGCTATCTTCGGAAAGTTTAAGCAAGGCACGGAGTTGTTCTGCGGAATAATCATAAAGTTCACGAGTAGCATAATCCAACCGTTTTTCTTGAAAGCGGCGGATATACTGTTCGCTATCTTTTCCGTAATGAAATACGGCAGTCATTTCAAACTCCATTCACACCACCTCATAGTATGAAACACACAATGCCTCCTCCCAGAAGCATTACAACAAGAAGCGGAATTATCACCCCGAAAAATAAATGCATAATAAACCACATAAACAAATTTCTCTCTTTCTGCTGCTTCATTTTTATTCAAGAAATACTCTTATATAAAAATTATAGCAGTTTTCCCATCAAAATTCAAAAGCGATTTTCAACAAAATTGATCAGGCAAAATCTTGCAAAAAATAAAATAATGCGCAGTTTCGTAAAGTTCGGACTTACGCATCAGCTGCTCGACTGTACATTATAATGTCAACATCAATTTTTTCAAGAATTTTTTCAAAAAATGCGTGAAATTTTCCTTAAAAAATGATATAATTAAAATGTAGCAAGCTACCAAGAGAGTGCTTTACAGCACCGATTTACAGCGGCAGCCGGTAACATCGGAACGCATAGTTTCGCTTGAACATCTCTCTGTAATAAAGGTCAAATCTTTTCTGCCGAAATGTATTGTACCAAGGGAGGTGTGTAAAGTGAAGCGAGTGAAAGCTGCCTGTATTCTGCAAACATTGATTTTTTCTCAAAAAGATGAAATGGGCTATTCCAAGGAAAGAGCCATTCAAATCAATCGTGAAGAAATAGAGCATTACAAAAAAAGCCTTGAACGCGCAAAGACAAGATATATCATTGTCGATGAAGCGGAGCAAGAAGACGGATCTATCATTGTTCATGTAAAAAAACAGTACAACGATAAAGCCGATGTATCCGAATATTTCAATTAAGACACAGCCGTTCGAGTTTTCTCGGACGGCTCTTTCCATATACATGAAAACTTTTGAAGGAGTAAAGATGTTGAACTCAAAAAAAGAGATAATTTTATAAAACTTTTTAAATATGCTTTTCAGATTTCATGCTATATCTGTTTTGACACTCCAACTTTTACCAAAGACCACAAAAACCATATCAAAAAGCAAAAGATAACACAAAAAATGCCTGTTTCAGCAGGCATTTTTAATAACGTTATCTAAATCTGAATTCAGATCAAATCCTTTTTAAATCCGAATTTTCTAAAACGAAACTACTGTCTCGTCTTCCGTCATGAAAGGATCAGGAGTACTAAGCTCCTTTGAGAATTAACTATTTTCATATTATCCTCCTTGCTACCGTCTACGGCTCGTTTTCGCAAGGTGAACCTTTCACATTCACCATGTCATAAACGGAAAAGAAGTCCTATGGCTATATTATATAAAAACATTTATCGCAAATATCTTTATGATATTTACAACTTTCACTTGACTTATTATATGTGAGAACAGGTTTTTCTTCCCCGCTCCCCATCATAAGGAGATCAGAAGTACTAAGCTCCTATGTGTATTTCTATTTTTCATATTTTTCCTCCTTATTCCCGTTCTCGGTTTGCTTTCGCCAAAACAAATCTTTCACCTTTGTTTTTTTACTTTAAACGAGAAAGAAGTAAACTTATTTCTTAAAAATCAAATTTAATCTTTTATCTTTATAACTTCGGCAAACCAAATACATCTTGTACGGTCATACCGATTTATGAAAACAGGTTTATCTTCCCCATTTTCCTTATAAAGAAACCAAAAACCATAATACTCTCACGAGAACTATTTTTCGGTATACTCCTTACGCACCGTCGCGACAGGAATCTTTATATATGAGAACAAACCTTTTTATGTTTGTTCTCCGTCATAGACGGAACAGGAGTATCTGCTTTTTACCTATACGGTTTTTCATAACAGCCTCCTTAATATTTACGAAGTTTAAATCCTTTGAGGAAACAGGTCGGCGTCCCGTTATCCGTTATGAAATTATCGGAATATGATATTCCGTAATTTTTCAATCATTCTTTTTTAAGACTCAACGTTTCAAAATATAATTTTGGCCGAACAAACTGTCGTTTGTTCAAATCATATCATGAAAAGAAGATATCTTTCGTTTTTCTCATAACATCCTTTCGGGAAACTCTTCTCATCAGACCATTACGAATATTTTTACGAGAACAAACTTTTTATGTTTGCTCTCTGTCATAGTCTGAAAAGAAGCACCGTTTTTCCTGACGGGTGTTTTCTATTTAAAATCATTACGATCACCCCTTTTTCTTTTCACCTATATATTATCACATTTTACTATAAAAGTCAATAGGCTTTTGAAAATTTTTATGAAAAATTGCCATTGACAAATCAACAACAGCAAAAATCCTCTCCGCAACAGTATTTTTCGGATTTTTCTCCGTTTCATTTCACCGCTTGCAGAAAAACTTCCGCAAAGATTTCTGCCGCATAAAGCGCGCTCTCCGCCGACGTAACTGCGCTTCCTATCTCCAAAGTTATCACAGGCACGCTTTCCACTGAAGCCAGCTTTCCTCGCTTTATCCTTGTCGGCATGACCGAAAAGCGCTCTTTCTTCTGCATTTCGGAAAACAGCGTGTCTGCGATGGAAAGTTCAATTTCGCAGTTTGCGCTGCCGGCTCCCACCTCAAAGCGTATCTGCGCCGTGTCCCTTCCTTCGCATGAAAATGACGGACATATAAAATTTCCCTCGCCGTCGTAATACACGCCGCGCCGAACGTCTATCACATATTTTACATTCGGGTACAAAGCAAGACACTCGTTTATCTTCCTTGACGAATTCTCGTAACTTTTATACGCAGACGTGTTTCCGACGTCTATATAAAGAGCGCCTATCCCACCGATAGTGAGATTGGCTGCGATATTTCTGGCGCAGATATCGGCGCTGACGGTTTTCTCTCCGTCGGGATAATCGCCGTTCATGTATAAAGCCTCATTTTCAAGATACGTTTCAAATCCGCGTGAGCATATCACCAAAACCGATATTTCCGTTCCTGACAGAGCAGCAAAATCAAACGAAGACGGAAAAACATCAAATTCTGTTTCGTTTTCATACAGTTGTCCGACTGAAAAAGCGCTCATATCTTTTTTTATTATCTTTCTCGCTCCTAAAACATCTTCCGTCGCAGCAGTCGTAACCGCCTGCTCCGAATGAGAGGTGGTTTCAGACGAAAACGATGTGTCTTGCCCCGCTTCAAAAAATTCAAAAAGCTCTCGTCCGCTTCTGTATATCACGAAAACAAGAGAAGCTACCGCAGAAACAATGAGTATCAAAAGAAAAATTTTTATTTTTCCGCCTTTTTTTCTTTTTTCCTTTATATACGGCATAACGTCGTTACGGGAAAAATCTGAGTTCAATACGCACCTCCGCAAAATATATCAATAGTCATTATGTTATAGATATATATTGCAGAAAGCGCGTTTTGATTCACAACATCGACATTTCTTCAAAAGAAAGCTCCCTGTGGAACGCTCGATTCACGGAATAGCCGACGAGCCTTGAAAGCCTTTCGGAAAGCTCGTCTATATCCTTGGGGCAAACAAAAAGTCCTTTTAGCGGTGTGACATCGGCATTTTCCCCCGCCGCACCGCATACAAGAGTACCCGCGTCTATCACTGTGGGTATTCCCAATGCTATCACCGGCACGCCCATGCTATGCTCGTCTATCGCGCAGACGGCGTTGCCGACGCCGGAACCGGGCAAGATACCGGCAGAACATAACTGCAAGGTTTTGCAGAGCCGCTCAGGCTCCTTTGCCGCCAGCGCATCCACCGCTATTATTATATCGGCAGACGCACTCTTTGCCGCGGCGCGAATGATCTCTGCTCCCTCAAGTCCCGTATGTGCGCTCACGTCGGGAAAAACGGCGCACACGTCGAAAAGTCCAGTGCGGCTAAATATTTCCGGTTCCTCTTCTTTCAGTCGCCGAGTTACAAGAACATTTTTTACAGAGGCAGGCCCCAGCGCATCGGGCGACATACGCTCGTTGCCCAGTCCGCAAAGCAGAACGCTTTCCGCATTTTTGCAAACATGCTCGCAAAGCCCCCGTATCTCACGCGCGCATATCTCGCAGAGCTTGATAAATCCGCCGTAATCGGCAAGCATTATATCGGGAAAAGATATCGTTACATATCTGCCGCGCTTCTTTCCGACAGCTCTCTGCCCCTCTTCGTTCAAAATATCTATCGTACTTATACTGATATCGTCCTCTTTGCGCTCGGAGTACTCTACCCCGTCTATCTCGCCCTCGTGAGATATTGCGTATCTGCTCATATACTCATCTCTTGCCTCGACAGCAAGATCAGTCACTGAAAAAAACATATCCGGAATCTCCTTTACATATCATATTGAGATATTATAGCCAAAAAAATAAAGACCTGTGCATTATTTGCACAAGTCTTTCCGACGTTTTTATTCTTTTTTCTTTTTCGGCCACAAAAGAGTCACGACTATCCCCGCCGCGCAGACCGCAATGACGGATATGCAGACTATCGTCTTTATTTCGTTTAAGGTCTTTCCGCCGCGGTTTTCGGATATCTCGTCATGAAGCTCGTCAAGAGAAAATTTCTCCTGCTCGTCAAAAATGAAGAAGGAACCTTTTCCGCTTTTTAATCTTTCATATGAGATGAACGCCTGGAGAGCCTGAGACGTCGCCGTGTCGTTTTCATCTCCGCCTTTCAGATGAGCAAAAGTGCCGCTCGGCAACGCATATGAACACACAGCCTCAAGCGCACTCTTACCGTTTTTCATGAAGCGCTCGTCCGCCGTCGGGTCTATGCCGAGCGCGCACAGAGCAACGACGACCTGAGCCGCGCTCTCGCAGTTTTCCGCGCCGTAGCTCGAAAAGCCTCCGCTTTCAAGCTGTGCGGAAGAAATAAATTCCAGCGACATATCTATCGTGCGGCGCACGTTTTCGCTCGTATCGTAATAAGGAGCAAGCGCACAGAGCGCCATAGCCGTAACATCGACGTCCGCCGTGCCTCCGTAAAGCGCAAAACCGCCGCTGTCTATCATCATCTCCGAAATTTTCTCAGCAAGACTTTCCGCCGTGTAAGCGGAACTTTCAGCGCCGTTGTTGAGCAGATGAAGTCCCCATATGAAGCTCATTATGCCGAGAGAACCTATAAGATTTTCAGCTGCATAGTCTATGTAGTCGCTTTCGCAGTTAGCCGCAATAAATCCCAGCGCACAGCGTATCCCTTCGGTACCGGAAATACGGTTCTCGCTCAGATAATTGTCAAGCGATCTCGCATATTCCGAAAAATCATACTCGCCCGTCTGGTGAAGGCTCATAACATACCACTCCGCGCCTGCTCCCGCACTTTCGGCAAGCTTCTCAGCAAGTCCTTCTGCGTTTTTCGCGCCTGTTTCTTTTGCCTTATATGAGATAATGCCGTTTATATTATCTGCACACTCGGCTGACGAATTAAAAGCTGAGCAGAAAAGGAACACCGCGGCAAAAAATCCTGCAAGAAAATTTTTCATCATTTAACCGTTGCAACAGCCACAGGCGGAACAAGCGTCATATCTTCGCTTACGGCGCTTATGACAAACTCGCCTTTTTCGGAAAAAATAATGTTTACGTTGCCGTTTTCATCCGTAACAAAATCCGTTTTTTCACCGTTTAATGTTATTACGGCACCTGCAACAGGTGATTTGACCAAATTCCAATTCTCGTCAAATGCCAAATGTGTAAGATTCAATGTTGTAGTTGAGCTGTCCGAATATTTAAGCTCAACTTCAAAATTATTTACGTTAAAATAAGAGTATGAATCAGAGAAGTTCGTCATATCGGTATAGATAAAAGCATAAACATGGTCCCCGTTTTCAACCGCGTCGGCAAGAGAGGAGGCTGACACATTGTTTACATAATATCCGCAAGATGAAGTTTCCGTTCCCCAAAGCTTTGTAAGCGAAAGACCGTACTGCGTCTGAGCTGAAGCATATCCGTCCTCGCCGCCGGAGTAAAACTCGGCGTGAGCGGCGCGCAGAGCCGCGTCTACCGTCATTTCCGTTATCTCGACCTTTTCATACGCGACGGCAAACTTTCCGTTACCGTCCGCAACGGTCACATAAACGTAATTTTTTTCTTCTCCGCAGGAAGCAAGCACAAAAACGCTCGCCGCGAGCATTAACGCAACAAGCACGAGAGAAAGAAGTTTTTTTGTTTGTTTTTTCATTTTAAGACTCCTTTAAAGTTTTTTAAACAAACATCTTGGTCCATACAAAACCGCCTCTCCGTGTAAACGGCGAACACGGGGAATCTTGTCAAAAAAAGCGCGTTTCCGCCCGAAAGCAATAAAACGCGCCGTAAAGACCTACGCAGAAAAAGCCGCGGCAAAAACCGAAGCAAAACAGGTCTTTTTTATAAGCGGCACCGCTCTCCGATCTGCCCGAAAGCGTCCGATGTATCTCTGCTTCGGCGCCTAAAACCATATATCAACAGAAAGGCGCAAAAGCACAAAGACAAAGCGGCAAGCATTCCGACTTATGAGCAAAGCTCAATTACGGCAATGGCTGTTGCGACGGATTTTCACCGAGATTTCCTTGTCCGCTCTGCAAGATATTTATTTTTCAGTCATCATGATATCACAAAAAGGATATCATGTCAACCCTGCGGTATTCGCACGCAAAAATCGGATATATCGCCTGCTTATCGCTCATCATCAAAAGATTTGCGGCAAAACTCTCCGTTTTCATATATCATATATCCGCGCGTGCTGTTCTCTTTCGGTATTGAAACAGAACCGGGATTAAGACATCTTATACCGCAGACGGTCACGTCGAGCGGAATGTGCGTGTGCCCGTATACAAGCACGTCGCCCACGCAAATGGGAGGAAGTACATCTTTGTTGAATTTGTGACCGTGAGTTGCAAAAATTTTCGTTTTACCGTCGAAAACAACGGCGCTTTCCGACATTATCGGAAATTCAAGCACCATCTGGTCGACTTCGGAATCGCAGTTGCCGCGAACGCAGATGATATCATTTTTCTTTTCGTTGAGCATTTTTATAACTTCTTTCGGCTCATATTCATACGGCAGAGCATTGCGAGGACCGTGATAAAGCAAGTCACCCAAAAGCAAAAGTTTATCCGCTTTTTCTTTTTCATATGCCGAAATCAGTTTTTTGCAGTAAACGGCAGAACCGTGTATATCGGACGCTATCATCAGTTTCATATCTGTAATCTCCTTAAACAAATCAGTCTTTCTTTATCAGTAAAAACGACGCTTTTAAGCGTCGTTCTTTTAAGCGTCGTTTTCTCTTTTATGCAAGTATCTGTTTTATTATCTTGCCCATTGCGCCGAACTGAGATTCCATCTCTCCGGCAAGCTTTATCTGAGTTCTTGCGCGGACAAGGTTATGCTCAGCATATTTCGTAGCGAAATATGTGTCGCCCTCAAGATAGTCTGTAAGGAAACGCATACCGCATTCGATTGTCATAAGGTAGGCTCCGTAAGGAAGAAGTTCCGCTTCTCTGGGAGTTATACTGTTTTTTACTGCGGCGCAGAAACCCTCCGCGTAAGCTTTGAAAAGCTCTATATCGAAGTGGACTTTGGAAAGATCCTGCTCATCCTCCGCCGCAGTGGAAGCGCCGAAACGTATGGCGTCGCCGAAGTCGAAAAGCATGGAGCCGGGCATTATCGTATCAAGGTCGATAACCGCTCTTGCCTTGCCTGTTTCAGCGTCCATAAGTATGTTGTTGAGCTTTGTGTCATTGTGCGTAACACGGAGCGGTATAGTGCCGTCGGCAAGACCTTCCGTAACGACATCGTATGTATCCGAATGAGAAATGATGAACTCTGTTTCGGAAACACAATCTTTTGCCCTGCCGCAGATGTCTGCTTCAAGCGCAGATTTGAATTTCTCAAATCTGTTGGGAGTATCGTGGAAGCGTTTTATGACCTCCGTAAGGCCGGAAGCATCAAATCCTGCAAGGCTGTTCTGAAATTCGCCGAAAGCCTCCCCTGCATTTTTGAATATCTTTTTGTCCGTAACTTTCTGATATGTTATGGTATTTTCAATGAAATCGCAAACACGGAAATTGTGTCTGCCACGAAGGTAAGTTTCACCGTCAATTGTCGGAACAAAGTGCAGAGTTTCGATACCTTTCTCATAAAGGTATTCCGTAACGCCGTATATATTTTTCATCAGTCCGTCGGGATCGGGAAAAACATTGCGGTTCATTCTCTGCATGATATAACGTTTTTTGTCAGTTGTGACAAGGAGCGTTTGGTTTATGTGTCCCTCGCCGTACGGCTCGATGCTCTGTACATTTCCCTCTATTGCAAATTTTTCGATGATATCCCTAAATTCCTTCATATAATCCATTTTCAATATATCCTCCTATGGCGTCTTTAACTTCCTGTAAATCTTCTCTATATGTAATACCATACCATTTATCTTTATTTTCGAAAACCTTTACCGTGGCTCTGCCGGTATCAAGCGCTTTTGATATTACCGAGGGAATGAAAAATTCATCTTTTGCCATGTTTGCTTCGGCTTTGAATTTTTCAAATTCTTCTTCAAGTATATCAAAAATATCCGGCGTAAGTCCCCAAAGATTCATGGAAACAAGCGTATCCTGTGTGAACGTATATTTGAAGCCGTCTTTTTCATATGTTCCGTCGGAATTTATTTTCGTATACTCCGTAACCTTTTTGAGGTATCCCTTTTCAGTCTCGCAAACGCCGCGGGAAACAGAGCCGTTCTTGCTAAGCGTCTTGCCCAAGTGATATGCAGTCATAGCCCATTCGCCTTTTTCGGCACAGCTCAGATGTTTGCATATATCAAAAAATGCATTAGAACCGTAATAGTCGTCGGCGTTGATCACCGCAAACGGTTCGCGGACAACGTCCTTGCAGCAGTAAATGGCATGAGCCGTACCAAACGGTTTGGTTCTTCCGGCGGGAAGAACGCTCATATCCTGCATAACGTATTCCACATCGATCGTTTTAGCTATGCGATCGCCCACAAGCTCTCGGAAATCTTTTTCCATGTCTTCCCTGATTATAAATACGACCTTTGAAAATCCTGCCTTTTTTGCATCGTAAACAGAAAAATCGAGAATGCCTTTTCCGTCAGGCGTTACGGGTTCCGCCTGTTTGAGTCCGCCGAAACGGCTGCCCATACCGGCCGCCATTACAACAAGTGTCGTTTCCATGATATTTTATCTCCATTTTTTATATTATTAAATTTTTTATTGAATCCAAGGCTCGTCACGAGCATTTATTTTTTATCGCAAGAATATATGACTCTGCCGCCGCATATCGTGTAAACGACGTTGAATTTGTCGTCCAGCACGGCAAAATCCGCTCGCTTGCCATCGCGTATGCTTCCCGTTTCGCCGTCGATACCAAGAAGTACGGCGGGATTCATGCTGGCAAACTCGCAAGCGCTCTCGAGTGACATACCGACCTTTTCGACCATATTCTGTACGGCGCGGTTCATTCGAAGCACGCTGCCGGCAAGAGTGCCGTCGGCAAGACGTGCCTCCGAGTTTTTAACAAATACTTTCTGACCGCCGAGCTCGCTCTCTCCGTCAGCCATGCCCTTTGCGCGCATAGCGTCCGTGATAAGCACAAGACGGCCTTTCGGCTTGCATTTTGCAAGCAACTTCATCGCAGGGACGCTCACATGTATACCATCCGCTATAAGCTCGCAGGAAAGCGAGTCGATGAGCATTGCACTTCCGACGGTACCTATTTCTCTGTGGTGGAGAGCAGACTGCGCGTTATATGTATGAGTAACACTTCCCGCTCCCAGAGCCACAGCTTTTTCAATGTCGGAATATTTTGCTCCCGTATGACCTATCGAGGCGATTATTCCTTTTGCGGCAAGGTGACGGATAAGCTCGTCCGCGCCAGGTTCTTCGGGAGCAAGAGTAACCATCTTTATATTGCCGCCGCTTGCAGCGTTATATTCATCAAAGATTTTTACGTCAGGCTTTGCCACATATTCCAGGGGCTGCGCGCCCTTGTATGCAGGCGAGATGAACGGCCCTTCAAGATGTACGCCCAGAAGGCGCGCGCCGTCTCCGCTTTCGCGCTCGATATAACTGCGGGCAGATTTCAGCGCATTCATTATATTTTCACGGCTCTGCGTCATTGTAGTGGCGAGGAACCCGACGGTCCCCTCTTGAGCCAGCGTCTTTGAGATGATATCAAGCGATCCTTCTTTTACGTCCATAGCGTCGGCTCCGCCGGCGCCGTGGATATGTTCGTCTATAAATCCGGGCAGGACTACAGCGTTTTCAGGCAGAACTATCTCCTGCGCGCTCTCGTAAGCCTCGCCTATCTTTTTTATCTTTTCATCGAACAGGATATCAGTTCTGATAATACCACGGCCTTCGACAAAACACCGCGCGCCCCTAAAGCATTTCATCAGATTCTCTCCTTAGGCAGAAGGCTTGCCGCCGCTTCATCGCAGATAAGAGTGCAGTCGGAATGCATACGCAGAATGCTTGCGGGAACATCTTCGGTGATAGCTCCGCAAACGAGTCCATGTACGGCTTTCGCCTTGTTCCCGCCGTTTGCAAGAACAACTATTTTTTTAGCCGCCATGATGTTTTTCAGTCCCATCGTGAAAGCGCGGCGCGGAACTTCGTCCTCGCTTGAGAAAAGGCGCGAGTTATCTTTTATCGTGCTTTCGGTAAGGTCTACAGCGTGCGTCACGGAATCAAACGAAGTTCCAGGCTCGTTGAACGCTATGTGTCCGTTGGAGCCGAGTCCGAGTATCTGAACATCGGGACTGTGTTCAGCCAAAAGCGCGTTATATCTGTCGCACTCCGCCTGAGCGTCAGACGCCATGCCGTTTTCTATATGCGTATTTTCAAGTTTTATATCTATATGGTCGAATAAGTTCTTACGCATGAAGTATGCATAACTCTGCTCATTTTCTTTGTCAAGTCCCATGTACTCGTCAAGATTGACAGTCATGACGTCTTTATAGCTCGTTCCGTTTTCGCGGTGATCGCGTATCATGGCATCGTAAAGACCGAGCGGCGTTGAACCCGTGGCGCAACCGAGAACTGCTTTCGGATTCTCCGTCACGACCGCTTTTATAAGTTCAAAAGCTTTAGCACTCATTTCATTGTAATCTTTGACAACAACAATATTCATTTTATCTTTACCTTCGTTTTGCGAAATATATTATATTTCAAAAATTATATCTTAAAAATTTTATACGTTTAATAAATAAACAGCGGTTTTGCCTGCGCTCTTTTCTTCAAAAAACTATCTCATCGATCACACCGATGTCTTGGCAAAGTCTTGACAGAACATATTTGTCTCTTATATCCTTTGTAGCCTTGAAAGTTATGCCGAGATCTTTTTGGTCAAGTCCAATCTCTTCGACGGTAAGGGGCGCGCCGATTTTTTTAAGAAGTTTTTCTATCTCTTCGGAAGACGGAATTTCCTCGTTTATCACGGAGATTATCTCGTCCCAATGCGAAATTATCACGTCAAGACGCGCTTTGTGCGCTTCAACGTCGTATTTTCTCTCCTTTTCCTCAAGCTTTATCATAGCTTTTGCGCCTGCGCCAAGATAAGAGCAAAGCTCTTTCTTCCATGACTCGTAATCGAACGCGGCGTTAAAAGCAAGCGCCTTTTCTCTGTTCGGCGTTATATTTTTTATCTGTTCATAGATTCGCGCCGCAATAAGAGTGCCCAAAGCGCACTGTATGCCGTGAAGATCGACGGGTGTGTTAAATTCAAGTCCTCGTATATCCCAGATATGTGAAAAATAATGTTCAACACCGGAAGCGGGACGGGAAAGTCCTGCAAATTTCATGGCGACACCGCCGATGACAAGTCCCTCGAAAACTGCGAGTACCGCATCTGCGTCGCGTTGTAGAAGTCCGTCTGCGTTGCTCACGCATTTACGAAGAGCGCTTCTCATAAGTTCGGCAACATTCTCGCAGTAATACTCGCCCGTTATGATGTGTGATATCCTCCACTCGCATATGCTTATGTATTTGGCTATCATATCTCCCAGTCCGGAAATGAGCATACGCTGCGGACAATTTTTCATTATATCTATATCGCCTATGATAACGTCGGCACATTTTGAATTGAGCGAAACTTTGAGTCCGTCCATCTCCATAGAGGAACTGCCGGAGGCATATCCGTCCATAGAAGGTGCAGTTGCAACGATTATATATTTTACTCCTGCCGTGTACGCAAGTATCTTTCCTATATCGTTTATAACGCCGGAGCCTACTGCAACAACGATGTCGCAGGAACGATCGTAATGCATTACGGCAGAGCCTACGGAATGCTCGTCCGGCTTTATATCGTCGGACTCGAAAACAAATGAGCTGTACGCGATATCGTTTTCCGCAAGAAGTTCGAGCACTCTCTTGCCTGCCGCCTCATATGTATTTTTATCCGCGAAAACGAACGCTTTTTTTGCGCCGTAATCCTTTATAACGTCCGGAAGTCTTGAAAGCGCTCCTGCTTCCGCTATAATTTTATCTATCGGTGCGCTATGAATTTTTCCACACGGACAATTTGTCGGCATGGATGAAACAAAACACGAAATATCCATTTTTATATACAATTCCCCCCGTATGATGTCGTTTTTTAATATAATTAGTAAAATAACAATTGTTTTTTTCATTATACATATAATATTTCTGTTTGTCAATATTCACGGGGCGCCATAAAAACAAGTTTAAGCTTTTTTTCAAAAAAACTATTGACATTAAGCGTGAAATATGGTAGTATGTTATGGCAATCCTAAGACAGCAGGTTTATGTAAAAGCAAAGCTTCCCTGCCGAGGAGATACGAAAATGAAGTTTTTCTGTCTTTCCGCGCCTTTGGATTGCGGAAAGATTTTTTTATTTGTGCCGAAAGGCACAGAAAAAGCTTGGCTTTTTATTTTTTAGAAGGGTGGTGAAAAAATGCCTAGCGCACAGATCGTTGAAAAGAAACAACAGATCGTCAACGAGCTTTCCGAAAAGCTTAAAAACGCTCAAGCTTGCGTTATCGTTGACTACACAGGCATTACAGTCGAGAACGATACAGCTCTCAGAAAAGAACTTACTGCCGCAGGCGTAAGTTATTCCGTAATTAAGAACACTCTCATCAGAAGAGCTTGCGATAATTCCGGTTATGAAAGTCTCAAAGATGTTCTCGAAGGCATGACGGCAGTCGCAACGAGCGATACCGATCCCGTAGCAGCTGCAAAAATCATCAGCAAATATGCTGAAAAGATTGAAACGTTCGAAATCAAAGCAGGTTTCGTTGACGGTAAGATCCTTGACAAAGACGGCGTAGATCAGCTTGCGAAACTTCCCTCCAAGGAAGTCCTCATCGGCAAAGTGCTCGGAAGCTTGCAGTCTTCTCTCTACAGCCTTGCTTACGTTCTCCAGGCTTATGTTGATAAGCAGAACGAAGCAGAAAACGCGTAAGATAAACGCGTCATACCAATCAAAACTTTTATATTATTAAATCTTTAACACGGAGGATAATTAAAATGGCTAGCGAAAAAATCACAGCTATACTTGATGAAATCAAATCTCTTACAATACTTGAAGTAGCAGACCTTGTTAAGGCTCTCGAAGAAGAATTCGGTGTATCCGCAGCTCCCGTTGCAGTTGCAGGCGCAGCAGCTCCCGCAGCAGCTGCAGCTGAAGAAAAGACAGAATTCGACGTTGAACTCAAGAGCTTCGGCGCTAAGAAACTCGACGTTATCAAAGTTGTTCGTGAACTTCTCGGTCTCGGACTCAAAGAAGCTAAAGAACTCGTTGAAGCTGCTCCCAAGACAATCAAAGAAGCAGTTGCCAAAGACGAAGCAGAAAAAATCAAAGCTGCTCTCGAAGCTGCCGGCGCAGAAGTTGAAATCAAATAATTATAAGTTTGGTTTGAAATTTAACATAAAAAACAGACGGGATATCCCGTCTGTTTTTTATGTTAAACACGCTGTATCACATCAAAAAGTAAAATCTTTGAGATAAGGGCATGTGTTTCCGCGAAAATATTGACTTTCAATGGCAATGGTGCTATAATTATGAATACACAAAATAATTTTATCATTTTAGAAAAGAATGTCATAAAATGGGAATAAAAAGCAAGTTAAAAAAGCGAAAATTTTCGCATGTTCAGATCATTTCCATAGGATATTTGCTGATGATAGGACTCGGAACGCTATTGCTCATGCTTCCTATTTCAACATCTTCCGGAGAAAGTGCCTCTTTCATGGAGGCTCTGTTTACATCTACAAGCGCTTCCTGCGTTACAGGCCTCATACTTCAGGATACAGGAACACACTGGTCGCTGTTCGGTCAGATAGTGATAATCACGCTTATACAGATAGGTGGTCTCGGATTTATGACCATCGCAACGATGTTCATGCTCTTCCTGAGAAAACGCATAGGTCTGCGTCGCAGAGAAATAATGGCGGAAAGTATAGGCGCTTTTAAAGTGCGCGGTATCGTAACTCTCTCCAAAAAGATAGTTTACGGCACACTTATCTTTGAAACTATCGGCGCGCTTCTGCTTGCTTCTCGTTTCATACCGAGGTTCGGAGCGGCAAAAGGAATATACTATGCGATATTTCACTCGGTCTCCGCTTTCTGCAATGCCGGATTCGACCTTATGGGGCAAGAATACGGAGAATTTTGCTCGCTCGTCAATTTCTATAATGATCCCGTAGTCTCCATAACGATATGCGCTCTTATCACGATAGGCGGTATAGGCTTTTGGGTATGGGACGATATCTGCGAAAAAAAGCTGAACATAAAACGATATACCCTTCACACTAAAATAGTGCTTGTAACTACCGCAATACTCATTGTAGGCGGAACGGCTGTCATATTCTTTCTTGAACGCAATGCTACTGGCGCGGATATGAGCATCGGAGAAAGACTTCTTACCGCGTCTTTTGCAGCAATCACACCACGTACCGCCGGATTTAACTCTGTCGATGTTGCCGCCATGTCCGACGGCTCCAAACTCGTAACAATGCTGCTTATGTTTATAGGAGGAAGCCCCGGTTCGACGGCAGGCGGTATTAAAACAACGACTCTGGTAGTTGTAACACTGCAGACAATCGCAGGAGTTACGCATAACCAATATGTAGGCGTTTTCGGAAGAAGGCTTGACAACGATTCCCTGCAGAAAGCAACATCCGTTTTTTTTACAAATCTTTTTTTGGCAATGGGCGGAGCATTGATAATATGCGCCACACAAAGCTCTCTTGGGCTTGTAGACATATTGTTCGAAGTATTCTCCGCCATAGGTACCGTAGGCATGTCAACCGGTATAACGCGTTCTTTGAACACGCTTTCATGTTATGTGATAGTATTTTTGATGTATCTGGGACGCGTGGGCAGTATATCTTTTGCGCTGGCACTGCTGGAAAAACACCATCGTTCTTCGGTAATGCCTCCCGTGGAAAAAATAGTAATCGGCTGATATGACAATCGCTGTTCCGACAATATATCTCGGAAAAAGCACAATTTAAAGTATAATTTTTTAAGAGAGGTTTTATATGAAATCGTTTTTGATAATCGGCATGGGCTCCTTCGGTCACCACCTCTGCCGCAAGCTCTGCGAGCAAAAATGCGAGATAATGATAGTAGATGAACGCGCCGATGCTCTTGAAGATATGCTTCCCTACGTCACAAGCGCCAAAATAGGCGACTGCACTAATATTGACGTGCTTCAATCGTTCGGAATACATCATTTCGACGCCTGCTTCGTATGCGTCGGCTCCAAATTCCAAGACAGTCTTGAAATAACGAGCCTTCTCAAGGAGATAGGCGCAAAAAAAGTATTCAGTAAAGCAGAAGAAGACCTTCAGGCAAAATTCCTGCTCCGCAACGGAGCGGACGATGTAATATATCCCGAACGCGACTCCGCTATCAAAATAGCTTTAAGAGAAAGCTATGACAACATTTTCAACTGTATAGAACTGACAAAAGATTACTCAATATATGAGATACAGCCTCTGAAAAAGTGGCTGGGAAAAAGCATCAAAGAGCTGGATTTCCGTTCGCGCTACAATCTCAACATTCTCGCGGTAAAGAAGGGAGATACAATGCTCCCTCTGCCCACCCCGGATTACACTTTCAAAGAGGACGAGCACACTCTTGTTTTCGGCAAAACGGAAGACATATATAAAATATTGAAATAAAAAGATTCTTTTTAAAGTCCGACCAAGACGAATAAAATCAAAAATACATATAAAAAAGCGTCACGGCGCTTTTGCTATATGTGAAAAAATGACTGTGAGAGAAATAAAGTCCTCCGTATCTTGATCTCGTCCACAGACTTTCCTACTTAAATCTAACAAGATATCGGCATTTAATGGCTGTGTTTTAATTATCTTTGAATTATTGCCCCATTAACTTGACTAAATAAAAAAAGTGATATAATAATCCCCGACACACGAAAGTCATTTATGTCATTTATGAATTTAATCCGCCTGAGGCGGAATGGGGGATTATTATGAAAATTACAGATATTCCGAAAGACTCACTTTTTCTTTACGAACGCACCCCGGCGAGGTACTGGGAGGAAACCTACCCGCTCGGAAACGGCAGTCTGGGAGCTATGGTCTACGGAGACTACTCTCTTGATAGACTCTGTCTTAATCATGATACGCTTTGGACGGGTTATCCCAGACAGGATAAGTACTGCGGTTCATACGAAAGCCTTGCTAAGGCAAAAGAGCTTGTGAAGGCGGGAAGATACGCTGAGGCCGATGAGGAACTTCAGCGCGGATTCTCGAGTTACGGCTCAGAGGCTTATGTCCCGCTCGGTGAGCTGACCGTGGATTACGGGGATAAAGAGGAAAGCGTAAAGGGATACTCACGTCGGCTTGACCTTAGACGGGCGGTGAATACCGTTTCTTACCGTCGGGGAGTAAGAAAAATGAATACACAGTGTTTTGTTTCTTTCCCCGATAACGTGTTGGTATACAGAACTTCCTGCTCAGGGGGAACCTTTTCCTGTATATTCACTCTCCGCTCTCCTCTGTTCTCTCGTATTTGGTCGGATGAGGGAAGACTGTACCTTGAGGGAGAATGTCCCTGCAATTCAGAGCAGAATCTTAAGCGCACCGACAGAAAGGGATTTTATCACGACGCAGAAGAAGAGCGCGGTATACGCTTTCTCTGTGCACTATCGGTAGTCACGGACGGAAAAGTGCAGTATCAGGGAGACTGCGCTGTTATCACAGGCGCTACATACACAGAAACACTTTTGGCATGTGCGACCTCTTTTCGTGGATATAATGTGCGTCCGTTTTTGAATCACTTAAAACAGTTCTCCAAAGATTTGCATATCGCCTTATATGGTTCGACACTGCAATGGCAAAGACCTTTTATAAGATACCCGAAAAAGAGATTAAACTTGCCGTAGCCGAACTTGAAAAGGACGGTATTCTTATGTCGGTTAACGGCGGTTACATAATCAGTCTCACGAAGGTTATTCGAGAGCATTTGCAAAACGCTCACCAAGGAATGTCAGATATTCAAATCGGACAATAGTGAAATATAACCTTCTCATCGGCAAAAGCCTCTTTGGAACCACTCGCTTAGCGAGTGGTTTTCTTGATACAAAAAAGCAAAAAAGCCTTGATTTCCAAGGCTTTTTTGCGGTGGGTACAAAATCGTACCCCCATCATGTCTTGGTAGTACAAAAAAGCTGTCATTTTATGTATAATAATTTACCAAAAATCTGAACAGGAATGGTTCAATTCTTCATCTTGTTACAGTTTTTCATTAAACAAATCCTAATAATTATATTTTACTTTTTACATTTAGACCAATATCTCATGATTTAAGCAGATGGATTATCAATTTTGAAAAAATATATTTTAATCAAGCTTTATTCCGCATTTTCTTAATTGTGCAGTTATTCCGCCTTTCCCATTTTTCCCATAGCGATATCGTATCGGTAATAGCTGTCGCAGATTTTTGATATTATCAATCAAACTACATCCTTCAAAGCTGTCAACAATACAATTTTTAAATTCATAACTTGCTAAAAATACATGATGACTGACAGCATTCCTTAACTCTTTTACAGCATCTAAATTCTTTTTACAATATGAAACTCCAAATAATTGCTTTTTATCTTCTAAAGGAAGCTTTTCTACCTGTTGCATTAAACAACCGAATTCTGTATTTTGAAGCACCTCAAATAATTCTTTTCCGTGTTCGATATTATCTTTAATGCAGTTTCTTGTACCCTGACCGTTAATCCAGAATTTTTGCTGCAGATCATTTTCGTAATTTATTAGAAATAAATGCTCTGATATACTCTTCTAATGTGGCAAGATAAATATATATCACATCTCTAGTTGCTTTGTCCGTTTTTAAAAGTTGAGATACTTTATGCCATTCAACTTTTTCACCTGCTGAAGCTGAAAATGAAAAGCCTAAAAAATCTATAACCCTACAATGTAATGCAACACCTTTTACCGATATATAAAATTCCGCATCTTCTTTTTCCTGTTCATTATTAAAATTAATAAACGACAATAGTTCGTCTTTAGTCATACTTTTCTCCAGCCTTCACATACTCATTAACTGCTTCCAAAAATATGTCAATAGTTGCACGGCGTTGCGATTCATCTTTTTGCTTTTCTTCAATAATTTTCGGCAACACATAATTTTCAAGCAAT
>CASGAQ010000025.1 GCA_949299535.1 uncultured Eubacteriales bacterium | reverse complement strand
TTCAGTCGGGCTACGCCCTCCCTCCGTCAGAAAAATCAATTCTCCATAGACAAAACTCTTTCGCTTTTTCCGGTCTCACATCATTGACAAACGAACATTCGGGATTTTTTAGAGGTTCCCTAAAATAATATTTAAAAGTTATAAAATCAATAGAAAAATTAAAAAAAGAAAAAAAGTAAGAAAAAAAGTAAAAATAAGAATATATTATGAACTTTGAAAATATATTATGAATTTTAAAATTAAGTGTAGAAAATGATTTTTTAATGTGATATAATTAAACTGATTTTTTAAATGAGAAAATACCGCGCCAAAGGCGCTTGATAATTAAATACGCTTATTAAGAAAGGCAATTTTAAAAATGTCGGAAACAAAAGAAAAAATAAGAAAATTAACGCTTCCGTGCGTTGCAATGCGTCAGATAGTGGCTTTCCCCGGGATCCCCATGAATCTGGACGTTGCGCGCGCACATTCAAAGCGCGCCTGCGAGGCTGCCGTCCGTGCGGACAGCATGATTTTTCTCGTATGTCAGAAAGATGCTACCGTGCAGAATCCCTCACAGGAGGACTGCTACGCTCACGGAACGATAGCAAAAATAAAACAGCTTGTAAAAGGTCATGGCTCTGCGTTCCGCATAATAGTTGAACCGCTTGCACGCGCTTCCGTAGACAAGATAACGTTCGACAAATATCTTACCGCCTCGGTAACGGAAAAAACGATAGTTGTCGAAGACAACGGCGGCATAAAGGGCGAGGCGCTCGTGCGCGATCTTCGCCGCGTGTTGGGCGAATTTGTAAAGTTCCTGCCTAAGTTTTCAAAGGAGCTTTGGTTTGTGATAAACTCGATAGACGATCCCGGCGTGATAGGGGACTTTGTGGCTTCAAATATGGTCACGGATATTGCGGATAAACAAGTTATTCTTGCCGAATTTGATCCCATCACAAGACTCCAGAAGCTTCTTATCATCCTTGAGAGAGAAAAAGAGATACTTGCCACCGAAGCTAAGATACAAAAAGAAGTCAGCGAGAACATGGACCGTAATCAGCGCGATTATTACCTGCGCGAACAGCTTAAGGTCATTCAGAGCGAGCTTGGCGAAGACGCCGACCTCGATGACGATGTCGTTGAATACAGAAAGAAGATGGCTGAGGCAAAACTGCCCGCCGAAGTTTCCGAGAGACTGGAACGCGAGATAAAGAAGCTCCAGCGCACTCCGGTCGGTTCGGCTGACAACGTTGTGCTCCGCAACTATATAGAAGCGTGTCTTGAGATACCGTGGTCAAAATCCACCAAGGAACGCAGCGACGTCAAAATGGTTCAGAAAATACTTGACGAAGATCACGACGGTCTTGAAAAGGTCAAGGAGCGAATCGTGGAATATATGTCCGCGATAAAACTCAATCCCGAACTCAAAAACCAGGTCATCTGTCTTGTCGGCCCTCCCGGAACGGGCAAAACATCGATAGCCGCGTCTATCGCGCGCGCCACAAAGCGCAAATATGTGCGTGTTTCTCTCGGAGGCGTGAGAGATGAGGCGGATATCCGCGGACACAGAAAAACATATGTAGGATCCATGCCCGGCAGAATAATTCAGGCTCTCTGTCAGGCAGGCTCCAATAATCCTCTTATCCTGCTCGATGAGATAGACAAGATGGCAAGCGACTCCCGCGGAGATCCCGCAAGCGCCATGCTTGAGGTATTGGACGGGGAACAGAACCGTACTTTCCGCGACCATTTCATAGAAATGCCCGTCGACCTCTCAAGATGTATGTTTATTGCTACGGCAAACACACTTGAAACAGTTTCGCGCCCTCTTTTGGACCGCATGGAGGTTATCGAGCTTAAGAGCTATACAAGACAGGAAAAATTCTCAATAGCGCGCAATCACCTTATCCCCAAGCAGAAAAAGCGCCACGGACTTAAAGGCAGAATGTTTTCCATGGACGACGATGCGGTTTATTCGATAATAGACCTTTACACGCGCGAAAGCGGCGTGAGAAACCTTGAACGCCTTATTGCCAAATGCTGCCGCAAGGCGGCGAAGCTCATCTCTTTTGACGGAGAGAAGAACGTTCATGTTACAAATAAAAATCTTGTCGATTTTCTCGGCACTTCCAAGATAATACCCGAAAAGGTATACGATTTTGATGAGGTGGGCATATCGCAGGGCATGGCTTGGACAGAGGTAGGCGGTTCGTTGCTCCGAATAGAATCCGTCGCAATGGACGGAACGGGAAAGCTGGAACTTACCGGTTCGCTGGGCGATGTAATGAAAGAATCGGCACGCGCCGCAGTGAGTTATATCAGAGCGCATGCAAAAGAACTCGGAATAGAATCCGACTTTTATAAAACCAAGGATATACATATCCATTTTCCTGAGGGAGCGACGCCTAAAGACGGTCCCTCTGCCGGCGCGGCGATAACCACTTCTCTTGTAAGCGAACTTACCGGCATACCTTGCAGACGCGACGTTGCTATGACGGGGGAGATAACTCTTCACGGAAGAGTGACGGCTATCGGAGGTCTTCGCGAAAAAACAATGGCAGCATATCTTGCCGGAATAAAGACAATACTCATTCCAAAAGAGAACGAAGCCGATATGGAGGAGATAGCGGACGAGGTAAAAGCAAATACCCGTATCGTTGCCATCTCAAATGTCGCGCAAGCTCTTGCGATAGCGCTTTCGGAGAATCCTTTTGAGAAAAGTTCCGAGAAAAATGCTATGCCATTGCCGGAAAACGGCACAAAATGCGGAGTTTCCCGCACTAATGCCGATTGAAAAAACGGATAAATCCAGAAAGAACGGAGAAAAATTAAGATGCTGAACACTCAAAACACGGTGCTTTTTATGACAGCCGGTATGCCGTCTCAGTTTCCTGCGGACCATATCCCTCAAATTGCCCTTTCAGGGCGTTCGAACGTCGGCAAAAGTTCGCTTATAAATACGGTGCTTGGCAGAAAAAATCTCGCACGCGTCAGTTCTTCTCCCGGTAAAACCATAACTATAAATTTTTATAGTATCGACAAAAAAGTGTATCTTGTCGATTTACCCGGATACGGTTATGCCCGACGCGCTGCAGAGGAACAAAAAAGATTTTCGGGACTTACGGACACATATCTGCGCCGCAGTACCCCTGCGCTCATCATTCAGCTCGTCGACCTGAAGGCAGGCGCGACGGCGGACGACAAAATGATGTTTGATTTTATGAACCGTTCCGGTATCCCGTATATCATAGCCGCAACCAAATGCGATAAGCTCAATAAGACTCAGAGAAACGCACAGCTTGCCGCTCTTTCTGAGGAACCTTTGCTGAATCCTCCCGAAGCCTGCGAAAAGATAAACATAATTCCTTTCTCATCGCTTACGGGAGAAGGACGAGAGGAGATTATAAAAGTGCTTTCCTCTCTTGCGGAAAAATAATTTTTGAATGGATCTTTGAATGATGAAAGAATATTTATTCAACATCCTGCTCAGCGTGCCCGCTGCGCTCATCTCCATATCCGTGCATGAAAGCGCGCACGGATATGTTTCGTATAAGCTGGGCGATCCCACGGCGAGAAATTTGGGCAGGATAACTCTCAATCCGGTAAAGCACTTTGACCTTTTGGGATTTATATGCATGGTTCTCTTTCGCGTAGGCTGGGCAAAACCCGTGCCTGTCAATTCCCGCTATTACAAAAATCCGCGCCGCGATATGGCTATCACGGCAGCTGCTGGTCCTCTCTCAAATCTCTTAATGGCTTTTATAGGCGTTTTGGGATATGAGATAATGGGACTTTTCAGTTTCCGCGAAGCGAACGCCGTATTTTATTTCTGTTATACGCTTTATTTATTTTTTGTCATATTCGCACAGCTCAATGTATTTCTGGCTATATTTAATCTTTTGCCGGTGCCGCCTTTTGACGGATCGCGCATATTCTACATTTTTTTGCCGGAAAAATGGTATTTCGGCATAATGAAGTACGAAAGATATATAATGATCGCCGTTATCCTGCTTTTATATCTTGATGTGCTTGACCTGCCGCTCAATTTCCTTAGCGGAGCCATTATCAGCGGCATGGAATGGCTCTTGGAGCTTATACCTATTTTTAAATAAACATCTATTCGGAGTTGCAAATGTCGGAACTCGTTTTTAAGACCGGTGCATACGAAGGCCCTTTGGAGCTTTTGCTTGCTCTTATTTCCAAAAACAAAATGAATATTTTCGATATCCGCATAAGCGTGATATTCGACCAGTATATGGCTTACGTTGAAGAAATGAGACGCATGGATATGGAAGTAGCCGGCGAATTTATAACGATGGCGGCAGAGCTTATGCTCATCAAAAGCAAAATGCTTCTGCCCAAAACGGAGGAGGACCCAAGAGAAGAGCTTGTCCGCAAACTTATGGAATATAAGCTCGCCAAAGCTGCGGCAGAACTTCTTGCCGAGAGAGAAAAAGCTTTCGGCGGCAGGTTCGAAAAAGAAACGGACGAGATAAAACCGGACAAAAATGCTGTTCTCAATTTGGACGCATCTCTTCTCACAAATGCGCTTTCGAAACTGCTTTTCAAGATGGCGGAAAAGGAAAAAGAGGAAGAAAACGCTCCGATAGAGCTTATAAATCCGCTTATCAAGAAAAAGATAGTCTCCATACCCGGAAGGATAGTGAATGTGCTTCGCAAAATGGTAAAGCGGCGCGCCGTTTATTTTGACGAATTTTTCGAAGATGTGACAAGCCGTTCCGCCCTTGTCGCAACGTTTTACGCCATACTTGAGCTTTTAAAGGCGGGGAGGATTTCTCTTGAACGCGAATATTCCGCGGACGGAGGGGAAAACATTCTATTGACTCTCAACAGAACGCACGGTTTAAGACAAAAAGAAAGCGAGGCGATAAGCAATGTTTGACGAACCTTTGGAATATGAGGGCGAACTAACGGAGAACGAGGCAAAAAAGGTGATAGAATCCATTCTGTTTGCCGCGGGTCATGCCGTGACATACAAAAAACTCGCCGAAGTTATGCATATATCCGAAGAAGATGTGAGAATGATAGTTTCGGAATATCAAAAAGAATATGACAGCGCTCTTCCGCGCGGTATACAGCTTCTTACTTTTGCAAACGCCTGCCAGCTTGTGACAAAGGAGCAGTATGCCGGATATGTGCGCGCCGCTCTCGGCATAAAAGAAGGCGGCAATCTTTCCAAATCAAGCCTTGAAACGCTTGCAGTTATTGCATATAATCAGCCTGTTACCAAAACATATATAGATCAGGTTCGCGGCTCAGACAGCGCTTATGCGGTGAAAGGTTTGCTGGACAGAGGGCTTATTGAATGTCTGGGGCGCATGGACGTTCCCGGTAAGCCTCGGCTTTACGGTACGACGCCGATGTTTCTGCGGTCGTTCGGACTTTCGTCGACAGACGAGCTTCCTCCGCTTGAACTGACGGCAGGCGAAAATCTATGACGGCGCTTATAATAGTCTGCTCCGTAATTTTCGCCTTATTTCTTATCGGAAGCATAAGGGCGCATCTGATATTGCGCGCAGGGGAGAACTTCGATATTTATGTAAAAGTTCTTTTCATAAATTTGCGTGTGTTTACTACGAAGAAAGCTCCGCCTCCGGACCCGGAACTCGACCTGCCTCCCAAAAAGACGAAAAAGAAACGCGAAAAGCAGAAAAAAAAGAAAAGCGGCAAAGAAAGCTCAGGCAAAAAGATGGGCATTGCCGATATTCTGGACATGGTAAAACATGTCGTCTTTATCGTTTTCAAAAAACTCAAAAAATACCTGAGAGTGCGCGTACATGACTTTTACATCTGCGTCGCCTCTTCGGACGCGGCGACTACGGCGATAATGTTCGGAGCCGTTTGCGGTTCTTGCAGTCTGATTTTTGAGCTTCTTGAAAGCGCGATGGATTTTAAGACGGACGAGAATGCCAAAATAGGCGCATGCTGCGACTATCTTTCCGACAAAACTCGCGCCGACATAAACGTGGATATTTCCATAACGGTAGGGCAGACATTGAAGCTCTTGCTTGCGGCGGCATGGACTGCGGCTTTGAAGTTTATGACGAGCAGAAAGAAAGAAAAATTGCCTGACAAAAAAGACAGTGTAAAAAATAAAGATAAAAACAATAATTCAGTGGCGGAGCCGCCGGAAAGGAATGATTTGTATGTGGGAAAAAACTCAGGAGAAAACAGCGGGTGCTGAAGAAAAGAACAGAATAAGCGAGCTTATAAAAGAATCTCTCGGGAGCGTTCGTGAATTTTTGGACGCAAATACCGTTACAGGCACACCGATAGAAACGCCTTCCGGTACGGTGATAATTCCTGTATCCAAGATATCCGTCGGTTTTGCCGGCGGCGGCAACGATTATGCGGGCAAGAACGCTTCTCCTAAGCAGAAAAACAACTTCGGAGGAGGCGGCGGTACCGGGGTTTCCGTTATTCCCATAGGCTTTCTTGTAGTGGACAGTGATGGCAAAGTGGATATGATAAATATCAACAATCCAAAAAACGATATAGGCTCCTCCATAGAAAGCATAGTTGAGAAGATTCCCGGTATAATGGACAAGCTCAAGTCCACATTCGAGAAGAAAAAAGAAGAAAAAGAGCAGAAAAAAGCTGAAAAAGAAGCCGTCACTCAGGTTACTGTCGAATTGTCAAAAGACTCTGCGGATAACGGCGCAGATACGGGAAACGAGACTCCCATTGAAACGAGAACGGAAGAAAGTGACTCATAAGGTTCGGTTTCCCTGAAAAAAAGCAGAATAAAACGGGCGATTTTTCCGAAAATAAATCAAAAAGCTTTTTTCGGAGAAATATAGAAAGATGAAAAAACTAATCGCCGTTTTGACAGTATTCGTTTTACTGTGTGCCGTATCGCCGCGTGCGGGCGCTTTGGGCGTCAGCGCAAGAAGCGCCGTGCTCATCGAGGCAGACAGCGGAAACATAATATACGCAAAAGATGAAAACACTCGGCGCGGCATGGCAAGTACAACAAAGATAATGACGGCTATTGTGGCAATAGAGAATATGCCGCTTGATACGGTTGTTACCGTTCCCGCGCAGGCGGCGGGTGTGGAGGGTTCCTCTGTCTACCTCAAAGCGGGGGAAAAGATAACTCTTGAAGCACTGCTATATGCGCTAATGCTTCAAAGTGCGAATGATGCCGCCGAAACGATAGCATATGCCGTCGGCGGCAGTATAGAGGGTTTTGCCGATATGATGAACGCTAAGGCGGCTGAACTGGGACTTAAAGACACTCATTTTGAAAACCCACACGGACTTGACGGAGAAGAACATTATACCACGGCTTACGAACTAGCTCTTATCGCCGCATATGCGCTCAAAAACCGGACTTTTGCCGATATCGTTTCCACTGAGAAAAAGATGATCCCGGCAAACGGGGAAATACCTGCGCGGTTTCTCGTCAATCATAACCGCCTGCTCCGGACTTTTGACGATGTTATCGGAGTAAAGACGGGCTTTACTAAGCGCTGCGGCAGAACTCTTGTTTCAGCCGCAAGGCGCGACGGAGTCACGCTTGTATGCGTGACGCTTGACGACGGCAACGATTGGCAGGATCACAGAGCCATGTTAGACTATGGATTTGAGCTTTATGAAAACGTGAGCCTTGCCGAAAAGGGAGAATTTTCTTTTGAACTCCACGTCGTCGGCGGTCAGACCGATACGGTAGAAGCCGTGAACACGGATGAGCTTTCCGTCGTGCTTGCAAAGCAGCGGGGAGAGATAGAAGTAAAAACCGAGCTTGAACGCTTTGTTTACGCAGGTATGCCTGCCGGCAGCCGCGTGGGGCGGGTTCGCTTCTTTCTTGACGGAAAAGAGCTTGGCGAGGTGCCGCTCCATACCGTCCGTGAGGTTGCGAAAAAGACTGTTCGGCACGGATTTTTCAAAAAATAGATTAAAATATATATTACGGAAAAATATAGATTCAGGGATTTTACGATCATGGAAAAAAGACTTCAAAAATTCATGTCTGAGTCGGGGCTTATGTCCAGACGTGCGGCAGAGGAAGAAATCGAAAGAGGAAATGTTACCGTGAACGGCGTAAGAGCCGTTCTCGGTCAGAAGATAGACGACGAAACAGACGTCGTTGAGTACAAAGGAAAGCGCATAACGTCGTCAGGCAGAAAGCATGTCTACATCATGCTCAATAAACCCGTCGGCTACGTTACGACGATGAGCGACGAACAGGGCAGACCTTGCGTTGCTGAACTCGTTGCCGACGTCGGCAAGCGCGTATATCCGATAGGCAGACTCGATATGGAGAGCGAGGGTTTGCTGCTTTTCACAAACGACGGCGAATTTGCAAACAAACTCATGCACCCCAGATATCATAAGCCTAAAATTTATCATGTAAAGGTGCGCGGCAAGGTAGAGCCGGAAAAGATAAAGGCTCTTTCATGTCCCATGAAGATAGACGAACACATCATAAAACCCGTGAACGTGTCCGTCGTCACTATGAAAGAGGACCATACCGTTCTTGCAATGGAGCTTTTTGAGGGAAGAAACCGCCAGATAAGAAAGATGTGCGAACAGGTACAGCTCCATATCATCACGCTTCGCCGCGTGTCTATCGGCGGACTGAAGCTCGGCACGCTTCGCCCCGGCAGATGGCGCCATCTTACAAAAGGCGAAATAGATATACTTATGTCTTAGGAGAACTCCCATGTTTACGGTAAAACCGATAGAGAAAAAAGAGGAGCAGAAAGCTCTTTGCGAAAAATGCTCTGTAAGATACAATGCGGATTTTTTTGCATATTCCGCTTACGAGGACGGCAAGTTTTTGGGAATATGTCAGTTCGGTATGCGCGACGGCTCCGGTCACATATATAACATAGCCAAGGCTCCGGGAACAGATGATTTTACTTCTCAATTCGTACTTGGCCGTGCGGCGCTCAACTTTATGGAGCTTTGCGGAGCAGAGGAAGCATATTTTGAAGGTGAGGAAAGCAGACTTTCGCTCGCCGTCGGATTTAAAAGAAACGAAAAAGGGAAACTTTATGTAAATCTTAAAGAATTTTTCTCCGCTCCTTGCGAACATAAATAAAAAAGTTACAAAAACGCAGTTTACAATCTTAAAATAATATGATAAAATATTATTGAACATACCATTATTTTCCGAAATATACGCACATTTGCGTGGGAGGACAGACTTGATAGTACAACTTGAAGAAGCAAAATACAAGCTTTTACAGCTTACGGACGCAGTAAAAGAGCTGGCGTCAGCTATAAAAATAGATAAGCTCTCTGCGAGAATAGAGGAGCTTGAGGAACAGACTTCCGCCGCAGGATTCTGGGAGAGCGAAGGTTCCGGCAAGATCTTGCAGGAGCTTAAAAAAGCGAAGGACAAAATAGAAGAATATAATGATCTTAAAGCCAAGACCGAAGACGCTCTTACTCTTGCAGAGATGGGCATAGAAGAAAACGACGAAAGCGTTGTTTCCGAAGTGCTCGCGGAAGTGGCGGAGATAGAAAAGGAAGAGGAAAGAATGCGCCTTGAAACGCTTCTCTCCGGCGAATACGACGGCTGTAACGCCATTGTTTCGCTCCACCCCGGCGCCGGCGGCACGGAGGCTCAGGACTGGGCGCAGATGCTCTACCGTATGTATACCAGATGGGCTGAACGCCATGGATACAATGTAAAACTTCTTGACTGGCTCGACGGTGAAGAAGCCGGTATCAAGAGCGCGACAATCCTTATAGAAGGTCCCAATGTTTACGGATATCTCAAGAGCGAGCACGGCGTTCACAGACTTGTTCGCGTATCTCCTTTCGACGGTTCCGGCAGAAGACACACATCTTTTGCTTCCGTTGAGGTAACTCCTGAGCTTGATGACAACACAGATATTGAACTCAAGATGGAAGACCTTGAGATAACGGCTCACCGTGCAAGCGGAGCGGGCGGTCAGCATATCAACAAAACCGACTCCGCTATCCGCATAGTCCACAAGCCGACGGGTATCGTCGTCGGTTGCCAGACAGAGCGTAGCCAGCTTCAAAATAAAGAAACAGCGCTCAAAATGCTCAAGAGCAAACTTGCCGAGATAAAAGCCAGAGAGAACCTTGAGAAGATCGAGGATATCCGCGGCGAAAAAACAAATATCGAATGGGGCTCTCAGATACGCTCCTACGTTTTCATGCCTTATACGCTGGCAAAAGACACGCGCACGGGTTATGAAGACGGAAATATAACTGCCGTTATGGACGGTGAGATAGACGGATTTATCAACGCTTATCTCAAAATGAAAGTGTAAATTTTTATATAAGGAGGATATCTTTATGTTCAAAAAAACCAAATTCTATGTGGCTCTTGCCCTGATCGCGCAGTCGATCGCGTCTATGGTTGCCTTTATCGTTCTTGCTGTTAAGAAAAAAGGCATATCCGCTGCATTTCTTGCGATAAGCGGCGTAAGCGGCGCTGCCGGCGCATACCTTATGTGCGAATGTTGCAACGAAGACGACTTTGAAGAATATTGCGACGGCGACTGTGAAAACTGCGACGAATTTGACGAATGCGAACCGCTCGACGAAGAAGAAAAAGCCGAAGATGACGAAGATTTTACTCTTGAAGGCGAACCCTTTGCACGCGAAGCAGAAGCAAAAGAAAACGAATAAGACAAAAAATTTGAGGCGATATCATTTTGGATATCGCCTCAAATTTTTTATGCTGTTTCCGGATATTAAGTCAGATATTAGATATAAAAAAGAGCGAGTTTGACTCGCTCTTTTTTCTGCTTTTTCGCAAAATACGTTCTGCGGACAAGCGATATTTTTATAAGCAAAAACTTGATTATCGCCTAAATCAATTATTTAGCAGCTTTGGCAGATTCTTCAACAGCAACTGCAACAGCAACGGTAGCGCCTACCATCGGGTTGTTGCCCATACCGATAAGACCCATCATCTCAACGTGAGCGGGAACGGAAGAGGAACCTGCGAACTGAGCGTCAGAGTGCATTCTGCCCATTGTATCTGTCATACCGTAGGAAGAAGGACCTGCAGCCATGTTATCGGGATGAAGCGTACGGCCTGTACCGCCGCCGGAAGCAACGGAGAAGTATTTAACGCCGTTTTCAACGCACCATTTCTTGTATGTGCCTGCAACGGGGTGCTGGAAACGTGTGGGGTTAGTGGAGTTACCTGTGATGGAAACGCCTACGTTTTCAAGCTTCATGATAGCAACGCCTTCGGGAACGTTGTCTGCGCCGTAGCATTTAACGTCTGCACGGGGACCGTTGGAGTAAGGAGTTTCTTTAACAACCGTAACTGTTTCCGTGTAAGGATCAAATTCGGTCTGAACATATGTGAAGCCGTTGATTCTGGAAATGATCATAGCGGCATCTTTGCCAAGACCGTTGAGGATAACGCGAAGGGGTTTTGTACGAACCTTGTTTGCGTTGAGGGCGATCTTAATAGCGCCTTCAGCAGCAGCGAAGGATTCATGACCTGCGAGGAAACAGAAGCATTCCGTTTCTTCGGAGAGGAGCATTTTGCCGAGGTTGCCGTGGCCAAGGCCAACTTTGCGGTTTTCAGCAACGGAACCGGGAATGCAGAAAGACTGAAGACCGATACCGATGTCGGCAGCAGCGTCTGCAGCTTTTGTGCTGCCTTTTTTGATAGCGATGGCAGCGCCTACTGTGTATGCCCAAACAGCATTTTCAAAGCAGATGGGCTGTGTTTCTCTTACGATTTTATCGCAGTCGATTCCTGCGGCAAGAGTGATGTCTTTGCATTCTTCGATGGAAGAGATGCCATACTGTGCAATAACGCCGTTGATCTTGTCAACGCGTCTTTCGTAACTTTCAAACAATGCCATATTCGTTTGCCTCCTTATTCTTTTCTGGGGTCGATGTACTTAACGGCATCAGCAAATCTGCCGTATGTACCCTTGGATTTTTCATAAGCCTCATTGGGCTCCATGCCTTTTTTGATAAAGTCTGTCATTTTGCCGAGGGAAACGAATTCGTAGCCGATAACCTGGTCGTCTGCGTCAAGAGCCATTCTTGTGCAGTAGCCTTCTGTCATTTCGAGGTAACGAACGCCTTTTGCTTTTGTACCGTACATTGTACCTACCATGGAGCGAGCGCCTTTACCGAGGTCTTCCATACCTGCGCCGATAACAAGACCGCCTTCGGAGAATGCGGACTGTGTGCGGCCGTAAACGATTTGGAGGAAGAGTTCGCGCATAGCTGTGTTGATAGCGTCGCAAACAAGGTCTGTGTTGAGCGCTTCGAGAATCGTCTTGCCGGGAAGGATCTCAGCCGCCATAGCTGCGGAGTGAGTCATACCGGAGCAGCCGATAGTTTCAACGAGAGCTTCTTCGATAACGCCGTCTTTGACGTTAAGAGAGAGCTTGCACGCACCTTGCTGAGGAGCACACCAGCCTACACCGTGTGTATAGCCGGAAATATCGGAAATTTGTTTTGCCTGAATCCATTTGCCTTCTTCGGGAAGGGGAGCGGGGCCGTGGTTGGGGCCTTTTGCTACGCAGCACATGGATTCAACTTCATGGGAATAAACGAGGTCTGCCATATTTTTTCTCCTTTTTATTATAGTTTATTATTTTACGATTTCGCCGTAAACGATGCCGGCAGCGGCAGCGGCGTTGGCTTCATCTGTGTCGATGTGCATAGCGGCAGCGAACTTTTCGCTTACTCTTACAACAACATCTCCGAAGATGAGGGCGCGGGGGGTGGAAAGCTTAACGCTGACGATATCCTTGTCCGCAACGCCGAGGTCCTTTGCGTCCGCAGGCATAAGGTGGATATGTCTTTGAGCGGCAATGACACCTTCTGTGAGTTCAACGGTTCCGCAAGGACCGATGAGCGTACATGCGCCGGAGCCGGCTATATCACCGGATTCACGGACGGGGGCGGTTATGCCGAGTGTTCTTGCGTCCGTAAGCGAAACTTCTACCTGAGAAGCTTTTCTTGCGGGACCGAGAACGGACATTTTAAGCTCTCCTTTGGCGCCTTTGACTGTTACCTTTTCTTCGCAGGCGAACTGGCCGGGCTGGGAGAGTTCTTTCTTTACGGTAAGGGTGTGGCCTTTTCCGAAAAGTGCTTCGATATGTTCATCGGTAAGGTGGACATGTCTTGCAGACGTTTCAACCAGAATTTTGTTTTCCATTGTTTTTTCTCACTTTCCCGACGGCTTTAGCCGTCGTTTTTTGCAGAATAATAGAAAAATGTCATAATTACTCTATTATAATTTATATTATAATGTATTTTTCTTGCTTTGTAAATGATTAAGTGTTAAATTTTTTGCGAAAAATAATGTTAAAATTTGCGAAACGGGAATTTTAATATGGATGAGAGAGAAAAAAATCAAAAACACAATGAAACAGATGAGGAAAATGAAATAATACGGTTCGGTGCGGCGCGCTCCGGCTCGGACGGTATATTTTGCATAACGGTGATAGGGCAGATCGAGGGGCATTACGCTCTGCAACAAGGAAGCAAGGCGACAAAATATGAGCATTTGCTGCCGCTTATTGTAAGCGCGGAGGAGAACGAGGAAGTAAAAGGACTGCTCGTCATACTAAATACCGTAGGAGGCGACGTTGAAGCAGGTCTTGCCATCGCGGAATTACTTTCGACGATGAGCAAGCCTACTGTCTCGCTTGTAATAGGCGGAGGACATTCCATAGGAGTGCCGATAGCCGTATCCTGTCGGCGCTCCTTTATAGTGCCGAGCGCGACTATGACGCTCCATCCTGTTCGTATCACGGGAACGGTGCTGGGCGTTTGGCAGTCGTTCGATTATCTTGCGCGTATGCAAAAGCGCGTGACGGATTTTGTCGTATCTCATTCAGATGTTACCGAGGAGGAGTTTACAAGGCTTCTTTCAAATACGGAGGACATGACAAACGACGTCGGCACGATAATAGACGGCAGAGCTGCTGTCGAGGCGGGACTTATAGATGAGATAGGCGGACTTTCCGCGGCACTTGAATGTCTGCGCGGAATGATAAACGGCACGGAGGATAAAAAATGAACGCACAAAAAATATCATCTGTCTTAGATACGCGTGGACGCACGAGCGCGAAATGTGCAGGTGCAGTACGTAAAAAAAGAAAAAAAGTGTCACTTTTCTGTTGCTTTGGCGGAAAAATGAAAAAATGGCAGACGGCGGAGCTGGAATTTCTCACGGGCGGTGTGGGTTACGGACTTTTGGAAATACTCTGGCGCGGAAGAACGCATTGGTCGATGGTCATTGCCGGAGGCGTGAGCCTTGTCGCCGTATGCGCGATAAACAAAAAGATGAGGAGCAAGCACATTGCTCTGCGCGCCGTTGCCGGAGCCGCTTTTATAACCGCAGTCGAGTTTACTACGGGCGTGCTTGTGAACAAGCTTTTAAATATGGGCGTTTGGAACTATGAGGCTATGTTCGGTAATGTTTTGGGGCAGATATGTCCGCTTTATTCGTTTTTTTGGTTTTTGCTGTGTCTGCCGGTATGCGCCGTCGCGGGCAGGATAGAAAAACAATGATACAGCGTCACGGATTTTCAGTATATTCTTTCAGTATATTCATAAAATAAGCGTAAATATTTACAGAAGCGTTTCTTTACGTCAGAAGAACATTTTTTCCTTTAAAAAAATAAAAGTTGCAAAAAACAATTTTTCGTGGTAACATATAAGATATCATGAAAACAAAACGGAGTTTAATGTGAAAGAGAAGTTTGCGGCCGTTGCCGCGTCGCGCGTAGAAGAATACGATTTTGAAGATATAAAGATAGTTATATCGGACCATTTTAAAAAGCTTGGCATAACCTCCGAATTTTTTGCGGGAAAAAAAGTAGTAATAAAGCCAAATCTCGTTATGAAAAAAGAGCCGGAAGCTGCGGCCACCACCCATCCGGTAACGCTGGACGCGCTTCTTTCCGTGCTTGCCGATATGAACGTTTTGCCCGTTATCGCGGAAAGTCCCGGCGGAATATATTCCAAAGCTCGCATGGAGAGCATATACCGCGTGTGCGGTATCGAAGCCGTCGCCGAAAAATACGGCGATATATTGAATAAAGACGTGACATGGAAGCACATGAGCTTCAAGGACGCGGCTGTTTGTCACGAATTTGACATAATCACACCGATATTCGAGGCGGATGTTATAATAAACCTGTGCAAGCTTAAAAGTCACTCTCTTACGAAGATGAGCGCGGCTGTCAAGAATTTTTACGGCTGTGTTCCGGGCATAACAAAATTTGAGATGCACGCCGCATATCCCGAAAACGAGCGTTTTATCGGAATGATATGCGATCTTTGCCGAATGTTGTGCGAGAAAAAGGAAGTCATTGCCATAACGGATGCCGTTATAGGAATGGAGGGGAACGGTCCGACCGGCGGTTCACCTAAAAAGATAGGCTGTGTTCTTACTTCACGCGATCCGTTTGCCTCTGACCTGCTTTCTGAGAAGATACTGGGATTTGAGGGGACTGTTCCGATGGTAGCGACTGCAAAGAGCCGCGGCTATATTCCCGAAAGCGCCGACCGTCTCGAAGTGCTCGGAGAAAAGGCAGAAGACCTTATCGTTTCGGACTTTGCGGAGCCGGACAGCACCAAAAGACGCGGCGCAAAAGCATTGCAGTTCTTTTCTCACGGCAAGATAGGCGAGCTTTTTATGCCGCGCCCCTCTGTCGATCTTAAAAAGTGCCGCGGCTGCTCGGAATGTCAGAAATCATGTCCTCAGCATACTATTGAAATAAGAGAGAAAAACGGGCGCAAATACGCTCATATCGACCCGAAAAAATGTATACGTTGCTTTTGCTGTCATGAGCTTTGCCCGTTTGTTGCTATCGACACCAAGAGAAATCCTCTTCTTAACATCATAAGTTCGATAAAATAACGAACACTCAACACAGAACGATTTTTATAAATTTTACGGAGTACATATGGAAAATATCAAAAAAATATCCGTGCTTGCGCCTGCCAAAATAAATCTTTATCTGGGCGTAGTATCTCACCGCGAAGACGGCTATCACGATATAGAATCCGTTATGCAGACGATAGACCTTTGCGATAAGCTGACAGTTTCCTCATACGAGTCTGCCGACAGCGCCGATATTACGGTATCATGCCGAGGAGCCGAGAGTATAAACGACGAAAAAAATATTGCATATAAAGCGGCGCGCGCGTTTTTTGATCACACTAAAATAGAAAAGTACAATGTGAATATCGAAATAGACAAGAAGATACCCATGGAAGCGGGTTTGGGCGGCGGCTCGTCGGATGCTGCGGCAACCTTGCACGCACTGGATAACCTTTTCGGCACTAAGCTTACGGAAAGCGAACTTTGCCTTATAGGCGCGCGCGTCGGAGCTGACGTTCCTTTTCTGCTTCGCCGCGGAACGGCTTATGTACAGGGCATAGGCGAGATAATCTCCGACTGCACGCCGTCGCCGTTCGTCACGATACTCGTCGCTTTTCCGAACGGAGAAAAAGTCAGCACAAAAGAAGCGTATGCGAAGATAGATTCCGCACGCATCTTCTCAAGCAGGGAGGATTTTGAAAAAATGAAAGAGGCGATGCGCTCCTGCGATATATACAGGATAGCCGACGCCTCTGCAAATATTTTTGAAGATGTCATACCCAATGATTCCGTGATATTCCGCATAAAGGAAGATATGAAAAAGAACGGCGCGCTGTTTTCTCTTATGAGCGGCAGCGGAAGCGCCGTGTTCGGCATATTTGACGACGTGCGTACCGCAAAACGCGCAAGAGAAGCGATAGGCGATGCCGCTCAGACATTTATATCCGGAATATTTACACGCGACGCCTCTTACATCGAGAACTGAATACAGAGAATGAGCAAGGACACAAGGAACGCGCATATTCCCGTTCCGGTCAGAAATCCGAGAAGCACCGCGGGAAAAACACGGCGCGACCTCTTCGCGCGCGCATCACATTCGCGCAGTATTCGCTCCGCTTCCTCGGATATCTTTTCCTTGCTTTCTTTTTCGTATATATCGTTTTTCAAAATGAAATAGGCTTCGCTTATCACGTCTGAGTCTATATCGCGGATTATCATAAGATTTTTTCTGTATTCACGAATGGTCATGTTCTACCTCCGAATTGGTTTGTGCAAATATTATTTGCCTCAATATCGCAGATATATTCGCACTCGGTTCGAAAAATCGCTCTCGTGCGGCGGAGTTTTTGGATAAGCTCTGCCCGTCGAGCGTAATTTTGTCGCAATTTGCGCTGACAAAACCAAAAAAACTATTGCTTAAATTGACGAAAAGCTGTATAATAATATTGAATTGCCGGAAACGGCGAATTTTTCTTTTAGATAATAATTTGAAATTTATATATTTTTGCTTTGACGTTTTCCGAAAGCATTGCGGAAAACGTTTTGGTATTGTCTTAAATTTATTTTATTTATATTTGCGGCGCATGGGTGAACGGACGACTTTTTGCGGCGCGATGAATGATTTCAGATTGTTGCCGTGTTAAAAAACACGGATATCGTTTTTTGCGCGCTTTTTTTGTGCAAAATATGATGGGAAATGCTTTGCGTTTACATAGCACAAGCGAAAAATATGAAAATATGATAATATGATAATTTAATAATAAAGGAAAGGAGTCTTCGCGTTTTTGCGCGGAGAAAATGTTATAGGTAAAGAATGGCAAAATCAAAACTTAAAAAACTGCGCGTTATCCCTCTCGGGGGACTCGGTGAAATAGGAAAAAACATCACTGCTTTGGAATACGGGGATAATATAATCGTTATAGACTGCGGACTCGGATTCCCGAACGACGATATGCTCGGAATCGACCTCGTCGTGCCTGACGTGACATATTTGCAGAACAATATACAGAAAGTAAAAGGCATAGTTCTCACCCACGGACATGAAGACCACATAGGCGCTCTTCCGTATGTTCTTAAAAAACTGCCCGTGCCGGTTTTCGGAACGAAACTTACTCTCGGTATCATCTGCAATAAGCTTGTAGAGCATACTTTTGAAGTTGCTCCCGATCTCAGATGCGTCAGCGCCGGCGATAAGATAAAGCTCGGCGTTTTTGAAGTGGAGTTTATCCGCGTGAACCATTCGATAGCTGACTCTGTTTGTCTGGCGATAAAAACGCCTGTCGGAATGGTCGTTCATTCCGGCGACTTCAAGATAGACGCAACTCCCATAGACGGTGAGATGATAGACCTCACTCGTCTGGGTGAGATAGGACGAGCCGGCGTAAAATTGCTCATGTGCGAATCCACAAACGTGGAAAGAGAGGGTTACACTCATTCCGAGCGCAGAGTAGGTGAATCTCTTGTAAAATATTTTGACGAATACAAGAGTAAGAGAATAATAATCTCCACATTCTCCTCAAACGTACACAGAGTACAGCAGATTATCGACATCGCCGTCAAGCACGGCAGAAAAGTTGCGGTGACCGGAAGAAGCATGGTAAATGTTATCGGTGCGGCGAGAGAACTCGATTATATGAATGTTCCCGAAGGCGCTCTTATAGATATAGCTGATATCAAGCGTTATCCTCCGTCAAAGATAGTCGTCGTTTCAACAGGCAGCCAAGGCGAGCCCATGAGCGCACTTTACCGTATGGCTTTCAATATGCACGACAAGGTAGAGATACGCTCTGACGACGTCGTTATCATCAGCGCTTCCGCCATTCCGGGCAACGAAAAACTCGTGGGAAATATCATAAACGAACTGTATAAGAAGGGCGTTACCGTACTTTCCGATTCCATGGCGGAGGTTCATGTTTCCGGACATGCGTGCCGCGAAGAGCTGAAGATATTTCATGCGCTCACAAAGCCGGAATTTTTCATGCCTGTTCACGGCGAAGCAAGACATCTGCACGTTCACAAGGAGCTTGCCGAACACATGGGAATGCCTGCTTCCAATATCTTTGTAGGCGAGATAGGAAAGGTGCTTGAAATAGACTCAAAAGGAGCTCGTTTCTCAGGCACGGTTCCCGCCGGTATCGTGCTTGTCGACGGATACGGCGTCGGCGACGTCGGCAATGTCGTTCTGCGCGACAGAAAGATACTTTCCTCAGACGGTATGATAACCATAGTTGCCGTTATAGATTCGACTTACAGCGAGATTGTGTCAGGTCCGGAGGTCATCTCTCGCGGCTTTGTCTATGCAAAAGAGTCTGAGGCGCTTATTGACAGCATAAAGATCATTGCGCGCGACACCATCAATATCTGCTTTGACAGAGGCAACGATTGGAGCCAGATGAAATTCAAGATAAAAGACGAAGTCGCAAAATATGTAAATCAGCAGACAAAGCGCAAGCCTATGATAGTTCCCGTTATAATGGAAATATAAAAGCAAAAGATCAGACCTGACTGCATAAGGCGGTCAAATAAAACAATATACTGATGTTTCGGAAAACGGTATGACCAAAATCATGCCGTTTTTCAGTTTTTACTTAAAAAATAAAATATAATAAACATATATAAATAAAAGATTTTAAGAAGAAACATGGAAAATATCGGCGCCGCGACAAATGCGGTTGCCATGGGAAATATGTATAGCTATATTGACAATATATCAAAATATGATATAATTATTAACATAATACTATTTAGAAAGAAGATGATCTTTTGTGAAAAAACGCCTATTATTTTATGCCTTTGCAACAATTATTGCTGTGTTTTTCGCAACGGCCGTTTGTGCTTTGACACTTGAAGATACTGACAGTGTCAGTGAAAAAGATGTCTTTGCAAAAATGGAGCTGATTTCCGAGGCAGACACCGTTTATTATGTGGATATAAGTTGGGGAGATATGGAATTCAATTATAATGCCGGCAAGGTAACAAAAACTTGGAATCCGTCTACACATGCTTACGAAGAAACGGTTGTCTCTGCCGAAAACACATGGTCTTGTGCAACCGGCGCCGACATGATAACCGTTACCAACCGTTCAAACAAAGCGCTTGAAGCTGTTGTATCTGCTGAAATAAATGAAGAATACAGCGGTATAAGCGTGCATATTGACAGCGAGAGAATATCTTTGGCAGATGCTTCAATCGGAGCAACGCTTACTGAGTCGGGAACACCTTCTACGGGAAGTGCGAAAATAACTCTGTCCGGCGAACTTACGAATAAAAATGCTTCCAAAACGGAGATCGGCAACGTTATAATAACGATTGCAGATGCAGAATGAGGCGTCTATGAAAAGAATTGTATCTTTGTTTATGTCGGCAGCGATATGTATTACGTTTTGCCGTCCCGTTTTGTCTGCTGAGATAACGGGCGATGAAAAGACGGCGCTTACGCCTATAAAAGTTTCTTATGACTTAGATGTTTACGAAACCGGCGAGATTTATTATATCGATATCACATGGGGCAGTTTTGAGAACACATATAAAACGAACGATATAAAAGTATGGGATCCTATAACGCTGAAATATGAGATCGTGAGCAGTACGTCGGAATGGATATGCGAAAGCGGAGCAAATTCCGTTAATGTTGCAAATCATTCGAATATTCCTGTCACGGTGCTGCTTTCATATCAAGCTGGTGCAGACTATTCGAGTATCAACGGAGAGTTCGACAAAAGTGTGCTTTCTCTTTTGTCGCCTGAGGAAAACAGTTCATACGATTCTGCGCCGTCCGGAAAGGCAACGCTTTCTTTAAGCGGAACGCTTGATGCGGATGACGGCGAGAGGGTAAAGATAGGTTCTGTCGGCGTAAAGCTTTTAGGCGAAAATGTCGGAACGTTGCAATTTGTTAAAAATGATGTTCAAGAAGAGTGTTACGATATATATGATTACGGAGAAAACCTATATATTTCGTATTTTACTGCAACAGAAGATTACAATGCCGGTAGCAATACCGACGCATACAACACCTTGATAAATATTAACGGTATTGATTACTACATAAACGAACTTCATTCTGATAGAGCCGAAGGTGATGAAGTGTTTTGTTTCCGCGCGGGTATGACGGTGAATATATCTGAAGAAAAGGCAGATAGTTATAAAAAATCCATGGAGGTTTATTCCGGCAAGACTTATATCGTAATAATAAACACCGCCGATATGACAGCGACGATGATAGAAGATTAACAGGGCAGACTTATAAAAAATTCCGAAAACGCAACTTAGAGCGTTTTCGGAATTTTTGCTTGTGGATAGGCTATGTCATATATGCAAGCATATATACGATTATGTCGCAAAGGAAGCTTATTTTAAAACAAAAAAGAACTGTCTTATGACAGTCCTTTTTTGTTGATGGTGACCCGTACGGGCCATTGTGGTAGCGGAAGTTGGATTTGAACCCACGACCTTTCGGGTATGAACCGAGCGCTCTAGCCAACTGAGCTATTCCGCCATTGAGTGCCGTGAAAATTCCAAAGCACTTCCTCACAATGCTTGAGTATTATATCATAATAAAAGGTGCTTGTCAATAGTTTTTTCGTAAAACGTTAAATTTGCCAAAAAATAAGCATTGAAAAAACTTTTGGATTTTTTTAAAAAAGGTGTTGACAAATAAAATAATATGTGTTATACTCTATGTCGTCGCAGGGTAAACGCGACAGAACATGGGAGCATAGCTCAGCTGGGAGAGCATCTGCCTTACAAGCAGAGGGTCATAGGTTCGAGCCCTATTGTTCCCACCAGAGGAAACACCGTATGTTTCCTTATTAGGCCCGGTAGTTCAGTTGGTTAGAACGCTAGCCTGTCACGCTAGAGGTCAGGGGTTCGAGTCCCCTTCGGGTCGCCATTTTTCGGTCAAGAAATAGGAC
>CASGAQ010000024.1 GCA_949299535.1 uncultured Eubacteriales bacterium | reverse complement strand
TGGGTCCTTTCGTTAGATATTGGTGTGATAACTTAATTCTAACTAACTCAATCGCTTTTTTCTATACCTTTTGGTATCACATCTATTGTAACGCTACATGTGCGCTTTTTGTATAATTAATTTTTATGTGGACAAAAAAATGTTTTTGTGATAATATATAATAATGTATATATTTACCGTATATATTATTTACGAAAAAATTACTATTCAAACAGGAGCATTTTGCGATGAACGATTTTACAAAAAAATCAGCCTTAATAATGACAGATAATTATATGGCGTGTGAGTTTTTCACTAAACAGCAGGATAAGATTCTCCCTGACGAGAAAACGATAGAGCAGATCATAAGTGATACGCGCCGAGTCATTTTTCCGGGATATTTCGGTGACGAGAGCTTTGCGGAAATTTCTACGGGCATTTTTGAGGAAGGAATGCTCATTACAATATATTCAATGCTTAAAAAGCAGATAAAATTGGCACTCCTGTATAAATGCCGTTGCAATAATATAGAGGAAGCGGAAAATCTTGCCGCGAATTACGCAAAAGATTTTATAGAACAACTTCCCGATATACAGAACATTATGTTCAAAGATGTCGAAGCAGGTTTTGCCGGCGATCCTGCAGCTAAATCCAAAGGAGAGATAATAATTTCTTATCCCGGTCTTCTTGCCATACTCGTATACAGGATAGCGCATATACTCTACAAGCAAAACGTCCCGATACTTCCTCGAATGATGACAGAATATGCTCATGGAAAAACCGGTATAGATATAAATCCCGGGGCAGAGATAGGCGAATATTTCTTCATCGACCACGGCACGGGCGTTGTTATAGGAGAAACTACCATTATAGGCAATAATGTAAAAATATACCAAGGCGTTACTTTGGGCGCGCTTTCAACAAGAAAAGGGCAGGCGCTTTCCGGTATTAAACGTCATCCTACGATAGAAGACGGAGTTACAATTTACTCGGGATCTTCTATACTCGGCGGAGACACCGTTATAGGAAAAGGAGCTATCATAGGCGGCAGTTCGTTTATTACAAAATCTGTTCCTCCCTATGCAAAAGTAGTCGTCAAAACTCCGGAACATATAATGGAGATATCTGAAGAAAATAAAAAGGACGAAAAGAAAGTATGGGATTTTTGATATGGCAAAGTATGATACTGTGATTTTCGATCTTGACGGAACGCTTTTAAATACAATAGAAGACCTTTGCGACAGCACAAATTTTGCGCTGTCGCAATATGGATATCCTTCAAGAACTCTTGAAGAGGTGCGCTCTTTTGTAGGCAACGGCATAGGTGTGCTTATTGAGAAAGCGCTGCCGAACGGGAAACTCAATCCCGAATATCCGAAAGTCCTCGCCACTTTCAAGAAACATTATACCGTCAACTGCAATAACAAAACACGCGCATATGACGGAATAAACGAACTTCTTCATAATTTAAAAAATAGTGGTTATAAACTCGCCGTAGTATCCAATAAAATAGACGTTGCGGTAAAAGACCTTTGCAACCGCTATTTTAAAGATACTATTGATGTAGCTATCGGCGAAACAGAGAAGATTCGCCGCAAGCCGGCGCCGGACGAGGTATTCGAAGCAATTTCCGTATTGGATTCCGAAAAAGATAAAACAGTATATATAGGAGATTCAGAAGTTGATATTGAAACTGCAAGGAACGCGGATATAGACGTGATATCCGTTTCTTGGGGATTCCGCGATAAAAGAGTTCTTTCCGAAGCAGGCGCCGATGTGATTTTCAGCGCGCCGCAAGAGGTGTTTGAGTATATTTTAAAAAAATAAAAAAATTTCAAAAAAATTTGTTACCTTTTTGAATTTAAAAAGTATTACTTACAGGAGGGCAGATGATGGACAGGCACGGAAGTTGTCTTACCAACAGCGCCGAAACAATAAACGACGTTGTGGAAAGATATTCTTCGCTGGTTTACAAGATCGCAAGAAGCAACTTGCGAAATGCTCATGATGCGGACGATATTTATCAAGATGTATTTCTTCGTTATATATCAAAACCGCGGACATTTGAAAGCGAAGAACACAGAAAAAATTGGTTTATAAGAGTAACGATAAACTGTTGCAATTCATTTTTTACTTCGTCATGGCGAAAAAGGAACGTTTCGCTTGAAGACGAAGTAAAAGAAGAAGACCTCGTTTTTGAGGACGATAACCATAAAGAAATTTACGAAGCCGTTTTAAGCCTGCCGGAAAAGTTGAAAAACACTGTTATTTTGTTTTATTTTGAAAACATGTCCGTTTCCGAAATAGCCAGGGCTATGCGAACTACGGAAGCGTCGGTAAAAATGCGTCTTGTTCGCGCAAGAAAAGCTTTGAAACTCGATTTGGAAGGTGGTGAAGAGAAGTGAAAAAAGATGAATTATTGTCGGTTCTTTCAAAAATGGAGCCTGACGATGAACTCAAAGAAAATACAAAACTTAAAATGATGAATATTGCGATGACTCGAGGGAGCGAAAAGCAAAAACTTCCGAACTTATTCGCTAAAATGTCCACGACAATATGCGCGGCAGCCCTTGCGCTCGTTTGCATATCCTCTTTCGGCATAAAGAAATTTGTCCCGCATAGTTATGAGGCCGAGATAGGAGATGGTTCCGGCATTTACAGCATTGCCGAACAACTTGTTCCTTCTCGCCTTACCACGGGAGATTCGGCAGCTTTTTCATCGCGCATGAAAGAAGCGGATTTTCGGAACTTCCTCTCTGAGATAACCGACGAATACCGTGCTATCGGAATAGAAGGAACCGTTGTTTCAAAAGACATTTTTCTTTGCGAAAATGAAAATGAATACGGAATATACGGTTTTGCCATACTTGGTATTGAAATTTCTGATGTCTTTTTCTCTGAAAACGAGCCGTTTTTCGGAATCAAAAAAAATGACACTGTGTCTTTTGTCAAGTATATTTATTCCGATGCAGAAATCAAAGATATTGCCGTTGAAGGAGATAATGTAAGTCTGTTCGCTTACAGCGGAATGGATATTTCCCCAATTGATGAGACAGCAAAAAAAATCGGTCTTGACAATGTTTTCATAATATACGAATAATCGTGTTTTTCACAAAATATCTGCCAAATAAAATCAAAACAACACAAATTTAAGGAGATTTTTAACAAATGAAAAAAATTGCAGCTCTTTTACTCGCACTTACAATGATGATTTCCATCGTAGCTTGCGGCGGAAATTCCGATGACAATACCACAGAGAACAGCATAACGACAGAAGGAAATGTAACTACAGGCGACAACGCAACTACAGGCGACAACGCAACTACAGGCGACAACGCAACTACGGGCACGGAAGATGTTGTTACACCTGATTACACAAGCTCGCTTGAAATTCTCGAAAAAGTTTGGGCAACATATAGTGAAGAAGAAGCTTTTTCTGTATGCGGCGGCGACGCTGAAAACACGGTAATGAACGGTCCCGGCAAGTATAATCTTACTGCTGATAATGCATGGAACCTCAATTTCCCCACATCTCAGATTGAAAAGATCGATGACGCTGCTTCTCTCGTTCACATGATGAATGCAAATACATTTACATGCGGCACATATCATTTCAAAAATGAAGCTGATATCGAAGCAGGTATCAACGCTATTAAAGAAACAATACTTTCTGCTCAGTGGATTTGCGGTTTCCCTGAAAAACTCGTTGTAATCACGGCTCCCGGCAATTATGCTATCGCTGTTTACGGTAACGCTGAACTTATTCAGACATTCCAGGGAAAAGTTCTTTCAACTATTGACGGCACAGAAGTTGTTGTTGATACAGTTATCGGCTAATCCCGCACATTGTTATTTTTTGACTAATATATTTTAAAAGTAAAAGCGGTTTGGAAAATAAAAAAATCCAAGCCGCTTTCAATGAAAAGACCAAATTTACAAAGCGAGGTGTGTTCTTCTGCTTTTCTCAAGTATAACGTTTCTTTACTATTTTCTGCCTATAGTAATCGTTCTTTATTTTCTTGTGCCCAAAAGACTTAAAAACTTTGTTCTGCTCGTTGCCAGCCTTTTCTTCTATTTTGTAGGTGAGCCTGTATACTCGCTTTTGATGATAGGTTCATCACTTTCAGGCTGGGCTCATGGCTTGCTGATCGAAAAATTCCGCGGCACAAAATGGTCGAAAGTAGCCCTTATATCTTCCTTGGTGGTAGGATTCGGACTTCTCGGCTTCTTTAAATACAGCAACTTCTTCATAAGCAATATAAACAATATCTTCGGTTCAGAAATAGGACTTCTGTCCATAGCGCTTCCTATCGGTATTAGCTTCTATACTTTCCAAATACTCAGCTACACGATAGACCTTTACAGAGGCGACGCAAAAGTACAGAAAAATCCTTTTGACTTTGCAACATATGTTTCTCTTTTCCCTCAGCTTATCGCAGGTCCTATCGTTCGTTACGCTACTGTTCAGGACGAGCTTGAACATCGTACGCATTCTTTTTCGGATATCGCATACGGTGTGGGACGATTTGCGATAGGTCTTGGAAAAAAGATAATCCTTTCCAATACTCTTGCGGAGTTCGGAGCGGTACTTTCGGGACTTTCCGAAAAAACCGTCTTGTCATACTGGATATACGCTATAGCGTTTACGCTTCAGATATATTTTGACTTCTCAGGCTACTCTGATATGGCGATAGGTCTTGGCAGAGTATTCGGTTTCCACTTCCTTGAGAACTTTAACTATCCCTATATATCAAAAAGCATTTCCGAATTTTGGCGCAGATGGCATATGTCTTTGGGAACATGGTTCCGTGACTATGTATATATCCCGCTTGGCGGCAACAGAGTCTCCAAAGGACGCTGGGTATTTAACACTATGGTAGTTTGGATGCTTACCGGCTTCTGGCACGGTGCGGAATGGAATTTCATTATATGGGGGCTTTATTTCGGAATTATTTTACTTCTTGAAAAGTTCTTTATCCTTAAATTCTTCGATAAACTTCCCAAAGTGCTCGGCAGCATAGTAAGTCATGTATATACTTTATTCCTTACGGTAATGGGCTTCGTTATATTCAATGAAACAAGCCTTTCCGGCGTCGGCACAGCTTTTTCCGCAATGTTCGGCGGAGAGGGACTTGCATTCTCCAATGCCGAAACTATCTACTATCTCAGAAGCTACGTTGTCGTTATTATCGTTGCGGCTGTTCTTTCAACGCCTATTATCAAGAAACTCGGCGAAATAATACGCACCAAGTCGGTCGGAAACGGTATAATCTCGGTTCTTCAGCCTGTATGCTACATTGCAATCCTTGCGCTTTGCACGGCAAGCCTTATAAACGGCTCGTTTAATCCGTTTATCTACTTTAGATTCTAAAAACAGGAGGGTACGTTATGAAAACAAAAATAAAAAATATTGTAATATCGTTCAGCTTTCTTGCGGCTCTTCTTTCTATGATGATCGCAGGTATCATATATCCTGATATTGACGTTTCTACATCCGAACGCAGACCCCTTGAACAGCTTCCCGATTTTTCTTGGGACGCGCTTGTTAATAAAGATGATGACGGCGACAGATATTTTGACAATTTGGAGGAATATCTTCTTGACCAGTTCTTTGCACGAGACACTTTCAGAGGGCTTAACACTTCCGCAAGAAGATATATTTTCATGCAGAAAGATATCGACGATGTTTTTATACTGAAAGACAGAATTTTCCTTATGGATTATAAACTCAATGAAGAAGCCATAGAGAAATCCGCAGAGGTTTATCTCGCCGTAATAGAGAAGTACTTTGCAGACAAAGGTGCTAATATCTATTATACGATAGTTCCCGATAAAAACTATTACTCCGCCGAGAATAACGGATACCTTTCTCTTGATTACAAAAAGCTTTTCTCTATAATGGATGAGAAACTGTCGGATAAAATGACATTTATCGATATAAGAGATGAATTGTCCGAAAACGACTATTACAGAACGGACCTTCACTGGGATCAGACGCAGATACTTGATGTTGCAAACAAGCTCCTCAGTTCTATGGGCGGTAAAGGCAACGTTTCAATAGATGATTTCGAAAAAGTCGTTTATGATGATTTCAAAGGTTCGTATTATTACCGTATACCTAATAACATTAAACCTGATACTTTGACATATCTTACAAATGATATAATCGAAAACTGCAAAGTTTACGATTATGAATCCGGTAAATATGTTCCCATGTACGCAGACGAAAAACTCGGCAGTGTTGATACCTATGATGTATTTCTCTGGGGGCCCCGTTCTCTCATACGCATAGAGAACCCCAACTGCGATAACGGAAAAGAACTTGTCATTTTCCGCGATTCCTTCGGAAGCAGTCTTGCTCCGCTCCTCGTTTCCGAATATTCTACAATAACTGTAGTAGATATCAGAAACTCCAGAATGAATTACAAATTCCTTGGTAACTTTGTTGACTTCAGCGAAAATTGCGATGTCCTTTTCATGTACAACACAGGGACTCTCAATCAACTCGGACAGAACTCCATTGTTTCATAAGATTTTTAGGAATATAAAAAAACGGACCGATTCGCCTCTGCATTCTTAGCGGAGAAAATACAAACACCACCAAGGAATTTTCTTTGGTGGTGTTTTTCTGTCGGTGGAAACTTACGAAAGGCTCCCTCCGGGAGGGAGCTGGCGCCGTAGGCGACTGAGGGAGAGCGCGTTACAATAAATCTTGCTCAAACTTAAAGGCACGCGGGCTCCTTCCGTCACGCTTCGCGTGCCACCTTCCTCCCGGAGGAAGGCTTTTGTGCGCTGTTCCTCTGCTGATAGTGGGTTCGGGCTTCTGCCCGATATTGTCCCAGCGTGAGCGCAGGGACGGTGCGAGGAGGGCGCCGCCATTTGGCGGTGGACGTCCACGCGCTATGCTTGCCCCAGACGCAAGCGTCTGGGATTTCTACCTGCGGTAGATATCTTCCGTCTTGAAGAAACCTCAGCTTAGTGCTATAATATAATCAGCAAGCAGACGGAGGATATTATGAGAGACTATAGTTTTGGTAATTTTCTGCATGAGCTCAGATCGCGTAGAGGCCTTACGCAGTATCAGCTCGGCGCGCTCGTCGGCGTTTCCGACAAGGCGGTTTCAAAATGGGAGAACGGTTCTGCCAAACCGCAGAGCAATATTTTATATAAACTCAGCGAGGTTCTCGGAATCAGCGTTGATGAGCTTCTGACTTGCAAATATCATTCCTTTGAAAAGAAGGATGCAAAAGGAGTATTTGCAATGAAAAAACAACTATGGAACAAAGCATTTGATGTTATGCGCGAACGGTATGGCAATCCTGCACCAATCGAAATAATGAACCGTTTGCTTACAGAGCATGCGGAAATGAAAGAAACAGAGATGATTGTATATTTCGATATGCTGTCCATCCTTGCATCTGAAGCAAAAAAGCAAGGCGAGCATATTCGAGTAAGAGGGGGAACGGGAGCATCCTTTGTGGCGTATCTTTTGGGAGCAACGGAGATCAATCCGCTAAAATCTCATTATTACTGTCTTGAATGTGGTACGGTTATCTTTGACAACGGAGTGAATGACGGTTGGGATCTTCCGAAGAAGGTCTGTTCGTGTGGCAAGGAAATGCAAACGGACGGACATAATATCCCCTTTGAAACATACCGCCATGTGGTTCACCGAAATACAAGCTTTGATTTATCAATGTCTCCAAAATTTTGGCGTGAGGCAAAAACGGTCATAAAAGAATATTTCAAGGATTGCGAACTGACAACTACGGAACGGGAAGAAAACCGCATCATAACCTATACTGTCACTTCTGATAACTCTGTTTGTTCCTTTACATTTTTGGCAGACAAGGAGTTTGAGCAATATCAAGCCTTGGAGCGAGCAACGGCAAAATCGTTTGAGAGAGTAAACTTTTCGCAGGATGATGTATTGGCTGAATTCAAAAACGGAAATACAGATGGTATTCCAGAGTTCCGCACAGATTTTTATAAGGATATGGTTGAGAAAGTATCTCCCGAGTCTTTCTGTGATCTGATTAAGATTGCCGGATTGTCTCACGGTACGGGTGTTTGGTTTGACAATGCAAAGGATTTGATAAATCAAGGTATTCCTGTAAGTAAGGTGATCGCATACCGCGATGACGTATTCAATCATATTGAGAAACAAATGCTGCGCAAAGGAATGGCAAGCACCGGATATGCCTATAAGGTCATGGAGGATACACGCAGAGGTGTATATGCCAGAGGCGGTGTTTCGGAAGAAATGAAAAAACAACTTAAGGATATCGGGGTTGAGGATTGGTTTGCCGATTCGATCGGAAAGATTCAATATTTATTCCCGAAAGCACACGGTGTTACTTATGTCAAATTAGCAGCAACGCTGATGTGGTATAAGATTCATTATCCTAAAGAATTTGCTGAGATCATGTTATAATCTTTTGCCCCGCCTCGCGCGGGGCTTTTATTTGCTTTCTGCGTATGAAAAAAGCCATCACGAAAATGTGATGGCTAAATTCAATTTTACCGCTAATTTTGCAGACGCTCAGGTCTGTTTTTTTATATTTTTACAAAAAATATATTTACAAAGTATAAAATTTAAGGTACAATTATATTTGTATAAAATTGCAATTTTAAATCGGAGGTGGATAAAAATGGAACAGCTCAAATATAAAAGGGTTTTGGTCAAATTATCCGGTGAAGCTCTTATGGCAGGCGGTAACGAGATAATAGACAAAAATTTTCTTAGAGAAATTTGCAGTGTTCTCAAAGAATGCGTAGATATGGGAACGCAAGTGGCTGTTGTTGTTGGTGCCGGTAATATCTGGAGAGGCCGCCAAGGTGAAGGCATGGACAGAACCAGAGCAGATCACATGGGTATGCTTGCGACGGTAATAAATTGTCTTGCCATACAGGATATGTTGGAAAGCCTCGGCGCTCCCGCACGCGTCATGACAGCTATCGAAATGAAAGCTTTTGCCGAACCGTATATACGCAATAAAGCTATATCTCATCTGCAACACGGCAGGGTCGTTATTTTCGGCTGCGGTATAGGAAGCCCGTTCTTTTCTACCGACACGGCTGCCGTACTTCGAGGAGCTGAGATCGGTGCGGAAATCGTTCTTCTTGCCAAAAACGTTGACGGTGTATATACGGCAGATCCCAAGAAAGACCCGACGGCTAAGAAAATTTCCAGTATTGATTATATCGATATACTTAAAAACGAGCTTAAAGTTCTTGACTTTACGGCAACTTCATTCAGCATGGAAAACAAAATTCCGATCTTGCTTTTCGGGCTTGACGATCCGAACAATATAATCAAAGCAATTTGCGGAGAAAAAATAGGAACAATCGTAGGAGGAGAAAAATAACCATGAAACTCGATACTAAAGAATTTGAAGCAAAAATGCAAAAGCTCATCTCCGGTTATGAATCAGAACTGGATACAATTCGTGTAGGACGTGCAAATCCCAACGTTCTTTCTAAAATCAAAATCGACTATTGGGGTACGCCCACACCTGTAAATCAGGTAGGCGAAGTTAAAGTAGCAGATGCGAGAACGATCGTTATAACTCCTTGGGAAAGCAATATGCTTAAAGCTATCGAAAAAGCCATCAATGAAAGTGAACTCGGTATCCCCCCCCAGAACGACGGCAAATGCATAAGACTTTCTTTTCCGGCTCTTACCGAAGAAAAGAGAAAAGAAATCGCTAAACAGGTTATGAGAATGGGCGAAGAAGCTAAGGTCGCTGTAAGAAATGTTCGACGCGATGCAAATGACAAAATAAAAGCTATGAAGAAAAACTCTGAAATGACGGAAGATGAACAGAAAATTTCAGAAAAAGATGTTCAAACGCTTACTGATAATTATATTGCAAAGATCGATAAGATTACCGAGACCAAAAACAAAGACGTCATGTCAATTTGAGAAAATAAAAAATTCAAGTAACCGCCGCGCTAACGGCGGTTACTGCGATTAAAGGAAAATTCGGAATGGAAACGAAAAATAATATTCGGCACATTGCGTTTATAATGGACGGAAACGGAAGATGGGCAAAAAAACGAATGATGCCGCGCGAGTATGGTCATAAATTCGGCGCAAAAAAATTCAAAGAGATTGCTTCGCATTGCTATGATATGGGTTTGCAGTATCTCACTTTTTACGCATTTTCCACGGAAAACTGGAAACGTCCGGATAATGAAGTAAACTCTATAATGAAATTGTTTATGGAATATCTTGACGACGCAAAAAAATCGCTTGATAAAGATGTAGGACTCGTTTTTATAGGTGAAAGAGATAGGTTTTCCGAAGAAATGTTAGCCAAAATGGAATTTTTGGAGAACAGCACAAAAAACTGTCCCAAAAAACTGTGCATAGCAATAAATTACGGCGGACGCGCGGAAATCACATCTGCTGTAAATAAGTTGATCGCAGAGGGAAAAACCAAAATAACCGAAGATGATATTACCGCAAATATATACTCGGGGTTTTGTCCTCCGCCTGAGATGATCATCAGAACAGGAGGAGAGGTGCGCTTGTCCAATTTTCTTATGTGGCAGTCCGCATATTCCGAACTCTTCTTTACTGATACATTATGGCCGGATCTTAAAGCAAGCGAAGTCGATGATATAATAGATCAATTTGCAGGCCGAAAAAGACGATTCGGAGGTGTTTGATATGGCAAAACGTATAATTACCGCGCTTGTTGCACTGGGGCTTTTTCTGCCTGTACTTATCTTTTCGGGACACGAAATAGGAAGATATGTTTTTATTGCCGTTATTGGAGTTTTATCACTTGTTTCAATGTATGAGATATGCGACTGCTTCGGATTATTTAAAAAAATTATCATTTCTATTCCAACGCTTCTTTTTTCTGTTGCCTCTACTGTTATAACGATATTCTTCAGCGATAGCGAGAAGTATGCAGAGTATCTTATGTTTTCGGCATTTGCGTTTATTTTTATCGTTTTTTCGGTAGCTATGTTCCACAACGGAAGTATAAAATATTCTCAAGCTGCCTCTCTTGCAGCGACTGCTCTTTATATAGTATACGGATTTATTTCCATTGTAAATTTACGTTATGCCGAATACGGTGCATACATCTTCCTGCTTGTATTTATCGGCGCTTGGGCAACGGATACAGGTGCTTATTTTACGGGTGTTCTGTTCGGCAAACATAAGCTCATACCTGAAGTCAGTCCGAAAAAGACAGTCGAGGGCGCTGTCGGAGGCGTCATAGGATGCATTGCGGGATATCTTATATTCGGTCTATGTATGCAACAGTTCTATTCTTTTAATGCGAATCATACAGCACTTGCCTGCGTTGCGGTTTTGATATCTGTTGTTTCGCAGTTCGGGGACCTTATTGCCTCATATATAAAACGAGAGAACGGGATAAAAGATTACGGCTTTATTTTCCCCGGGCATGGCGGAGTTATGGACAGATTCGATTCAATTATCGCCGTAGCGCCGGTACTCTTTTGCATAGTAGTGATCTTCGGGGTAAAACTCATATCCTAAAATAACAGAATAATATAACATTCATATGAATAATAATTTATAAAAACAAGATAAAATAAGGGGTTTTTAATGTATATTATCATAGCTGTTCTTCTGTTCGGATTACTCATTTTTATTCACGAACTCGGTCATTATATTACTGCACGGATTTTTAACGTGGCCATAACCGAATTTTCGATAGGTATGGGGCCAAAAATATTTTCCAAAACTTCCAAAAAAACGGGGATAGCTTATTCGATACGCTTGCTTCCCATAGGCGGTTTTGTAAGTATGGTAGGCGAGGACGAAGAAAGCGACAACGAAAATGCTTTTCATAAAAAGCCGGTATGGCAAAGAATGATAGTTGCCGCCGCAGGTTCTGTATCAAATATCCTGTTAGGTTTTATTGTAATGTTTATACTTGTGACATCAGTGCCGACAATAGGTTCGGTGCAGGTTGCGGATTTTACCGATCAGGCAACTTCGGGTTCTCAACTGCAAGTAAATGATATTATTAAAGAAGTAGACGGGCATAATGTCCATATCCTTGAAGAACTCAACTATTTTATAAGCAGATACGCAGATGTTCCGGTAGATATTACCGTTATAAGAAACGGAGAAAAAATCATTCTTGAGGATGTTGTTTTTCCTACTGTTCAGGAGTCGGGGCATGTTTTCGGAATGCGCGACTTTTATGTATATGCTGCTGAAAAGAATCTGTTTACGGTTGCAAAAAGCGGTTTTTTTCAGTCAGTGCTTACAATAAGAATGGTCGTTGATTCCATCGCGGATCTTATAACAGGTACGTATGGAATAGAAGAATTGTCCGGTCCTGTGGGAGTCGTAGACTTGATCACTACATCTGCAAAAACAAGTGTGTATCAGCTTGGGTATATATTTGTTTTACTGGCCATGAATCTTGGTATTCTGAATATGCTTCCTTTTCCCGCGCTTGACGGCGGAAGGATACTTATGTTATTGATAGAACTTATTATCAGACGTCCGGTCAATAAAAAAGTTGAAGCATATATAAACATTGCCGGAATGATGATACTGTTTGCCTTTATGGCGTTTATAACCGTAAAAGACATATTCCAAATTATATTGAAGTGAAAATTATGAATTATAATGATATAAGAAGAAAAACAAGAAAAATTCAAGTGGGCAATATATGTATAGGCGGAGATTCTAAGATATCCGTCCAGTCCATGACAAATACCGATTCTCACGATGTTCAGGCGACATATGAACAGATATCGGCTCTCGAATATGCGGGAGCCGATATCGTAAGGCTTGCGCTTCCTGATGTCGAGGCGGCAGGCACTATTGTTGCGCTTAAAGAGCGAGGCATACATGTGCCTTTGGTCGCTGATATACATTTTGATTACAAAATAGCTCTTGCCGTGGCTGAAGCCGGGGTGGACAAGATACGCATAAATCCCGGAAATATAGGCTCCGACCAAAAAGTAAAAGCTGTTGCCGATATATGCAGAATAAAAAAGATACCGATACGCATAGGGGTAAATTCCGGTTCTCTTGAACCTCATATCCTCAGAAAATATGGCTCTCCGACGCCCGAAGCTCTTGCGGAAAGCGCTCTTTATCATGTTGGACTTCTCGAAAAGTTTGATTTTAACGATATCGTAATATCAATAAAATCAAGTCATGTGTCGCATATGAAAATGGCAGCGGAGATAGTTGCTGAAAAGTGCGATTATCCTTTACATATAGGTGTTACAGAGTCGGGAAGAGGAGAGAGAGGACTTATAAAATCTGCCGCCGGAATAGGTTCCTTGCTTCTTTCCGGTATCGGCGATACTCTGAGGATATCTCTTACAGATGATCCGGTAAAAGAAATTTATTATGCCAAAGAATTGTTGCGTGCGCTGGAACTTACGGAAGAGAATTATATAAACGTAATATCATGTCCCACATGCGGACGCACAAGAATAGACCTTATAAAAATATGCGAAGAGGTCGAAAGACGTCTTCCCGAACTCGGAAATCCCTCAAAAAAACTTACTGTTGCTGTCATGGGCTGTGCGGTCAACGGTCCCGGGGAAGCGAGAGAAGCTGATATAGGTATCGCCGGCGGAGAACATGAGGCGCTCATTTTTTCACATGGGAAAATAATCCGTAAAGTTGACGAAAACGTTGTGGTGGACGAGTTGTTTGCGGAAATAAGAAAATTGCTGACAGAGGAAAATTAAAATGGAAAAGATAAAAACTCTTTCCGATGTTTTCCCAAGGTGTCACTTCAGTAACGATAGCAGGGAAATAACGGATATAGGTGTGCTGGCAGGTAATTTGCGTGTTGCTAAGGCAGAAAGAGCCGTGGAAGCAGATATAAAATTTCCTTTTATAGTCCCATACAGAAAAATTTTTGCTGCAGAAAGAGAAATAATGAAGGCTTATCTGCTTAATTACGCAAAAATATATCCGAAATACGACTCAGCTCTTTTCTGCGATGAAAGCATAAAAGAAATACTCTACGAAGCACAAAAAACAGATGCCGTTTCAAGAAGTTTTCTGCCCAGAGCAACATTTGACAGAGTTAATACAAATATAACCATTCATCTCAATGTAGGCGAAGGAGCCGTCGATTTCGTCAAATGCGCTCAGATGGAAAAGAAAATATCTTCCATAATAATGAATGAGTATAATGTGAAATGCAGTATAGATTTTACTCATTCAGATACGGCAGATATAGAATTTGACGAAGCAATAAAGCGGCAGATAGATAAATGTTACAGAACATCTGCCTCAGAACGGTCTATTTCTTCTACTAATTCCGTCACAGAACATAGATCTGTTGTCGCAGATAAGGTTTCCGCAGGAGAAAATATAAATTCTTCCGACACGATGAAAACCACGCTATTAAAAGAAATAAGAGAGGCTTATATCGATGAAGGCGGTTTTCTTCACGCCGGATACATGGTCTTCGATATTTCAGAGCCTACAGTTATATACGGAAAAGCTTTCAATATTACTCCTGTCACGATAGCAAGCCTTACAAGAAGTTTGAACAGTGTCACTGTTGTAGGCGAGATATTCGGCATAAATGTCAGAGAACTGAAGAAAAAAGGGGATTACTCTGTTTCTTTCGGCATAACAGACAAGAACGGCTCTATAACAGTAAAAAAGATGATATCCGAAAACAGGGGAGAGCAAGAATTTCTAAACTTGAAAGACGGAACTTTACTTGCAATAGAAGGAAAGTTTGCATTTGATGAATTTGAAAACGAAAATATTCTCACCCCATATTCTGTCATGGAAGTCAAAAAAATAGGCAGAAGCGATAATGCGCCGGAAAAAAGAGTTGAGCTTCATCTTCATACGAATATGTCAACTATGGATGCCACCATACATCCAGATGAGGCTGTGAAAACCGCATTTGCTTTTGGTCACAGAGCCATCGGAATCACCGATCACGCAAATGTACAGGGATACCAAAAGGCTATGCTTACGGCAGAAAAGCTCGGAATGAAAGTTCTTTACGGTGTTGAAGCTTATTTCGTAGACGACACTGCAAAAGCCATTTTCGGTGATAACAAGATCAGCTTTGATGACGAATTTGTCGCATTCGATATTGAAACTACAGGGCTGTCTCCGCTAAACTGCAAAATAACGGAAATAGGCGCTGTGATTGTCAAAAACGATGTTGTTATTGACAAATTTCAAACTTTTGTTGATCCCGAAGGTCCTATACCGCAGGAGATCATAAGCCTTACCGGCATTACTGACGATATGGTAAAAGGCGCTCCAAGTCAAAAGGAAGCGGTGTCTGCATTTATAAACTTTGCAGGCGGCAGAATGCTGATTGCCCATAACGCTTCTTTCGACATGAGTTTTATAAGAAAAGCTGCTCAGGACAATGGGATACCTTTTTCAAATTCATATCTTGACACTGTTTCCATGTCTCGTTTTGCAAACCCGGAACTAAAAAAGCATAAGCTGAATATAATAGCGGAATATTTTAACATCGGTGAATTCAATCATCACAGAGCAAGCGATGATGCGGAAATATGTGCCAAGATATTCTACCGAATGGTTGACAAGCTCAGAGGGGAAGGTATTTATACTCCCGCACAAATGTCATTGGCGATGAATAAGAATACAGACCCGCTCTCTCTGAAAACATACCATATAATTTTGTATGCACAAAATTCCGTGGGACTTAAAAATCTCTACAAGATAATATCACGCGGGTATCTTGACTACTTTAAAAGAGTCCCGCGCGTTCCCAAAACGGTGCTTGAAGCTCACAGAGATGGAATCATAATAGGTTCGGCTTGCGAAGCCGGACAACTTTATACCGCCATACTTGAAAATAAGCCTTGGGATGATCTTGTTGCCCTGGCTGATTTCTATGATTATCTTGAGATCCAGCCGCTTTGCAACAATTCATTTCTTATCGAAAACGGAACTGTTGCCGATGAAGAAGCTCTGAAAGAGATAAACAGGAAAGTAATAAAGCTAGGCGATGAATTGGGAAAACCTGTTGTCGCTACCTGTGATGCACACTTTTTAAATTATGAGGACGAAATATATCGAAAGATACTTCTCGCCGGTCAAAAATATTCCGATGCAGACAGAGATATACACCTTTATTTCAGAACGACCGAAGAAATGTTGGCTGAGTTTGAATATCTCGGAAAAGAAAAAGCATATGAAGTTGTTGTAACGAACACAAATAAAATTGCCGATATGATCTCCGACGACATCCGTCCTTTTCCAAAAGGGACTTTTACTCCAAATATGGAGGGAGCTGAAGAAGACCTCAACCGCATATGTTATGAGAGAGCACACAGCATGTATGGAGATCCGTTGCCTGAACTTGTTGAAAACAGACTTTCAAGAGAGCTTACATCTATTATAAAGAACGGCTTTGCGGTTCTTTACATGATAGCTCAAAAACTTGTAAAATTCAGTGAAGATAATGGATATCTTGTAGGCTCCAGAGGCTCGGTAGGTTCTTCTTTTGTCGCCTCAATGGCAGGCATTTCAGAAGTAAATCCTCTTCCTCCTCATTATTATTGTCCTAAATGTCAGTTTTCTGAATTTTTTACCGACGGCTCTGTAGGTTCCGGTTTTGACTTACCTGATAAAAATTGTCCTAAATGTGGAGAAAAACTCAAAAATGACGGCCATGATATACCTTTTGAAACATTCCTTGGTTTTTACGGCGATAAATCACCCGATATAGACTTAAACTTCTCAGGCGACGTACAGGGAAAAGTTCATAAATATACCGAAGATCTTTTCGGCGCCGAAAATGTTTTCCGAGCAGGAACCATAGGTACTCTTGCCGACAAAACTGCCTATGGCTTTGTCGCAAAATATATGGAAGACAAAGGTATTACCGTAAATAAAGCTGAGATAAACCGAGTCATTGCAGGCTGCGTCGGCGTTAAGCGTACTACCGGACAACATCCCGGAGGTATAGTTGTCGTACCTAAAGAATATGAAATATACGATTTTTGTCCTGTGCAGCATCCCGCAGATGATCCAAATTCAGATATAATTACCACTCATTTTACTTTCGAGTATCTGCACGATACGCTTTTGAAGCTTGACGAACTTGGCCATGATATTCCGACTAAATATAAGCTTATCGAAAAATTCTCGCAAACCAGCGTACTTGATGTTCCCATGAATGATGCCGACACTTATAAAATATTCAGTTCAACGGAAATTCTCGGCTGTGACCTTTCGCCGATAGGCATTAAGCACGGAACGCTCGGTATTCCGGAATTTGGAACAAAATTTGTTATGCAGATGCTTGAGGATACTAAGCCGAAAACTTTTGCAGATCTTTTGCAAATTTCAGGTCTGTCGCATGGTACGGACGTTTGGCTCGGCAATGCCAGCGAACTTATACGCAAAGGTATATGTACGATATCAGGAGTTATCGGCACTCGTGACGATATCATGCTCGCACTGATACGATACGGCGTGGAAAAGAGCCATGCATTTAAGATAATGGAGATGGTGCGTAAAGGAAAAGGTCTTACTCCGGATTTTGAAGCGGAAATGAGAGAAGCCAATGTGCCCGATTGGTATATTGATTCGTGTAAAAAGATAAAATATATGTTCCCGAAAGCGCACGCCGCAGCATATGTAATGAGTGCGATTAGAATAGGATGGTATAAAGTTCATATGCCGCTCTCTTTTTATGCCGGATACTGGAGCGCTGCTCCCGGAGGTTTTGACGGTGAACTTGCTATAAAAGGAAAAGAAACGATATTGCAGACTCTCAGCGAGATCAAGAGCAAAGGTAAGGAAGCGACGCAGAAGGACAATGAAACTTATTCATCAATGATGATGGCTTATGAATTTCTCGCACGCGGATTTAAATTCCTGCCTGTTGATATATACCACTCGGACTCAAAATATTTTCTTCCTGAGGACGGGAAGATACGCTTGCCGTTTTCATCTCTGCCGGGACTTGGCGAGGCTGCGGCTCAGCGTATTGTCGAATCGAGAGAGGACGGAGAATTTTTCTCCGTAGAGGATTTGCGCGAACGCACAGGTATCTCAAAAGCTGTCATTGAAATTCTGCAAAATCACGGAGCTCTCGCCGGTTTATCTGAAACAAGCCAAATTTCGTTGCTCTCTCTTCTTTGAAAATAAAGCGTGTGTTATTTTTACACTATAAATCAAATTTTAATACATTTTTTTAGAAATTCTAAATAAAAAGTATTGTCAAAATTATGTTTTAATGGTATAATAAGTACGCTAAAGGTTATTATAAAATCAGGTTGCAAAAATCAATATCTTTTTTGAAAGGAACTTATATCATGAACAAAACAGAATTGATAGAAAATATCACAAAAACTACAGGCGTAAAGAAAAAAGACGTTGAAACAGTAGTTCTTGCTTTTGTTAATTCAATCGAACAAGCACTTGTAAACGGTGAAAAAGTACAGATATCCGGTCTTGGTTCTTTCGACGTAAAAACGAGAGCTGAAAGAGCCGGCAGAAACCCCAAAACAAAAGAAAAAATCACTATACCCGCATCAAAATACCCCGCATTTTCCGCTAGCAAATCTCTTAAAGAAGCTGTTAATAAATAATTTTGGAAAACAGGGCCGCGCACTGTTATGCGGCTCTGTTTTTTATATAAGCGAGAGGTAATAATGAGACTTGATAAATATCTGAAAGTTGCACGTATAATAAAACGCCGCACTGTTGCAAACAATGCGTGTGATTCCGAACACGTAAAGGTAAACGGCAGAGAAGCAAAAGCTTCTTATGAAGTAAAAATAGGCGACATTATAGAAATTACTTTCGGAGAAAAGACTTTGCGCGTACGTGTAACTGATATAAAAGAACATGCCCAGAAAAATAACGCTTCAGAGCTTTTCGAGGTACTGCAACAGTAATATTTTTTATAACTAAAACATATCATTTAACAGAATTTTTGATTTCAGGAGAATGATATGGAACAACAAAAAGAAAAAATAACAACGACACTGTCTCTTAAAAACCGTTCGTCGCTTGCAATTGACGGAGTGACGGATATCGTCAGTTCCGATGAAGCCGCGGTTTATCTTGACACTGTGGACGGAGGACTTGAAATAACAGGATCAAATCTTCATATAATCAGTATGAATGTCGGAAACGGTGAGATCACACTTGAAGGAAATATAGACTCTATCTCTTATCATGATAAAACGCAGACTCAAAAAACCGGATTTCTTGCGAGAATGTTCAAATGACTTCCGATTTTTACAGCACATATGCTTCTTTTATAGGTGCTGCATCTATAGGCGTGATTTTCGGACTGTTGTATGACGTTTTCCGCATATTAAGGATAGCCAGACTGCCGTATATTGTTCCCGAGGGCAGATTTTACGACTTTATAAAAATACCTCAGGTAAAAGGGAAATGTCGTCAAAGTAAATTGAAAAAAATCCTGCATTTATCCGGCAATATTGTTACATTTACAGAAGATATAATCTTTTGGATACTGATATCTTTCGGTGAAATTCTGTTTATATATCATATCAACGGCGGAGAAATAAGAATATATTATTTTCTTTTGACGTTTGCCGGAGCGGCTTTGTATTTTCTTACCGTAGGAAAATGCATGATGTATTTTTCAGTGAGGATCATATTTTTGATTCGATGCTTGCTTTATTGGGTGTTTTATATTATAATATATCCTATAAGGAAAACATTATCGTTCTTGAAAAAACTCGCACTGTTTTCTATTAAGAAAACGATTAGACCTATAATATCAAAAGTAAGAATAAATGCCGATTCTCGTTATTCAAAAAAACGCATTTCTTCTGTCTTGGATCAGTCGAAAAATGGTTTTTATTATGTATCGGAGTATGTAAAATGATAGGAAAAAGGAAAAAAATATTATCTAAAATCATGTTCTTCTTCCTTGCGCTCTTTTTGATAATCATCATATCTGTTTTGCGTTCTCAGATACAATCTCTTGAAGAAGCTCGCTCTGAACTTGCAGAATCTGTCAAAGAATACAGTAATCGAGTCGATGAGCTGAAATATGAGGGAATGCTGAGTGAAAAAGAGTACATTGAAAAATACGCAAGGGAAGTGCTCGGTTTTCACAAATCCGGCGAGATAGTTTTTAAAAAAAGCAATTGAAATTGAAGGTAATAAAAATGATAAGAGAAATATCTTCCGAAAAAATCACGGAAACAATAAAAGAATTATTTATATCGGCTAATTACAGGCTGGGGCAAGTAGAGCACTCTTTGATAAACGAAGCATTGAGAAAAGAAACGAGTGCTACCGGCAGAGCTGTCATGCAGACGATAAGCGACAATCTCAAAGCTGCGGAAGAAATAAATGTTCCTATTTGCCAGGATACCGGTATGGCTGTTTTATTCGCTGATATCGGTCAAGATGTACATATTTCCGGGGAGAATTTTGCAGATGCAGTCAATAAAGGCGTTTCTTTGGCATATACAGACGGACTTATGCGTGCATCGGTTGTAAAAGATCCTCTTTTCGAAAGAGTAAATACTAAGGATAATACACCTGCAATAATTCACACAAACATTGTTCCCGGAAATAACATTACATTTACTGCGCTTCCCAAAGGATTTGGCAGTGAAAATATGAGCGCTCTTAAAATGATGGTTCCTACTTCTTCTAAAGAGGACATAATAAATTTTGTAGTAGAATCTGTCAAAAAAGCGGGCTCTAATCCATGTCCTCCGATAATGGTCGGAGTAGGTATAGGTGGGTCTTTTGATTATGCTCCTTTGCTTGCAAAAAAGGCTCTTTCCAGAAACGGTAAAACTCACAATCCAAATCCTCTGTATGCCGAATTAGAAGATGAAATTCTAAAAAGAATCAATGAACTGAATATCGGACCGCAAGGATTTGGCGGTGCCACAACAGCTCTGGCGGTAAATGTAGAATATTATCCTACTCATATAGCTGGACTTCCTGTTGCGGTAAATATAAATTGCCATGTTATGAGACACGCAACAGCTGTGATCTAAATAGCAGAGGCAATAACTGTATGCGGTAAAAACGCATAAAAAACTATAAAGAAAGGTTTTAAAAATATGGATAATAAAACACCGGTCAACGGAAAGTATATCATGTATAAAGGAAAACCTCTTGTCAGAGAAAATAATATAATTTGCTATGGCGATATGGAAGACGAATATTATCTCTTTCTTATGATACTTACAAATAAGAAAGAGAACGGAATTGAAGTTCCTGATAAAATTCTCGTTCAGATCCTTTCCACTAAAGAAAAGAATAAAATAATAAAACAGGGCGAAAAATCAGGTCTTTATGACGCATTGGATATAGGTATTATTTGGCTTGAACGAGCTTTGGCTGATAAAGCAAAATAAATATTTTTAGCAACTCTTATGAAATAAGCAGATGCCGTTTATTTCATAGGAGTTGTTTTTTAATATTTAATTTAATATTTAAATAATATTTGAACATCAAATTGAGTACACGCTAACAGATGTATTTTCTCTTGATGACTTGATGAAATGTGTCAGTTTTTTAAACACCCAACCGTACAAAACGTTCATTTTGTACACTCGCGGTGCTCGCCGCGTCCCCGAAGCGGGAGGGCGGCAGGAAGTCCCGAGTGCGGGTAATTGTCCGAGGAATATATGCGCCGCTTTTCCGCGGCGGCGGCGCATTTCCGAGGCAATTATACAAAATGCCCGTTTTGTTTCATGGTGCGGCACCACCTCATTGAGGGGGGGACGCCCATGACGAGGCGGCGCGGAGGGCGCACAAGTCTTTTGGTGTGCGGTGGCAGGGGTGCGACACCAAAAGCCAAGCCGCCGAGCCAAAGCGCAAACAAAACGCGTGGCAGACCCAAGACAGAGGCAAAAAGCCACGGGGCGCAAGCCGAACCGAAAGTAGCGCGGCGAGGAACGCCGAGCCGCCCAAGACCGCGAAGCGTGGCGCAGGGCGAGCGCGGGCGCAAGCCGAGCGCGCGGACGGAGGGTGTCCCAAAATTCTCTTTACTTGATTTCCTTGTTAGCACATTATTCCGTCAAGATTGCTAAACCAAAGATACACATATTTCCCGCTTCCGAATGGCGGAAGTTTCCTCTATGAGGTGATGACGTTCGACCACAATATGTGGGGGGTGAAAGACTACAGACACATGACATCTAGCGAAAAAAAAGCTCTGGAGCGCGAAGACGCGAACATCTGTTCCCAATTTTGGCGTGATAACGGCATGGATAATGCACAACGGGCGTTTAATCGAGCCAAGAAGCGTGTTTTTGAACTCCTTTGCTCTAACTCCGACCTTAATATGTTCGTGACGGTAACGGTCAATTTCGGCGCCGACAACTATCAAGAAACGGTTAGGCGCCTTGGGCAATGGTTAGACAACCAAGTGCGGCGCAAGGGTTTGCGCTACATCTTGGTTCCCGAGTACGACGACGTGGGGCGCCGCCTACATTTTCACGGCGTCATGAACGAAAGCGCCTTGACGCTTGTCAATAGCGGGCTTCGACGTGGACGCAAGGCTATTTATAACGTCACATCTTGGCGCCAAGGTTATACTACTGCTGTTCGTATTGGGCGCAATAACGCCGATTGGCAACGTGTAGCAAAGTATATTGCTGACTATATGCTTAAAGCGACATACGGAAAAATTGGTGGGCGCTATTATTTACACGGCGGGCACCTTGCTGAACCTTTTTATGTTTATAACTCCGCCGACTATTCTACCGCTGACGGTAAAGAAACGGTCATAAATGACTATGTAAGATTCAAAGTTGAGCGCTTTTTATAAAAAATATTACCGTATATGGTAGTAGTAGTGGTAGTAGGGGCGGTGGAAAGTGTGGGCAAACCCTTTGTCCACACTTTCCATCCGTCCTCTATTCCGTCACTCCATACACAAAAAAACCCTCTTGACAACCAAGAGGGTTTCATGATATTATCGGACTTGCCACAAGCGCACCGAACAGTTATGTGACGATAACAGTTTAGCACGCTTCACGGGAATTGTCAACTCTTTGTGGCTAATTTCGACACGAAAGGAACACAGGGTAAAGCACGCAAGGAACGGCAAGCACCAACCAAACAAAGAGAATATAAAAACCCACAGAGCAGAGTGGGGGAGCCAACAGGGCGCGCCATGGAACAAAACGTTCATTTTGTACACTCGCGGTGCGAGGGCGGCAGGAAGTCCCGAGTGCGGGTAATTGTCCGAGGAATATATGCGCCGCTTTTCCGCGGCGGCGGCGCATTTCCGAGGCAATTATACAAAATGAATATTTTGTATAATAGAGGGAATCTCCGACCAGTCAAACAAATCTAACCAAAATTTTGCAACTGACTTTTTACCGGAATCATCATAAACAGCAAAAGAATATTTATCATAAAGATATTTAAAAATCTGCTCCGGAGTTCTTGGAGTGCAAGCAAAATCATGAGAAAATTTAGAGCGTGTTTGAAATTCAATTCTTATCCAAGAATCGGGCCTGCCGTAAGGAGTATCTTTAACATAAACACCATTCTTACAGAACTGCATTTTTTTATCATATATACGAAGAAGTTTGTCGCTGGCAGCTCGCCCAATATACAATGTTTTTTGATCCCCTGAACGAATAGAATAACCAATAGGAGCGTCCTGAGAACAAAAAGTCAAACGTTCACCAGATACATTTGTTCGAATAAAAGAAACAACATCATCTAAAAATGTCGGCATATAATTTATCAAATCAAAAGCGTAATCCATACGGGTTACATGACGAAAGCATACATCTTGTCTAAAAATATTATCCCAATCAATATCAGGAAGAATTGAACGGAGAAAATCCAAAGCGGAACCGGATATATCAACCTTAATTCTCGGAATAGTCATAGAAAATAAAGAATCAATATCCGACAAATCAAAATTATCTTTATACTTCCAAAAATCAAGCAAACTAAATTGAATACCTTCATAAACAAAAACACAAGTATCAAAATAGCCAAGATTACGCATAAACTGAGAAGATACAAAATCATCAAAATCAATGATATCAATTAAACATAAATCTTTAAGAACATCCGACAACGAACAATCAGTATATACGAGAGATATCCAGTCAACTTTATAATATATCCCATCTTTAATTTTTTTCAAATTTTCCATTTTTTAACAACCTTTCCATATATCTTTTATTTAATTATAACACCATTACGCTCAAAAAACATCCTAAATTATGAACAAAATATAAATTAGTTTTATGTTTAAAATGTTGTATAGGTTTAATCCGTTACACGGTGATACATAACCGCGTAAGATTTATTTTAGATCTAACTTTTTATTAAATCCGCTGCGCGTGGTTTAAAAGGCGCGCCGACAACATAACAACAAAAACATGAAGCTCACCGGCACGCGATAAACAGAGTGAATTCCAGAATTGTATAGGTTTTTTTCTTCGCGCCTACGGGCGCTTACAACGCTCCGCGTTGCGTGTTGAGCAAAACCAGCTCGACCATTTTTTTGAAAAAAAAAAGAGCGCAGCTATAAGCTGACGCCCAAATGGAAAAGTTGTATCTATATTATAAGGATTTTTTCGATAAAAGTCAAGAAATATTTATAATCTAAATTCAAAAAAATAAATCATTGAGAACATCTTCAGATATTTCCTCTTCAGGATCGCGCCCATCATGAACGGAGTAATGAGGAATTGGCGGAAGCTTCGGAGCTGCAAAAGAATCAAAATATTTATAATATCGAGGTCTAAAAACACGATGACAAAACAAACGAACCAAAATAGACGGTTTACAATAACCCTGAACGATTTCGCCGAGCTTCTCGCCGGAGTTCTTTTTGTTCGAGTCCGGAATAATAATACCATAGGGTATACGATAATAATTAGTATTAAAAAATCCTAACAGTCCTTTATATACATAATATACCCTATCTGTTATAACTCTAATCTTCTTATCTACACCGTCCCATTGTTGAGCAAATAAATATATATCAGCTCTATAATGCCGATGCAACAAGAAATATCGAGTACGATCGGATCCGAAAGACTTATAATCCCTACTATCAGCATATAAAGTTGCCTCATCAATCAATATGATACAATTCGAAAGATCATATTTACCAATATAAGAATTATCAATATACTCTACCTCTGGAATCGATAGAGGAACATTTGAATATATATGATCATATCTACACTTCCCTCTACGCATTAAGCGAGCTTGCTTAAGAGCTATCGAAACTAATATAGTTGTCTTGCCAGATCCGGGCAATCCAAAAAACATAGATACCATAATAAACCTCGTTAGAAATAGGCCGCAGGCGGATTCTCTCCGCTTGCGGCCATTTATTTAAGCTCCCCAAACGATAGATTTAACAGCTTTAATTCCAAGAAATACAACTGAAATAGCTATACCAACAGCAAAAAGAGGAAGCAAATCATAAAGAGCTCCAGCAGGAACCCCTTCAGAAGCAGGAGTTATAAGAGCTTTTAAAAATGTACTAATCCAACTAATTACAGTAGTAAGACCGGAAGTTACAGCACTTAACATAATTTAAGCCCCCCAAACGATAGATTTAACAGCCTTGATACCAAGGAATACAACCGAAATAGCTATACCAACAGCAAAGAGAGGAAGAAGCTCTTTAAGCTCCCCGGAAGTACTTGTAATAGAAGTAACAACAGTTCCTATCCACCCCAAAACAGTAGTAAGACCACTAGTAACAGATTCCAACATAATATTCAATCTCCTTTCTTAAAAAATGAAAAAATCAACCTATATATGAAATCAATAAAAATGACCGACAATAATAATATCATAGCTCCGCAAATATAATATATATACTGCTGCTCTGAACCATAAACATTTGTATCCCAAGTATGAGATATAATATCCTTGACTAAATCATACATAAAAATCACCTTATTTTACATATACTACGGATAACAAGAAAAATCAATAACAAAAATGCCAAAGCATAAACATAAACAAAATAAGTGTTGAAAAAAGACGAAGAAAAGAAAGAAACATATAAATCATAAATCTGAGTAAGTATCATTTCTTGCCTCCAAGCCGGATATAAATAAGACTAAGCATTACCATAGAAAAAAGATAAAATATATATTGCATAACTAATCCTCTCTGTCTTTACGGCGCCGAACGAAATCAGAACCCAGACTAGAATGACCTATTATAGGAAGTATAATAAACTTAACAGCCAACAACATAACAAAAAAAGTCATAAATAAACTGAAAGCATTAAGTCTAGAAAAAAATTCATCAAACCAATCTATACAAGAAACTATTGCCTGAGAAATCAAATCTATATAACTATCCATACTAATCTCTCCCAAGTATCTTATAAATAACAACAATACCTAATATAGTTCCAAGAAAAACAGTTATAGAAGCTGGCAGCCAAGAAAAATATAAAGGAATCTCAATAGCAGCTTCGCCGAGAAGATTAACCATATAAACAAGGTCAGAGATAAAATCAGTAATAAAATTTGTAATGCCACGGAGAAAAGATAAAACCTCTTTTATAGCTTCATAAATGCCAGATAACATACTATCCCTTCTTTCCGTACAAAAGAAAACCAAATAAACCAATAGTAAGAGATACCATTATCATATATGTTACAAATTGATAAGCAGGAAAATGACCAACAGTATCAATTACAAAACCGGCATTATAAAGACCATCATTTATAGGATCATAATATCCATATACATCATCGATGGGCGGCTTAGTTACAGCTGCGAGCTGATCACCAGCGTTCTGTAAATCATCAAGAGCAGATTGATTCTCATTCTTTATAGTTTCAAGCTCGGCAATTTGCGAAGATGACAAATTTATAATATCATCAAGCTGACCGGATATCTCCTCAACCTTATTTAAAATCTCCTCATCTTTACCATCAGATGATATTCCCTCATTTGATGACATAAAATCATGAGATACTCCTATAAACATTGACGGGTTGAACTTATATCTATAAGATGTACCAAAAGAAGAAGTATTAAAATAAAGAAAAATATTTAAGCTATAAACATCTGCATTTGAAAATTTAAAACTTATAGAAACCATTGAATCATCTCCGGAATAATCCCACAAACCATTAGAAGTTCCCGAAGAAGTAAGAGAACTGATAGAATAAACAGGAGAAACAGAATAATCATCACCGGAAGACAAAACAGTTAAATTACCGGAAGAATCCGAAGCAGTAACTACAACATACATATTAGAAAAGAGTGCGGAACAACCAGCAGATTTATATTCTCCTGAATTTTGAGAAGTAACATTACTTCCCAAAAGATCAAAACGAAGAGAACCAGAAAAAGACTCAAGACCCATTGGCAAAGAGTAAGTTAATAAAGAATCATATTGAATATCATTGAATGTCTTAACTTCAGACATAGACATATTATTATCAGGGAGATTTCTCTTAAAATAAAGCTGTTCATAACCCGGATTAGACATTCCAATGGTAGAATAACAATTAGTTGAAATTAAGGAATTATCTCCCTTATATATTTTTGTATTCAAAAAAACATTTCTATAATATGTACCGTTTAAATTATAATCAATAGCTAAAGACGGAAAGGAAAATACAAATAAGAATATAATACTAATCAACAGTATTAAATGATTTTTCGTCCGAGGCAACAATATCATCAAGATACCCCCTCTTATTATAATAGATTTTCACATAATCTCCAGTGTGAAAATTAAGAACAAAATCACGAGGAATAAATATTGAATCACAGTTATAACCAACAGTATATTTATCTTTATAGATAACGTGCATAAGTCTAAAATCTTTATCTTCCTTTTTTATAGTAGTAAGTCCTAAAATCTTATAAACCATTTCTAAATAACCTCCAAAAATAAATATTCAATAATAATAAATTACAATTAAAAAACAAATCGAAAAACATAATCATTTTAATTGAGGGATTCCATCACGAATCTCTATATATGGATTAAATTCGAAAGAAACATCACAAGATATTGATTTAGAAAGGAAAGATTGACTTCTAAACTCATTGCCATCAACCATAAATAATTCTAAAATATATTTATTTATAAGTCTCTTGAGCGAATCGAAACCGTGCATAGCACAAAAAAGAAAAAGATTCCCGGCATTACGAGTGCAAATATTCTCCACCCTCTCTTTTACGGTTATAGGTTTTATACAGAAATGAATATTTTGTATAATTCAGGGTAAACCCTGAATTACAAGCCGCCGTCGCGGTACAAAATAGGGTGTTTTATGCAGTTTGCTTCAGACTCGGGCTTCCTGCTTCCCGCAGACAAAAACTCAATTTAGAAAACAAATGATTTAAGTAATTATAAAAAAACATAATAAACATAAATGGGGCTGTCTCATTAAGATAGCCCCAAAACAGAAAAAGCGGATGCTATTTACCGAAAGGTATTGAGCATCCGCTTGCTTTTTGGTATAATTAAATC
>CASGAQ010000023.1 GCA_949299535.1 uncultured Eubacteriales bacterium | reverse complement strand
TTAATTATACCAAAAAGCAAGCGGATGCTCAATACCTTTCGGTAAATAGCATCCGCTTTTTCTGTTTTGGGGCTATCTTAATGAGACAGCCCCTTTTTATTTTTACCTGTATTGTTCGAAATCACAAGCCAAAAGTTCAAGTTCTTTTTCAAGAACGGAACGGGATTTTTCGGACATTTCGCACATAGGCAGACGAAACGAACCGACACAGCCTATATCGGAAAAGTTCAGAATATTCATCGCTGTTTTTATAGGAATAGGATTTACTTCAAGAAACAGCGCCGAGATAAGTCCTGAGTAACGCAGCTGCATAGCTCTTGCCGCAAATACATCCCCTTTTTGCATATATTCAGCCAGTTTGTGACATTCACGAGGCAAAATATTTGCAAGGACAGATATGATACCTTCTGCTCCCATTGCAAGTGCAGGGACATTAATATCATCGCAGCCGCAGTACACGGAAAAATCTTCATCGGCAAGCGCACAGACTTTTGCAAAAAAGCTCATATTTCCGCTCGCCTCTTTTATACCGGCGATATTGCGGTGTTCTTTGAGCGCCGAAAGCTGTTCTATCGATACTGAACAGCCCGTGCGGGACGGCACGTTGTATATAATTATCGGTGTTTCAACGCTGTCTGCACATGAAATAAAATGCTTTATCATTCCCTCGCTGTTTGATTTATTGTAATAAGGAGTAAGTAAAAGAATTGCGTCTGCTCCCATTCGCTCCGCGGCGGCGCACCTTTTCTTTGCGCGAGCCGTGTCATTGGAGCCGCAGCCGGCTATTACAGGTATACGGCCTTTTGCCGTGCGGACGGCGAATGAAATAAGAGAAGCCGTTTCTTCATCGTTGACCGTGGGAGCCTCGCCCGTAGTGCCGAGAACAACTATTCCGTCCGAACCGTTTTTTATATGAAATTCGATGATTCTGCCGAAGCAATCGAAGTCTATTTCTCCGTTTTCAAGAAAAGGCGTAACGATAGCGGCTATCGAGCCTTTTATCATAAATATCACCTCCCATAACAGTATATGCAAAATAACGCCGTCATGAAAGAAATCAATACAAAATACTTTTATCGAAACATAGAAACAAACTGCTCACAAGAAGAATATCATACGAAAAAAATCATTTATACATGAAAGGGGTTTTTCGCATCAAATCGCCGGAAGCTCCGGGAGATTTTTGAGCCAAAATACGAACCGACGCCGCTCTTGAGGCAAATTCAAAAGCTTTTTCCGCTTTTTCTCCGTAACGTGCATTATCGGCAGGCTTTGTTATTATAGGTATGTTTGATTTTTTTCTCGCTGAGGAAAGAAGCGCTCTTCCCCGCTCATTTGCCGCAAGCAGTACCGTATATGCCGGCGGCTCGCAAAGCATATCGCGAGTCACACCGAAAAACGAAAAAAGCAAGGCGCGGCGCACGCGCGAAGGCGAATATTTTTTCGTACCCGCAAGAGCATAAAGTTCTGTCATACTGCGCGCTTCTCCGCCCGCCTTTATGAGTCTTGCCGCAAGACTTCTGTCATTTTCGGCAAAATCCGCTATCTCATGCGCTTTTTTCATACGCAAGAACGAAGCGAAAACAGAGAAAAAATATTCAGGCAAGACAATCGTTCCCTTTTCATATTCAACATTTAAAATTTTATAGGAATACTCGGGGAGCATATCTATTGCAGAATCCATACCGTTTTTTATGATTTCTTCTCTGACGGAAGTAGCGCTTGCAAATCCTTCCCCGCTTCCACCATAAGCCTGTCCCACACGCTTAATGGTCGAAAAGGAGAGCGGCAAATTTCTGCGAATTATCTCCGCGGCGTAAGCTACGCCTAAAATATTGTTAGAACCGCTGAAAACACCGTCATTACCGAAAAGAGAGCGATAAGTTTCAAAATACGTCTCGCCGTAAGGCTTTTGAGAATTTGCCTTCATATTCTCGCAAAGCGCTCGTTCAAAATCCGAGGAATTTATGTTGCGTGCCGTCTTTTCTATAAGTTCTGCATATCCGCACTCGCTCCCGAATGATATCTCGTCTATAAATCCCAAGCGGCTTATTATATCTGTCGCGCCGAAAGCAAATTTCTCCGCTCCCGCCGCTGAATAAGGAAAAGGCAGTTCAAGCACCAAATCTGCACCGCCCTCAACTGCGGCGCGGGCACGCGCATATTTGTCTATGATCGCAGCTTCGCCCCTCTGACAAAAATCTCCGCTCATCACGGCTGTAATGCTGCCCCCGCTCTTTTTGAGTTCAGATATCTGATACTCATGTCCGAAGTGAAAGGGATTGTACTCGCATATCACAGCAAAATTCTTCATATATGCGCTCCTTTGACATTTTTGTTAAAATTTATTGAATTTTTCTATTGAAAATAAATGTTATATCATTTATAATAATTATATAATTTATAATAAAACAAAACATATATAAAATAAACGATTTACAGTATCGCTTATACACTTATATTTTTATATTATAATATATATTCCCGCAAAAATCAACAGAAGCAAATACGGAGGTTTTCAAATGAAAGTATTGGTAGTAAACGCCGGAAGCTCTTCTCTGAAATATAAGCTTTTCGACACATCAACATCCCAGGTCCTCGCAAAAGGTATATGCGAACGTATAGGTATCGACGGTAAGATCGACCACAAATCTGCGGACGGCAGAAGGTGGACGGAAGAAATCGACATGCCGAATCACTCAGTTGCTACTAAGATAGTAGTAGACGCTCTCACAAGCAAAGAACACGGTTGCCTTTCCGGAATGGAAGAAATCGAAGCTATCGGTCACAGAATCGTCCACGGCGGTCCTTATTTCTTCGAAAGCTGTCTTCTCACAGACGAAGTTTTCGAAAAACTTGAACTTTGCCGCGATCTCGCTCCCCTGCACACAGGAGCACATATCATGGGTATCCAGGGTTGCAAAGCCGTAATGCCCCACGTTCCTCAGGTACTCGTATTCGATACGGCATTCCACCAGACCATGCCCGCAAAAGCATATACATATCCTCTTCCCTATGAAATATGCGAAAAATACAATATCCGCCGCTACGGCTTCCACGGAACCAGTCATAAATTCGTTTCCCGCGAAATGGCAAAACTTCTCGACAAACCCGTAGAAGAAACAAAAATCGTAACATGCCATATCGGCAACGGCTCCTCCATATCAGCAGTAAAAGGCGGCAAAGTCATCGACACGACTATGGGCTTTACTCCCTTGGACGGAATTGAAATGGGCACAAGATGCGGTTCCATAGACCCTGCCATCGTAACTTTCATTATGAAAAAAGAAGGTCTCACTCCTGATGAAATGGATAACTTCATGAACAAAAAATGCGGTTTTCTCGGCGTTTCAGGCGTATCCTCCGACAGCCGCGATATCGAAGCGGGAATACTCAACGGCGACAAGAGATGCGAACTTGCCGCAAAAATCCTTGCTTATCAGGTCAAAAAATATATCGGTGCTTATGCCGCTGCAATGAACGGCCTTGACGCTGTCGTATTTACCGCAGGAATGGGTGAGAACAATCCCGAACTCCGTCAGAGAGCCTGCGAAGATATGCAGTTCTACGGAATCGAGATCGACAAAGAACTCAACGCCAAAACGCTTCGTCAATCCAACAGCGTAAAAATATCAAAAGACGGTTCCAAGACAGCAGTATATGTTATCCCTACGAACGAGGAACTTATGATCGCTTCCGACACCGAAGATATCGTTTCCAAAATGAAATAAACGAAGCAATGAAATATTTGTTGCTCGCAGTGATTGTATTCTCTCTGCTGACTGTATTTGAACTGCAAAGAGAATACAAAAAAAATCAATTGTCAAAGGTAACTCTTGCCGTCATTTCGACGGCGGAGGTCATATCTGCGCTCATATCGCTTTTATTACTTTTTAAATTATGACAGAGCCGATATTTTTAGGCATATATCAAAAAGAAAACGAAAAACGCGCATCTCCTTTTACGGGCGATGTGCGTTTTTTATGAGAAAATGCAAAATATACGGCATTTTTTTCGATAAATATATCTCAAAATAACGTGAAATAAGTATTGATATTTCCATGTTTTTATGTTAAAATTTTATTATAGAATTTTAGAATGGGGAAAAATAGTTTCGGCATATTCAGCCGATGCGCCGTTGCTTTTTTCTTGTTCTGAAAAATAAGATTCAATCTTTGTTTTGACCTTAAAAGGTCGGAAAGGAATGACATAACAATGGCTGAAAAAAACTTTTTTTCGTCTCGCATGACCGCCGCAGAAATGCGCCGTGCCCTTGCAGATGAACAGGCTCGCGCAGACGCCGCTCTTGCAAAAGCAGGAAAGCTTTCTGCCGCTTCTCGCATGGCGGCGCTTTTCGATGAAGGCACTTTTGTCGAAGTCGGAGCGTACGTGGGCAGAAAAACGACGGAATTCGATTCAGAAAGCGACGATTCTTTCGAACCCGTCGTAACAGGATACGGTGCTGTCGACGGCACTCTGGTTTTCGCATTTTCTCAGGATTTTGCAAGACTCTCCGGTGCGCTCGGCGAAATGCACGCCAAGAAGATCGCAAAGATCTACGAAATGGCAAATGTTGCAGAAGCACCCATCATCGGTGTATTTGACTCAGCAGGCGCCAAGGTTCTCGAGGGCGCAGACGCTCTTGCAGGTTACGGCTCCGTAATGGCTTGCGCCGCAAATGCGGAAGTTCCGCAGATCGCAATTATAGCAGGGCCCTGCACCGGTCACGCTGCCGTTATCGCGCAGATGTTCGACTTCGTTATCGCATCCAAATCAACCGGCAAAATGTATATGACTGCCGCAGGCGAAAAACTCGGCGACGCTCAGGAACTCGCTTCCTCCGGAGTAGCGGCTCTCGTTGCTGAAAACGATGCAGACGCTCTTGCAAAAGCAAGAAAACTTATCCCTTATTTCACAGGCGATATCGTAACTCCCGACACGCCCAACAGACTCGTTGCTGTCGACACATCCCGCGCTGACTATGATATCCATGACATTATCGCAAACGTATTCGACGCAAATTCTTTCACGGAACTTTACGCAGATCACGCAAAAGCAATGGTATGCGGTCTTGCTTCGATGAATGGTCATGTTGTTGCAGTAGTTGCGAACAACCCAGCGGAAAAAGGCGGACATCTCTGCGGCTGCGCTGCCGAAAAAGCCGCTTCTTTCATTGAAAAATGTGACGCACAGGATATCCCCGTTGTTACACTCGTTGACAGCGAAGGCGTTCCTGCTTCCGAAGAATCCGAAAAGAAAGGCATATCCGCGAAAATTTCCGATCTTGCAAAAGCTTACGCGCTTTCATACGTTCCCAAGATCACCGTAACGCTCGGTCGTTCTTACGGCGCGGCTTACACAGTAATGGGCTCCAAATCTCTCGGAGCAGATGTTTGCCTTGCTCTTGAATTCGCAAAAATTTCCGCTATGGATCCTAAATCCGCAGTAGCTTTCCTCGGTCTTGTAGATGATGAATCCAAGCACGCCGAGATCGCCGATAAATGGACTGAAACCAACGCTACTCCCGTTGCAGCGGCTAAAAACGGACATATAGACGATATTATCTCTTCCGATGAACTTCGTCAGAGAATTGCGGCTGCGCTTGAAATGCTTTTGTGATCATAGGAGGAATCTTCCATGATGCTCACCCAAACAATAATCAACGAAAATTCCACGGTACTTGATAAACTCACTCTCGGAGGAGAGACGCTTCTCCTCGGAATGATCGCAATTTTCGCCATACTCTTTATCATATACCTGGTTATCAAAGTTTTAGGCATGACTCTTAACAAAGAATCAAAGTCTGAAAACAAAAAAGCAAATAATGTTGATAATACACCCGTTATCAACACAAAACCCGTTCACAAATCAGCTCCCGCGCCTGTTGCCGCACCGTCAAAACAGCCTGCGGCAGAAACATCAAGCGCGGCAAACACTGTAAACGACGGCGAGCTTATCGCAGTTATCGCAGCCGCTATATCGGCTTGCAGTGGAGAGCCTGTTACAAAATTCCGCGTTGTATCTTTCAAACACATTAAATAATCCGGAGGATAGATTGAAATGAAAACATATAATATCACAGTAAACGGTCAGACATATGTTGTAAATGTTGAAGAAGTTGCCGGCGCCGCATATGCACCCGCAGCAGCTCCCACTCCTGTAGCGGCTCCCGCTCCTGCAGCAGCTCCCGCTCCCGCAGCGGCTCCTGCACCCGCAGCTGCTCCCGCTCCTGCAGCGGCTCCCGCAGGCGCAGAAGGCAAAACAAAAATCACCGCTCCCATGCCCGGCACTATCGTTAAAGTAAACGTAAGCGCAGGCGCCGCTGTAAAGAAAGGCGACATTCTCTGCGTATTCGAAGCAATGAAGATGGAAAACGAGATCAAAGCCCCCGAAGATGCTACCGTAGCTACAGTCAACACTACTGTCGGCGCTTCAATTTCCAGCGGCGATGTTCTCTTCACGCTCAACTGATATTCCGCAAAGAATTATCATAGTTTAAATCAGGGGTGATTACCATTGTTAAACACGATTATTGAATTTCTCAAAACTACCGGTATATATGACTTTTTTATAGGCGAAAACGGAAGTCTCGACACGATGTTTCTCATCAAAACGCTTATTATGTATCTTATCGTCGGAGTTCTCGTATACCTTGCAGTAGTTAAAAAATTCGAGCCTTTGCTCCTTTTGCCGATAGCATTCGGTATGCTTCTGGCTAACCTCCCCGGTACCGGAATCTTTCACATGGATTGGTTTATTGACGGCGTGCAAATGGCAGACGGATCATACTCTCATTCACTTTCAGACATCTTTTTAAACGTTATCAATAACGGCGGTCTTATAGACTTTCTGTATCTCGGCGTTAAGTTCGGAATATATCCCTCGCTTATATTTATGGGTGTAGGTGCTATGACTGACTTTTCTCCGCTTATTGCCAACCCGAAAACACTTTTTCTGGGAGGTGCCGCTCAGCTTGGCGTTTTTGCGGCGTTTATCGCTGCGCTATTCCTCGGATTCAACGAGCTTGAAGCTGCTGCTATTGGTATCATCGGCGGCGCAGACGGTCCTACGGCAATTCTTGTAACAACAAAACTTGCTCCTCATCTTTTGGGCGCTATCGCGGTTGCGGCATATTCATACATGGCTCTCATACCTATGATCCAGCCTCCTCTTATGAAACTTGTAACAACTAAAAAAGAACGCACTATCAAGATGGAAACTCTCCGTCCTGTTTCAAAAACAGAACTTGTCTTTTTCCCCATAATAGTAACGGCTATTGTTTGTCTGCTCGTTCCCGACGCCGCTCCGCTTGTCGGTTTTCTCATGTTCGGAAATCTGCTCTCGGTTTCCGGCGTTACGGAAAGACTTTCCAAAACTGCTCAGAACGAATTTATGAACATAGTAACAATATGTCTCGGCGTTTCCGTCGGCGCTACTGCGAATGCGGAAAACTTCCTTGCATTTGATACTTTATCCATAATCCTTCTCGGTCTTTGTGCTTTTGCTCTTTCCACTCTTGGCGGACTCCTCGGCGGCAAGATTATGTGTTGGTTTACAAGAGGCAAAGTCAATCCCCTTATCGGGTCTGCGGGTGTTTCCGCAGTTCCCATGGCCGCTCGTGTTTCTCAGAAAGTCGGTCAGGATGAAGATCCCTCCAACTTCCTTCTTATGCACGCAATGGGTCCTAACGTTGCGGGAGTTATCGGTTCGGCTATTGCAGCAGGCGTATTCCTTGCAATGTTCCTTTAATAAATTTTTGATAATTAAATGATTTTATGAAAGGAAAAGAAATATAATATGGCACAAGTAAAAATTTGTGAAACCGTTCTTCGTGACGCTCACCAGTCACTTATTGCGACACGTATGACAACGGAAGATATGCTTCCTATTTTGGAGCAGATGGATAAAATCGGATACTACTCTCTGGAAGCTTGGGGCGGCGCAACGTTCGACTCCTGCCTCCGTTTCCTTAATGAAGATCCTTGGGACAGACTCCGCAAAATACGCGACAAAGTAAAAAATACAAAGCTCCAAATGCTTTTCCGCGGACAGAATATTCTCGGATACCGCCACTATGCTGACGACGTTGTTGAATACTTCGTTCAGAAATCCATTGCAAACGGTATCGACATAATCAGAATCTTCGACGCTCTCAACGATCCAAGAAACCTTAAAACGGCTATCGACGCTACAAAGAAAGAGGGCGGTCACGTTCAGGCTGCCATCAGCTACACTACAAGCCCTGCTCACTCCAACAAAGGCTTTGCTGACTACGCAAAACAGCTTGAAGAAATGGGCGCTGACTCCATATGCATAAAAGATATGGCAGGTCTTCTTACTCCTTACAACGCTTACGAGCTTGTAAAGATGATCAAAAAGAAAGTTAAAGTTCCGATTGAACTTCATACTCACTACACCTCCGGTCTTGCTTCCATGACTCTTCTCAAAGCTATCGAAGCAGGCGTTGATATTGTCGACACCTCCATCTCTCCCCTTGCAATGGGTACGAGCCAGCCTCCTACGGAAGCTATCGTAGCAACACTTGCAGGCACGGAGTATGATACCGGACTTGACCTCAATGAGCTTGACAAAGTATGCAAGCACTTCACTCCTCTCCGCGAGAAATATATGAAGGAAGGTCTTCTCGATCCCAAGGTACTTAAAGTTGACGTTAACGCGCTTCTTTACCAGGTACCCGGCGGTATGCTTTCCAACCTTGTTTCTCAGCTCAAACAGGCAGGAAAATCCGAAATGCTTGATGCAGTTCTTGAAGAAGTTCCGCGCGTTCGTGCAGACGCCGGATATCCTCCCCTTGTAACGCCTTCCTCCCAGATCGTCGGCACACAGGCTGTGTTCAACGTAATAGGCGGCGAGCGTTACAAGATGTGCACAAAAGAATTTAAAGCTCTTGTTCGCGGCGAATACGGCAAAACACCCGTAAAGATCGACCCTGCGTTCACAAAACAGATCCTCGGCAACGAGAAACCCATCACATACCGTCCCGCAGACGATCTCAAACCGGAACTTGAAACGCTTCGTGAAAAAGTTAAACCTTGGGCAATCCAGGAAGAAGACGTTCTTTCTTACGCTCTCTTTGAACAGGTTGCAGTTAAATTCTTTGAAGCACGCAAGAACGCAATGTATAACCTCGACGGCGCAAACGCAGATTTCGACAAAAAAATACATACGGTCTGAAAAACGCGTATGAGTGTTTCATATGATATTTTTGACCTTGCGGACTTTCCGATAATCGTCACAGACAAAGATTTTATAATAAAACATAAAAACAGCGTTGCGGCAAGATTCTTCCCGAAATTCCGCAAAGGCTCGAAAATCATGCGTCACGCTTCCGATATCGGTAAAAACACGGATATTTCGAGTTTATGCGAAATAGATTTTCAAACGGGCATGCAATTAAAGCGTGCCCTTGTTTTTACCCATAATTCAGGCGACGTATTTTTTGCCTTTCTCCCGCGGTTTCAGCTTGAGGACGGCAAAAAACTGATAGATCGTTTGAAAGAAGTGTATGACGGCAATTTCTTAGACTTCTACATTTCCGCATATAACGATTACAAACGACTTCGAGCGGCAAGCGTTTTTGAATCAAGTTCGAATGAACCGGCAAGGCTCGGAGAAGATCTCCTGCTTTTGTTGCACACTTCTTTTGATAAACCTGCTTTTATGAAAAAAGAAGTTTACGACCTGGCAGAACTTATATCGGCCATATCGCACCGCACGGGTTCCTCGCTTCGCGCATTGGGATTAAAGATACCGGCGGCAAATATATCCGAAGAAGCACGAAAATTTTGTTTTGCCAAAATAAACCTGCAAGATTTTTCTTTTATAATTTTCAGAATGATATATGCAGGATTCAAATATTCCTGCGACGGCTGTATAAACATATCATTAGAATATGAAAATCAAAACATTGCCCGTATAAATATCTCTGCCAACACATCTCTTTCAGACGATGCGAATGGCGGAAGCAATAAATTGGAACTTGATGGTAAAATGTCTGAGCTTTCGTTCGAATTTGAACTTCTTCAAAAAACAGAACTTTTGAATAATACCGTATCTTATAATGTCAAAGACTCAATTTTGAATATTTACTTTACGGTAAAATGCATAGACAGTACAGATGTACTGTCGCTCCGTTCGTGCCCGATGAATATATACAATCAGAAGCTCTTACGCAATATTTCCGAAAACATATCAAAACTGAAAAAATTATTGTCGAAATTAAATATGTAAATCTATTGATAAAAAATCCCCGATATTGCTATCGGGGATTTTTTATATATTCATTCTTATCTTATTCTTACACACTCTTTGGGAGCAGTATAAGAGATATCAAGATTACCATTTTCATCTCTGTGCCATTCGACATAAATATTGCCGTATGGAGTGGGCATACTTCCCTTTGCATAATCCACATCGGAGCGGCACGGAACTATCTCAAATTCTTCAAAACCGGGTTTTATGGGTCTTACACCCAAAAGTTCGGTCAAAAGATATATAGCGGGAGATGCAGACCAAGCATGAGCTACGCTTCTTGTTTTCCATTCTGTCTTGCTGTTGAAAGATTCGGTGCACGTAGTAACACCGGTATCGAGCATATCGCCCCATTCGCGCTTGATCGAGCGGAGCGCAAGCTCAGAATATCCGTTCTCAAACAATGTTTTAAGAACAAAGTACATAAAGAACGGAGAGCCGACATGAACGATACCGCCCGGCGCTTCTTTTTCGCTCGGCTCACCGATGGTTCGGTAAGACGGAGAACCTGATATATAAACACCTGATTCGATATTATCAGCCAATATCTTCAGCGCTTTTTCCCTTCTTTCTCCTTTTGCTATGCCGTAAAGCACTGCAAAAGTATTAGTCTGGACACTTATGCGTGAGAGAGACATATATTCTTCAAAAGAGAGAGGCGTTTTTCCGATTTCTTCATAGTATTTAAGATAGTCGGCGTAAGCCGCTTTGTCACGCACCATATCCATATATGCGCCGCGCTCATCATTCCAGCAATACTTGTTTACGGCATTATCTATACTTTCGGCATAAGCGGCGTATTTTTCAGCAAGAGCTTTGTTTCCGAGAAGTTCCTCTATTTTTGAAAACTCTTGCAGACAATAAGACAGCATTATATTATTAGCGGTTATCTCACCGTATTCGCAAATATCGTTATTTCCCCATTCTATAAGGCTCCATGCTCCGTTCATTGCGAAAAGTCCGCGTTCCGTCAACATTTTCAATGAACGATCCATATTTGCCTCGACACCGGACATGGTGCTTATAAGCGTTTCTTTGTCGCCTGTATACAAATAATGATCGATTACAGCCAATGACCACATATAGCTCCATATCGGTATAGTACCGTCAGGATATGTGGGGAAACAAGCACATGAGAGGAAGTTTCCTGCAATATATCGTTTGCTTCTCGTACGGTAAACTTTGCGAAGTCCGTCCTCAACGGAACGAGATATCAGCTTCAGATAAGAAGAGTTAAAATCGTACTCGCCCATCGCACAAAGGTTTACCAATGCAGTTATCTTTGCGTCGCCGGTCCATATATTCTGCTCATAACCGGGGCAATCGACATAAGCGTCAAGCATACAAACTTTGACAGTATCAAGACACATTTTGTATATCTCATTAAGACGCTTGTCGGAACATTCAAATTTCGCAACGTCCTCGGCGGGATATCTCCACTCCAAAAGTCCGATTTTGGATATGGTCATATCGGCATTCGGAGATGTGATATTTACAAGCAGATAGCGGAATCCGCGGCGAACATGAGAAACATATTCCTTTCTTCCCTCTTTGCAGATGTATTTCATTATCTGGTGGTCGTTGCCGAAAACCGCGCCTTTATCGTTTATTATCTCAAACGCATTCATCGTTATCTCGGCGCCCTCTGCCGCCGTAACGTCAAGAAAAACGCCGCCTATCACCTCTACGCCGAAATCAAGAATAAACGTTACATCTTTTTCAGAAGCTTTTACCGTCATCTCGCCGTCTTCGAAGAATATCGACTCCTTGTTCAAAACACCCATAGGCTCGCTGCAAACCTCTCTCGGCGAAACAGCTTCCAAACGTGCGTCGGTTATAGAATCCGCACATTTTATGTATTTTCTTTCGCTTAGTTTTTGGAACAATGTCGGCTCGGAAGCGAAGATCACCGCAGTTTGTTCTTCCGAAACGGGATATGCCGATATCTCCAAATATTCTTTTGTTTCCTTAGGCATTTTTGCGAGAGCAGCTATATCGTTCCAAGGAAATCTCGGAACGGCTTTTTCGGGTATTATTATATCGACTTCTGTTTTAAGCCACTCGGACATGGAAAAATCTTTGCCTTTGACAAAAATATTCGGTGCTGAACCGGCAACAGCGAGTCTGTGTTTGCCGGCAGAAGCTATAATTTTTTCTCCGAAAGGTATTATCTTTCCGTCAAAAGACATAGCCGAAACTCCGCCGAATGAATCGATCGATATCTCGATATCGTTTTCTGAGGAAATACAGGTTTCGCAAAGCAATGTTTTGCCGGCGCACAGAGCGATACTTACAAAAATACCGTCTTCATCACGGCTTTTTTCAAGACTCACAAATGATTTTGCAAATACAGGATAAGACGTCTGCATATCATTTTTTTCCTGATGCATAGCTTCATACGGAGAAACTTCCGTAATTTTTCCCGCGACAGAGGCATTTTCCCATGCAGAGTCGTCAAATCCGGTTCTGAAAGCCGGGCTAAATGAGTTTTTGCGCTCATCAAAAACTTCAGGCAGCTGACCGCCTATAATAAAGAAACAAGTTTTAGGTGAGAGCGGAAGATATTCCGAAAGCTTAAACTTTTCATCGCTCACAAGCAATACCTTGTCGCCTGCGCTTATCTGAGCGGCAAAAAGAGATTTTCCATGAGAATTTTTCGGAAAAATGATAACCAGAGTGTTTTTCCCGTCATTGACAAAACCCGAAATGTCAACGGTTTTGTAAGCGACGTCAAAAAGATATGAACGTTCACAAAAACGTGCCGCCAATACGCCGTTTATATACGCTTCGGCATAATGCGGAGCGCATACGGTAAGAAGATTTTGTTCTGCACTGTTTGCCGTGAATTCCCTTCGCGCAATGTACCATGTCCAGTTTTCTGTTCCGCTTGCCCCTATCCAACGAACATTTTCAGAAAAAGAAACGTTTCCTTTGTAAACTTCGGCCAAAATATTTTTCATGTTTACCACCTTACCTTTTTAAATTCTTTTATCAAGTATGTCACGGTATTCAGCGTAAAACGCCCCAAACCTGTCATTTTCAATGGCTTCTCTTATTTTCGCCATCATTTCATTGTAAAAGTAAATATTATGGAGTACGCAAAGACGCATACCCAATATCTCTCCGGAGCGGATAAGATGACGCAGGTATCCGCGGGAATAGTTGCGGCACGTCGGACAGCCGCACGTTTCGGAGAGCGGCTTTTCGTCGGTGATATACTTTTCGTTGTGGAGGTTGAGAGTGCCCTCCCATGTAAATATATATCCGTGGCGCGCGTTTCTGGAAGGCATTACGCAGTCGAAAAAGTCAACTCCGCGGTGAACGGCTTCAAGGATATTTACCGGCGTTCCGACGCCCATGAGATATCTCGGCTTATCTGTCGGCATATACGGCTCAACCGCGTCGATTATCCTGTACATTTCCTCGGCTTCTTCGCCGACGGCAAGACCGCCTATGGCATATCCGTCAAGATCGAGCTTTGCTATCTCTTTCATGTGTTCGATACGAATATCTTCGTATGTACCGCCCTGATTGATACCGAACAACATCTGATGTTTATTTATCGTTCTGTCGAGAGAGTTAAGTCTTGCCATTTCGTTTTTACATCTTACGAGCCAGCGCGTCGTGCGCTCTACTGATTGTTTAACATAGTCGTAAGGTGCAGGATTCTCAATACATTCATCGAAAGCCATCGCTATCGTGGAAGCAATGTTGGACTGTATCTGCATACTTTCCTCAGGTCCCATAAAAATGCGTTTTCCGTCAACGTGGGAGGCAAATTCTACGCCTTCCTCAGTTATTTTGCGGAGAGATGAAAGGGAGAATACCTGAAAACCGCCGCTGTCTGTAAGTACGGGTTTGTTCCAGTTGAAAAATTTATGAATCCCTCCCATTTTATATATCACATCATCGCCGGGACGTACATGGAGATGATATGTATTTGAAAGTTCTATCTGGCAGCCTATCTCTTCAAGGTCTTTTGTGGAAACGCCGCCTTTTATTGCCGCACATGTTCCTACATTCATAAATACCGGCGTCTGCACGGTACCGTGAACTGTTGTAAATTCTCCGCGTCTGGCGCGGTTTTCCTTTTTTATCAATTTAAACATTCTGTAAAATTCACTCCTAGATTATTTTACCCGTCCGAATCGGCGGTCAAGTTCGCGCTTTGTAAGTTCAAAAGCGACAGGTCTGCCGTGCGGACAGTATTTTATACAATCGTATCTTAAAAGATTATCGCAGATATATTTTATAAAAGCCTCATCATAATGCCTTCCCGCCTTTACCGAGGCTTTGCAGGCAGTTTGATACAATGCGCTTTCAAAAATTGTTTTGCGTCGAAATTCCACATTTCCGCCGTGTTCGCAAAGCGCGGTGACGAGAGTTGTAAACATCATTTTAGCCTGATCTATCTCATATCCTGACGGCACGCCGGATATCATAGCCACTTTGCCGTCTTTTATCTCAAATTCAAAGCCGCACGCGCTTATCTCATGCTCAAATTCTGCGGCGCACACTGCCTCCTCATTGGAAAGAATAACTGTTTCAGGCGAGATGAGCATTTGAACATCAGGTTCGATTTTGTCAAGCCCTGCGCGCAATATCTCAAAATTTATCCTTTCGTGCGCTGCGTGCTTATCCACTATAATTATCTTGTCCTCAAGCTGCATTATAACATAACTTTCGTAAAGTTCACCGATTATTGTATATTCCGGGATATCCTTTGCGTTTTTTCCCGGAATGTTGGCGTCTTTTACAGGTATTTCCGGCATGGAAGGTTCCGAGGAAATTGAAGCGGCGTTTGGTAAAATATCGCTTTCTTTCACATCGGCAACATTTTTCGTCGACTCACTTGCCTTAAAAAATTCTTTTGCAGTTACTTGAGTGCGCCTTTGCGAAATCCTCGGAAAAGTTGCCTCCGTTTCCGAAACCTTATATGCTTTTTCGGCAAATGAGGGAGCTGCATTTTTTTGGAAAGATACACTCTCGCGTGTCGCATCGGTTTTGACAGACGCATATTCGTCCGACTTTGATTTTTTAACTTCTTCCCAAACAACTTTCGGATTTTCCGAGGAAACTTTCTGCTCATAAGGCTTTATGGTATCAGAAAGCTTTATCTTTTCATATTTTTCTTTTTCGGTAATGAACGGAGAAATAACATTAAGTTTTTCCTGCGTGGTCTTGGAAGTTTCTTTTTTCAGAGTTTCGAGTGCAGGGCGTGACAAAGAGTTTTCAAGAGCCGTTCTTACGGCATAATATACCGCGTCAAAGACCGCCCTTTCGTCCGAAAACTTTACCTCCAGCTTCGAGGGATGTATATTGACGTCGACCATCGAACAGTTAATGCAGATATTTAGCACACATGACGGAAATTTATCCTGCGGAATATATGAGCGATACGCCTGTTCAAGCGAGGCGGTAAGCGTTTTATTCTTAACCGAGCGCGAATTTATAAAAAAGTGCTGCATTGAACGATTGCCGCGCACATTGTCAGGCTCGGAGATATAACCCTTGACCTTAATACCGCTTTGAGAATAATTTACCTCGGCAAGTTTTGAAGCAAATGCACCGAAGACCGAATAAATGGCATTTTTAAGATTGCCGTCGCCTTTGGTTGCAAAACACAGTTTTCCGTCAGCAATAAACTTCATTGCAACTTCCGGGTGTGATATTGCCATCTTTTCCATGACAGAGGCGACATAAGCCGTTTCAGTAGCATTTGATTTCATAAATTTAAGCCTTGCGGGCGTATGTGCAAACATTGATTCGCATATTATCGTCGTGCCGATAGCGCAGCCGATATCCGCAACATCGCGCAGTGAGCCGTAACTCACGGTTATAAGACTGCCAAAATCCTCGTCTTTTTTCGCCGTCATGATACGCATTTCCGTCACAGCAGATATCGCTGCCAGAGCCTCTCCGCGAAATCCGAGAGTCATGACCGCGTCAAGGTCTTTGGCGTTTTTTATCTTGCTTGTCGCGTGACGGCGGATACACATCATAGCGTCGTCGCGCGTCATTCCGCTGCCGTTGTCGGAAACACGAATAAATGAAATGCCGCCGTTTTTTATTTCCGCCGTTATCTCAGTCGCGCCGGCGTCAATGGAATTTTCTATCATTTCCTTTATTGCAGATGCAGGTCTTTCCACTACTTCGCCGGCGGCTATAAGATTGGCAACAGACTGCTCAAGAACATTTATTATTCCCATTGATGTTCCTTTCAATTTTTGATAACATACTCGCTCTTTTTATATCGATTCAATCGATGTCTTTTTTCAGTTCGAATATAAGATTTAGAGCTTCAAGAGGTGTTATGGTATTTATATCTACAGCGCGAAGCTTATCACATGCTTCTTTTTCATTCATATCGTCAAACACGATAAAATCCATTTCGGGGCTTGTTTCTTTCTTTGTTTTCTTTTCCGTGGAAACATACCCGGAAATAAGTTCTGCAAGAACTTTTTTTGCCGTTTTCACGACTTCCTCGGGCACGCCTGCAAGTTTTGCAACCTCGATACCATAGCTGTCATCAGCGGCGCCTTTCACTATCTTTCTTAAAAAAATTATATCGTCGCCCCTCTTTTTTGCGGCAATATTATAGTTCATCACGCCTTTCTCCTCCGTCTCAAGTGACGTAAGCTCATGATAATGAGTAGCAAAAAGCGTTTTTGCCCCAATTTTTTTAAGAGTATACTCCGCCACGGCACGCGCAATAGCCATACCATCGAAAGTGCTTGTGCCTCTGCCTATCTCATCATAAATTATAAGGCTGTTCTTGGTAGCATTGTGCAGGATATATGCGACTTCGCTCATTTCAAGCATAAAAGTTGACTGTCCCATCGCCAGATCATCAGACGCTCCGACACGGGTAAATATCTTATCGACAACGCAGACTCTGGCTTCGCGTGCAGGCACGAAAGAACCTATCTGCGCCATTATCGTAATAAGCGCGACTTGGCGCATATATGTTGATTTTCCCGCCATGTTAGGACCTGTTATGAGCATGAATTTATGAAGTCCTGAATCGAGTTCCGTGTCGTTTGGAACAAAATAAGAATCTCTTGCATATTGCTCTACTACCGGATGTCTGCCGTCTTTTATGGAAATAACATCTCCGTATCCGACCTCGGGACGCACATATGAATTTCTGCTTGCCGTTTCGGCAAGAGATTGATATACGTCCAATTTGGCAAGCAAAAACGCGGTCTTCTGTATCCTGTGAACATTTTCGGCAACTTTTTTGCGTATATCGCAGAAAAGTTCGTATTCCAAAGATGAAAGCTTATCTGAAGCGCCGAGAACCTGCGCTTCCATCTGCTTTAACTCTTCTGTTATATAACGCTCCCCGTTGGCAAGCGTTTGCTTTCTTATAAAGCGTTCGGGAACATTTGCGATATTGGATTTGGAAACTTCTATATAATAACCGAAAACTCGATTATATCCTATCTTCAGATTCTTGATACCGGTTGCGTTTCTTTCCTCTTCCTCTATGCGGTTTATCCAACCACTGCTGTCGGAGATGATAGAACGCAGGTAATCAACGTCAGCATTATATCCGCTTCTTATAAAGCCGGCTTCACGTACTGAAAAAGGCGGCTCGTCGACAATGGAAGCTGATATAAGAGAATATATATCTTCAAGAGTATCAAGCTCTTCATAGATAGAGGCTATCTCCTCGCTTTCGAATGAAGCTATCATTCGCTTTATTTCGGGAAGTTTTTCAGCGGTCTGCTTTACCGCAACCAGATCGCGACAATTCGCCGAACCGTAAACTATCCTTGTTATAAGCCTTTCAAGGTCGAGTACACTGAGAAGCGCAGAAGAAAGTTCTCCGCGGTCCATAACACGCTCGTAAAGTTCCGCGACAGCAGCCTGCCGCCTATTTATGTAGTACGGATTTTTAAGAGGAAAATCTATGTATTTACGCAAAAGACGCGCGCCTGCCGCCGTTTTTGTTTTATCGAGAACCCAAAGCAATGTTCCTTTTTTTTCTTTTGAGCGCATCGTTTCGCAAAGTTCAAGGTTACGGCGTGTGTTTTGGTCTATCTCAAGGTATTCGCCGTTGCGGTAAAAGTTGAGCGTTTTAAGACCTTCGAGATCATTTTTCTGAGTTTCGGAAACATAGTAAAGAAGTCCTCCGACACATCGAAGCGAGGGGGATTCGGGATCTTCAAAATCTTCAGGCACAGAATCGAATCTGTTCGATACCGCTTTTATTGCATAGGAAGCATCAAAACGCTCAGGACACTTATCGTTTATCACGGCGCACAGCCTCTCTCTCAGGAAAGACTCCAGTCCGTTTATCTCGGTAACAGGAACGTTCAGCACTACTTCCCGCGGAGCATAAACGCCTATTTCGGTAATCGTTTTTGAAATACGCTCCTCTCCCGAAAAAGATGTGACGGATATCTGGCCTGTGGAAATATCCGCAAAGCATACGCCTATCTCATCATCTGTATAATATATTCCGCATATATAATTATTTTTCTTTTCGTCCAGCAGAGATGATTCAATAAGCGTTCCGGGCGTTATCATGCGGATAACATCTCTTTTTACAAGACCTTTTGCCGTAGCGGGATTTTCAAGCTGTTCGCATATAGCCACCTTATAACCCTTGCCGACAAGTCTGCCTATATATCCTTCAACCGCATGATACGGTATACCGCACATGGGAGCGCGTTCTTCCTCGCCGCAGTCTCTTCCTGTCAGAACAAGATCCAGCTCCGCGGAAGCGGTCTTTGCGTCGTCAAAAAACATCTCATAAAAATCTCCGATGCGGTACATGAGAATATATTCCCTGTACTTATCCTTTATCTCCAGGTATTGCTGCATCATCGGTGTCATGATTTTTTCTCCGTTTCAATATTTAATTTATACGTCAAGTTCGCCCATAAGTGCAAACGGCGCCGATTTTGTTATCTTTATATTTATGAATTTGCCCGTAAGGCTTTCATCGCCGTCAAAAAGAACTATTCTGTTGCCCTCGGTACGAGCCGACATCTTTGCTTCGTTCGTCTTGCTTCTTCCCTCGACAAGCACACGAAGCGTTTTACCCACATACGACTCGTTTTTCTCAGCAAGAAGTTCATTTTGAAGCGCCAGAAGGCGGTTCATTCTTTCGGATTTTACCTCTTGAGGAAGCTGTTCCATATTCGCGGCAGGCGTGCCTGTGCGAGGTGAATAGATAAATGAGAATATCATGTCGTATTTTACTCTCTTCATCAATTCCAGAGTTTGACAGAAATCTTCTTCCGTTTCTCTCGGGAAGCCTACGATAATGTCGGTGCTTATGGCAATATCCGGCATCTTTTCGCGCATATAATCCACCAGAGCCAAATAATCGTCTATCGTATAGCGGCGATTCATAGCCTTTAAGATGCGGTCACTGCCCGATTGAACGGGAAGATGGAAATGCTTTGCCGTCTTTGAGTTTTCAGCCATGACGTCTATAAGCTCGCGTGAAGCGTCTTTTGGATGGCTCGTCATAAATCTTATCGAAAACTCGCCGTCTATCTCGCATATACGAGAGATAAGTGTTGCAAAATCACACTCTCCGTCAAACTCTTTTCCGTAAGAATTTACGTTTTGACCGAGAAGCGTTATCTCTTTATAGCCGTTTGAAACAAGTTCGCGCACTTCCTCTATTATCTTTTCGGGACGTCTGCTTCTCTCTCTGCCGCGAACGTAAGGAACTATGCAATAAGTGCAAAAATTATTGCAGCCGTACATTATGCTTACCCACGCGCGAAAATCGCTCTCGCGGATAACCGGCAGTCCCTCCGCTATCTCGGTTTCACCGTTATTGGGAACGAATATGCGCTTTTTCTTTTCGTAAGAATGATAGAGTATCTCCGGCAAGTGAGCAAGTTTCTCCGTACCGAAAACAAAATCAACGTAAGGATAGCTTTTTTTGATCTTTTCGCTCATATCGCTTTTCGATACCATACAACCGCAGATTCCTATTTTCAGCCACGGACGAGCCGCTTTTAAATGTTTGTAGCCGCCTGTGACAGAAAGCGCGCGTTCTTCTGCGTGCTCTCTGACCGCGCAGGTATTGACTATTATTACATCGGCAAGCGCGGGTTCTTTTACTATGGAATATCCGCTTTCCTGCAGCATTCCCGCGATCTTTTCTGAGTCTGCCTCGTTCTGTTGGCAGCCGTAAGTTACGACACATGCAGAAAAATCCTTGTCCGCATTGATGTTTTTAAGAGCTTCCATGTATTCGGAAACAGTCTTTTTTTCTTCCATAAAAAATTCCTTTTGAATATAATATATCACTTTATTATACTTCATTTTGGCTTTACAGTCAACAAAAGAAAAACGAAAAACAGCGTTTTTCTCGCAAAAAACGCTAAATCCGCTCTCCTGCATTTATAAAGATAAAAAAGCAGGTACAGTTTGTTCCTGTGCCTGCTCTGAAATATTCAAACAATTATTCTTCACTGAAAGAATCCTTGCCTACGCCGCAAAGAGGGCAGACAAAATCTTCGGGAAGGTCTTCAAATTTTGTTCCGGGCGCGATTCCGTTATCGGGATCGCCCAAAGCCTCGTCATAGACCCAACCGCAAACATCGCATACATACTTTTTCATAATTTTGTTACCTCCGAAAATTATTAATCTAAAATTTTTCCGTCTGTTGAGACGTTAATTATTTGCCATGGAATGAACTTATCGCTGTCAATAAGCGCTTTCTTAACCGCATTTTCGATTCTCTTACAGATTTCCTCGTCGATTTTAATGATTTTTCTCAGCACCCACTTTTCCTTCTTGATTTTATAAGTATATTATAATATAATAAAATCAAAAAGTATGTTGAAAATTCAACAAACGGAGAGCTTTTATGCACACATATTTTGAAATTTTGAAAAAATGCCCTCTCTTCTGCGAAATAACACGAGAAGAGCTATTTCGGCTTTTGAATTGTCTCGGTGCAAAAATAAAATTTTTCGATAAAAAATATACTATAATGCATGAAGGCGAACCGGCAAAATATATCGGTATAGTTTTATCCGGTTCGGTAAATATCGTCCGCATAGATTATTACGGCAACCGCAGTATATTGGAAAACGCCGATCCGTCGGAAACATTCGGTGAATCATTTGCCTGTGCAGGCGCGAAATCGCTTTCGGTATCAGTGATAGCGAATGAACCAAGCGAGATAATGCTGATCGACTGCAACAGAATACTTCACAGTTGTCCCAACCATTGCGGCTTTCATGAAAAACTTATTTTTAATCTTATGAAGAATATCGCCGAAAAATCTATACTCTTTCACAGAAAACTGGAGATACTGTCAAAGAGAACGACGGAAGAAAAACTTTTGACATATCTCATGTTTCAAGCACAGAAAGCCGGTTCCAACAGTTTTGATATTCCGTTCGACCGCCAGGAGCTTGCGGATTATTTGGAAGTGGATCGAAGCGGACTTTCCTCTGAAATAAGCAAACTGCGAAAAAAAGGTATTCTGGTAAGCCGAAAAAATCATTTTGAACTGCTTAAACGGCAGTAAGATATATTGCGATGACACTTATAAACACAAAAAAA
>CASGAQ010000022.1 GCA_949299535.1 uncultured Eubacteriales bacterium | reverse complement strand
TGGGTCCTTTCGTTAGATATTGGTGTGATAACTTAATTCTAACTAACTCAATCGCTTTTTTCTATACCTTTTGGTATCACATCTATTGTAACGCTACAATGTGAATGGCGCGCGAATCTATATTCACATTGACATGGGAATGGTTTTGTGATATACTTTTAAATTATTTTATTTTTTATTTGAAATTATTGAAATCGTTTATAGAGCTTTCAAGAAAAAGCGAAAAAGAGCTTATGCTCATATTTTTGAAAATTTCGGAAAATGAAAGAAGGTACTGGATATGAGATATTCAAAAGAAGAAGTCATACAATTTATCCGCGAAGAAGACGTTAAGTTTATACGTCTTGCTTTCTGCGATGTCTTCGGCAAACAGAAAAACATTTCCATAATGACAGGCGAGATAAACCGCGCTTTTGAATATGGGATAGCCATAGACGCTTGGTCCATAGCAGGTTTTGGCAGTGGTATAAGGTCTGACTTGTTTCTTCACCCGGACCCCTCTACGCTCGTAATACTTCCATGGCGCCCGGAAAACGGCAGAGTCGTGCGTATGTTCTGCTCCGTAACATATCCCGACGGAACGCCTTTTGAAGCTGACGCGCGCAACCTTCTCAAAAACGCGATAGCTTCGGCGCAAAAAGAGGGTTGCGATTTCCGCTTCGGCTCCGAAATGGAATTTTACTTTTTCAAACGAGACGAGCAAGGCGAGCCCACATCTATCCCGTATGACCGCGCAGGATATATGGATATCGCTCCTGAGGATAAAGGAGAAAACCTTCGCCGCGAGATATGCCTGACGCTTGAACAAATGGGAATATATCCGGAAAGCTCGCATCACGAGGACGGACCCGGACAAAACGAGATAGATTTCAGATATTCCGACGCGCTCGCTGCGGCGGACAACGCAATTACGTTTTCGAGCGTCGTAAGAACAATAGCAAACCGCAACGGAGTGTATGCCGATTTTTCTCCCAAACCCATAGAAAACTCTCCCGGCAACGGTATGCATATAAACTTTTCCGTCAAATACAAGAATAATGACGATGTACTTCCCTTCGCTATTGCCGGTCTGCTCAAGAACATCAAAGATATGACTCTTTTCCTGAATCCATCTAAAGATTCATATAAGCGTTTGGGCCGCAGTCAGGCGCCGCGTTATATCTCATGGTCAGCGGAAAACCGCTCTCAGCTGGTGCGTATACCTTCGGCTCAGGGCGAATTTAAGCGCGCAGAGCTTCGCTCGCCGGATCCTTTGGCAAATCCTTATATAGCATACACTCTTATGATACATTCGTGCATGGACGGTATAAAAAATAAAATCGCCCTGCCCGATCCCGTCGAAATAAATCTTTACACCGCGGAACGCGAAGTGCTGGAACGCTACGATTCTCTTCCCGACACGTTGGAAGAAGCCAAAGAAATAGCGGAACGCAGTGATTTTATTCGTGCTCACCTTCCGCAGACTATAATCGATTCATATATAAAACGCTGACGCGAAAAAACAAAGAAAGGGGCAACAATATGCCTTTCAAAGAACACATTTACAGTGTGCTGATAGTTTCCGCTTCAGACAAATTCAGCGTTTCTCTGCGTGCGTTGCTTCCGGAAAAAGATTATTCTCCCGTAAATACGGTGACGAGCATAAATGCGGCTCAGCGTGAGCTTTTGGATCGTTCATATGACCTTGTTATGATCAACACGCCTCTGCCCGACGACTTCGGAAGAAAGCTTGCCATAGACATTTCAGAAAACAAGAACGCCGTCGCAATACTCTTTGTCAGAAATGAGTTTTACGAAGAAACATATGCCAAAGTTGTTGATTACGGCGTTTTCACGATACACAAACCGACCTCCGCACAGATGATAACACAGTCTTTGGACTGGCTGCGCGCCACTCGTGAGCGATTGCGGAAGCTGGAAAAGAAAAATATCTCGCTTGAAGACAAAATGGCTGAGATACGCCTTGTAAACAGAGCAAAATGGGTACTTATAGAGCAACTCAAAATGACTGAATCAGACGCTCACCGTTACATAGAAAAACAAGCAATGGATCGCTGTGCGACGAGAAGAGAGATAGCGGAAAATATATTGCAAACATACAAATAGAACATTTCTTGAAGACACTCAAAACTCAATATAGCGTTACAATCACGCTCGTTTTTTGTCGAACGGTAAATCTCGACGCACTTGACTAAAATAAGTATTTGTGATAGAATAATTATGATATCATATTACAGTGAGGTGATTTTCATGGCGGAAAAGGATAAAAAATACGCGGCGCAAAACCGTAAAGCTCGCCATGATTATTTCGTTGAAGAAGTTTACGAAGCGGGCATAGTTCTTTCCGGAACGGAAGTAAAATCGATACGCGCCGGCACGGTTAATATGAAAGATTCATATTGCTATATCGAAGAGGGCGAGTTGTTTGTCACAGGAATACACATAAGTCCATACGAAAAAGGCAATATATTCAATCTCGACCCATTGCGCGACAGAAAACTCCTTATGCACAAAAAAGAGATATTGAAGCTTTTTATGAAAATAGGTAAAGAAGGCTATACGCTTGTTCCCTTGTCGATGTATTTTTCGGGAAAAAACGTAAAAGTCGAAGTCGGCGTATGCAAAGGCAAAAAACTTTGGGATAAGAGAGAGACAGAAGCACTCAAAGCTGAGAAACGCGATATCGAAAGATTTGAACGCGAACGTTACAAATGATCTGAAACACTCTTATTATTTCCGCAATATGCGGAATATATGGGGGCGTAAAGGTTTCGACGGGGATTTTGCAGTGCGGTAAGCGAGCCGAGATGTGGTAACTCGTTAAACAACCTCAACCTTAAAATTAAACGCTAACAATAAAAACTTAGCTCTCGCTGCCTAAGTGCGGCGATGTCCGACCGATGAGTACCGCGGCTTCGGAACGGGCATAACACAGCGGTGAACGCGAACAGCCTTTTTGCTTTTGAAGCTGTCGTGAATAAAAAAGCTACCGACTCTCTCAGCCTGTTTATCGGCGGAGTGAGCCGGGAATTTCAGTAGATAAACTCCGCTCGAAGAAAGCTGTATGAATAGATTTTCGGACAGGGGTTCGATTCCCCTCGCCTCCACCATAACACATACAGCCGAACACCAAGAGTTGTTCGGCTGTTGTAATTTTTGTTCCACCAGCGGCAAATTGCCGCTCCCAAACATAGGGACACCTTATACCACGATAGCATGGTCAGGATTAGGTTCCAACAAATTCACCAGCAGGCAGCGCCTTCACAAAATACATTTGTCCGAAACCATTGCAATATGTATAAATATATGGCGTATTGAGACGCCTTTTGATAAGACCACGCACTCGTGGTATATATTAGCCCAACATAGGGTACAGCCGTGCAGATTTTGCGCGGCTTTTTGTTTTTTATTCATTAAATTTGACTATACAAAACTGCTCAGGCTAAAAAAAGCCTGAGCAGTTAATTTTACCTTATTTCAAAGCACTGTTACCCTGAGAATCTATACCGACTATAAGAGGAAAATCTTTAACTTCCATACGTCTCACTGCTTCACAGCCGAGTTCGGGAAATGCAATTATATCCACTTTCTGTATAGATTTTGCGGCTATTGCACCGGCTCCTCCCACCGCGCATAGATAGATGGCACCATTGCGTTTTATTGCCTCTGTTACGTTTTCGTTTCTTCCGCCTTTGCCGATAGTCGCCGCAAGTCCTTTATCGTAAAGGATAGGGGCAAATCCGTCCATTCTGGAGGAAGTTGTCGGACCACAGGAACCGATCGGCCTGCCCTCAGGCGCAGGAGTAGGTCCTGCATAATATATAACGGAATCGCACAGTTCAAACGGCAATTTTTCGTCGTTTTCTATCATCGCACATATGCGCTTATGAGCAGCATCTCTGGCGGTATAAACCGTTCCGGACAAAAGTATGCTGTCTCCGGCACGGAGCGTTTTAACTGCCTCTCTTATATTATCCGTATGTACTTTTATCATGTCGGCCATGATCTCAATCCTTCTTTTCGGTGTCGGAAACAGTTTCGGATTCGGTTTCTGTCAACTCTGCTTCCGCGGTTTTTTTCTTTCTTGTAGCTTTGGGTTTTACAGCGGCGTCAGACTCGGCATCGGCTTGAGCGTCCTGAGATTCCGCTTCCGCAGTTTTTTTCTTTCTTGTTGTCTTGGGTTTTACCGTATCGGCAGATTCACCTGTATCTTCTGCATCTTTTTTCTTTCTTGTAGTTCTGGGTTTCTTTGCCGCAGCAGTTTCCGCAGTCTCTAAGCGAGCCTTGAGCTCTTCGATTTCAGTTGTGAGAGAAGCTATCTGCGCTTCCTTTTCGGAAACGGCAGCTGCAATATCAGCCTCTTTTGCTTCATATGCCTTTGCAAGTTCAACTTCTTTTGCTTCATATGCCTTTGCAAGCTCCGCTTCTTTTGCTTCATATGATTTTTTAAGTTCAGCTTCTTTTACTGAAAAAGATTCAGACATTTTCTGTTCTTTCAAAGTATATTCTTTTTCAAGCGTGGTTTCTTTTTCACTGAATTTTGCGGAAAGTTCCTTTTCGCGTCTTGCAAAGTTTGCAGAGCACTGTTTTTCAGCCACGTGTTTTGCAGCCGCGATCTCATTTTCTTTAGAAGCGATCATTTCGTCGAGAGATTTTTCTTTTTCCTTGAATTTGTCCGCTTCTTTTTTGCTCGCCGCTATCTTGGAATTATAATCCTGCTCTATCCAAAGAAGCTTGGCGTTCAATTCTTTCTCTTTAGAGAAAAATTCTCTGCGAGTCTCTTCCGCTGATTTCTCTGCCGAGGTCAGTTTTTCTCCCATATCTTTAAGTTCGGTTTCTTTTTCGGCGAGCTTAGCCGCCAAAGACTCGACAATAGCCTTGGTTTCCGCAAGTTGTTTTTCCGACTCTGCAGTATCGGCGGCAATTTTAGCATATTCAGCTTCTTTTGCGGCAAGAGCCTGAGCAGTGCTGTATGCTTCTATGGCCATCTGCTCTGTTTTTCTTCCGGCTATCTCCAGTTCATTTTGAGCGTCTTCCTTTTCACGCTCAGCTCTTGCAGCGCGCGCCTGAGCCTCCTCAACAGATTTTCTTGCTCCCTCGGCGATAGACGATATGTACGCGTTTACATCGTTTTTGTTGTAACCTCGGAAAGCTTCCCTGAATACCTTAGCGTTTTCAGCCATAAACAATTTCCTCCAATGCGAAATGACATAATTATTATTTTATAATATCACAAAAAGTCGTTTTTTGCAACATTTTTTATTTATTTATTCGCAAAAGCAATGGTATTTTCAGTATTTTTGGTTCATTTGCTCCATTTAATGGAAATCTCGAACAAAAAATTCTGATTATGCTCTCAGTCAATTAAAACATATTGAAAAATATTTACTTTTTCAGTGTTTCAGATTATAATAGTATCAAAAATAATTCAACGGAGAAAAGGAAATGGCAGAAGAAATTTACGGAACGCATGAACTTTGGTCGCTTCTCAGAGAGGAGGGCAAACCTATCGTGCTGTACGGCATGGGCAACGGAGCTGATAAGATAATATCTGTTTTGAACAACAAAGGAATGGAGTTTTCCGACGTCTTTGCCTCCGACGATTTTGTCCGCGGTCAGCTTTTTCACGGCAAAAAGGTAATGCGTTTTTCCGATATCTGTGAAAAATACGAAAATTGCAACATTCTCGTTGCGTTCGGCTCATCACTTCCGAACGTGATCGAAAATATACGCAATATCGCAAATCAACGCACGCTTTACGCGCCAGATGTTCCCGTCGTCGGGGAGAACCTTTTCGACGCGTACTTTTTCAAAAAAAATGAGAACAAGATAGCGGAGGCGCGAGAAGTTTTTGCCGACGCTCGTTCCCGCGAGATATACGACGAGCTTATCCGCTATAAACTTGACGGCAGAATAACCCATTTCAATAAAACCGATCGTGACGGAACGCTGTTTTCTCCCTGCCCGCTTTCCGGAGGGTACGAAGTTTACTGCGACCTCGGCGCATATACGGGAGATACAATAGGCGAAGCTATTGAACGTTATCCCGACATAAAAAAAATCATAGCTTTTGAGCCATCTCCGAAGATTTTTGCCAAATTAAAGAGCAATACGGAAAAATACACCGACAGAGAGCTGACTCTTGTAAACGCTTGCGCGTGGAACAAGAGCGGAACTTCAGTTTTCACAGACGGAAGCGGCAGAAACTCATCGCTTTCCGGAGCTGATATGCATTCCGGTAAGACAATTTCAGGCGCTAAAATAAAGGAAGTAATAACAGAAGCGCCCGACAGATATATGAATTTTTCGGGAAAGCGCCTGCTCATCAAATTTGACGTCGAAGGCGCGGAAAAAGAAGCGCTTGAGGGAAGTCTTAAATCGATCTCTGACAATTTTTCGGAATTGTGCGTTTCACTTTATCACAGAAGTGAGGATATCTTTGAGATTCCTATTTTTATACACAAGATTTTGCCCGAGCATAAACTCTTTCTTGAAAAGACTCCGTATATCCCCGCATGGGAGATAAATCTCTACGCCCGTATGCCTCAATAAGCCGTACATTATATGAAATATAAAAAACATACTGTAACTCAAAAAATTAACATTCAGTAAACATAAAATTCTTTTTTGCCTTAAATTTTTTTGTTAAAATAATTTAAAATAAAAAATTTAATTTTCAAGAGGTACAGGCTATGGCCGAAAAAATAAGATACAATCCCGGAAACGGCGTTTCTCCCGTTGCATTCATGTTCGCCTGCCCAGGTCAAAAGGAATATGAGGCAGGAAAAGTAGTTTCCGGCATAACCGGAAAAAATCTCAACACTCTGCTCTCGATTCTTTCAAAACATGAAAATGAAAAAATCAGAGCGCTATTTCCTTCGGAAAGTCGGTATGATTACCTCATCACAAACGCCTCTGATACAGTTCACTACCCCGCGCTCGACAAAACATCACTGCCTCCGCGAAGCGAATATATTGACGACGCAAATCTTAACCGTCTTTACCATGAGTTCGAGCATTCCGAGTATGTGATAGCTTTCGGCGTGCAGGCTAAAGAAGCGGCAAAACTCGTTGAATATAAATACGATATGCGCGAAGTATCTCCACGGCCGCATTTTGTCACTTCTCTTCCTCACCTCTCTCTTCTGTCCATTAACCAAATATCCGAAGATGTGAACGGAGTACACATAGAAAAAGGCGACAGAGAGGCAACGCACAAGCGCCTCGAAGTCGTCGCCCAAAAACTTGTTGAAAATCTTATGAAATTCTTTTGAATTTATTAAGATTTATATTGGATTTTTTCCTTCGTTGTGATATAATTTTTATATTATATACTTTTTGAGCTATTTCACTTCAAAAATATAAAATCATAACATCAGCGAGAGGTAGATATGCTTCGTTTCGTTTATGTAGTTTTACTCAGAATTTTTTCCATCATTTACTTCGTTCCCAAGATGTCTTATTATGCAAATCACCCGGAAAAATATTCCCCGGAAGAGCGTTACGCGCTCGCACAAGACGTTATAATGCGCGTTACGAAAACGGCTCGTATAAAGACCGAATATTTCGGTAAGGAAAATATTCCTGACAAAAACGGTTACATAATGTATTCAAATCATCAGGGAAAATATGACGCGCTCGGAATCTTCACCGGTCACGACAAACCCTGCTCCGTGCTAATGGATAAAAGACGCTCTGAAATGTTCATTGCAAAACAATTCATAGACCTCATTGACGGGCAGCGGATCGAAAAAAACAATCCCATTCAGCAAATACACACGCTTAACGTTATTGCGGAAAATGTAAAAGAAGGAAAAAACTATCTCATATTCCCCGAAGGCGGTTACGGCAAAAAGAACGATAACTCCATGGAAAAGTTCAAATACGGCTGTTTCACAAGCGCCGTAAAGGCAAAATGCACCATATTACCCGTGGCAATACTTGATTCATATAAGCCTTTCGGACAAAATTCACTGAGAAAGGTCTATACTAAAGTCGTGTATCTGCCGGCAATACCGTACGAAGAATATGCTCATATGAATGCAAGCGAATTGTCTGCATATGTTCAAGAGAAGATACGCGAGGAAATAGAGCGCCGCGAAAAAACCGCATAAATAAAAGAGCAAAAAATGCGTTCTTTTATGCTGGTTCTCATAAGGACGTCTACAAATTTCGGCAGAGGGATTGTTTCCTCTGCCGATGTGTGTTATAATGGGAGAAACCAAAAAGCCTTCCTCCGGGAGGAAGGTGGCACGCGGAGCGTGACGGAAGGAGCCCGCGTGACTTTAGGTTTGTACTAATTTCATTGTAACGCGCTCTCCCTCACCCGACTTCGTCGGGAGCTCCCTCACGAAGGGAGCCTATGGTACGCTCATGCATCTTTAGGGGTATGGGCTTTGCCCGATGCCTTTGTAATACAAAGGCGAAACTGGCGATAAATATGGAAGGATAAAATAAGAATTTTTCGAATGGGAGTATATGAAATGAAAAGATACACATCTTGTGCAACAAAATGGTTAGCAATCCTTACCATTATTAGTGTTGCAGTTTTAATTGCGGGAATTATTTGCATTCTTGCACATTCATCAAATGTTGGATTACAAGTTGGACTAACAATGTATGGTGGTTTGATGAGCATTCTTTTTCTCTCCTGCTTTTTTGCGGAAAAAAGTAGGTACTTAACAATAGATGACGAAAAAATTGTATTGCCAAGGCGTACAATTATAAACGAGAAACCCTCTTTTAGAAGAACTATTATTAACACAAATGAAATTCGCTCCATTAAGAGCGAGTTGTATAAAGGTGATGGAATTATTTCAAAAGACACTCTTTTTCACACATTGAAGTTAAATGACGGAACGAGAATTAAGTTTACACTCTATGCCTATGGCAAGGATGCCGAAGATGAAATCTTAGCAGCAATCAAAAAACTCATTTAACAAATTACAATTTATCGAACAGAATAAAACAAACGCCGACAGATATCCTGTCGGCGTTATTTATTTGTTTTCTGAGAAGCAAATTTAATTAAACTTCCTTATGAGAAGTCCGCTTTAAGAACGCATTTTTTATTTTTACATTTTTACATCGAAGCAGTTATTATCTGTGCGTTGTCGGAAGCTATTTTTATCTTTCCTGCGTTCGCGGGAATAAAATATGTATCTCCCATACCAAGTTCATACTCCTTGCCTCCTGCTGTGAGAACGGCTTTGCCTTTGATGCACATGACATGAAGAAAACTCTGCTCTCCGACCTCGGTTTCGCACACGGAATCTTTAAGGTCATATTTATGAACAGTAAAATATTTGCATTTTGCAATGACAGAAGCGTCGTCAGAAGGCTCGCTGCCGACAGAGGAAGGATCGGTGCTTTCAATAACGGCAAGAGCATCATCGATGTGCAAAGGACGGAGCTTGCCATCAGCGCCCACTCTGTTATAATCGTAAACACGATATGTTATATTTGAGTTCTGCTGAATCTCGGCGATAAGTATGCCCTCTCCGATAGCATGGACAAGACCTGACGGAATGAAATATGATTCTCCTGCGTGAACGGGAACATAGTTCATCATCTTTTCAAGCGTGCCGTTTTCGATAGCCTTGCGAAGTTCTTCCATCGTATACTCGCCGTTGAGTCCGTATATTATCTTAGCGCCGGGTTTTGCGTCTACGATATACCACATCTCGGTCTTTCCGAAATCTGTTGTATGAGCCGAAGCATATTCATCATCCGGGTGTACCTGAATAGACAGGTCTTTCTCTGCGTCTATGAGCTTTACCAGCAGAGGAAATCTGCCGCCGTCCCATTTCGTTCCGACAGCTTCTTTGTTTGAGGAGATGTATTCTTCAAGCGTCTTGCCGCCATACTCTCCGCCACAGACAGTATTCACTCCGTCCTCGCGGCAGGTGAGCTGCCATGCTTCCGCTATCTGTTCTCCCGCTTCTCCGAGTCCGTAATCTTTTGAAAGTCTTGTACCGCCCCATATGATCTGTTTGGTTATAGATTTGAGTTTCAAAGGACCAAGTTTTCCCATGTTTTTCCCTCCGTTATTTTTTATACATATATTATTCTATCACGGGAAAACAGGAAAATAAAGTGTTTTTATTATATTTTCGTTTTTATATATTCAATTATTTCGTTGGCGCGCTCATCACATATAAAAAAGACATAGTTATCATCGCAAAAGACTCGCGTAGTCATATCCGTTTTCATAGCGGCTCGGCGGTAAAAAACAGAAGCAAGCTCCGCGCGGTGCGAACGGTCGTCTATTATTACCGCAATAAATTCTGAACCGCTGACCATATCACGCGAAAAATATCCGCTTACCGAAATGATATATGTGTATTTTCCCGCGTTTTTGCCGAAGATTCTTTCTTTCATCGCCGCGGAAAAATAATATTCGTCCTGTATGGAAAATTCATCAGAATAAACCGTTCCGTATTTCATGGGAAACACAGCGGCTATGTCATTTGCAAAAAAGAGCGTGCTCTTGCCCTCGCCACCGCACGATGATAAAAATAGCGTAAAAGCGCAAACCATAAGAAATGTCAATGTCTTTAATACCGTTTTTTTCATATTCCGACCTTCTCTTTTTTGATAATGTATATGAAAAAAAATAAAAAAACATTCGAAAAATAAAATCGAATGTTTTTTATATTAGGTCTAAGTCTTTATTTTACGCTGAAAAGTATCTCACCATAAGTAGGTACGGGCCAATATTTGGAAGCGCATATCGTTTCAGCTTCGTCAACGGCTTCGCGCAGAGACGTCATAAGAGGAATTATCTTATCTTTGATAAAGAACGCTGCTTTTTCAAAGTCTTTTTTCATCGTCTGAAGTTCTTCTACACGGACTTTCATTTCTTTCACGGTCGAATATGCGGTTGATGTCAATGAAGAAAGTCTTGAAAGCGTGCTTTCTTCAAATAAGCAGTCTATTTCTGAAATAACGGATTTTTTTGAAATTATCGTATCGGAAAGAAGCTTTGAATACTCAGACATAGCGGGAATAAATTGTTTCTCTGCCATTTCTATCATCGTAAGAGCTTCTATCTTCATGACTTTGCAGTAATTTTCCATTCTGATGTCGCAGCGCGAGCGCATCTCAGTTTCGGAAAATACTTTCATTGAAGTGAAAAGCTCTACATTCTTTTTATCGGTATAATGTGCGAGCGCATCCGGAGTTGTCTGGAGATTGGAAAGACCGCGTACTTCCGTAGCTTCTTTTATCCAAGCATCATCATAGCCGTTGCCGTTGAATATTATGCGTTTATGCTCTCTTATCGTTCTGACAATGAGAGTATGAAGCGATTTCTCAAAATCCTCGACGCCTTCGAGTTCATCAGCAAACTCTGCAAGAACTTTTGCAACGGCGGTGTTCAAAACGACGTTTACACTCGCTACCGCAAGAGACGCGCCTGGCATACGGAACTCGAATTTATTTCCCGTAAACGCCAACGGAGAAGTTCTGTTTCTGTCAGTCGTATCTTTGGGGAATTTGGGCAGGACATGAACGCCTATACGCATAAGCACCTGCTCCTTCGCATCATAGACAGTTCCGTTTTCAAGAGAGTCGAGTATCTCCGTAAGCTCATCGCCCAAAAACATGGAAACGACGGCGGGAGGAGCTTCCGCAGCGCCGAGACGATGGTCGTTTCCGGGAGTTGCGACAGCTAGCCTAAGCATATCCTGATATTCGTCTACCGCTTTTATAACGGCGCAAAGGAAAAGAATGAACTGCGCGTTATCGCGAGGCGTTTCACCGGGATCAAGCAGGTTCACGCCGGTATTGGTGGAGATAGACCAGTTATTGTGCTTGCCGCTTCCGTTTACGCCGGCAAAAGGCTTTTCATGCAGGAGGCAAACAAGGTCGTGCTTCTTGGCTATATTTTTCATAAGCTCCATCGTGAGCTGATTATGGTCGCAGGCAATATTCGTCGTTGTAAATATGGGAGCAAGCTCATGCTGAGCGGGAGCGCCTTCGTTATGCTTTGTCTTGGCAAGCACTCCGAGTTTCCAAAGTTCCTCGTCAAGTTCTTGCATGAATGCGGCGACGCGAGGCTTGATAGAACCGAAATAATGGTCGTCAAGCTCCTGTCCTTTCGGAGGTTTTGCACCGAAAAGAGTTCTGCCGCAGTAAATAAGGTCGGGGCGTTTTTCATAAACGCTCTTGTCTATGAGGAAATATTCCTGTTCGGGACCGACGGTTGTTATGACGCGCGTCGCTTCGTTTCCGAAGAGTTTCAGTACGCGCAGCGCACTTTTGTTTATCGCCTCCATAGAACGGAGCAAAGGCGTTTTTTTATCGAGTGCTTCTCCACCGTAAGAGCAGAACGCCGTAGGAATACAAAGCGTACCGTCTTTTATAAAGGCATATGATGTCGGATCCCAAGCCGTATATCCGCGTGCTTCAAACGTAGAGCGCAGACCTATTGACGGGAAACTGGAAGCATCCGTTTCTCCGCGGACAAGTTCCTTTCCGGAAAACTCCATGATGACTCTGCCGTCGTCCGTCGGGGATATAAAACTGTCGTGTTTTTCCGCGGTCACACCCGTCATTGGCTGGAACCAATGCGTAAAATGAGTCGCTCCGTTTTCTGTCGCCCAATCCTTCATGGCATTGGCAACAACGTTTGCAACTGAAAGATCGAGGTGTTTTCCCTCTGCCATCGTGCGGCGCAGCAAACGATATGTTTCCTTGGGCAAACGAGCCTTCATCACCGCGTCGTTAAATACAAGGCTGCCGAAAATCTCCGGTACGTTTTTCATCGTAACATAACTCCTAACAAATTTATTTTTGTGGTTTTATACATTTATTTATTCTATATTATTATATATTATCATATTTCGCCGATTTTTTCAATGCTTTTCTTAAAAAACGGAAAACAGTATTACAGATGCATAAAGAAACTTATGTTTTTTCAGTTTAATATAAAGACAGGAACAGAATCAAATAAAACGTATCTGTCGGCCAGCAGACAAAAAATAAATTAAATTATGCAAATATTTACAAAAAAACGTCTGCACTACGCAGACGCTTTTTAATTATTTATCGGTTTCGTCTTTTTCTGCGGATTCCGATTCGGGAAGCGCAAGAGGCTCTTTCGGCTCTTCCTTTGATTCTTCTTTTGCGTCAGAGCTTTCTGCTTTTGCATCGCATTTTTCGCTCTTTCTTTTTTCGATACGCTCCTTGAGCGCGGCTATCTGTGCATTCAAAGCGTCTATCTCAGCCGCTTTGTCCGCCGCAGGTTGAGCATTTGCTTCATCTGCTTCGGATTTCATCTCGTCATAAACTATTCTTCCGAGCTGTTCGTATTTCTCGCACAGCTTTATCTTCAGTGTTTCTATCTTGATTGAATCTGAAGCGGTATCCGCGATATCATTTACTTTCACCGCCGCTTTGTTGAACGCTTTTTTTGCACTTGAAAGAAATTCATTCCATGTAGCCATATAAAACTTCCTCCGTTATTTTAAAAATTTTCTAATCCTTGACCTGTATTTTAATTCATATATTGTGTAAAGTCTGCCGTAAAGGATATCCGTCAGGACAAATACAAAGTTTGCCGCTATGAAAACAACCGCGAACAAAATCAAAGTGATCTCATTGTTTTCAAAAAATCCCAATGCGGACGAAACAAAATAGAATCCAAAAAGTGTTGCGTTAAATGTCGCTATCTTCAATATCCATGACAAAACCGCGCCTGTCTTTTCATACAAGCTTTTCGTTATAGGCATAAGACCGAAGAAAAATACAAAAAAGACCGCTACCCATTTAGAGGGCAATATCAAAAAAGATATAATCGATATAACGGCATAGACCGAGAGAGCCGCCGCATATCCGAGTTCGGCGACGCAGAACATTATTATCAACGAGGCGATGCAGGCAACCGACATGTCAAGCACTTCTATAAAGGAACCCAGATACAAAATGACTACTCCGAGTGCGGACAGAACAGCGCAGATAGAGATTTTCTTTGTCTTTCTCATATCAGCAGCAGGAGATGAAATCGCCGCCCATACATTCACAGCAACAGTCGGCGCATATGAGAGTGGAACATATATCGCAGGTAGAACAGCCGCCCGCACTTGAGCCGCCCTGCCGTCTGTTGTCAAAAGTCTGAGCATTGTTTTTTATTCTGTCTGCCGCGCTGCGGTACTCGGAATTTTGCGGATCCATAGCGCAGGCAGTATCGTAACATCTGGAAGCTTCAAAGAAAAATCCGCGGCTCTCGTTTACGCGGCCTTTGAGATAGAACCATTCCGCGTTGCGCTCGCTCTGCTTTATCGCGTCCAGACGTATTCCGGCTTCATAAAAATCTCCCATTTCGACATATCTGCGTATCTCGGCAAAAGCGGAATATGAACCGCCGTAATATGAGTCGGAAGAATTGGCTTTATCGCGCTCGCGCTGTATAGCGTCGTACGCCTCATTTATTTCCTTCATCTTCTCCTGTGCAAGATCTGCAAGGGGACTGTCCGCATAGTTGTCCGGATGATATTTCTTGGCAAGCTCTCTGTAAGCTTTTTTCACCTCTTCATCTGTTGCGCTCGGGTCTATCCCCAGCACTGTGTAAGGGTTTGTCATTCAGTCTCTCCTTTTCGAATTCTGCAAAAAATGAGTTTTTTATACCGTATGCGGCAATATTGAGCACACATCCGCAAGTCAAATCAAATCCTTTAAAATCAATAAGTTCCAGAGCGTACGTAAGCGCATCAAGTTCGAGCAAAACGGCATTTTTTATATTTTGCGCGTCCGTTTCGCTCATCTCTCCGCCGAGTGCAAGCACAAACGGATTGTAAGAGTTGGTTTTCTTATCTTTTCGGAAATCACATGCCGCGTCTGCCAGATATACCGCACGTCCGGTATGCAAACCTATCTCTCGCGCCAGCCGAGCCGCGCGCCCGTCAAGTCCCCACGAAAGACAATCCGCCATAAGGTTGCCGAAAGTCTGCGCCGCTGCGTCCGGCGAAGGACATTTTTCTTTTTCAAGAGAGGCAAGTTCCGAAAGTGATCGCTTTACTGCATCCTCAAGTTCTTCGTCTGCCCGCGCTCTCTTCTTCATTTTGGCAACAGCCGGCGATACCGCGCCGGCTGCTATTTTTTTCAATCCATGTTCGTCCGCGACGTCGTCTATCAGTTTATAGTAAACAAGCAGAGCGTTTACGCGGGCGGTATATTCAAGCGATGGATTAAGCATCATCATGGTGCGCCTCTTCACAGGGTGGACAGCACACCTTTTCTTTTTTAAAATATATTCGTCCCCTGCCAGAGCGCCTCTGACAAGTGCGAAGAACACCATATCATAACTCAGCGTAACGCTGGAAGAAAGTCCCGTGTACTTACTCAGAGCATGGCACAACCCGCAGTAAGTTCCGCGGTAGAACTCATATTCTCCGACGCGCAAAAGAGGAACGAACGGTCTTATAAATCCAAACAAAGCAGAAACTCAGCCTTAGTCTATGGCAGATGAAAGTTTTGTCGTGGACATCTTGTATTTGCCTACGATCTCTTCATTTACAGTAACTGCGCTGACATATTCTTCAAGGAATTTCTCGTATTTGTCGTTTGAAACCGTCGTATGATAATCTTCGAACAAAACGGCATATTCAGTGTTTTCAGCGCCTTCGTCTGCTTGAGTATACGCCTTTTCTTCAAGTTCAACTCTCTTAACGATATAGATGTATTCGCCGGATTCAAGAGAAATGGCTTCTTCAGTATATTCGCCTACTTCAAGAGCGTCTATTTTTTCTTTTGCGTCTTCATCGCTCATGAGGTCACCTTCAACGATATAGCCTTCTTCAAAATATTCCGTAAGGAACTCATCGGAATATTTAAGAGCAAGTTCCTTGAAATCTGCACCGTCTTTGAGCTGGCTGAGAATGATATCGGCAAGAGAAGCTTTTTCTTCTTTTCTTTCTTCGCTCTCTATTTCCTCATATTTGTAAGAATACGCCAGGGTATATTCGTTTTCTTCAAGATATTCTTCGGAGATATCTGTTATTTCTATTTCATTGCCTTCTTTGTCGTATGCAATGTATTTCTTATTACCTTCGTCATCTTTTGCGATATCCTGTTTTGTATCTATCATGATGATGAGGTACTGGCGGAAATTCTCCGTATAGTATTCTTCAAGTTCTTCTTCGGTAACTTTTTCAACGCCTGTTTCCTCGTTGTAGAGATAGTCTTTTATCGCATTCTGATTCTTGAGCGCGATGTCGTACTGATACATCTGGTCAGACGTCCAACCGTAATATTTCTTGAAAGAGCCTTCGCCGCCCAAAAATTTTACGGAATCTTTGTACTGTTTTTTGAGCTCTTCGATCTCTTCAGCGTCAAGTTCAAGACCGAATTTTTCCATGAGATATTTTTCAACAACTATTGTTTTTGCAGTTTCTTTTACGATGTCTGTATATTTCTTATCTGTTTCATCGTCCTCCCAAAGATACTGATCATATGCCGCAGAAAGACCGCTGTTGGAAAGGATCTGGTATTTACTGTACATCATCAAAAAATCAAATTCTCCTTCTGTAACAGTATAATCCTTACCGTCCATTGTAAATGTAAAAGCTGCGTCGTTTTTTCCGCATGATGCAAGCGTGAGCACAATAACGGCTACACACAGAACCATGGAAACTATTTTTGCAAATTTTCCTGTGTTTTTCATTTTTTAATCTCCTGATAAAATTGTGATAAGATTGTTTTAGACAGAATTGCGCGTACACAAAGTTTTAGGTACTTATTATATTATACATAAAAATCAAATAAAATCTACTGTTTTTTCGATTTTATTTGTATATATTTTTTTAACAAAGTGCGAATAAAGGCAAAAATGGGCTCTTTTTGCGGTTTACGGCATGATATATACGGCCGCGCGGACGGTGTGACAAGCACACGTCCAGGAAAAGCCTGCGCCATTTCTGACCATGCCGCAAGATCAAGTTCCGAAGGATATATCACGACGCTTCCGTTCTTCTCATCTATCTGAGTAAAACCGCATTCGCGTCCCAGAGCACGGCACAGAGCCGCATCGAGCAGAGTTTCCACGCTCGGAGCAAGGTCTCCGAAACGGTCCAGCAACTCGTCCGCAATATCGTCCGCGTCAGCCTCGCTCTCTATTCTCGCTATCTTTTTATATATATCTATCCTCTGCGCCTCACCGGAAATATATGTTTTGGGAATATAGGAATCGCGTCCGATATTTATAACACAATCCGCCTTTTCCTTTTTCTCGGCTCCCTGCTCTTCCAGCACTGCCTCGTCGAGTATCTTTATATAAAGGTCATAGCCTATGCTCTGCATATGTCCATGCTGGCGTGCGCCGAGCACGTCTCCCGCTCCTCTTATCTCCAAGTCGCGCAAAGCTATCTTGAAACCTGAACCAAATTCCGTAAAATCGCGTATCGCAGAAAGTCTTTTGGAAGATATCTCCGTAAGGACTCTTCCTTTATTATATGTGAAATATGCATATGCAAGACGCTGCGAACGCCCCACTCTTCCGCGTATCTGATGGAGCTGTGCAAGTCCCAGAGAATCTGCCTGTTCTATGATCAGCGTATTTGCGTTCGGCACGTCCACACCGGTTTCTATTATGGTCGTGCAGACAAGAATATCTGTCTCTCCCGAAACAAGAGAATCCCATATTTCGGCAAGTTCGTGTTTTTCCATCTGTCCGTGCGCGACGGCGACAGACGAATCGGGAAAACGCTCTCGAAGTCTTGAGGCAACGGAATATATGGAGTCGACACGGTTGTGGAGATAGAAAACCTGCCCTCCGCGCGACAACTCGCGCCGAATGGCTTCGTTTATTATTATCTCGTCGTATTCCATAACATATGTTTGTACGGGACGACGAGCTTCCGGAGCTTCGTCCAAAACAGACATATCCCTAATAGAATTCATAGCCATGCCGAGTGTTCTCGGAATAGGAGTTGCCGTCAGTGTGAGCACATCTACATTTTTGGATATCTGCTTAAGCTTCTCCTTATGAGCTACACCAAACCTCTGTTCTTCGTCGATAATGACAAGCCCCAGGTCTTTGAACTGCACATCTTGCGAGAGAAGACGGTGAGTTCCCACTATGATATCGATATCTCCGCGTTTGAGAGCGCGCAGTGATACGCTCTGCTCCTTGCCGGCGGAAAAGCGCGACAGCATGGCGACATTGACGGGAAAGCCGCGCATACGCGAAAGGACAGTGCGATAGTGCTGTGAGGCAAGTATCGTCGTCGGCACAAGTATAGCCACCTGCTTTCCGCCCATGACCGCTTTGAAAGCGGCGCGCAGAGCAACTTCCGTTTTTCCGAATCCGACATCGCCGCAGAGAAGTCTATCCATCGGCACGCTTTTTTCCATATCGTTTTTTATCTCTCGCGCAGCTTCAAGCTGAGCGTCGGTCTCCTCGTATTCAAAAGTCGATTCAAATTCGCGCTGCATTTCGTCGTCCGCCGGAAAAGCATATCCCAGACGGCGCTGGCGTTCGGCATACAGCTTGATAAGCTCCTTTGCCATCTCGCGCACTTCTTTTTTTACTCTTGCCTTGGTCTTATGCCAATCGGTGCCGCCGAGCTTTGAGAGCTTCATGGCGGAGTTATCGCTGCCGGGCCCTATATATTTTGAAACAAGGTCTATCTGCTCGCACGGAACATACAGCACATCGGTGCCTGAATACTGTATTTTGATATGGTCGCGCCGCGTGCCGTCATAATTTTTGATATTTTCTATGCCCACATAACGTCCTATGCCATGCGCGTCATGCACGACAAGGTCACCCACGCTCAGGTCGGCGTAAGAAAGAAGTTTTTGCTTTGAGCTTTGCGGTGTTGACGAAGATTTCTTTTTAGCCCGTTTTACAAGTCGCATACTTCCGCCCGAAAGTTCCGATATGCAAACGAACATCGAATGCATAAGTTCAAAAGACGGAACTGCCCCGCAGGTGATGATGGGTATCCTGCGCGGAACCTCGTCAACATGCTCATAGTTTGCAATAAATGCCGACTTTATACCTGCGTCTTCAAGCATGGTCTGCATAGTATTTGCGGAAACATTGTTCTCGCAAACGATCAGAACGGCATAATTGTTTTTTGTAAAATCGGAAATATCCTCTTTCAGATGTTCGAATCCCTCCGAAAAAGCAGGAGGCTTGCGAGTTTGAAAAGTAAATATTTCCGAAAGCTTTCCCGGATAAGACGACGTGAAATTATCCAGTATTAGTGCGGCGTTGCCGTCAAAAAACGAAAAAAGACGCTCGGACGGAAACGCGAAATCCTTATAATGCGGTGAGATCAGCGAATTTTCAAGAAGTTCTCTGACGTCCTCAGCACTCTGAAGTTCCGCACCCTTTATTCGCTCTTCGACTGCCGCACGTTCTATTGCAAACACAAGCGTTTCCCCGTCTGAAAAATAGTCGAGCAGACATACTCGCTCATCATATATATAAGAAATATATTTGTCTATGAACGGCGCTTCTATGTCGGCGGCAAGGCACTCTTTTTCATGAAGCAAAGCGGTTTTGCTCTCCATGCTTTTCGCTTTCGCCGCCATGCTCTCTATATGTTCGCATAGCGATTTTTTAATATTTACACAAGGCAGGACCTCTCTGGCGCAGATGACCGAAAAATCCTGTATATTTTCCGTTTTTCTCTGTGTCATAACATCGAAGTAACCAATACTGTCAACCTCGTCTCCGAATAGCTCGAAGCGAACCGGTTTTTCAAGGTGAGGCGGAAATATATCGAAAATACCGCCGCGCGAACTGAACTGTCCTCGTCCGTCCACAAGTTCGCAGGAAACATATCCCGCGCTCACAAGAAATTCCGAAAACTCCTTTATGTCTATAATATCGCCTACGGAAATATTTCTCATTCCTCCCTCAAGCTTGCTTTTCGGGAGCGTGAACTGCACTGTTGCCTCCGGAACGGTTATGACAGCGTCAAGCTTTCCCGAACAAATGCCGGAAAGGCAGGATAAGCGTGCGTGTTCAAGCTCATGTGAGGAAACTATATTATAAAGTACAGGTCTGCGCGACGGATAGAAAGCGGTTTTTATACCGCAATTTTCAAAAAAAATGCGAAGGCGTTCGGCGCATTGCTCGTCTTTCGCCACGATAAGAGCCGTTCCGTTCTTTTCATCGGACGCGAAAGCGGCGAGGAAAGCGTCCAGCGCCCCCTCGCAAAGTCCCGTTACAAGAAAAGGATAGCGCCGCTTCCGCGCACGCGATTCCTCATACGATTGCTTTATCTGACCGTACTCGCGTTCCGAACGCAGACGGTCTAAAATTATGTTCATAAAGTCACTCCTTTCAGAAAACCATTCATAAGTGCCCGAGGCTCAGCCGTTGTAAAGGCACATGGCTTTTTCCGTTTCGCCCTTTACCATAAGCTCGATGGCATTATACACCTTCTCAAAGCAGGAATTTACAAGTTTTTTGTCGTCTTGTGAAAAATTTCCCAAGACCCAGTCCGCAAGATCGTATTCCGGATAGGGTTTCGCGCCTACACCTATTCGGATACGGTTAAATTCCCCGCTGTCAAGGCAGGCGATAACACTTTTAAGTCCGTTATGCCCGCCCGCGCTGCCGTTTCTGCGTATTCTCATCTTCCCGGGTTCCTGCGTTATGTCATCGCAGAGCACTATGATATGATCCGGAGATATTTTATAAAAATCTGCGGCAGCGGAGACCGCAACGCCCGAAGCATTCATAAACGTCTGCGGCTTCATAAGAAGCACGCGTGCGCCTCCGATTCCGGCTTCGCCTACAAGCGCATCAAATTTTACCTTCTGCACCTTTTCTCCCGTTTTTTCGCATATATAATCCATTGCGGCAAAGCCGGCGTTGTGGCGCGTGCCGTCGTATTCCTTACCGGGGTTGCCAAGAGCCGCAACTATAAAAGATATCGGAGCGGCAGTTTTTGCCTCTCTGTCGGAAGCTATTTTTTTAAAAAGCTCTTCTATATTCATATTTTCCTCTTGAATTTTTCTTTGATATTTGTTATATTTTATAACGTTTCAACCATTTTTGCAAGTTTATATGTATTTTTTCGGGATTTTTTTCTCTTTTTAAAAAATTTTTCGAAAAATGTATAGATATTAAAGCAAACTTGTGATAGAATATTCTTGTAAATATGGTTTTATATCATATAAAAACAAAACCATTGAAAAAAATTGGAGGATTGATACCAATGGCAAAAAAGTATGTTTATTTGTTCACTGAAGGCGACGCTTCCATGCGTGAGCTTCTCGGCGGCAAAGGTGCTAACCTTGCTGAAATGACAAAAATCGGCCTTCCCGTACCTCAGGGCTTCACTATCTCTACAGAAGCTTGCACACAGTACTATGAAGACGGCAAAAAGATCAACGATGAAATCCAGGCTCAGATAATGGAATACATCGAAAAAATGGAAACTATCACCGGCAAAAAATTCGGCGATCTTGAAAATCCCCTTCTCGTTTCCGTTCGTTCCGGCGCACGCGCTTCCATGCCCGGTATGATGGATACTATCCTTAACCTCGGTCTTAACGAAGAAGTTGTTGAGGTCATGGCTAAGAAATCCGGCAACCCCCGTTGGGCTTACGACTGCTACAGAAGATTTATCCAGATGTACTCCGACGTTGTTATGGAAGTCGGCAAAAAATACTTCGAAGAACTCATCGATAAGATGAAAGCGGCAAAAGGCGTTACACTTGACGTTGACCTCACAGCAGACGACCTCAAGGAACTCGCTAACCAGTTCAAAGCTGAATACAAAGCAAAAATCGGTCAGGACTTCCCCTCCGATCCCAAAGAACAGCTCATGGGCGCTATCAAAGCCGTATTCCGTTCTTGGGACAACCCCCGCGCAAACGTTTACCGTCGTGACAACGATATCCCTTATTCTTGGGGTACTGCCGTTAACGTTCAGATGATGGCGTTCGGTAACATGGGCGACGATTGCGGTACAGGCGTTGCGTTCACTCGTGATCCTGCTACAGGTGAAAAGAAACTCATGGGTGAATTCCTTACAAATGCTCAGGGCGAAGACGTTGTTGCAGGTGTTCGTACACCTATGCCTATCGCTCAGATGGCTGAAAAATTCCCCGAAGCTTTCGCTCAGTTCAAAGAAGTTTGCCAGATTCTTGAAAACCACTACCATGACATGCAGGACATGGAATTTACGGTAGAAAACAAGAAACTCTACATGCTTCAGACTCGTAACGGTAAGAGAACTGCTCAGGCTGCTCTCAAGATCGCTTGCGACCTCGTTGACGAAGGCATGATCACAGAACAGCAGGCCGTTCTCATGATAGACCCCAGAAACCTTGACACACTTCTCCACCCTCAGTTCGACGCTAAAGCTCTTAAAGCTGCTAACGTTATCGGCAAAGGTCTCGGCGCTTCTCCCGGCGCTGCTTGCGGTCAGGTAGTATTCTCTGCTGAAGACGCTAAAGCTTGGAAAGAAGCAGGCAAGAAAGTTGTTCTTGTTCGTCTTGAAACATCTCCCGAAGATATCGAAGGTATGAAAGCTGCTCAGGGTATCCTCACGGTTCGCGGCGGTATGACATCTCACGCAGCAGTTGTTGCTCGCGGTATGGGTAAATGCTGCGTTTCCGGTTGCGGCGAAATCAAAATGGACGAAGAAAACAAGAAGTTTGAACTCAGCGGCAAGACATACGTTGAAGGCGATGTTATCTCCATCGACGGTTCCACCGGTAACATCTACGGCGAGGCTATCCCCACAGTAGACGCTACTATCGCAGGCGAATTTGGCAGAATCATGTCTTGGGCTGACAAATACAGAAAGCTCAAAGTTCGTACAAACGCTGATACTCCTTCCGACGCTAAGAAAGCTCGTGAACTCGGCGCTGAAGGTATCGGTCTTTGCCGTACAGAGCACATGTTCTTCGGCGAAGGCAGAATCGACGCATTCCGCGAAATGATCTGCTCTGAAACAGTTGAAGAAAGAGAAGTTGCTCTTGCTAAGATCCTTCCCATGCAGCAGGCTGACTTTGAAGCTCTCTACGAAGCTCTTGAAGGCACCCCCGTTTGCATTCGTTTCCTCGATCCCCCTCTCCATGAGTTCGTTCCCACTGAAGAAGCTGACATCGAAGCTCTTGCAAAAGCTCAAGGCAAATCCGTTGAAGCTATCAAGAACATCATCGTTTCTCTCCACGAGTTCAACCCCATGATGGGCCACCGCGGCTGCCGTCTTGCAGTAACATATCCTGAAATTGCAAAGATGCAGACATCTGCCGTTATCCGTGCAGCTATCAACACTCAGAAAGCTCACCCCGATTGGCATGTCAAACCCGAAATCATGATTCCTCTCATAGGTGAAGTTAAAGAACTTAAATTTGTTAAAAATGTTGTTGTTGAAACAGCTAACGCTGAAATCGCTGCTGCAGGCGCAGAACTCGAATATGAAGTCGGTACGATGATCGAAATTCCTCGTGCTTGTCTTACGGCTGACGAAATCGCTAAGAACGCTGACTTCTTCTGCTTCGGTACAAACGACCTTACACAGATGACTTACGGCTTCTCCCGCGACGACGCAGGTAAATTCCTTAACGCTTACTACGACGCTAAGATCTTCGAAAACGATCCTTTCGCAAAACTCGATCAGACAGGCGTAGGCAGACTCATGCAGATGGCTATCTCCCTCGGCAAACCTGTAAATCCCAACCTCCATGTAGGTATTTGCGGTGAGCACGGCGGCGATCCCTCCTCTGTTGAATTCTGCCACTCCATCGGTCTTGATTATGTTTCCTGCTCTCCCTTCCGTGTTCCGATTGCAAGACTTGCAGCGGCACAGGCAGCTATCAAAAGTAGGGAGGCTTAATCTTTCCTTTGATTTACCGCTATCTTTTGAGCAGGCGGCAGCCTATCGAAAGGCTAACGGGCAGTATGTTCGTAAAAATCAATGGAGGGAAACAACCATTACAGCGTTGATAGACCTTGAATAGAAACTAAATGAAGATAAGCGTATCATTAGAGATAGTGATACGCTTATTTTTTTGCCAAGATTGCACAAGAAATTCCACATTTATCTGGATAGCCACGAAAGGACAATCCTGCTACATAGCCTTGTGGAACTGAAAAATCAGCTCCTTGCGCAAGGCAGATATGCGGACTGTGTTGACGAACTGATTTTTAAGGTTACGGGCGCACCGCTGAAAAAACTCAAAGTACAACATGATTGCGGGAGGGTATGATGGATGGCATAGAATTTAAAGAACTGTTCAAGATAGCTGTGGAAACACTGAGGGAAAAGACAATCACTCCGCTGTTGGAAGCAGACGCAACTTATCAGGAGGACTCTGATAATGAGGGGATTGCGGAAATGCACTATCTCCAGTTAGATTTGACGGAGGAACAGCGGAAAGTCTGTAACCACCTGCTTGAGTGCCGGGACAAGCAAGATATTGAATATGCTACCCACGCATATATCGCAGGTCTGTATGACGCTTTCCGCATAATGGCGGTACTTTTTCCTGATAAGTGGGACACAGACGATATACGGGAGCTGCTTGCAGCGAAGGTTAACAACTGAATATTGAAGATTTTACATAGCCGATTGGTATCAAAGCCAGTCGGCTTTTTTGCGTTCTGCGGAACTTTACATAGCCACCCTGACAAAGTGGCTAAATTTATGCGAAAGGAGGACGCATCTATGTCAAACTGCAAAGTGATTGCTCTGACAAATCAGAAAGGCGGTGTCGGCAAGACCACCACAGCGGTCAATCTGGGCGTGGGACTGGCACAGCAGGGGAAAAAGGTGAGCTGATGAAGCCATTTGATGTGTTTATCAATTCTGACGGTCAGACCTACCGCTATCTGATCAATAACGCCAACTTTGAGAGCTAAAGCCCCGTATGGAATGGTACTGAATGGGGAAACGCATACCGTGGAGCTTGTGTACGCAGGTCAGGAGGTTGCGGTCACAGAAACTTCCACGAGCTTCTACAATGAGAGACAGAAGGTGGAAATTGACCTCATCAAGAGCCTTGAGGTGGACGAAGCCTATGGCGTGGGCAATAACGGGGAAATCTTTGATGTTTCCTTTGGACTGTACGCTGCGGAGGAACTGACAGCCGCCGACGGTACTACAATTCCCGCTGACGGTCTGATTGAGGTCATTACCCTTGACGAGAACGGTCACGGGAAAGCCATCAGCGACCTGCCGATGGGCAGCTACTATGTGCAGGAAATCAGCACGAACTCCGCTTATCTGAAAGACGATACCAAATACCCCGTTGTCTTTGAGTACGCAGGTCAGGAACCGAGATTTTATCTGATGTAGAACAATCCTTGAAAAATGTTGGAATCGACATGAGAACGACCATAACAGATTTCAACAATGCTGCTTTTCTTAAAGAGAGGGCGCAACAAAGTATTAATGACCACTCGGTTAATGTGAAACAGGATATCCACATGGAAAATCATTTCGAGATTGACCATGTAGATGACTACAATGACCTAATGACCAAAATACAGAGTGATTCGAAATTTGAAAAGATGATTCAAGCTATGACTATTGGTAGACTTAATGGAAAGAGTGCTAATGCCAAATACAACTATGCTTGGAAATAATTTTCTCATAACCTATTGAAAAATTGCGACTTTTGTGCTATAATAAGTGCACAAGGTTTGAAGCACTATGTTTTAGGGCAAACGAAAGTTTCTGCCCAAGCACAAATTGAATAACCACACAGACCTTGTAGGAGAAATCCTATGAGGTCTGTTTTTTCTTCATAAGTGGCGAAAAACCTTGAATTTGCGGGCATTTTTGATAATAAAATCAGAGTTTTATTCTCATCATGGTTTTGCTGTGAGAATACGATTTTTTGCCTCATGCGCTAAAATGACGTTACCCGATGACATTAGAGGAAAACTGAATAGACTTATCATATGTACGGTGAGAATGCTCGTCATTCTCACCGTATTCTTTTATGCTGGCAGTTGCTTTGCCCTTGCGCCCCTCAACAGAGCCGATAATCGCCTGCTTTTTATTCTGCGTAAAGTTCAAATCCCAGCGGTAGTGTCCGTTATCAATCGGAGTAATCCGGGAAACAAACTTTTCAATAATGTTTTCGTCAATTTTAGGTCCAGAAAAATCAATCATTTCGTCGAGGGCAGCTTTAATAGCACCCATATCGAGAGATTCAGCGAGTTCATCAGAAACAGCATTTAGCTTGTCAAGTTCCTCGTTTAGAGTGGCGAGCTCATAGCCGGGTTTCACACGGCAGACACCATCCGGGTACATCCGTTCAAATGGGATGGAGTCCTGCGCCGACTTCTTCTTTTTATCTTGGTTCTTCGCTCTTACGATGGCGGCTTCAATTTCTCTTTTTTCCGCCCTCGTGAGCTTTCTTTTTGTGGACAATACGATATACCTCCTTGTCGAGTTTTTCCTGTCGTTCCAGTACCGCATAGAAATTGTTCGTCTGATACGGTCGCTGTTTCGGTCGGAGGAAACAGACCTGTACGATGTTATGAACGACCTTTTCAAGAGGCTGTCCGTGCTTTTCGTACATAGCCAAGAGCATGAACGGCAACAGAACGAGAATCATAATGAGTGATGCTACGCTTGTGTCCATGACATTCTTGCACAGAAAGAACAGAGGGACAGCAACAGCCGCACCGGAGCCGAAGCAAATGAGCTGGCGTTTGGTGAGATTGAACATCACCTTGGTTTTAACTGCGTTTAGGTCTTTGGGTACAGGCACATAAGCCATAATGAACCACCTCCGTTCTTAATGTGCCGAGAAGATAGATTTTGCCATTGAACCGGTCTTGAACAGGGTGAAGCACAGCAGAACCGTATAGCCCATACAAGTCCAGATGGCAGAGCTGATGTCTGCTCCAACGGCGATATTCTGAACAAGAGCCGCATAAATCGCCACGCAGACAATAATGAGAAATGCTTGGAAAGCAAGTGCAAACAGGGAGCGAAGATAATTCTGACCCATATTTCCGCTTTCCTTGCTGACCATTGTTGCCATGGGGATAGGAGCAACGGAGGTTACGAGGTATATTTCAATCATACGACCGTAGGTGATGATGAAAATGCAGATAGTGAGTGCCCAGGTACAGATACCAACAAATAGACTCTGGAACCACAGACCAAAGAGAGGTCCGATGTCCATATCCATAAGCCTGTCCTCCAAGTCCACAATGACGGAGTTAATATCAATGGACGTGTCGGCACGGATAATGCCTGCAGCACTATTGACAACGCTTTGACCCACATCGAATACGCCCATGACGATGTTCCAAGTGTTAGTGACGATAAGGACAGCCGCAGCCGTCTTGAAAATCCACTTGAAGAACATCCATGTATCCACATCACCGTGCATATTGTTTTTGTCCGCTACCATCTGGATTAGCTCCAAAGTCATAACGAACGCCAAAATCACACCGGCTATCGGGATGATGACGTTATCCGAGAGTGTTCGTATCATGTTGTAGATTGTGCCATTCCACGCTTGTGGTGTGGCTCCCACTTGGACTGCAATATCACCGACCTGTTGGTTCACGCTGTCGAACATACCGGAGAGATTACTGATGATGCCGCCGACTAATATCTCTTTTAGCCACTCGGCTATCGAATCCATAATCATTCCCATTGACGGTTAATCCCTCCTTTCCGGGGATGCCGCCGTCAAACGGCATCCCCTTGTAGTCTGGATTTGCTTAGTTATCCGAAGTGGGTCGATTAAAACAGGCTGGAGAGCAGAGGAACGAGGGTAGTGCCGATGAGGGCAACACCGCCGCCCGCCATGAGCTGCTTCATGCCCTGGGACTTTGCTTATGTGCGATAAAGAAGTGGGAACCTCTAAAAAATCCCGAAGATATTGAATAAAGTCGCAAAGTATGATATAATGGGAAGAAACAAGAGAAGGGCGGCGAAAACCATGAAACAGGT
>CASGAQ010000021.1 GCA_949299535.1 uncultured Eubacteriales bacterium | reverse complement strand
GCAATGACCGCAAATTAAATATCCTCTGTTATCCGAACGATTTTCTGCTACAAATTCAATAATACGATTTTCGGTAAACAAAAGCAAGAGCTCATTCAAACGGGATATTTCAATATTGGCTTTTTCGATGAGTGCTTGTTTTGATGTTGGAACGTCACAGTTCAAAGCCAATATTAGTTTTTGGCCTTCTTCACTGCAAAGTGCCTGCATAACTTCTATCGTGTTTGCGTCAAAAGGAGAGAGTTGCTTGATCAGCGATGATTTTATCACGCAAGCCACGCCTTGCTCATCCCAGATTTTCGTTCCATATGAACCGATAATTCTGAGATTTCCTTGATTTTTACTTTCTTCTTGAATCTTTCGACTCCCGGTTTCTGCGAAATAGAGACCCTTCCACATTTTCCAAAGATCATCGCCCAGCTCTTGATGAAGATTATTATTGTATCTATCACAGTTTGCTGTTGCCCAAATAAATTCTGTTCCAAGCTGTTCAATTTTGCTTGCAACAGCATCAATGTCGCCATCCGATTCAGTTTCAAGAAGAACATCAGCGGAAATTTTGTAAACATCAGTGATAGCTTTTAAGTTGAAGCAATCGGGCAAACAATCTCCAGCCTCCCATTTTGAAATCGCTTGCGGAGATACTCCAACTTTTTCAGCAACCTCTTCCTGCGTCATTCCAAGCTTTTTTCTGTGATTGCGAAGTTTTTCGCCAAAGATTTTTTGATCTAACATATTCTATCCTCCAAGATTTTTTGAGATAGCTATCTTGTGATTATATTATATTATGACAAAACGCAACTTGCAATAGTAAACATATTGAGTTTTATTGAGAAAGTTCTACCTTGGGTTGAATTACCGCTTTCCCGACGCTCGCGTCTGGGGCAAGCATAGCGCGTGGATGTCCTCGCGCAGTCGGGCAGAAGCCCGAACCCACCATCCACAGAGAAACGACGCGCAAAAGCCTTCCTCCGGGAGGAAGGGGGACCACGAAGTGGTGGAAGGAGCCCACGTGACTTTAAGTTTACATAAGCTTATTTCAACGCGCTCTCCCTCACCCGACTCTGTCGGGAGCTCCCTCCCGGAGGGAGCCTTTCGTAAGTTCCCATCGACAAAAACACCACCAAAGAAAAATCCTTGGTGGTGTTCGTGTTTTCTCCGCTAAGAATGCAGAGCCGTAAACCTGCCTTTTTTCTTTATTTATTTTGAATATTTTTTGATAATGCGCGACACAAGTAAAGTAATACCGAATCCGATGAGAAAACCCGTCAGATCGATAATTACATCGCTGACCGCGCTGCCTCTGCCGGTAAAACTCTGTATAAATTCGTCAATAACAGCCACGCAAAGAGCATAGAAACAAGAAAAACCATAGAAAGTGATACCGTACTCTTTTTTTATATAAAGCAAAAAGAGAGCGAGCGGCACGCCCAACATTGCAAATTCCGTCAGGTGAGCAGCCTTGCGTATCAAATGATGAATAGTGTCATATTCCACGTCAAATATCTTATCTATTATAGGTTTAATGATATCCACTACCATACTGCTGTCATTCACCGTTTCAGATAAGTTTTTCATAGAGTTTGAAAATATGAATCCCGTGACCAGCAATATAACGGCAAAATAAATTATTATGATATATCGGCGTTTCAAGCAATTATCTCCGTTTCTTTAAGGCATATATGTTGTATAATCGTGAATTATATTATACACCGCCGTCATCTAAAAAGCAATGCAATAATGTCGAATCAGTATATAAAAAATCTTAAAATGAAACGGAGAGCAAAAAAGTTCTCCGTTTTATTTTGCATATCATATTGCCTTGTGCCGTCTTCTCTTTTCGGCAAGTTTTTTATGAGGTCTGTATTTTATATCGATACGTCCCTGTTCCCGAAGCCAGACGACCGTATCCTTTATCGTTTCATAAATCGCTCTTGTATGATATCCAAGTTCTCTTTTTGCCTTTGCGTTTGAGAAATTGGAATTTGAGCATAACGTATATAAAGAATATTTGGTATACAAAGGAGGCTGTTTTAATAACGCGTAATATGCTTCCGAAAGAGGCGCCGTCATTTTTGCAAGCCACAACGGAAGAGTATGCTTTATTTTGCCGATATGTGCGGCAACGCTCACCGTGTCCATCAATTCTTTTACGGTGACATATCTGTTGGAGAGAATGTAACATTCGCCTCTTGAGCCTTTTTCGCAGGCTTTTATAATGCCGTCTGCGATATCTCTCACGTCTGCAAAGTCATAACCGCCGTTCACACAGGCTTTCAGCCTTCCGTTTGCAAAATCCACTATAAGCTGAGTCAAATGGCTCCTGCCGAAATCGTTTGGCCCAATTATTCCGGAAGGATGAACTATGCATGCGTCAAGTCCTTTTTCCTTTGTCATTTCCAGTATATAATTCGCGGCTTCCGCTTTTGTTTTTGCATATTGACCTTCAACTTTTTCAGGATAAAACTTGTCGACTTCGGTGATCAGTCCATTATCCGGTTTTTCGGGTATGGCATGAACGCTGCTGACATAGACTAGCTTCGCGTTTTTTTCGATACACTTCTCCGCTATATTTTTTGTTCCGTCTACATTGACACGATATACCGTCGGATTGTATCTGGATTTTATATACACGACCGCGGCACAATGGATAACATAAAGCTCCGCGCCGGAGGGGACGTCAAATATAATATCAAGAGAATCCTTATTTGTAACATCTCCTCTGTATATACTGCATTTGAGATTTTTAAGCGCTTTTGCATTGTCGGAAGGCAAAAGCAAAGCACGGATCTCATTTTCTCCGTTCTTCTCTAAAAGCCGAATGATGTTGTTCCCCAAAAATCCTCCGGCTCCCGTTATGATATATATCTTTTTCAAAACATCCACTTCCTTTCATGAAGATGAAATTCAGCCGTACAGGATGTCCGCACCAAAGCCATACAGTCAAATAAAAAGTTTGTCCGGCATTTTTTCTATAATATATCTTCTATATATATTTTAACATAAAGAATAAAAATAATCTTCTCTTTTATTAAAATGTTACATTTTATCTAAAATTATTATACATAATTTCAATAAAGAAAAACGGCACAGCCGTTCGACCATACCGTTTTCCGTCGGACCTGCTCTCGCAGTAAATATCCGTTTTTTTATTATTTATCGTTGTTATCCTCTGAAGCGCCTTCATCTGCTTCATCGTCTTTTGTGGGCTTGGGCTCTTCTTTAGGAGCGGCGCACGCCGGCATAGCTCCGACAGCAGCCTTACCGCCTGCAAATCCCGCAATAAGACTTGCAAGGTCTATACCTGTGGATTCTTTTACGCCTTCCATTATCTGATTCGTGCTGTTCATAACATCACGAACAACCTTGGTGGAGTTGCCGTCGCCGTACATAACGATCTTGTCTGTACGGGAAAGAGGTTCGGCAGCGTTCTTGACAACTTCGGGAAGCGCTGTAAGATACATTTCGAGTACGGACGCTTCGCCCATTTTCTTCTGAGCTTCCGCTTTCTTTTCAATAGCTTCGGCTTCCGCAAGACCTTTGGCACGGATACCCTCTGCTTCCTGTTCCATTGCGTATCGAATAGCCTCAGCTTCCGCTTTTTTAGCTTCAGCCGCCTGAATAGCTTCGTATTTTTGAGCGTCTGCTTCACGCTGACGTTTGATAAGTTCGGCTTCAGCTTCTTTTTCGGACTGATACTTCATAGCGTCCGCCTGTTTCTTGATATTCGCTTCAAGTTCTCGTTCCTTAATGGCTATGTCTTTTTCGGCAAGTTCTGCTTCTTTTTCACGGCGTGCGATATCGGCGTTAGTCTTTGCTACCTCGATGATCTTACGCTGGTTTTCCTGCTGGATCGAATAAGCCGCGTCTGCTTCCGCCTTTTTCGTGTCGGCTATTACTTTCATATCTGCCTGACGAACGGCAAGTTCGGCGTCCTGCTCCGCAATCTTCTTTGCGGATTCCACTTTTGTAGCGTTGGCTTCTTCCTGAGCTTTCGCTGTAGCTATTGCTATATCTCGCTGAGCATTCGCCTTTGCGATCTGTGCATTCTTTCGGATCTGTTCAACATTGTCAATACCCATGTTTTCAATAGTGCCTGCATCGTCTTTAAAATTCTGGATATTGAAGTTTACCACCTCAATACCGAGTTTTTTCATATCCGGCACAACGTTTTCGGTTATTTTTTTGGCAACGCCCTGTCTGTCCTGAACCATTTCTTTGAGTCCTACGGAGCCGACTATTTCACGCATATTGCCCTCAAGAACCTGAGTAACAAGTCCTATAAGCTCAGGCTGCCGCATGCCGAGCAAAGCTTCGGAAGCAAGTTTCAGCGCCTCCGGATCGGAAGATATTTTAATATTGGCAACACCGTCAACATTAACGTTAATAAATTCGTTTGTAGGCACTGCTTCGCTCGTTTTAACGTCGACCTGCATAACGCGTAGTGAAAGACGGTCTACTCGTTCAAAGAACGGTATGCGGAAACCGGCTCTGCCTATGAGCACGCGGCGTTTTTTGCCGAATCCAGAAATAATGTACGCGGTATCAGGCGGAGCTTTGAGATAGCCGACCGCAAAGAATAACACCAAGACGAATAGAACAACGCCGAGAATGATATAAGGAACCATAAATTATCCTCCTGAAAATAATAATGTTTTTTGTCTTAAGAGAGTGTCATTAAAACAAAAAGACTTTTACTGCAATTTTAACAGTAAAAGTCTTGTAAAATCATTTTAAGATCTTGTATATACCGAGCATCTGCAGCTGCCGTTATGACGATATATACACATTGATGATGTCAATGTACTACTCCCTTTGACGATTATATTGTATCATAAAGGCAATATTTTGTCAAGAGGGGGCGCCAAAATATTCCAAGGGAGCAAAAAGTTGCGATATCAGATAAATTTCGGTTCGGCTTTTTCCGAGACCGTCTTGTCCGTTATAACGATCTTGGTAATACCCTTTTCCTCGCGCAAAGATGGGGATTCATACATTATAGGCTGCATTATCTCTTCCATTATGGCGCGAAGTCCGCGTGCGCCCGTGCCTCGCTCTTTTGCAAGCTCAGCTATTTTCCTTATAGCCTCGTCTTCAAACTCTATCTCCAGATCATCAAGAGCAAAGAGCTTTTTGTACTGCTTTATGATAGCGTTCTTAGGCTCTGTGAGTATGCGGATCAGCGCGTCTGAATCAAGAGGATCAAGGCTTACGATAACGGGTATTCTGCCTACAAGTTCGGGAATAAGACCGTATTTTACGATATCATGCGCCGTAACGTTCTTAAAAGCGGAGTTTTCGGCTTTCTCGGCTTTGCCCTTGACCTCGCCGCCGAATCCTATGCCCTGTTTGCCAGTTCTCTTTTCAATTATTTGTTCGAGTCCGTCAAAAGCACCGCCGCAAATAAACAGGATATTAGATGTATTTATCTGTATAAATTCCTGACCGGGGTGCTTGCGTCCGCCTTGCGGAGGCACGTTTGCAACCGTTCCCTCAAGAATTTTCAGCAGAGCCTGCTGAACGCCCTCGCCGGAAACGTCGCGGGTGATAGAGCGGTTTTCGCTTTTGCGTGATATCTTGTCTATTTCGTCTATATAGATAATGCCACGTTCTGCAAGCTCTACGTCGAAATCCGCCGCCTGGATAAGGCGAAGCAAGATGTTTTCGACGTCCTCGCCGACATAACCGGCCTCGGTAAGAGTCGTTGCGTCCGCTATGGCAAAAGGAACCTTCAGCGTTTTTGCAAGCGTCTGCGCCAAAAAAGTTTTGCCCACGCCGGTAGGACCGAGCAAAAGAACATTGCTTTTCTGTATTTCAACGCCGTCGTCGCCTTTATCCTTTTGAGATATACGCTTATAATGATTGTATACGGCAACAGCCAGTGCTATCTTTGCGCTGTCCTGACCGATAACATAATCGTCGAGTATCTTTTTAATGTCTTTAGGCTTGGGAAGTTCGGAAAGTTCCGGCAGTTCCTGCGGCTCTTCATTCTCTCTCTCAAACTCTTCCAAAAGCTCGCTGCACGCCCAAACGCACTGGTTGCAAAGATAGACTCCCGTGGGAGAAGGGATCAATATTTCAGCCTGCTTTTCCGTTCTGCCGCAAAAGACGCATCTGTGTTCTGTACTTCTGTTGTCAGCCATTTTCAATACCTCAGTTTACGCTCTTTTTTCGATAACCTTGTCTATAAGACCGTATTCGGCAGCCTCTTGCGCGGACATGAAATTATCTCTTTCGGTGTCAAGCGCTATCTGTTCTACGCTCTTGCCTGTTTCGCGCGCAAGTATCTCGTTGAGTTTCTGTCTTGTTCGAAGTATGTGATCTGCGTGAATCTTGATATCGCTGGCCTGACCCTGCATACCGCCAAGAGGCTGATGTATCATTATCTCGCTGTTGGGAAGCGCCCAGCGTTTTCCGGGAGCGCCCGCGGCAAGGAGAAATGCGCCCATAGAAGCCGCCATGCCGATACATATAGTGCAAACGTCGCATTTGATGTAGTTCATTGTATCAAAGATTGCAAAACCTGCGGAAACAGAACCTCCGGGGCTGTCGATATAGAGCATTATATCCTTATCGGGGTCTTGTGATTCAAGAAAGAGAAGCTGCGCTACCACAAGAGAAGCTGTTGTATCGTTTACTTCATCTGTCAAGAATACGATTCTGTCATTAAGAAGGCGGGAGTATATATCATAAGCGCGTTCTCCTCTGCCTGTTTGTTCGATGACTGTTGGTACAAGTGCCATTATTGATAACCATCCTTTCCGCTTTCTTGAAAGAAAGCTTGGCAAAGAACTTAACTTTACTCAAAACAAAGTCGAATTTGAGTGCAAAAGTGCTTTTACCGATATGTTTGTTAAAAAAATGCTTGGCAAAGAACTTTACTCAAAACAAAGTTGAATTTGAGTGCAAAAGTGCTTTTGCTCTTTACTTTTTATTTTTATTTGAAAACAAAGTGTGTCCTATATATGTCGAAAAATGTTTTTTCAGCTTTTAATCAAATTCGCAGACGTTATCCGTCTGCGAATTTTCCGTAATTCTCAAAAGATTATTCAGCGTCTGTAGCTTCTTCTTTTGCTGTGATAACAGCAGTGTCACGAAGAAGCTGTGCAGCTTTGCCGACAACGATATCAGCGGCAATAGCGGCGCTGTCGATAGTTTCTTTTACTTTGTCAGCTTCAATGCCATAAGCTTCAGCGATCTTTTTGTATTCAGCTTCGATCTCGTCTGCATTAGCTTCAAAGTTTTCAGCTTTTGCGATAGCTTCAAGAGCAAGGCGCATTTTTACCTGCTTTTCAGCCTGAGGACGGAACTGAGCCTTCATAGAGTCGATAGTCTGACCTGTGTAACGCATGAATGTTTCAAGGTCAAGACCTTGATAACGAAGTCTTGTCTCGTAATCACGAACCATTGCGTCGAGCTCGTTTTCAAACATAGCTTCGGGAATATCAGCTTCAAGGGATTCAACCACCTTGTCCATAATCTGAGCGTCAACTTTTGCGTCTTCGTCTTTATCAGCTTTTTCCTGAAGTTTTGCCTTAACGTCTGCGCGATATTCATCTACTGTATCAAATTCGGAAACGTCTTTTACAAATTCATCGTCAAGTTCGGGAAGTTCATGAACTTTGATAGCGTGGATTACGCATTTGAATACTGCTTCTTTATTTGCAAGTTCTGCTGCATGGTATTCAGCGGGGAATGTAACGTTTACATCGAAGTTTTCGCCGATATTTTTGCCTACGATCTGTTCTTCAAAACCAGGAATAAAAGAACCGGAACCGACTTTGAGGTTGTAGTTTTCAGCTTTGCCGCCTTCGAAAGCAGTACCGTCAACATAACCGTCGAAATCAAAAGTGATCTCATCGCCGTTTTCAACAGTTCTGTCGGTAACTTCTGTTTCACGAGCGTTTCTTTCACGGACAGCATTGATCTCAGCGTCAACAGCTTCGTCGGAAACGGAAACGTTCTCGCGTACAGCGGAAAGACCTTTGTATTCGCCGAGTTTAACTTCGGGTTTTACAAAAACTTTAGCTGTGATAACAACGCCGTTTTCGTCGATAGATTTGATATCGATCTCAGGACGGCTTACAACGTCGAGTTTGGATTCATTGAGAGCTGCTTCGTATGCTTCGGGGAGTATGTCGTTTATAGCGTCTTCATAAAAGAAACCCTTGCCATACATTTTTTCGATTATGCTCTTGGGAGCTTTGCCGCGTCTGAAGCCGGGGATATTGATTTTAGATACATTTTTTTTGTAAACTTTGTCAACAGTAGCGTCAAACACAGCTTTGTCTACGGAAAATTCCATAACCTTCTGGTTCTTTTCCGCATCAGTGATGTTGATTAATTTCATTTTATCCTCCATGAAATTGCGATAATTTATTTGTCACATAATTATAGATTATTATATCACTTCAAATAATCAAAGTCAACTGTTTTATCGCAATATCAGATTGATTTTAAGCATTTTTGACATCTATTTTATAAGGGCGGAATGCAAGATAGTCTGCCGAAATAAAATAAAAATCGATATCCGCATAATTTATTTTCAAGGGAGATTCGTAACAGCCGTGTATATGACCGAAGAAACAGCGGCTTATCTCGTTTCTGTAAAGTTCCATGATTATCTCGTCGCAAATATAGCCTTTGAATATCGGAGGAAAATGCATAAAGGCAAGCATTTCCCGCATTTTTCCGTCGGATTCAAAAAGTTCTTTTTGAAGTTTTTTTCCTTCTTCGAAGCTTATACGGAGCCTCATAACCTCTCTTGCGACGATTTTTTCGCTGTCTGCCCCGCGCATGGTTATATTTTTATCGTCATTGTACCAGCCGCGCGAGCCGCATATGATAAAATCTTCGCAGGCATAGGCGTTGTTATGAAGAAAGTTTATCGTTTTATATTCATTGTTTTCGACAAAAGCGGAAAGTTTAGCCATCGTCTGCCACCAATAATCGTGGTTGCCCTTGAGTATTATCTTGCGCCCCGGCAAAGCCTCCAGAAAATCAAAATCAGCCTTTGCCTCCTCAGTCGTCATCGCCCACGAAATATCACCCGCCACCACCACGGTGTCTTCATCACGAACGACGCTCTTCCATTCATTTTCCAAGCGTTCCGTGTATCCTTTCCAGCGCGCGCCGAAAATATCCATCGGCTTTTCGCATGAGAAAGAAAGGTGCGTATCTCCGATAACAAAAAGCGCCATGCTTCACCTCATAATAAAAAATTCTCTGTAAATAATCTGCCGTACGAATAATAACGCCGTATATAGTACAAAATATATATGAACTCAAAGAAAGGAGTTTTTCAAAAATGAACAATAATAAAGACGACAAAAACACCTGCAAATGCAATAACGGTGTCGTATGCGATGTTTCCAACTGCGCCTATCACGACGGCGACTGCACCTGCACGGCTGAAACGATCAATGTAGGACCAAGCTACGCTACCTCCTGCACCGATACTGTCTGCGCTACGTTCAAGCAAAAAAGCGCCGAATAAAGAGTTCAAAAATTTTGTTACGGTTTAAAAGACCTCATTCCCGTCGAAAACGGCGGGAATCACAGGTCAAACAGGCTGCACGCGGCAGCCATACATATTGTTTTTTGTTTTGAGATCGTTTATAAAAATCTCACAGCAAAATCTGCCGCATTTTTCCAAAATACATTTTCAATATCTGACTCGGCAAAACCGTATTTTCTCATAGCGGAAGCTATGAGCGGCAGATCGGAAATTCCTTCTATTCCTTGAGGTTTCACGGAAATACCATCGAAATCACATCCAAGACACAGCGCTTTGCCGACACCTATATCAAAATAATGCGAGATGTGTTTTATAATGTCTGAGATATCAGCTTTACCCGATAAATTAAGGTGCATAGGCGCAAGGCTTATTCCGATAACACCGCCGCACGCCGCGACGGCTTTTGCTTCCTCGTCCGTAAGATTGCGCTCATGGCGCGCAACAGCAAAAGAATTGGAATGAGTCGCCGCCACGGGACATCCGTTACAATCGGCAAACTCAAGACATTCCGCAGTCACCTTGCGCGACGAGTGAGAAACATCTATAATGATTCCCAGTTCAGCACACCGTTTTATAACTTCTCTGCCGAAATCCGTAAGTGGAAGGTCTGTATCATAAGCTCCGCCTATGATATCTGAGCCTTTCCACTGAAGCGTCAGAAAGCGAACTCCAAGCTTATATATTTCGTCTACTCTGTCGAGATTTCCGGATAGAATGCGCGCGCCCTCAACTCCGAGAAAAAGCACGCTTTTTCCCTGTTTTTGCGCTGTTTTAGCCTCATCAGCGCTTACGCATATGCGCGCGCTGCTCTTTTCGGCTTCAAGAGCGAGATTTTTTCTTACCGCAAGGAAATCCTCCCAACAATTCTCATCGCTCTTATGGCTGTCTGTCCATATCGCCATTACTTGAGAATATTGAGAAAATGCGCTTTCGGCACGCGCAAGAGAAATATCCAGTTCATTTTCATACAGATGTGCTCTCTGTTTGAACATTTCGAATGCGGTATCACAGTGCAGATCAAATAGATTCATCATGTGGTCACGGCGTTTTTTATGTGCCGTATTCCTTTCTGTGCAAGAAGCTCTCCGCGCTCGTCAAGATATACTTCTATAACATCAATACGCGGCTTTTTGCTCGGTTTATTCTTATAAATATATTCACGGGCACATTCGATAATGCATCTTTTTTTACGAGCATCGACAGATGAACGCGCACTTCCGAAACGAGTGGCGCGTCCAAAGTCGGTGCGGGTTTTTACTTCCGCAAAAACTATATATCTCTCATTCTCGCAGATGATATCCGTTTCAAGATGTCCCGAACGATAATTGCGGTAAAGTATCTTAAAACCGAGTTTCTTCATATATTCGCAGGCAAGGTCTTCTCCGCGCTTGCCCGTTTCGCTTTTTATGCTCATTTGTTAAGAAAAGAGAGAAAACTTCTTCTGTGTTCGGGACAAGGACCGAGCTCACGCACAAGCGACATATGTTCCTTCGTCGGATACCCCTTATGCTTTGCAAAACCGTATTGAGGATACTTTGAGTCCATTTCAATGCACTGTCTGTCCCTTGTCACTTTTGCAAGTATTGACGCCGCGGCGATCGAAGGACTTTTCGCATCGCCCTTTACGACAGTCTGAACGGGGATATCAAACCCTCTTGCACAGTTGCCGTCCACAAGTGCAAAATCGGCAAGCAAAGAAAGACCGTCTATCGCCCGCTTCATTGCAAGCATGGTAGCGCCCAAAATATTGAGTTCATCTATCTCCTCAGGCGTCGCCAGCGCAATGGAATAAGACAGAGCCTCTTTTGTTATTATATCGTAAAGAAACTCTCGCTTCTTTTCCGAGAGTTTCTTCGAATCGTTGAGTCCGTCTATAACGAGTCCGCAAGGAAGTATGACGGCGGCGGCAACGACATTTCCCGCTAAAGGACCTCGCCCTGCTTCGTCAACGCCGCAAACGTTTTTAAAACCTGCCGCCATCGCCTCATTTTCAAACGTATAATCAAGCATTTTCAGCCTCCGGCATATCAAGTGTGATACGGCCTATCTTACCGTTTCGAAATTCGTCGAGCAGCATTTTCGCCGTTCTCTCGGAGTCTATTTCTCCGCCTGAAACAAGAAAGCCTCTTGCTTTGCCTATGCGCTCCAACACATCAAAGTCGGAAAGGCTTTCATCAAGTGCCTCCGTGCTCAATTTGTATCTTGCAATGAGCTTTTCTGGATAAAGCTTTCGCAAGCGGTTCACAAGAACGGAAGCAAGCGTTTCGATATCGAGTATATCATCTTTTATCGCACCTGTTACGGCGAGGTTCTCGCCTATCTTCGCGTCCTCGAATTTCGGCCAAAGCACGCCGGGAGTGTCGAGCAGGTCAAAGCCTGCGCTCGTCGGTATCCACTGGTTTTTGCGAGTAACACCGGGACGGTTTTCAACCTTTGCGCTTTTTGTGCCTGAAAGCTTATTTATAATGGAACTCTTCCCTACATTCGGTATGCCGACTATCATAGCGCGAAGTTTTCTGCCTGCCATGCCTTTTTCACGGTAACGCTCTATTTTTTCAGCCAACAGTTCGCGCGCTGCGGGAGTTATCTCATTCATTCCCTCACCTGTCATGCAGTCGTAAAAAATGCACTTTCTGCCCTCTGCGGCAAAGTATTCTTTCCAAAGTTTTGTCGCTTTCGGATCGGCAAGCGACGAACGGCTGCACAAAGTAAGTCTGGGCTTGTCCGCACAAATGCGCGATATTTCGGGATTCTGAGAGCTGCGCGGTATACGCGCATCCAACAGTTCTATGACAAAATCTACGTTTTTCAGATTTTCGCCTATCTGACGGCGAGTTCTCGCCATATGTCCGGGAAACCAGTTTATCTGATTCACGTTAGGTTTCTGTTCATTCATTTTATCACTTCCTCCATTGCTGACCGTAATTATTTATCTCCGAGAATGAAAACGAACATACATCGTTATACTCCGGATACTGATATAACAAACGCAAACGAAAACTTTTCAATCATTCGACAAAAACGCGGAAAAAATCAATCCACCGTGCCGAATCTTCCCGAAACTCTGAAAATGACTTTTCCCATTACCTCGTCTTCGCTGACAAAACCTATTATCGTCATATTACGGCTGTCTGTAGAACCGTTGCGGTTATCTCCCATAACGAAAAGATATCCCTCGGGAACTGTCACCTCTTCCGGACAGCCGTCACTTTTCATAGCCACGCCGTATTGATAATTTACATAGTCCTCTTCAAGCAGTTCGCCGTCGACCCAAACTTTCCAGTTTTCAAAATCAAATTTTACCGTCTGTCCGCCGGTTGCGATTACTCGCTTTACTATCGGGCCTTTGAAATATCCGTTCTGCTCCTGAACAACAACTATATCTCCCTGCTCAGGCTCATACAGCAGATCGGAAATAATCAGTCTTTCTCCATGAATGAGAGTCGGGTACATTGAACTGCCGTCAACGGTGGTAAGCCTTCCCACAAAAGTGAATATGAGCAAGACTATGGCAACGGCAAACGAAACGACCTCTATCCAATCGTAGATAATGGATAACGCCGACTCTTTCTTAGGTTTTTCTCCGCGTTTTATATCGACATCGGAATAATTCTGTTTTTCCATGATAAAATACCTTCTCTCAGAGAACTTTTTCCGCCTCGGCAAATACGTCGCTCATAACGGAATACATATATACGACAACAATTATGTTAAGCAGACTCTTTACCGCCCATGCAAGAGAGAACCATGGTATGAGAGCGGTAAGCACGGCACCTAGCACAACGGAAACACATTCAATAACAAAAAGTCTGTCAATACGCGCACAAATGTTAGTACGCATATCTTCATCTATTTCGCGCCTGCGGGCATCCGAACTTCCTCGAAGTCCGATACAGTCCTGCGTCATTTTCTTCATGACGGAGTTTGCCCGTTTGCAGATAAAAATCATGACCGCGTATCCCGCAACGGCAAAAATGATGTAAGGCAAATAATACTGCAAGAAATCATCATTCTGATAAGGAAATAAGTCCGACTCCATTCTCGCCGAATACCTAAAAAGCAAAACATAGCTTGTCGCCATGATACCTGAAGAGCAGAGACAAAGCGCGCCGATTTTTTTCGGTTCAGACTCGTATTTTCCGGCTCCGCGAAAAGCAAAAAACGCGCAAATACCGAAAACGAACTCCGGAATGATGTAATAATAGTCTATCGAAATACAGAAAAGGAAGAAAAACGCGGCGAACCAAATACGCCAGAAGTTTTTTACACTGCGTCTCATCGCAAGCGTTTTGTCGGTCATTATCTCTGCGGCGTATTTTTTTTCAATAACGGATACAAACTCTTTGTCTTTACGAAGTTCCGAAATCGCACCGCATACGGCAGACAGCCATACTATGCCGAACAAGAGCACGACGGCGGCGCACACCATTATGAGCATTATGCGAATAACGCCGTTTCCCTCAAGACCGCCTCCGCCGGACTGCACATAACCGTAATCTGTAGAAAGCGACGTGAGTTCCGGCACAACAGCTCCGACGGCGCGGACGATAAGAAATATCGCGCTAAGTTTTCCGGCGTCGGAAAACTTCGGAGAATTTGCAACGGATGTAAAACGCATACGCGCATAGTCCAATCCGTTGAATAGCGAAGAAAACGCCGGCAGGACGAAAAATATGTCAAGCACCGCGAATGCAAACACAAAAACGAGCTTCAAAGTATCGTCAAAATCCGCCAAAAAGCTAAAAACATAGACGGCAAATCTTCCGAGAGAAACATAGAGCGCACTTTGCATTTTCATTTTTGCTTCCGATATCTTTATCTCAAGATCGGCAATCTTTGACATACCGTGAAGTATCAGCAGATATCCGATAAAATCAGGGAGAATATCCGCAACGCCTATAAACGGTTCAAACAGGAAAAACATTCCCGCAATGATATATCCTATTCCCATATCATCACCTTATTCACAAATCCGATTTAATTATTTCTTACTTTTTTTGTTATTATTTCCGCGGGGCGCATTGCCGTTTTTATTATTGTTATTGTTCTTATTTTTTCTGTTTCTTTCGTAAAATTCAAGAGGGGATTTAAAATCGTGTGCCCTGCGTTCCATATCTTCGTCGCCCTCAAGGCAGATACGAGCATAACATCTGAAAAGAAGCACCGCCGTAAGAACGGTCGCAATCAAAGACATGAGCATACCCGTACCGTATATCTGCGAGGCATGATCGCCGAGTTTCTCCACATTCTCGGAAACATATATCACTATCGCCTGAGAAGCAACAAGAAACAACGGAACGATCACCATGTCCGAATATGCCGTGCTTCTTATCTTAGGCAGATCTACCTCTTTTGCAATATCCGCCACGGAAAGGAAAAGCACAAGATAAAAGCAGACAAGAAACAGTACATATACTGAACTGAAAATATTGCTCACCATCGCGCTGAAGATGTCGATGTCAAACCAATCGCATAGATCAAACGCAAAGTCGAGTGCCGAAAAGAAGAATCCCAAGCGGCAGACTTTCTTCGCATTGTCAAAACTGTTGCAGTGATTGCTCGCCGTGCAGAATCCCGCGTAAAAAAGAATAAATCCTATAATATCGGGTATGCCTAATGTTCCCACAAGGAAAAAGCACCCGAAAAACATATATCCGAAACCCATATTTACCTCGCAGACAAAGAAATCGAGCGCGGGGCGGTACAAGAGATAGTCAATTACCGCGTCGCCTTACGCTTTGTCCTTTGCCTGAATTTTTTGTTTCCTGCGGTCTTACTGATCAGCTCCGCAGCATTTTTTGTATTTTTTTCCGGAGCCGCAGGGACAAGGATCGTTTCTGCCGACTTTTTCCGAAGTTTTTTTGACAACGGGACGTTTTTTATCCGTTTCTCCGCCGACGGCAGCAGCCGCCGCTTGCTGCTGCTTTGCAAGCTGAACGCGTTTTATCTGCTGTACGGGACGTGAAAACAGTACCATTCTGACTGTGTCAACGCGAATTTCGTCTATCATGGAGTCAAACATATCTCCTGCGGCGATACGGTATTCATTAAGAGGATTTCTCTGAGCGTAAGCCGCAAGTCCAATGCCGCCACGCAGATCGTCCATAGCGTCGAGATGTTCCATCCAGTGCTTGTCGACAGAGCGCAGAAGTGCAACTCTTTCAAGCTCGCGTATGTTTTCGCCAAAGATCTCCTGCTGTTTTTCATAAACGCTGTGAGCGCGTTCCGCGAGGAAAGAAGATACATTCTCAGCAGAGGGTTCACCCTCGGAAAAATCATCAGGAGCAACGAGCCAGAAAAGGTTTTTACGCACGGCTTCGAGCGAAAGCTTTCCGCTTTCGCCGTCGACGCTTGCGGCAATGCCGTCCGCGATGGAGCTGTCTATCATCTTCTTTATCGTTTCGCTTATATCTTCGCCGTCAAGCACTCTGCGGCGCTCTCCGTAGATTATGTTTCTCTGCTGGTTCATGACGTCGTCATAATCAAGCACGTTCTTACGTCTGTTGAAGTTTTCTCCCTCAAGACGTTTCTGAGCGTTTTCTATCGTGCCTGAAAGTATTTTTGCATCAATGAGCTGGTCGTCCGGCAAGCCCAGACGCTCTACCATGCCTTTTATTCTGTCACTTCCGAAAAGACGGAGCAGATCGTCCTCAAGAGAGAGGAAGAAACGGCTCTCGCCGGGATCGCCCTGACGTCCCGCACGTCCGCGAAGCTGATTGTCTATACGGCGGCTCTCGTGTCTTTCAGTGCCGAGTATGAACAAACCTCCGGCCGCTCTTACCTTTTCCGCTTCGGGAGCTATTTCCTCTTTGAACGCGGCAAGTTTCTGACGATATATTCCGCGCGCTTCCAGAGTTCTTTCATCTACATTTTCGGAAGCGCCTGTCGCGCCGAATATCTCCTCATCGCTGTATCCGAGCTTTTTGAGTTCATTTTTGGCAAGGAACTCTGCATTACCGCCGAGCATGATATCCGTACCTCTGCCCGCCATGTTTGTCGAAATCGTAACGGCGCCGTATTTGCCCGCCTGAGCTACTATCTCGGCTTCTTTTTCATGGTATTTCGCATTGAGGACATTGTGTTTTATGCCGGAACGGCTGAGCATTTTAGAAAGCAGTTCGGATTTGTCGACGGAGACCGTACCGACGAGCACAGGCTGTCCTTTTTCGTGGCAACTTATTATCTGAGCGATGATGGCTTCATACTTGCCTTTTTCGTTTTTATAAACGACATCGTTGCGGTCGGCGCGTATCATCGGTTTGTTTGTCGGAACTTCGACAACGTCGAGCTTGTATATTTCACGAAATTCCTCTTCTTCGGTAAGAGCGGTACCCGTCATACCGGAAAGTTTGGAATAAAGTCGGAAGAAATTCTGAAACGTTATCGTGGCAAGCGTCTGATTCTCGTTTTGTATCTTGACGCGTTCCTTTGCCTCGATAGCCTGGTGTAGACCGTCGGAAAAACGTCTGCCGGGCATTATACGTCCCGTGAAACTGTCGACGATGAGTACCTTGCCGTCCATAACGACATAGTCAACATCGAGCTTCATAACGCCGTGAGCGTGAAGCGCCTGATTGACGTAGTGGTTGAGGTCGGTATTTTCGAGATCGGAGTAGTTTTCCACGCCAAAGAAAGCCTCCGCCTTTGCTATACCGAACTTTGTAAGCGTGGCGCGCTTCGCTTTTTCGTCGACTATATAATCCTGAGTCACATCGTCGTAATCGGATTTTGTATCTTTTTCTTTTATTTTGAGAGCGGACAGCGTGCGTACAAAGGCGTCAGCCTTGCCGTACATCTCGTCGGAGGCGCTTCCCTGTCCCGATATGATAAGAGGAGTTCTCGCCTCATCAATAAGTATAGAGTCCACCTCGTCGACTATCGCAAAATTGTGTCCGCGCTGAACGATATTGTCTTTATAGATGACCATGTTGTCGCGCAGATAGTCAAAGCCGATCTCGTTATTGGTTCCGTACGTTATATCGCAGGCATATGCAGCTTTTTTCTCTGCAGAAGTTTGATCGTGAACAATAAGACCGGTCGTAAGTCCGAGGAAAGAGAATATCTTTCCCATCTCCTCGCTGTCGCGGCGTGCAAGGTAATCGTTTACGGTAACGATATGAACACCTTTTCCGGTAAGCGCGTTAAGGTATGCAGGCATTGTGGCGACAAGAGTCTTACCCTCGCCTGTTTTCATCTCCGCGATACGTCCCTGATGAAGAATTATGCCGCCCATGAGCTGAACGCGGAACGGTCTTTTTCCAAGCACGCGCGTTGCGGTTTCTCTCACAGCTGCAAAAGCCTCCGGAAGGATATCGTCCAAAGTTTCGCCGGATGCAAGTCTTTCCTTGAAAGCAGGCGTCAGCGCGGCAAGTTCCGCATCTCCCATTCTTGAAAATTTATCTGCAAGAGCTTCTATTTTGTCAACGACAGGCTCTATCTTTTTTATCTGTTTTGAACTGTATGTGCCGAAAATTTTTTCGATTAAAGACATACTACCTCCGAAAAATATAAGTGGAAATATTAAGAATATAAGTGAATATTAAATATCATATATACGCATTATAATTATTATACTATATATTTGACAATAAAACCACAATAAATTGTAAATAAATATATTTTTATTAAAAAATCAATTAAAACCCGATCAGTTTCAGCGCGCAAACATATTAGCTTTTTCCGAAAGACGCAGAAAGTTCACCTTCGCATTTGAGGTGTTCAAAATCTCTTTGCCGCATCGCTTCATACACCGCTATCGCAACCGTGTTGGAAAGATTGAGAGAACGGCTTCCCTCTTTCATCGGCATTCTGAGCGAATAGTCAAACCTTTCCGCTATGAGAGATTCCGGCAGACCTTTTGTTTCTTTGCCGAAAACGAGAAAAACGCGCTTTGAATAAGCGACATCGGAATAAACGTGTTTGGCTTTTTTTGAAAACAGCCACATTTCCTCGTCTTTGTTTTTTTCAAGAAAATCCGCCAGATCATCGTAATAATGTATCTCAAGCTCATTCCAGTAATCAAGGCCGGCTCGCTTCATTTTTTTGTCGTCTATCTCAAAGCCGAGCGGCTTTACGAGATGGAGCGCGGCTCCCGTAACCGAACAGGTGCGCGCAATATTGCCGGTATTCTGCGGTATCTCCGGCTCTACAAGAACTATATTTATATCCGCCACTTCATAAATCTCCGTATTTTATCTAAAATGTATTTGGTGTAAATCAAGACAGTATATTTTTAATTATACATCATATTGACGAGAAAATCAAGTTTTACCAAATGAAGCATATTTTTTTGAGTTTATTTTCTCGTGACACGAGAAAAATAAACTTCAGAAAAAGCAAAAAACACAAAAGAGGATAAAACATGAGAAACAAATTCAAAAAAATGCTGCTGCCGCTGACAGCACTGTGCCTTGCCGCATTCTCTGTTTGCGTATACGGCGCCGGCGCATATAATTGGTATTGCAAAAGAGAAAAAAATCACGTCCGCCCGACGGCTGAAAACTCCATGGCGTTTATTTCCGAAAACGGCGGCGCATATATAGGCAAAGATCCCGAAGAAAAAGTAATATACCTTACATTTGACGCAGGATATGAAAACGGAAATATATCGCGCATACTCGACACGCTTAAAAAGCATAACGTCCGCGGCGCTTTCTTCGTACTCGAAAATCTCGTGACACGCAACACCGATCTTGTAAAGAGAATGGCGGAGGAAGGACATCTTATCTGCAACCATACCGCTCGCCACAAAGACATGACGCGAATGAACGAGGAGCAGTTCAAAGAGGAACTTTTAAAGCTTGAAGCGGTCCTCAAAGACACTGCAGGCGTCGAATGTGCCAAATTCTACCGTCCCCCGGAGGGGAGATTCAGCGAATCGAACCTAAAAACAGCCTCCGAAATGGGATATAAGACCGTATTTTGGAGCCTTGCCTATGCCGACTGGGACAACGATAAGCAGCCTGAACCCGAAAAAGCAAAGCAGCTTCTTCTGGCAAACACCCATAACGGCGCGGTGATACTGCTCCATCCAACATCAAAAACGAATGCCGATATACTCGATTCTCTCCTTACCGAGTGGGAAAATCAGGGATATCGTTTCGGAACTCTCGACGAACTTTTTCAGACAGCAGATTAGTGTCACAAGGTGACGCAAATGAAAAAAATCATATTGTTTTTTTCGGTCATCTGCCTTTATTCCTCAATGGTCTGCATACAGGTATCGGCGTCTGCCCCACCCGTAAAAGAAGGCGTTGTTTTCTCCGGTAGCACCTCATGCGGAAAAAAGATAGCGCTGACATTCGACGACGGTCCTCACCCGTTCAAAACCGAAAAAATACTCGATTTGCTCGATAAATACGAAGTAAAAGCAACGTTTTTCGTGATAGGCATAAACGCCGAGAAATATCCTTCGATCATCGCTGACGAAGCCGCGCGCGGACATGAAATAGCAAATCATTCATACAGCCACACAAAACTTTCCAAATGTACCGAGGAGCGCATAAAAGAAGAAATAGAACGCACGGACAACGTGATAAAAAATGCCGCAGGCATAATACCAAAGCTTTTTCGTCCGCCTGAGGGCGCGTACTCCGAAAGCATAGTCAAGACAGCAAAGGAAATGGGCAAATCGACCGTCATATGGACGGTGGACACGCTTGACTGGGCAAACGCTCCGAAAGATGCGATAGTAGACAACGTGAAAGCAAACGTCACCTCGGGCAGTATAATATTGTTTCACGATTTTACGGGAAAAGAGTCGCACACAATAGAAGCGCTCGAAATAATAATACCTTATTTAAAATCACAAGGTTACAGTTTTGTGACCGTTTCCGAACTCATCACGGAAACATGACTCTTATCAAAAATTCCGCAAATGTAAAAAAGAGGACGCTTAATGCATCCTCTTTTTCGTTTATATTAAGGCTCCTTTACAAAGCGAAACATCACATCGGACAAGACGGAGCCTGTCTTTCCGATCCCCGTGTATTAAGAAAGCAAGAGCGTCGCTATCATGCTGAATACAGCGCTGGCAAGCGCCGTCACAAATGCCGTGGAAAAGGCGTTCAGCTTTGTTTTCGGCTGTCTTTCGATCTCCGAAAGACGTTTTTCCAAAGCCTCTATTGTCATATCGATAGTTTCCAATTTTTCGGCAAGACGCGCCGTGTTTTCATTTTGGCGGTGTATCGCTTCTGCAAGATTTTCGAGGCGGTCTATTCGATGCGTATTGCTTTTTCCTCGTTCTTCGACTTTGACAAGGCGTTCGCTCGTCACTTCAGCCATAGCATCACCCCGAAAATAAGATCGTATGTCAAAAAATCATCTCCTTTGAAGCCGCAGGGCTTCCGGTTAAATAATCCTCCGACGATGTGTGATAATAAAGGGAACTTAAATTTTTCTGAAAGCCATGCGGCTTTCACACGTATATTATACCATAAATTCCATCATTTGTAAATAGTTTTCAGAACATTTGTTCTTTTTTTATCTCGATTATTTATTAGATCGAAAATATTATAATAAAATATTATAATTATACAAATATACAAAAAGCCATGTCGCTCTCTTTAAATAGAGAACGACATGGCAAGCAAATCATCAGTCGTCTTTCGTTTCTTTTTTGCGAAGAAGCGGTAAAATATCGAAAATACTTTTTGCAGTTATTATCTCAACACCGTCAGGTATTTTTGTGGATTGAGTCAGCGCGCGGTACGGCACGACTATCTTTCTGAAACCAAGGCGTGCGCTTTCCTTTATTCTGTCCTCCGCGCGCATAACGGCGCGGCATTCTCCGGAAAGTCCAAGCTCGCCAAAGCACAAAAGATCGTCAGATATGGCTATATCCCTCATTGAAGATATGAGCGCCATGGCAACGCCTATATCGCTTGCCGTTTCATCTATACGAATGCCTCCGATAACATTTAGATAAACGTCATTTGACGAGTATCTCAGTCCCAAGCGTTTTTCAAGAACGGCAAGTATAAGCGCCAGTCTGTTGAAATCTATGCCGGTAGACATTCTTCTAGGCGCCGGATATACCGTCGGCGTACACAAAGCCTGTATCTCCGCGATTATAGGGCGTGTGCCCTCTATCACGCATACAGCGCAGTTGCCGGATGTCTTTTGCGGACGGTCAGCCAAAAGCATCTCAGAGGGATTTCTAACTTCGGAAAGTCCCATATCCGTCATCTCGAAAACGCCTATCTCGTTTGTGGAACCGAAGCGATTTTTCATCGCGCGGATTATGCGGAAGTTTTGCCTTCTCTCGCCCTCAAAATAGAGGACCGTATCTACCATATGTTCAAGTATCTTAGGTCCCGCTATCGTGCCTTCCTTATTGACATGGCCGACAAGAATGACGCTCGTACCGTCTGTTTTTGCCTTGTTGATAAAGATAGAAGCGCACTCGCGTATCTGCGTGACGCTCCCGGGAATGCTCGCGCTTTCCACATGGTACATCGTCTGTATGGAATCGACGATTATTATATCCGGCATGAGCTTTTCCGCTTTTGAGATAACTTTCTGAGCGTTTGTTTCGGTGAGAACATATATCCGCTCTCCCTGAACACCGAGGCGCTTTGCACGCATGGAAAGCTGAGCCGCAGATTCTTCTCCTGTTACGTAAAGAACGGTTTTTGTCTTTGAAAGAGCGGCGCATATCTGCAAAAGGAGCGTAGATTTGCCTATTCCGGGCTCGCCTGAAAGCAATACTGCGCTGCCCTCCACAAGACCTCCGCCCAGTACTCGGTCAAATTCAGAAATACCCGTGTTCGAGCGGATATATTCCGGCAGTTCGTCCCATGAAAGCTTTTGCGGCGCGGAATCTTCATCGTTTCTGACAAGCATGGAACGGTGGGTATTCTCTTTTTTGGCAGACGGAGAAACTTCCTCAAAAGTTTCTTCCACGAACGTATTCCAACTGCCGCAGGAAGGGCATTTGCCGAGCCACTTGGGACTTTGCTGATCGCACTCGGTGCAAACATAAATTTTTTTCTGTTTCATAATTCAAAACGTCCTTTTTCTGTTTTTATTCCTGTGCGCCGAGAAAATCCAGCACCGAAGAAGCGATAACGGCGGCAAGCGCGTTCTGATATTCTTCTTTTTGCAAAAGCGCCGCTTCTTCTCTGTTAGAAAGAAAACCGCACTCTACAAGCACTGCAGGAACTTGTATGTTGTCGAGAATGTATATTGAAGAATCAGCGGCTTTAGTCGTGCGCGAGTTGTCGCGCTGTAAAACCGAAATGTTTTTTTCCCGTATCTTGTCAGCCAAAAGCTTGCTGCGCGAATTGTTCGCCGAATAATATACCTGAAGACCGGAATATTTCTCCACAGGAAATTTATTCATATGAATGCTCAAAAAAACGCAGTTTTCAAAATCGTCCGCCATATGCAGGCGCGCGTTCATATCGTCGAGTTTTTTGTGCGGCGAATCATCGTTCGCAAGCATTATGTCGGTTTCCCGCGTCATAACTACATTCACATCGGCTAACGAGAGGATATCTTTAACTTTTTTTGCCACGCTGAGGTTCAAGTCCTTTTCAAGCACACCGTCATCCGTCGAAGCGCCGCCGTCGCGTCCGCCGTGTCCGGCGTCGACAATGACGGTCACACGATGTTCGGGAGAAGCCGCGGCATCTTTATCCGCACCCGCAGACGTCACTTTCTCGCCCAATAAAAATGTTACGGAAACGAGAAGTATGCATATTGCAGAAAACCCGAAAAGAAAAGATATCTGTCGCCAAAAGAAATTTTTTGCTTTTTTCAAAACCGTTCACCGCCGAAAATATATTTATGCCAAAATATATTCAGAGGCAACGTGAAATATGATGGCGCGTACGGTTAAATATTTACTTCAAATAAGCTCGTCCTCATCATCTTCAGAGGCGTTTTTATTCTGCTTTTTTAAATCTTTCAGTTTCTTTTTATTGGCTTTAGCCTCTCTGCGGCGTTCGGCGTCCTCGGGATTGTCGGCAATCGGTAAAAGGCGGATATCCTTTGTGCCGAGTATATATGAAATGCCCGCGGAAAGAACGGTGAAAAACGGCACGAATATGAACATATACGGGCCTTCGCTGAAAAATACCGACTTCACGCCCATAAACATACCCTCCCAAAGGGTGGCGGCAAACGTGAATATCGAGCAAGGAACCACGCCCCATTCGTATCCCTGGAAAAACCAGAATATAACGTAAAGAATGCAAATTATAAAATCAGGCACCGCGGCCACAAGACCTATCAGAAATCCTCTTGCAGGAGTAGCTTCCGATTTGCCGCCGGAGGCTCGTATACCGTCGTTGGCTCCGGTCTCCCAGACCTTATCGTAGATCATAAAAAAGTAGAATACCATGGAAAATATTCCGCATATGGCGGCAAGCACCGTATGAGTCATATTTTCTCCTATTTTGTCGAACGGCAGCCAAATCATAAGGCCGAAGATCGAAATAGCGATATGCACTACGATGATGTTCACTATGATACGACCGTTTTTTGCAAAAAAATCTTTTATTTTCTCCATAACAACCCCGCATTTTTTAAATTTATCAATAATAATTATTTTAATATTTTAACCTTTATTTGCCACAAATTCAATAATATTGCGGGAAATAATATATTTTTTCAAAAAAAGTTTACATTTGAAAAACAGTATAGTATAATACAATTTATATAATATCATAGTATATGATTCGTTCGGAGAACGATAACTTATGATATCATGCAAAGCGGTGTCCATTATGAAAAAAAATACAAACAATAACAAAGACAAGTCCCCTGTCGTAGAACGTTTTCTTCGGTACAAGCTCGTAATACAGGGGCGTTCAAAAAAGACCGTAGAAGAATATGCGCTTGACTTACGAACATTCTTCCGCTATATGTTGGCAATAAAAAACGGGCTTTCCCTTGAAGGAGAGGAGTTCGACAACATATCCATTGCATGTGTCGATGAAGAATTTGTAAAAAACATAAAAACGATAGATATTCTCGAATTTCTGGCATACACCGCAGGCACGCGCAAAAATGCCGCCTCGGCACGTTCGCGCAAGCTCTCTTCACTGCGAATGTTTTTTAAATACCTTATGGTAAGCGAAAAGATAATACAGACAAATCCTGCGGCGGACATAGAATCGCCCAAGCAAAAAAAATCGCTGCCGAAATATCTTTCCGTCAAGGAGAGCAAGGACCTTTTGCACAGCGTTGCCTCAGATGAAGAAAGCAAAAACAGAGACAGAGATTATTGTATCATAACTCTCTTTCTCAACTGCGGAATGCGTCTTTCGGAACTTGTCAGCATAAATCTTTCCGACATAGACCGCGAACTGCGCTCGCTGCGCGTACTCGGAAAGGGAGGAAAAGAACGAATAATTTACCTTAACGATGCATGCAAGTCTGCACTTACCGCATATCTTTCGGTGCGCTCGCAAAATCACGACAACATCAAAGATAAAAATGCGCTGTTTATATCCCGTCTGGGCAAAAGAATGAGTGGGAAGACGGTACAATGGGTCGTATATAAATACCTCGGCGAGGCAGGACTTTCGTACAAGCATTTTTCGGCGCATAAGCTCCGACACACGGCGGCAACGCTCATGTATCAGGAGGGAGGAGTAGACGTGCTGACGCTCAAAGAGATATTGGGACATTCGGAGCTCAACACGACGCAGATATACACGCATATAAACGACAAAAAACTCGAAGAAGCAATCAATAGTCACCCTCTTGCCGATATAAAGCAAAAGAACGTAAAGTGAAGGCGTGCAAAATTAGCGGTAAAATTGAATTTAGCCATCACGAAAATCGTGGTGGCTTTTTTTGATATGCAGAAAGCAAAGGAAAGCCCCGCGCGAGGCGGGGCGAGAATTACGGCTTTTTGGCAGCGGATCTCAAGCGGTTGACAAGCGCTTCATATCGTGGGTCAGTTCGTAAAATAGCAACTTCATCATCGGTGGTTATCCAATCAAGGAAGGACTGTGAATAGTTTCCGTCAGCTTCTATAATTACTCCACCATCTGCAAATCCGCGAAGTATAGGTGTTGAATGCGGAGCATCGTAATCGTAAGTGTCTGCGTGGACATTATAATCCACACACTTATTAAGCCAATTCCAAGCATTTTCATAGTCCTGCTTATTAAAGTAATCTTTAAATATGAAATAACTTGCGGTTGCGCCGTAATACGCATTTTGTTGATAATCGCCATCTGGGTAAAGACATTCAAGAAGATCTATTTCAAATTGATTTAGTTCTTTTCTTTCTTCCCACGAATATATCATTTTTCCATTATCATCGCAATGACCTTTGAGACAATGTATCATCGATAACAGCTCTTGAACTAAAAAATGCATATATTCCTGCCGCTCATTAAAGCCCTCGGTTCCTTTCCAGCGATATACCATAAAGTTTTCATATGAGAAAAAGGTTCGAGGCATTTCTTTAGCAAGCTTTATCATTTCATCTTTTTTATCTGCATAGTCGTATGCTATACCAAGTGTTTCAATTGCCTTGTATCTAATATTACTGTCTGTACATTCCGAAAGAATTCGATTGCAAAGATCAAATACCTCGCCGTATTCCTTGATGCCTTTTCTGGAATATTCGTTGACAATGGCATCAGCAAGAGTTTGCATAATTTTATAATCACGCGGGAATTTTTTATTCGCCTCACGAAGAATAGAAGTGTAGTCATACCATTTTCCTCGATGGCAGAAGTTCCGCGCTGTATCCAAATATTTTTTGATTTCTTCGTTATTCTTTTCGACATCAATTCCGAGAAGAACATCAGACGAAACATCAAATATATGACATAGCGCGGGGAGTTGCGAAATGTCGGGAGCAGTTCGGTCGCACTCACATTGTGAAATTGCACGCGAAGTGATTCCAAGATACTCGGCAAGCTGTTCTTGCGTGATATCTTTCTCGCGACGCAAACGTTTAATGGTAGAACCAATAGACATATTTTTGTCCTCCAAAAAGTATTCAAAAGCGCTTTTGTGATTTTATTATATCAGATTTCAAAAATTATTCCACGAAGTGTTTGTTGAGGAAAAGTATAGTTTTACTTTGATTATCAAAGATATTATATCATAAATAATCAAACATATCAAGTTGTATTTTCCGCTTTCCCGACGCCCGGCGTCCGGGGCAAGCATAGCGCGTGGACGTCCACCGCAAATGGCGGTGTTCACCTCGCACCGTCCCTGCGCTCACGCCGGGACAGAATCCGGCAGAAGCCCGAACCCACTATTTGCAGAGGAATGGCAAGTCGTAGGGCGGGGGCTTGCTCCCGCCGAAAGAATGCTTTTCATAAATCAAAAACGGACGACCGATGGTCGCCCCTGCAAAATGAATGATCGTTTTATGAAAACGAAGCGGCGGGAGCAAGCCCCCGCCCTACGTTATGAAATTGATTTATCCGCTAAAGATGCAGAGAAGAACGCCCGCGCTTATTTTTTTAAATATCCTTGACACAAAGCAAACTGCTGTGATAATATAAATTTGTTGATCATACAAAAACAGAATAATAAATGTATAAATACTTTCCGAAGGAGATAAAAAATGAAAGTTGTACTTCTTGCCGATGTAAAAAGTCAGGGTAAAAAAGGACAGGTCATAGACGTATCCGAAGGATATGCAAAAAACTTTCTCTTTCCCAAAAAGCTGGCAGTAGCCGCAAACAATCAGATATTAACCGAGATAAAAGGCAAAGAGGAATCAAGACTTCACAATATTGAGTTAGAGAAGCAAGCCGCGCGCCAAACAGCCGAAAAGCTCTCCGAAGCAACAGTCAAAATCACGACAAAAGCCGGCACGGACGGCCGCACATACGGCTCTGTCACCGCAAAAGACATAGCGGAAGCGCTTGAAGCGCAGTACGGCATAAAGGTAGATCGCAGAAAGATCACATTGAACGAGCCGATAAAAACATTCGGCACATATATTCTCGATGTAAAACTCTATGCGGACATTTCCGGAAAGATAACGGTTTCCGTTTCCGAAAGTCTGTAAACGAAACGATTGCCGAATACCGCATATGCCTAAAAACCACATGAAAGGGAGTGACGAAATCTTGCCGGAAACGGAAAGAAATATGCCGTTCGCGCTGGAAGCAGAGCAGTCCGTGCTGGGTTCTATACTTATAGATCCCGAAAAATTCACGGAAGTTACAGAGCTTATAAGTGCGGACGATTTTTACCTCTCGGAACACGCTGAGATATTTTCCGCCATGCGTGATCTCTTCTCCGAAAACAGAGAGATAGACCTCGTTACTCTTATAGATATGCTCGTTAAGCGCGGGATATACAGCGAAGAAGAGAGCAAAAAGTATATCAAGATCATAGCTCAGATAGTCCCCAGCGCCGCGAACGTACTCGATTATGCACGCATAGTAAAAAACAAAAGCACTCTGCGCGCACTTATCAAAGCGGCGGACGAGATACGCGAGGAGGCATATTCCGAGCAGGGCGATATTCAAAGCCTTGTCGACAGCGCTGAGCAGAAGATATTCAACGTTTCCCACGGAAACGAAACGAAGTCTTTCGTCACTCTCGGCGACGCGATACGCCAGACATATGCCCGCCTTGACTTAATATCCAAGAACAAAAAAGCGGCGATGGGCATACCGACAGGATATGAAGGACTTGATAAGACGATCGTTGGCATGGGTCCCGGCGACCTTATAATCCTCGGCGCGCGCCCCGGCATGGGTAAAACGAGCTTTGCGCTAAATATCGCCGCAAACGTCGCAAAAAGCGAAAACAAAACCGTCTGCGTTTTCTCGCTTGAAATGTCGGCAGAACAGCTTGCCACGCGAGTTCTTTCAAGTGAAGCAATGGTAAACAGCTATTCCCTCCGTTCCGGAAACCTCCAGAACGACGATTGGGCAAAACTTGCAGGCGCAGCCGCTCGCCTTTCGAAATGCCATGTGCTTATCGACGACACCAGCGGCATTACCGTCACAGGTATGAAAGCAAAACTTCGCCGAGTCAAAAATCTCGGTCTTATAGTGGTAGACTATCTGCAGCTAATGCGAGGAGAAACGAAAACGGACAACCGCGTACAAGAAGTTACGGAGATATCAAGAGGACTTAAACTCATGGCGAAAGACTTCGGCGTTCCGTGCATATGCGCGGCTCAGCTCTCCCGCGGTCCCGCAAAGGAAGTACGCCGTCCCGCGCTTTCCGACCTTCGTGAATCCGGCTCCATAGAGCAGGACGCAGACCTTGTAATGTTCCTTTTCAGCGAAAGCTATTACGACCCGACTGACCCCGAAAAAAAAGGAAAAGCCGAATGTATCATCGCAAAGAACCGTCACGGCGAAGTCAAAACGGTTCCTCTGCGCTGGATAGGCGAATATACAAAATTCCTCACCGTCGACGCGGAGCATGAAGAATGAGCTTTTACGAAACCGTTATAAAAAAAGCTCGCGAGGCGATAGAAAAATTTTCTCTGATTTGCAGTGACGAGCGAGTCCTCGTCGGTTTTTCGGGCGGTGCGGATTCGACAGTTCTGCTCTGCGTCATGCATGAAATTTTGGGCGAAAGAGTCTGCGCGTTTCATGTAAACCATATGCTTCGCGGCGACGAGGCAGACGCAGATGAACTTTTTTGCAAAAAATTTTGTCTGAAAAAAGGGATACCTTTTAATTCCGTGCATATAGACGTCGCCGCCTTGGCGAACGGCTCAGGCGTCGAAGAAGCGGCAAGAAATGCCCGTTACGGCGCTCTGACAGCGGAATGCGAGCGTATAGGCGCGCAAAAAATAGCTCTGGCACATACGGCTTCCGACAACATGGAAACCGTAATATTCAATCTTGCCCGCGGCGCTTCTCTTTCCGGAATGCGCGGAATACCTCCCAAAAGAGCGCAGGGAAAGTTTGAAGTCATTCGTCCGCTGATACTCTGCACAAGAGCGGAAATAGAGGGATTTTGCACGGAAAAAGAACTGGATTTTTGCACTGATAAAACAAACGTAGATATAAACTATACACGAAACTTCATAAGACATAAGATAGCTCCGCTTATAAAAGAGATAAATCCCTCGGCGGAAGAAAGAATCGTTTCCGCAAGCGAAAATCTCGCACGCGATGAAAGTTTCATCACCGAAGAAGCGCGGAGATTTGCGGAGCTTCACGGAATATCCAATTCCTGTAATGTAAAATTGCTTCTCAGCGTTCATGAGGCTCTCCGCTCTCGCATTATTGCAAAAATGTACGGCTCTGTCAGCAACAAAACGCTTGAATCTCGGCATTTTGACGAGATAGACAAATTCATCGAAAACGGAAAAAACGGCTCTCGTATAATACTGCCGGGCAAGACAGCCGCTCTTTTTCGCGGAGAAGACATAATTTTTATAAGCGAAGACGATTATTCGGATTCAATAAAGAAAGATAAGTTCTCTTATCAAATTCATGAGGGAACTTCAGATTTCGGAACATTTTCCGTACTTTTGTTTCCGACGGAAAAAGAAGAATGTGAACTTATAAAAACAAGTTCTCAGAAAGCGTCGTTTACGGCAAAAACCGTTCTGCCGGAAAGCGCTGTAAAAGAGCTTTATGTAAGGAACAGAGAAAACGGTGAAAAATACGTTTTCGGCGGTATGACAAGAACGCTCAAAAAGCTTCTTTCGGGAGCGGATGAAAAGGCAAAAACAGTACGTCCCGTCTTCTGCGACGACAGCGGCGTACTTTGGTTTCCGCCGTTCCGCATACGCGATGATGTTTATGCGCGCCGCGAAGAAGCAAAATATATACTCTGCTATTTCGAATACTAATATCACAAATCAAATCGAAAGGGAATTAATAACCGAATGAATACAAATATGCACGACGACGTGGAATCCGTTCTTCTTACGGCAGAACAAATAAGCGAAATAACCTCGAAGCTCGGAGCCGTAATAACTGAGGACTACAAAAACTCCAAAAATCTTGTGCTTCTCTGTATATTAAAAGGCTCTGTCGTTTTTTATGCAGACCTTATGAGAAAGATAGGCGTTTCATGCGCTCTTGAATTTATGCGCGTTTCTTCTTATAAAGGAGCCGAAACGACTCACCAGATAACCGTTCTTCTTGACACGGAGAAAAAAGATATCGCAGGCAAAGACATAATAATAGTTGAGGATATCATCGACAGCGGAAACACGCTCTCTCATCTAAAAAACTACATTGCATCGAAAGGCGCGCACAGCGTAAAGACATGCACGCTTCTCGATAAACCTTCGCGCCGCGAAGTAAATCTCGTACCCGATTACGTCGGTATTGAGATCCCCGATGAATTTGTCATCGGATACGGACTCGACTACAATGAATCTTACCGCAATCTTCCCTACATAGGAATACTTAAAAGAGAAGTTTACGAAAAATAAATCGAATTGGAGCAAAAAATGAAATCACATATCAGTACCATTGTGATATACACTTTGGTGATTTTCATAGTAATTTTGAGCGCCTCCATGCTTCTTGGCAACATGAACGAGGCAGAAGAGCTGTCATACAGCGAGATCATAGATATGTTCTATGACGACAAGGTAACAGAGTTCAGTATCAGTTCCGGCAATGTGCTGACTTTCAAAA
>CASGAQ010000020.1 GCA_949299535.1 uncultured Eubacteriales bacterium | reverse complement strand
GACAGGTTGATACCGAGCAGGAGCCGACGCAAGTTGTCAACCATGACCGCCGCAACATGGTAGATGTAAAAAGTATCGCTATCTAACCTCAGCAAAGTTCAATCCGTTATAGCCGTTATCCGCATATAGAGCAAAGGCGGCAATTCCGTTTTGACTTGCGTGGTAAAGAAGTCTTTGCATTTGATTGTCAAGGTACAAAGTATTTGTTTGAAGTGCCGCACGATAATAGTATGCGGTCAATTTATCCGACTGTTTCATGTTACCTCCTATTCCGACAGCCGGACAAACAGGTTCATGTATATTATACCACAAAATCATAAATAATTTTACCGCTTTCACTCATAAAAGAACATCGGGAACTGTTGTTCCTCTGCGAGGACCTTCTGTTCAGCTCCACACGAATCGCAAAAATACGGGAGAAAAGCGGCAGGAACATCTGCAAGGTGCATGGCACGATGCTCAAAAAGATACGAAAAAAGCTGCTTGCCGACCTGTCGGACAAGCAGCAATCGTTGACCTTGCTTGAAAAAGATTTTTTAACGGATTACAGACCGTCAGTTGATAACGGAGCAAAGAGGAAGTATAATAGATAATATAAAATCAAGTTATTTGGTCTACAATATATGGCTGAGGGTTTTGTATATGAAGAACCTTTTTGAACGCACAAGCATGGGCTGGGTGTGATACATTGAATACGAATGGAAAGCGGCAGAAGACGGAACTCTGTATCTTACTCCCACGAAAAATTATTATATGTTCATTTCGTATTCGAATGTAAATTCTCTGTCGTTGAATTTGTATTTTTCCGGCAGTCTGGGACCGCAAGAGTTAGTGCCGATACCGTTGTTTTTATAAGCGATTATTACAACCGAACTGTCAGAAGGGACGAGTTCGTTCATATGAAGCGCGTCTGTGAGCGCTTCCGGCGTGAAGTGGAGCGCGGAAAATTCGAATCCTTCTCCGGTAAATTCAACTTCACTTGTGCCGTCTGTGAGCGCGAGCATATCAGCGCCGATATGATTTCCGCATTCCTGCGGCATTATCATGGGAACAAATTCATCTGTTACGGTAGATTCATATACGCCGTAGAAAGCATGAGCCCGCATATCTATATAGCATGAATCGGGACCGTATGCTTTGTATTTGATATCTTCAAAATCTTTTTTGAACTCATACAGCATTCCGAATCTCGGTATCTGGTCCACAAAGTTGCGCTCGGGGCGCACACCGCGGAATTTGATACCGATATTTCCATCTCTGACCGTTATCTGAATATCAAGATTGAAAAGCGGAGTTCTTGCTTTTGGGGAGAGTATGCCGCTTATATTTATTACGGCACAGCCGTCTTTTTCTTCGGCGGAAAACTGCTTTGAGGCAAATGTTGTTTGACGCAGATAATCTTTTTTCCAGCGTTGGACATTGTTCATGTCGTTATCGGTAGGCGCGCGCCATACCGTTATGCGCGAGGGAGCGGCAAGAAGCTCTCTGCCGTCTTTTACGATAGATGTAAACGATGCTTTTGCAATATCAATCGTAACGCTCATATCGGCGGAACAGGCGTGGACATATCTGCCGTCGATACGGAGTTTTACGGGAGAGCCGCCGTACGTCTTTTCTTCTTTTACAATCATTGCCACAACGGGGAGCTGTATTTTCGTTGCAAGATATCCCTTTTGTGCAAAAGAGGTATCTTTGCGGTATCTCACTTCGAAATTTATGAAGCACTTGCCGTTTGTATTTTCGGGAAGTTCGCCTATTTTTGTCAAAGCGGACTCGTGAGGGGCGACTGATACGTCGAGCTTGCCCTCGGCAAGTACGGTTTCATTGCATACGATTTCGTAAGTTATGTCGAAAAGCTCCTGCGTCGGCGTGAAGTCGAGAGTGTTGCGAACTCTCAAAACACGTGCTTTTTCGTCTTCCCATGTTATTTTGACGGGTTCTTGGGCTTTCTTTAATATATTGTAAGCGATATGAGGTGTTCTGTCAGGTGCAACGATTCCGTCGCAGCAGAAATTTTTATCGTTCGGAAAGTCGCCGAAGTCGCCGCCGTATCCATAACTTCCGTCAGCTCGGAGCGCGGCGTGATCCGCCCACTCCCATGCGCAGCCGCCGATAAGACGGGGATAATTATAAAACATATCCCAATAGTCTTCAAGTCCTCCCGGTCCCATACCCATCATGTGAGAGTATTCACATAAAAATACCGGTCTAGGATCGCCGCGAAGATTTTCTCCCTCTTCTCCTATGCTGTTAGGATAGCTCCATTTGTACATATCCTTCCTGATGTAGCTGTACATATCGCTGCAAATGTCGACGCATTTGTCATAATAAAGATTTTCTTTTTCTTCTTCGGGTGCGAACCATATTACGGAGGCTGTGCCTTGATAATGAACGAAACGGTCGGGATCGCGCTCTTTCGTCCACTTTGCCATGACTTTGTGGTTCTCTCCGAAATGAGATTCATTTCCGAGCGACCACATTATTACGCACGGACTGTTTTTATCTCTTTCGAGAGTGCGTTCCATTCTGTCCATGTATGCGGGAAGCCAGTCCTTGTTTCCGGACAGGACGTATCCGATATCCTCGCGTTCTCCGTTCAAGCCTTTTACGGCGCGTTCGACGCCGTGTGTTTCAAGGTCGCATTCGTCTACTACATAAAAGCCAAGCTCATCGCACATCTCATAGAAAGCGGGCAGTCCGGGGTAGTGGGAAGTACGCACACAGTTTACGTTTGCCGCTTTCATCATAAGAAGGTCGTGGAGATTTTCGTCATCGGTGACGGCATATCCTTTTGCGGGGTGCGTTTCATGGTGATTTACGCCTTTTAACTTGACTGCAACGCCGTTTACGAGAAGCTCGCATTTGTCGGATATCGAAAGCTCGCGGAATCCGAATTTTTTGAATATAAATTCTCCGTTATATTCGATAAGCATACCATAGAGGTTTGGCTGTTCAGCGTTCCAAAGCAGAGGAACTTCCACTTTTTTGCCGTATGATACGGAGCCGTCCGCGCTCGTTATCGTGTATTCGGCTTCTTTGTCTATGTCAAGCGTCACGGTTCCGTCGTTTTTTGTATGTATGAAAAAGTCGGAAACGTGGTCAGCGGGACGTTCAAGAATATAAACATCGCGGAAAATACCGTTGTAGCGGAAGCAGTCCTGGTCTTCGAGGTATGTTGCGTCGCTGTATGTGTATATCTTTACGGCGATATCGTTTTCGCCTTTTACAAGCACATCTGTAATATCAAACTCGGCGGCAAGACGTGAGCCTTTTGACATGCCGACGAACTTGCCGTTGACGAATACTTCGAACATTGAGCAAACGCCGTCGAACATGAGGTACTGTTTTTCTTTGTTTTTGCCGCATACAAAGCTTCTGTGATAAACGCCGACGGGATTGTCAAACGTAACATGGGGCGGGTCGAATGGTATGGGATAGTCTACGTTTGTGTAATGTATCTGACCGTACCCGAAACACTGCCAGCAGGAGGGTACGGGGAGAGTGTTTTTATATGAGATATCCGAAATATTTTCGGGAAGTTCAAGTTCGGTTTCAAAATAAGCAAAATCCCATGTTCCCGAAAGAAGAATGTAGTTCTCGTTTTCGCGAATGTTGCCGGAAAAGGCTTTTTCCTTTGAAGAATATGGAAAATAATACGCCCTTGAAGGCAGACGGTTTATTCCGGTTTGCTTCATGTCAAATTTTACTCGGCCTGTCATTTGTATTTAACTCCTTTATTGTTTGATTTTTATGTTTATGCCGTTTACTTCAACATCATTGTCCGCACGGATAAGAATGTATTTCATTCCGTCTATCACACGCGTTTCCAACATATCGCTCTTGTCTGGCGCAACTTTAACTACAACGTCGGGGGTGCGAAGATTGAAATTTTTAGGATCTATTATATTTTGCGGAGGAATCAGAGCGTTTTCTCCGAACGCCTCGTCGTATTTTTTATCAAATTCCACGACGTGTTCTTCCTTGACTCCGCAGGCGGTTAGGATATCCTTTACCGTCGTTTTGGAGATGACCAGAGGTTCTTCTTCCTTGTTTTCCTTGTGATTGTCTATCATGCCGGAAATTTCCGTATGAACGGATTCGATAACGTCATAACTGCAATCTTCCGCGACGGTTTCCGCCAGAAGAGAATTGAAAGTCTGCTTTTGTTCTGCCGCCGGCATGGGAAGCTCTGAGTTAAAGACTGCGTCCGAAAATTCCTTATGGCTGTCGGCAGCGTTTCTGGAATAGTACAGCGCTTTGTAGATGTTCGCGGTTCTGTCGTCGAACGCAGGGAACATGAATCCGAATTCCGGGGCGCATATTACCGCGTCCTCGCATACATTGCGTATACGGTTCTCATGCAGATAATATGTAAGGGAATATTTAGATGTCTTTATGGGGCATACACAGCATATTATATATGAGAAAGAAGATGAGGAATCGTCTGTTTCCCCATCTTTGTGTTTGGTAAATATGTCATAGCAGTCGTAAGCCAGCATAAGAATATAATTACAGTCCATTTCTATGCTTGAGACAGCTTTTTCATAAAAAGCATGAACCGCTTCGTCGTCCTTTATTTCGGAGGAACGGAGTTTTGAAAGGAGCTTGTGCTCTTGGCTGTCAAGCACCTGCGCGTTTGAAAAAGAAACGTCTATAAGATTTTTTTCCAAAGTTCCAGAAAGCGTTTTTTTGATAACGGCCAGTATTGCGTTGGCTTCCTCCTCGGAAAGCATTCCGAGAGATTGGCTGAATTCTGAAACTATTTCGCGCTTTTCATTTACAAAAATGCCGCGTACATGATTTATATTTGTTTTATCCGCACGAAAGCGGCGGCGTATTTCCGCAACTTCTTTTTCTGTCATTTATTTTCTCCTTTTCAATATCGTTTGAATGTGCCCGTATCATACGGGGTGAAACTATTTTACCACAATCGGGAGGACATTTCAAGCGATAATGCGCCTAAATATATTTCATATTAAATATTTAAAAAATCTTTAAAATATGTTATGATGAAAATATAAAAACTTATTGTGAGAGGCTCATATGCAAAAGATTGTTTCGTCGCGCGTCATGAGAGAAAGCGACGCGTATACCTGCAAAAATATAACGGATTCAAAGGTGCTTATGTTTCGCGCCGGAAAGGGCATTGAGGAAAGCTTTGATTTTAAAGGAAAGACCGCCGTCGTATGCGGAAGCGGCAATAATGCCGGAGACGGATATGTTTTGGCAAAGCTCCTTTTTGAAAAGGGATACGACGTTACGATATTGCGCCTGTCGGAAAAATTCTCCTCGGACGGGAAATATTACTTTGATATGTGCACTTCTCTCGGCGTAAGAGCGCTTATGTGCGACGAGAACACCGATATTTCAGAGTTTGATACGATAGTCGATTGTATTTTCGGAACGGGTTTTTCGGGAAAAGTGAACGGTATTGCGGAAATCGTCATAGATAAAATAAACTCAAGCGGCAAGACAGTCGTCTGTGCCGACATAAACAGCGGACTTTGCGCGGACAGCGGACTTTCCGAAAAGTGTGTAAGATCAGACCTCACCGTTTCGATAGGAACGTATAAATACGGACATTTTCTCGGCATGGCAAAAGATTTGATAAAATCTAAAAAGAACGTAGATATCGGTATAGATATACGCGGAGAATATGCCTGTCTTTTGGAAAAAGAGGATATACGCACTCTTTTTAAAGAGAGGAATAATTATTCCAATAAGGGCGACTATGGATTTGTGGGGATACTTGGAGGATGTATTGAGTATTCCGGAGCGGTAAAGCTTGCGAATATGAGTCTTGCCGCATTTCGCAGCGGCTGCGGAGTTTCAAGGCTTATTGTGCCGCGCAGTATAACAGGAAGTGTTTCACCGTATTTGCTGGAGAGCACCCTTTATCCGATGGACGACAAAGACGGTCATATTCTGTTCGACAAAGACGGTATAGACTCGGCCAGCTCACGTTTGAAATCTCTCGCTGTCGGAATGGGTTGGGGATATTCCGATGAGAATGAGAAAATACTTTCATATATTCTTTCCGAGAAAGCGCTGTCTCTTGTTATTGATGCGGACGGACTTAACGCTCTTTCACGAATGGATAAGGATATCCTTAAAGCGACGAAATGCCGTGTCGTGCTCACGCCGCACATAAAGGAATTTGAGCGATTATCGGGACTTTCCCGTGATGAAATAGAGAGAGCACCTGTCGAGCGCGCTAAGGATTTTGCGCGCGAGTACGGTGTTATACTGCTTCTCAAAGGGCCATCTACCATCGTTACGGACGGAGATGATGTCTTTATAACAGACCGCGGCTGTGCCGGAATGGCGACTGCCGGAAGCGGAGATGTGCTTTCAGGCGTTTTAGCGGGACTTCTCGGATATATGGATTGCACCGCAGAAACTGTGGCGGCAGGCGCTTATATCGCCGGCGCGGCGGGTGAACTTGCTTCAAAAGAGAATACGGATATCTCAATGACGTCGGGAGACACGGCAAAAATGCTCCCGCTCGTCTTTAAAAACATCATTTCTTGATTTGTGTTTGAAGCGGGAGAAGTCGGATTTTTATGCCGTCGTCTGATGACGAAAAATGCAGTAAGGCGCTCATAAAATCGAGTTTATTTTGTTTAAAAAGACCATTGGACAAAAAACCTTTTTTATGTTAAAATATAATATATTGAAGATATATTGAAAGGAAATATATTATGTTTGAAAAAGGCGAAACAGTGTATTACGGAACAGCCGGTGTATGCAAGGTCAACGATATATGCCGTTCTCCTTTTGATAAAAATGATGAGCGCATGTTCTACGTGCTGAAGCCTAACGCTTTTGCGGACGGAACGATAATATATGCGCCCGCGGACAACGGAAACGTACTTTTGAGTCCGCTTATGACGAAGAAAGAGGCGGAGGATCTTATTGCCGAGGTTCCGACTCTTCCTCTGATGGAGATAACTAACGAAAAGCAAAGACGCGATGAATATCGAAACGCCATGAAAAACGGCACTCCGGAAGTTTTGGCGATGATGATAAAGACCATCTATTCCCGAAAAATGATGTGCGGAACCAAAAAGCGTCTGTCGGATACGGATAACGAATTTGACAGGGTAGCGCGACGTGCTCTTTTCGGAGAACTTTCCGTGGTTTTGAACGTTGCGGAAGATGAGATAGAATCGCGTATCAACGAAAAGATGAAATGATATAAAGGGAATAAAAAAGACCGCCTATACGGCGGTCTTTTTATGAGTAAAGTATAATTAACTTTTGTGTGATTATGATTTATGCAACCAAGTATGGCTTACATAAGGCTTCTGTAAAGAGCCTTGATGTCTTCGATGCTTGTTTCTCTGGGGTTGCCGGGACGGCAAGCGTCAGCGTAAGCGTCTTTAGCGAGCTGATCGAGGTCTTCTTCTTTAACTATGCCTTTAAGAGTTGTGGGAATGCCAACATCTTCTGCGAGTTTGCGTACAGCGTCAACAGCAGCTTTTCTGTATTCTTCCTGTGTCATTGCTTCAACGCCTTCAACGCCCATTGCGATAGCGATATCACGATATTTTGTGCCTGTGTAATCAGCATTATAAGCCATAACTGTGGGAAGGAGGATAGCGCAGGCTTTGCCGTGAGGAGTATCATAGTAAGCGGAGAGTGTGTGTGCCATGGAGTGGTCTACGCCAAGACCTACATTGGAAAAGCCCATGCCGGCTACATACTGACCGAGAGCCATACCTTCTCTGCCTTCTGCTGTGTTTTCAACAGCGCCGCGGAGACTCTTTGCGATGATCTCAATAGCTTTGATGTGGAACATATCGGAAAGTTCCCATGCGCCTTTAGTGATATAGCCTTCGATAGCGTGTGTGAGCGCATCCATACCTGTTGCCGCTGTAAGACCTTTGGGCATAGAGGACATCATATCGGGGTCTACGACTGCAACTACGGGGATATCATGTGTATCTACGCAAACGAATTTACGTTTTTTCTCAACGTCTGTGATAACGTAGTTGATAGTAACCTCGGCAGCTGTACCTGCTGTTGTGGGAACTGCGATGATCGGAACGCAGGGATTCTTTGTGGGAGCAACGCCTTCAAGAGAGCGAACATCTTCGAACTCAGGGTTTGTGATGATGATACCGATAGCTTTAGCCGTATCCATGGAAGAACCGCCGCCGATTGCAACTATGCAGTCTGCGCCGCATTCTTTGAAAGCTTTAACGCCGTTCTGAACGTTTTCGATCGTGGGGTTAGCTTTGATATCTGTGTAGAGTGTGTAATCTATGCCTTCCTTGTCAAGAAGATCGGTAACTTTTTTGGAGATGCCGAATTTAACGAGGTCGGGGTCTGTTGCAACGAAAGCTTTTTTGAAGCCGCGAGCCTTTATTTCCGCGGGAACTGCGGAGATAGCACCTGCGCCATGGTAAGATGTTTCATTAAGTACAAATTTGTTCATGTTTTTCACTCTTCTTTCTGTATTCTGAGGAATACCATATTCTTTAATTTCTATTATACACGTTTTTATTTCTTTTTTCAATAACAAATATGTCGAAAATGAAAATATTTGATTATAAAATCTGCATCGCATTTCCAAAATCGCATTATAATGATATTGAAATCAGAATGATTGCAGCAGCAATAATTAAAATGCCAACCGAAAAAGCCATACATCCGGCGAACTTTTGAGATGGTTTCTTATAGGCGGTATCTTGTTGTTTGTATTTGGAATGTTCTGTCGGAGTTTTTTGTGCCGATTTTGGGCTCCGACGAGTTTTGATGGCTTGGGAATACAGTGAAAGAGGATCGGTTCCGTTCATAATGCGTGAATAAAAATTATCAAGCCATCTATAATCATTAGGTTCGCACATATTCTGCTCGGTGCAATCCGGTTCGTGCGCTATTTTGTTTCTAACCCATCGGTAATGCTTCAGTTTCTTTAAGTCATCGTCCCAACCTTTTACAAGATAAGAACCGTAAGGTTTATTAAGCATTTCATCGATATAAGCGGATACGCGTCTATCGTCATTCAATACTTCGCCGCATAATTTTTCGAGATGTTTATATGAATCAATGAAACTCATACGCAAAACTCCAAAACGTACTTGTCAGCGGCGGTACCGGACTTTATCCAATTCTCTGATTCGCTGATTTTTAAATTCCGCAAACGCCTTATATTTGCCGCGGGCATATTTTTATTATCGGTCCATTTCATTACGTTATCACTTATAACGCCGAGACGCTCCGTAATTTTCTTAACCGAGTGCCGCCGCTCGATATTGTTATCCATATAAAAATCCTCCTTGTGAAAAGTTATAATATTACAAAATAATTGTACTATAAAGCAAAAGAAAACGCAATGAGTTAAATTCTGATTTATAGACAAACTCGTCGATATTGCGGCGAGTTTGGTGATAGTCTGTACCGAATCGTCTTCGGAGTATTCCGCGAGGGCGGTGAGGTTATCGAGTTCTGTGTCGGCGAAGGTGATCTCTGCTGTCAATGCGTTGATGTCGAAGATATTTTCATAATCGGGCATTTTTTCAAAGTGGGCCAGCCACTTCCGGTTATCCAAACTGAAATCGTCATCCATGTAGGTGCAGACTTTTCAGAACAAAGAGTGCGTGGAGAAAGTCGCTTCTTAATTTGGTGTTACTCATGCCGCACTCCTTTTGTTCATAAATGAACAGTTAAGTTATTAACTATAATGTCACTATAATGTCATATCTGCCACCGAAATACAATGACGAAAATGTAAATATTTCGAAAACCACCTCGCACCCGAATGCTCGGTGGTTGTTAGCCCTCGTCTTTCTTCGGTTACCAATCAGAGAATCCAACTTCCTTTGTTCGGCTTTTGCGACGAAAACAAAACTGGTATTATAAAAAAAACAAAGTTTGATTATTTAATATATTCAAGTTTGCTGTATACTGGTTCTATAAAATCTATGAAAAATATATTTACGGATATTTACGGAGAAAAAGCATATGAAAAGCAGATATGAACTCAATAAAGAACTTGCCCAAATGCTAAAGGGCGGCGTTATAATGGACGTTACAACTCCCGAACAGGCAGAGATAGCGGAAAAGGCGGGGGCTTGCGCTGTTATGGCACTTGAGCGTATTCCTGCGGATATCCGCGCGGCGGGAGGAGTGGCGCGAATGAGCGATCCTAAAATGATAAAAGGAATACAGGAAGCCGTGTCTATCCCTGTCATGGCAAAATGCCGTATAGGTCATTTTGTAGAGGCGCAGATACTTGAAACTATTGAGATAGACTATATAGACGAGAGCGAAGTATTGTCGCCCGCCGACGATATTTACCATATTGACAAGACGAAGTTCAAAGTTCCTTTCGTATGCGGCGCGCGCGATTTAGGTGAAGCGCTTCGCAGAATAGCTGAAGGAGCTTCCATGATAAGAACGAAAGGCGAGCCCGGAACAGGCGATATAGTTCAGGCGGTAAGACATATGAGAGCTATGAACTCTCAGATAAGTTATGTGAAAAGCCTTCGTTCAGACGAAATTTTCGAGGAAGCGAAGAAATTGAGCGTTCCCGTTGAACTGCTTATGTATGTTCACGAAAACGGCAGACTGCCTGTTGTAAACTTTGCCGCAGGCGGCGTTGCTACTCCTGCTGACGCGGCTCTTATGATGCAGCTTGGCGCAGAGGGCGTGTTTGTCGGCTCCGGTATTTTCAAGTCGGGAGATCCTGCCAAGAGAGCGGCTGCTATCGTCAAAGCTGTTACCAACTACAGCGATGCAAAACTTATCGCAGAACTTTCCGAAGACCTCGGCGAGGCGATGGTCGGCATAAACGAGAATGAGATAGCTCTGCTCATGGCGGAAAGAGGCAAATGATGATGGTTGCGGTTCTTGCCTTGCAGGGCGCGTTTGAAGAACATGAAAAAATGTTGCGAAAACTCGGCGCTGATACTTTGCAGATACGCGAAAAGCGAGATGCTGAAAAGCAGTTTGAAGGTTTGATAATCCCCGGCGGTGAAAGCACTGTCATGCATAAACTGCTGTCGGAGCCTGATATTTTTGATGTTCTCGGGGAACGAATAGCGCAGGGTATGCCTGTTTTCGGCACCTGCGCCGGCATGATACTTCTTGCGAAAAACGTTGAGGGCGGAAAACCGTGTTTCGGCGCTATGGACATTTCCGTAAAACGCAACGCCTACGGCAGACAGCTCGGAAGTTTCCACACCGATGTGAATTTTAAAGGGATCGGCATCGTACCCGCGACTTTTATCCGCGCGCCGTATATAGAAAAGGCGGAAAATGAAGCTGAAATTCTGGCTTGGGCAGACGGAAGTGCGGTCGCCGCAAGGGAAAAGAATATGTTGGCGACGGCTTTTCATCCTGAACTCTGCGATGATACTCGTGTGCATGAATATTTTTTGAATATGATGAAATAAAAAATGCGACAAGGGATAGGCTGCTTACTTACAGTAGTCTATCCCTTGTCTTTCAGCGAGTGTTGATATGAATTGCAGCAAAATTCGTTTTTCGTTTTATAACGCTTGTCGCTGCTATTAAAGAGCGTCGTATTTTTCTTTTATCATAAGCATATCCGCAAGCATTTCGTCTTTTTTATACGGGTCGCGCAGCAATGCCGACGGATGATACACGGCGCATATCTCATATGTTCCGCGGTCGGTGAACATTCCGTGCTCTTTGGTTATTTTAAAATCCGGTTTTATAAGACGCATGGCGGATATTCTTCCAAGACACACGATCATTTTCGGGGATATCGCCTTTATCTGCTCTTGCAGGTATCCAATACAGGCGTCCTCTTCCTCCGGAAGCGGATCTCTGTTCTGCGGCGGACGGCATTTCAGTATATTTGCAATATAAACTCTCTCTCTTTCAATTCCGACGGCGGAGAGATATTTGTCGAAAAGTTTTCCCGCCGCGCCTACGAACGGAATACCTGAAAGGTCTTCCTGACGTCCGGGAGCTTCGCCGATGAACATGAGCTTTGCGTTCGGGTCGCCGACGCCGAACACCAAATTTGTGCGCGTCTTTCCGAGCGGACATTTAAGACATGAGCGGCAGTCGGCAAAGATATCGTCCAGAGTCTTTTTTTCCATGCTTTGATCATTCGCTTTCCTTTTTTATTTTAGGGAGCGTTCGCATAAAATGAATCTTTCATCTTACGGGGCGTGCGTTCATTTGATGTGAATGCTCTCTTATTATTTTACCATATAATCGGAGAAAATCCATACCGATTTTTATTTTATGCCATTTCCGAAAGCGTTTTTACTGCGTTTTTTTTGCAGAAGCAGTCGCAGTGTTCATTTATGTATGAAAAAGTATTCTCATCTGTAAGTTTTGTTCCGAATTCTCCGATGAACATATTTTCAAAAACGGAGCATGGATTTACGTCGCGGTAGGAGGGCCGCTCTGTAAGTATCAGATAATATTTGTTTTTTGCGCGGTTTTCTTCCTTTTCCATAAATGCGAGACTCTCGCCTGCGTAACCGCGCGAAAAGAGAAAGCGGCATACCCTTAAAAGGTCGGAAAGCGAACCGAAACCGTATATCGTTTTATGCGGCTTTTGAGGCACTGCGGGATATTTTTCTTTTGCACAGTTCATATTTTCCTCCGTCTTACAAGGGCTTTCTGTTTTTGTGATAAAAATTACACAGCCTCCGTTTTGCGATGGAAGAGCATCGATCCGTATTTTTCCTTTTGCGGCGTCGAATCCGGTCTTGTGTTTGGCTTTATCCAATATCGTCCAGACGGCGCGGCGTGTTTCGGTGTTTTCATAATTCAGCTGTTCTGCGGTAATATTAAATTCAGCCATATCTTTGCTCGTTAAAAAAATTTCAAGTTTTTCTTTGCCGATAGGGGTCAGTTCCAAAAAATCACCTTCTTTGCTTTTTATTATATACTATGAAGACGCAAAAAAGATAGATATAAATTTTTGGTATTTTTAAACGAGTGCTTATTGCTAAATATACTTGAAAAAAAAGAGTTTTTGTTGTATTATATTAAATATGATATATTTTTAGAGTCCGGAGGTTTTTATAATGGAATTTTCAAAAGATAAAAAGACTATATTTTCAGGTGTTCAGCCGAGCGGAAATCTCACGATAGGCAACTATCTGGGAGCGATCAAGAATTGGCAGGACCTTCAGGAAACTCACAACTGTCTTTACTGCGTTGTCGATATGCACGCCATAACCGTTCGTCAGGATCCTGCTGAACTCCGCCGCCGCACTCTTGGAACGCTTGCCATATACATAGCAAGCGGAATTGATCCCGAAAAGAGTATCATGTTCGTACAGAGTCATGTTCCGGCTCATGCGGAGCTTGCGTGGGTGCTAAACTGCTATACAATGTTCGGCGAACTTTCCCGAATGACGCAGTTTAAGGATAAAAGCGCAAAAAATGCACAGAATATAAATGCCGGACTTTTCACATATCCTACGCTCATGGCCGCGGACATTCTTCTTTACGGAACAGACCTTGTTCCTGTCGGCGTCGACCAGAAACAGCATGTTGAGCTTGCACGCGATATCGCGGAAAGGTTTAATCAGATATATGGGGATACTTTTGTCGTTCCCGAACCTTATATTCCTCAAACGGGCAGAAAGATATTTTCTCTTGCCGATCCCGGAAAGAAAATGAGCAAATCAGATGAAAATATCAATTCTTTCATCGCCCTTCTCGACTCTCGTGATACGATTATCAGAAAGTTTAAACGCGCCGTAACAGACAGCGACACTTGCGTTCGCTATGCCGAGGGCAAGGACGGTATAAATAATCTGATGACGATATATTCCTGCTTTACAGGCAAGACTATGGACGAGATCGAACGCGAATTTGACGGCAAAGGTTACGCGGAGTTCAAACTCGCCGTCGGAGAAGCGTGTGCTGACGGACTTGAGCCTCTTCAGAAGCGTTATAATTGTCTTGTGTCGGACAGATCTTATCTGGAGGGAATCCTTTCGAATAACGCGGATCATGCTGCTTATCTTGCGCGCAAAATGCTTTCCAAGGTTTACAGAAAAGTGGGATTTCTGGCAAAAAATAAATGATGGGACGGCTTTTTGCCGTATTTGAAATATGCCGGAATTTTTGGTTGCGGACGGAATATTGCTGCCCGCTGTTATAGCTGTTGCTCTTATTTTTACGTTTATTACTACTCCGTATGTACGCGCGATGGCGTGTAAATGGGGAGTTTTGGACATACCGCGCGATTCCCGCAGAATGCATACGCGCGCAGTTCCGCTTATGGGCGGAGGCGCGGTCATACTTTCTTTTTTGTTGACAGCGGCGGTGTTTTTCTCGACGAACGGCGCACTTCTTGACGGTAGGGTAGCCGCGGTCATGTTCGGGGCGATTCTTTGCGCCTTGTGCGGTCTTATAGACGATATATTTACGATGAGACCTGTCTCAAAGTTGTCATTTCAATTTGTGGCGTCGCTTTTTGCTTCGGTTTTTATCGGAAGGATAGAGGCTTTTACCGTTTTCGGTGCAAATTTCAGACTGGGAATTTTCTCCGTCCCTGCGACGGTCGCATTTATAATGCTCGTTATGAATGCTGTGAATCTCACGGACGGAATGGACGGTCTTGCCTCCGGAATATGCGCCGCGATATCTTTTGCGGTGGCGGTACTTTTGTTCTTGAGAGGCGAGTCTGCTCTTTCTGTCTGCGCTTGCGCCTTGACAGGCGCGTGCATAGGTTTTCTTTGCCACAATTCGGCTCCGGCGGTTATTTTTATGGGAGAGACAGGCTCGGCTTTTTTGGGATTTACGCTTGCCGTACTGACATTGCCGTGCTATTCGGAACGTGAACCGGACGCGGCTTCAACAGCGATTCTGCTGTTTCTTTTGCCTGTGTCCGAGATGGTAAGTTCATTTTTTCGCCGTGTTCTGCACGGGAAAAATCCTTTTGAGCCTGATAAAAAGCACATTCATCATCTGCTTTATGAAAACGGATTTACAGTACCGCAGATATGTCTTATACTTTATGCTTTTACCGCGCTGTGCGCTTGCTGCGCCGTCATTCACACCGAATACGAAGTGTTTTCCGTATTGCTGCTCGTTGCCGCAGTTATATTTATCCGGGAAATGCTTATTCACAAAAACGGAAAAACAAAGAAAAAAGGAGAACCGTTATGAAAAAACTGAAACAATTTCTTTTTAATAACGGTTCTCTCACGCTTTTATCCATCATTTCGATAATTTTGGTTTTTGCGATCGTTTGTTTTTCCGTGCTTTCCGTCATATACAAAACGGGCATAATCGAGATACCTTATCTTTCTCAGACGGCGGACAGCACGCAGAACACGCTTTCGCCGTCATATGAGGCGGACAACCGCGAGCCCGATTACGAAGCAATAGACCATGAGAGCAATATAAAAACGCTTCTCGCTTCGTTTCCTTATTACGACGATTTTTATGCGGAGTTCTATATTACATATATATACGAGTCCTACAATGTGGAGTTCTGCCGTATATATAAGCAAAACGAGAAATACCGTATAGAGATCTACGATATGCAGAACGATCTTTCCTCTCTTGTCGTGTGCGACGGTTATGCTGTATCCGTTCAGAACGAGGACGGTGTGTCGGAAAGATATCTCATAAGCGAAGAGTTTGACTTTGAAGCTCAGGCTCCGCTTCCGTCGTTCCTTTTTTACAAGACCGGAGAATATGTTCTGAAATCATATACCGAGGAAAAAGGCGTATGTACCGTAGAGTGCGAATATCCTCTTCTCGGAACGAAGGATATCATAACCATAGATACCGAAACGGGATTGATGAAAAATTATCTCATGTATCTGGGGGATAAGGTCATAATGTTCTATGACATAATGGAGTTTGACATAGACGTTGCTTTTGATGAGGAAACTTTTACGCTTACATGATGACAGCCGCGACGACAAGCGCGACAAGAAGTATATCCTTGTCGGCAATATCGAATGCGAGCGCAGCTATTATGCCAAGCAGTATCAGGTCCTCTGTACACATATCCGAAAGTATTCCTGATAAAAACCCCTTTTCTTTCTTTGGCGGAACTTCGCACGGTTTTTGTCGACGCTCGCACCTATCCGAGCATTCGCAGGGCGGCTCAGACGGCTTTCGCTGTTCAACCCCGTTTTCTTCACATGATTCTTCCGAGCGAAACTGCGTGTTTTGCGGCGGATACGGTGCAAAGGCTTGCTCGTTTTGGGGCGCAGGTTCGCCGCTTTGTATTGCAGAGCCGCTGTAATCCGGCGGAGGAGTTATTTTTGACGGAGTATCCTCCGAAAATCCGTAGTTTCTGCTATACATTATATTACCTCTTTTTACTATTTGATATAACCCATGATCTCGGCGATTTTCAACATACCCAAGATCTTATCGATCCTCGCGCACCTCTCGCTGTCCAGATACGGTTTCAGCGCTGTAAGCAGTGCGCGGCTGTTCGATATGCTTTTGGCAAGTTCGGATTGATTTTTTGATGGCGGATACGGGGCGCAAGCCCCGCAAGGAAGCGCTCTCGGACAATTTTCGCAGTCCGGTCTCATTCCGTCTTTTTTTGGTGGTGCGGACGCGGAGGCGGCGCCAAGTCCTGAGGCAATGTTCTTTATCTTATCCATCATTTCCGGGTTGGCCAGAATGGAATTTAACTTTTCGGAGAAATCGTTGTCCATAATATCACTTTCCGTTTATGTCGCGCAGTATGTCGCGCGCGCGGTCTTCTCCTACTGTGGAGATTATGTTTTTTATGTCTTCTTCGCTCATGCTCATTACGGCGTTTCTTATAAAAGAAGCGTCGCTGAACTTTTGTCCCATCGCATTCGGATTTATTCCCAGCGCCTCCATGATGCTTCCTACTTTTAGACGGAGCGTTTCATCGTCTATTGAAGATATCATGTTTTTGAGGTTTTCCGTATTGTCCATTTAATATCATCTCCTGTAAAATTATTTTCATGTTTATAATATGTTGCGGGAGAGAAGTTTGTTAATAAATATTGTTAATAAGTAAAGGAGAAAAAAATATGCGTGTCTATATCCCGCCGAAACTCAAGCGTTCTTCCGTGTGGTCGTGGCTTTTGCTGCTTGCCGGAATATCGCTTTTCTTTGCCTCGTCTTTCGTGCCGAAAGGTACTTCCGTCGTGCAGGCGTGCTCGCTCGGTTTTCTTGCCGTCGGTATTTGGATACTGAGCCGATATGTGCTTGTTTATTATTATTATGAGATAGAAGGCGAAAATTTTCGTATCATAAGAGTGAGCGGCAAAAAATATGCGCCGATGTGCAACATCTCAATGCGTACCGGAGTTGAGGTAAAAAGAGTCGTGCGCGGCGAAAAAAATCCGCCCGCAAAAGTCCGTTACAGCTATGTCAGAAATTTTATGCCTGACGATAAATATGTATACATATTTGATTGGAACGGTCAGCGCGCGCAGATAACTTTTGAACCGAACGCGGAGTTTGCCGCACTTATGAACGAAAAAATAGAAGAACTGAAAAAAGAACAGCCGAAAGAGGAGCAGCCTAAAACTAACGGATGGTACGACAAATGACAAAACAGGAAATATTTAAACTTGTCAGAGATGTTCTTTCAAGACAGCTCGGAGAGAACAAGGATAATATAACCATGGAGACGCAGATAGCCGAAGACCTCGGTGCAGACTCGCTTGACGCCGCCGAAATGCTCGTTGAGGCGGAGTGCGATATGGGTATATCGGTTCCCGACGACGATGTGATAGCTTTCAGAACGGTCTCCGACATTGTAGATTATTTGTGGGCTCTCTCGGTTTGAATTTACTTTTGCCGTCCAAGATTTGTTTTCTCGCAAATGCTCTTTACAAACGGGAGTTTTTATGATATCCTCTTAATGTAAAGAAACCTTTAAGGCGGTACAGAGATATCGTCAAGGAAGATTATAACGTAACTTTTTTCGCCCCAAGGTTTTTTTGGGGCGATTTTTATTTGTTCGGAGGATATATGGAAAAGATTCTTATGACAGAGGACGCCATGAACCGCACGTTTTCGCGTTTGGCACACGAGATCATTGAAAAGAATGAAAAACTCTGCGATGTTGTTCTCGTCGGTGTTTTAAGACGCGGCGTGCCGATAGCAGAGGAGATAGCAAAGAAAATATACGATTTCAGCGGCGAAAATATACCTGTCGGAACGCTTGATATTTCTCTTTACCGCGACGATGTCGGAGAAACGGAGGATTTTCCGAAAGTAAAGGCTCATTCCATAGACTTCGATATACATGAAAAATGCGTTATCCTTGTAGATGACGTTATTTTTACGGGAAGAACAGTTCGTGCCGCCATAGAAGCTATATTCGATATTGCCAGACCCAAGTGTATCCAACTGCTTGCTTTTGTAGACAGGGGGCATAGGGAATTACCGATAAAGCCGGACTATGTCGGAAAAAATGTTCCCACATCTCTTTCGGAAAAAGTGCTTGTCAAAGTATCCCGATACGACGGCGAAACACAAGTCATACTTTGCGGCGCGTGATAATATGTTCGATAGGATATATGTTGAGATAGGCAACGTCTGCAATCTTCACTGTTCATTTTGTCCCGGCACATCTCGTCCTCCGCGCCGAATGAACGCAGAGGAGTTTGAAACAATATGCAGAAAATTAAACGGACACACGAAAAAGCTATTTTTTCACGTTATGGGTGAGCCGCTATGTCATCCTCTGTTGCCTGAATTTATTGATATTTCCGCAAAACACGGATTTCAAGTATGTATTACAACGAACGGAACACTGCTTCCTCTTATGGGTGAGAAACTTCTCGCCCGCGCTTTCGCGATACACAGGATAAGTATCTCTCTTCATTGCATGGAGGGAAATAACGCGAAAGAGAAGATGGAAAATTATCTTTCGAATTCTGTTTCTTTTGCGCGAAGTGCGGCAGAGCATGGTATTTATACCGTATTTCGCCTTTGGAATCTTGATTCCGAAGAAAAGAAAGGCGCAAATGAAGAAAATGCGTTTATAGAGGATTTTCTTGAGAGGGAATTTCCGAGAGAGCGTCAAAAGCGCTGGAACGGATTTAGACTTGCGAAATATATATTTCTCGAATATGCAGGAATTTTCACATGGCCTTCGGAGAGTACTGCCTATCCTGAGGAGGACGGGCGCTGCCACGGACTTATAGACCAGATAGCGATACTTGCCGACGGTACTGTCGTGCCCTGCTGTCTTGACGGAGAAGGCGAGATAATCCTTGGAAATATTTTTAAGTCGGAGCTTGATACGATACTTTCCTCAGAGCGCGCAGTATGCATGAAAAAAGGATTTGAGACGGGAAAGATGACGGAAGACCTTTGCCGCAAATGCACTTATGCCCGGAGATTTAAAGCAAAATGAATGCAAGTCGAGCTAAACATCGCTTTTGGTTTATTTCTTTAAGCAAATCAGGTTGCCTTTTTCGTCACATTATGATAAAATATACTATATAAATTTAAATTATCGGAGAATAAAAATATGACTACCGACGAAATCAAAAAAATATCCCTTGAAAAGCATTATGAATGGAAAGGCAAAATGACTGTTCGCCCTACCGTTAATGTGGACAGCCGCCAAATGCTCTCACTTGCATATACTCCCGGCGTTGCGGAGCCTTGTCTTGAGATTCAGAAGGATATCTCAAAATCGTATGAACTCACACGTCGTTGGAATACGGTCGCCGTTATTTCCGACGGTACTGCAGTGCTCGGACTCGGTGACATCGGTCCTGAGGCAAGTATGCCCGTTATGGAGGGAAAATGCCTTCTGTTCTCTCAATTTGCAGGTATAGATGCAATCCCGCTTTGCATAAAGAGCAAAGATGTTGATGAAATAGTCCGCACGGTTGCGCTTCTTGAAGGCAGCTTCGGCGGCGTCAACCTTGAAGATATAAGCGCTCCGCGTTGCTTTGAGATCGAAAGAAAACTCAAACAGATATGCTCTATCCCGATATTCCACGACGACCAGCACGGTACGGCTATCGTAGCGAGCGCGGCGTTGCAGAACGCTCTTAAAGTTGTAGGCAAAAAGCTCGAAGAAGTCAAAATAGTAATCAACGGAGCGGGAGCGGCAGGAGATGCAATCGGCAGACTTTTCATTGCAAAAGGCGCAAAGAATCTCATCTTTGTTGACAGAACAGGCGCAATTTCAAAGAAGAATCCGGGAATTACCGAAGAACATAAACTTCTTGCGGAGATATCCAATCCCAACGGCGAAGAAGGCTCGCTTGCTGATGTCCTTCGCGGCGCAGATGTTTTCCTCGGCGTTTCCAAACCTGGTCTTGTAACGCAGGATATGGTGCGTACCATGAATAAAGACGCAATAATTTTTGCAATGGCTAACCCCACTCCGGAAATAATGCCCGACGAGGCGAAAGCGGCAGGTGCGGCTGTCGTCGGTACCGGCAGAAGCGATTTCCCCAACCAGATAAACAATCTTCTTGCGTTCCCCGGAGTATTTCGCGGAGCGCTTGACGCTCGCGCAACAGCTATCACAGAGGAGATGAAGATAGCGGCGTCTGAAGCTCTTTCCGAGCTTGTATCGGATAAACTTTCCGCTGAATGCATACTTCCCGACATATTTGACGCTAATGCGACGGAAGCCGTTGCAAAAGCCGTAAAAGAAGCGGCTGTCAAATGCGGTGTTGCTCGCATATAATAAAAATATTTGAAAAAACAGCCGTACGGCTGTTTTTTTCAACAGTTTGCTGACAAAGGTAATGGGGTGGCAAAATGACGGAAAATTTTCGTCCGCCTTTTTCAAAAGGCGGCGCGGTCGAGGGTGCGTAACCCTCGTCGCCGACCGCAGTCGGCGAAATTTCTTTCCGGCGATTTCTTTTTGCCAAGCTTTTTCTTTGCGCCTGCATTGTCAAAGAAAAAGCGAGTGTCGGATTTGTACAATTTGCCGAGGACAGGTTTTTCAACCGGGTTTGTCAGTAGCCTGAAGAAAAAACAGCCGTACGGCTGTTTTTTCTTGCTTATGCGACAGTAAACAGAAAAAAGTTGACTTTTATGATCATGCGCGGTATAATTTATTTAATAGATATAAAAAGGCTTTGCATTGGATAAGGAGCTGCTATGGCATATATAACACGTCGCGCGGCACGGGAATGCGCCGTGCAGATATTATACGGATATGATTTTCAGAAAGAAGAAAATAAAGAAGCGTTTTTTGATTCCACTGCGGCGGAATCTGAAATAGAAACAAACAAATTTGCAAAATCGCTGTATATGGGTACGTTGGAACATCTTGAAGAGATCGACGCGAAGATAGGAGAAAATCTTCGCGGCTGGTCGATTTCCCGCGTTTCCCGCGTTGCTCTTGCGGTAATGCGTCTTTGCGTATATGAGCTTATGTTCACTGACGTTCCGGTTTCCGTGGCTATAAACGAGGCGATCGAAATAGATAAAAAATTTGACAAAGATGAATCTCCATCGTTTATTAACGGTGTTCTTAACTCAATAGCGAAAGGCTGCAGGGAGCAATGACAGTCCTCGGTATCGATACGAGCAATTACACAACCTCACTCTCGCTTGTGAGCGAGGATGGTTTTGTTCATGTTCGACGTATACTCAACGTAAAAAAGGGAGAGTGTGGGCTTCGGCAGAGCGACGCGCTTTTTTTGCATACGCAAAATTTGCCTGCGCTTTTTTCGGAGCTTTTCGAATCTTACAAAGAGCGGTTCGGAAAAAAAGCTGATGTGAACGCAGTAGCTTACAGCGCATATCCCAGAGATACGGAAGGCTCTTATATGCCTTGCTTTTTGGCAGGGCAAAGTGCAGCGGCGGCAGTGTCAAGCGCAACGGGCGTGCCGCTTTTTAAATTTTCTCATCAGGCAGGGCATATAATGGCGGCGCTCAAGACCTGCTGCGGAGAAAAAGAGATAGGCGATGAATTTTTGGCGCTTCATCTCTCCGGCGGAACGACGGAGCTTGTCCGCGCAAAAGCAAATGACGATATCGGCTTTTCCGCGGAGATAGTATGCGAAACGGCGGATATCAGCGCAGGTCAGCTCGTAGACCGCGCAGGCGTAGCTTTGGGGCTGGGATTCCCGTGCGGTGCGGAACTTGAGAAGCTCGCGGTATCGGTGGGAAACGCCGTCGGTATAAAACCTATTCGTGTAACTGTGAAAAACGGCGAGTGCAATCTGTCCGGTGCGGAGAACAGAATAAAGGAACTTATATCTCACGGCGAGGACGCGGGCAAGATAGCGTATTTTACGCTTGATTTTATTGCAAGAAACGTTATATCGCTTGTCGATTCGGCGAGGGAAAAATATCCCGATCTGCCGATAATTTTTGCCGGCGGAGTTATGCGTAATAAAATAATACGCGCGAAAATAACAGAAAAGATAAACAATATATATTTTGCTTCCGAGGAACTTTCCTCCGACAATGCGGTCGGTACGGCATACCTCGGATTGGAGAAATTGAAAAGGGGGCAATAATAACGGAACGTCAGATTATAACGGTATCCGAGCTTAATGAATATGTAAAACTGCTCATAGACAATGATGAGCTTTTGATGTCCGTTTGCGTGCGAGGAGAGATATCCAATTTCAAAAACCATAATATGGGACATTTTTTTCTTGACCTGAAGGATGAAAACAGCCTTGTCAGTGCTGTCATGTTCCGCGGAAATGCGTCCAAGCTTAAATTCTTGCCCAAAACCGGCATGAAGGTCATCGTCACGGGCAGAGTCAGCGCATATGTGCGCAGCGGTCAGTATCGGATATATGTCGAAACGATGGAGCCGGATGGTATAGGTGCGCTTTATATAGCTTATGAACAGCTCAAAAAGAAGCTTGAGGCTGAAGGTCTTTTTGACAGATCAAGGAAAAAGCCGATTCCTAAGATACCTAAGAGGATAGGGATAATAACATCTCCGACGGGAGCTGCCGTAAGAGATATAATAAATATTCTCGGCAGAAGATTTCCGCTTTGCAAACCTGTGCTTTATCCGTCTCTCGTTCAGGGCGACGGAGCACCTGCTCAGATAATGGCGGGCATAGACTATTTTAATGAGAACAAAAATGCCGACGTGCTTATCGTCGGCCGCGGCGGAGGTTCCATAGAGGACTTGTGGGCTTTTAACGATGAGTCACTTTGCAGAAAGGTCGCCGCTTCCGAGATACCCATAATCTCCGCAGTAGGACATGAGACGGACCGCACTCTCTGTGATTTCGCGGCGTCTGTCATCGCACCTACGCCGTCTGCGGCAGCTGAACTTGCCGTGCCCGAAAGCACGGAACTCGCAAGAAAAATAATGAATGTTCAAGCACGCATGGAGCTTCTCTGCACGCAAAGGATAAAGCTCTCGCGCGAAAAGCTGGCTCGCCTTGCTGCATCTCGCTCGCTTACGGCGCCGAGAAACTTTATTGATGACAAACGCATGGCGTTAAGCTCGGCAGAGGAAAAACTTGCTGTGCGTATGGATAAGATATTGGAACGAAAAAAAGCTGTTTTGGGCGCGGCTGTCGCAAAGCTTGACGCACTCAATCCGCTTTCAGTCGTTTCCCGCGGTTACAGCGCGGTATTCGACTCAAATGGAGGCGTTATAAAAAGCGTTTCGCAGACCAAGGAAGGCGATACTGTTTCGTTTATGCTTGCGGACGGTAAAGTTTCCGCCGAGGTCAAAACAATAGAAAAGGGAGAAATGAAATGGCAGAAAATAAAGTAACTTTTGAAAGCGCGCTTTCTCGTCTTGAGGAAATTGTGCGTGCAATGGAAAGCGGGAGCGCGCCGCTCGATTCTTCTCTTGCTCTCTTTGAGGAGGGCATTGGACTTGTAAAATTCTGCACCAAAGAGCTCGATGCGGCGGAGCAGAAAGTAAAAATCTTGCAGAAAGACGAAAACGGAGATTTTGTCGAAGCACCTTTTTCCGTCAAGTCTGCGGAGTGACATATGGATATTGAAAAACTTCTCTCTGAAAATACGGCGGAAATAGATTTTTATCTTGCCGAGAATCTGCAAACTTCGGAGCTTTTGCTCGAAACACTTTACGATTCTATGAGATACAGCGCGCTTTCAGGCGGAAAGCGCATACGCCCTTTTTTGACGGCTGAATTTTGCCGTCTTTTTGGTGGTAAGAAAGAAGCGGCTATTCCGTTTGAATGCGCGATAGAATATGTTCATGCGTCCTCTCTTGTACATGATGATATGCCGTGTATGGACAATGACGATATGCGTCGCGGAAAGCCGACAAACCATGTCGTTTACGGCGAGGATATCGCGCTTCTCTGCGGAGATGCGCTCATTACAAGAGGTTATGAAATGGCGGCAACAAACAGCGCTGTTGAGCCTCAAACGGCTCTTGCCGCCGTTTCGATGCTTTTGAAAGAGGCGGGAGCTGTCGGCATGATGGGCGGACAGGAGATAGACCTTCTTTCGGAAAACAGATCTCCGGATTTTGCGACGCTCATGTCAATGCACGAAAAGAAAACGGGCGCGCTTATACGCGCCGCATGTCTGCTTGGTACGATGGCAGCCGGAATCATTGACAAAAACGACTCAAGATACAAAGCGGCAGAAAAATATGCCTACGGAATAGGTATTGCATTTCAGATAATTGACGATATACTCGATGTTGACGGTGACGCCGCTGTTTTAGGCAAAGCTACGCACGCAGACGTGGCGCTCGGCAAGACGACATTTCTCTCGTTTATGACAGTTGACGAGGCGCGGAAATATGCTGAAAAGCTCACATCGGAAGCTATATCTGCGATAGAGCCTTTTGAAGGAAATGAGATTTTATCTGAGCTTGCAACTTTTCTGCTTCAAAGAAAAAAATAAAGACGCTATGCGTCTTTTGGTTTGCTGACAAAGGTAATGGGGTTGTCAAAATGACGGAAAGTTTTCGTCCGCTTTTTTCAAAAGGCGGCGCGGTCGAGGGGGCGTAACCCTCGTCGCCGACCGCAGTCGGCGAAATTCCCTTCGGCGATTTCTTTTTGCAAGCTTTTTCTTTGACCATGCAGGCGCAAAGAAAAAGCGGGTGTCGGATTTGTACAACTTGCCGAGGACAGGTTTTTCAACCGGGTTTGTCAGTATCCTGAAAGACGCTATGCGTCTTTATTTTTTATATATTCGGTTTCGAATCTGATATAATTTTTGACATTTGTTCTGGCGTTTCCGACATGCCGCGCTTGAACCACTCATGTATCCAGCCGTAAAGACCGTGGCAAAACCATGAGCGCGTATATGCCGTCAGATTGTCATGCTCAGTAAGCGGACCGCAAACATCCAGTATGTTTTGAAGGCTCAAATGATCCAACCCCGAATTATATAGGAGTATGAACAGCTCTTTGTGCTTATAATAATGAGAAAATAAACTTTTGACTATATCCGGATCGCCCTTGTTTTCAAAATCCTCTCCCCATTCTTTTATAAGTTTTGCAAGATGCTGTTTTATGACATCCTCCTTGTTTTCAAAATTGCGGTAAAACGACACTCTGCCGACTCCGGCTTTTTTGTAAGTTCCGTTATTGTTATGCGCTCAAACGGCTGTTCTTCCATCATTTTAAGAAGCGCCATTGTAATACATTCTTTAATAAATGCGTTGGTTTCCTGTTTTTTATTCATGTGATACAGAATCGTCCTTTTGTTCCTCATCATGTTAAAGCCATTGACAAACGGCTTTGACGAATGATAGAATTGCTATGCTTGTGTAGGTGTGACGGAGCGTGTGGAAATGGAAATCTTCAAGCCCTTTCACTTTCTTCTTTGCCGCCCTGCACATAATCCCTACCGTACTCGGCG
>CASGAQ010000019.1 GCA_949299535.1 uncultured Eubacteriales bacterium | reverse complement strand
ATTTATTATGAACTGCATCGGCGCAATTATTTGTGCTATCACCGAATGAGAGGGTATTATGGCTAAGAAAGAAGAAACGCCTCAGCGTCGTGCTCGGAGGAATTACGAGATCCGTAACAAAGAGGAAAGAGAACAGGCAACAAAGCAATTTAACACTCGTCTTTCGAGAGGTTTGCACGATGAGATCTGTTCCTTTCTGAAAGAACATCGAATTTCAAAAGTCGAACTGATTTACGCAGGGTATGAAGCCCTGCGAAGTCAGCTTGGCCCACAAAATCAACCAAATAAAGAATAACGCGGAGAGCGCAAGGACTATGGCCCTTGCGCTCTTGCTTTTCTGGAAAACACAACTGAATATCATGCCGATCGGCATAAGGAAGAAAACGAACATCGGGAAGATGAAACGTATCGGTCTTATGCCGCCGCGCTCTGTCTTCCCGTAATTTGGAGGGAGAATGATAAGCGCGGAAGAGCGGATGCAAAACGAATTAAAGTATATGTTAGCTTACTCTCTGATACGGAGCTTGTACGAGAAAGGTAAACTTAACAAGAAACAATGTAGATAAGGGTTGGAGCTTTAAGCGCGACGAAGAGGGAAGAAGCCGCGGCAAGAATGCGGGAGTATCGATTGAATACTTTGAACTTCGTGACAGGCAAACCGACAACCGGAGAGAAAGAAGATTTATTAAGGATAGGAGCATATTGTCGCGTTAGTACGGATTCAGCAGATCAGTTAAATTCCTTTTTTGCGCAGGTGCAGCATTATAACGATTATATCCGAGAAAACGACACGATGCGCCTGGTCGAGATTTATGCAGACGAGGGAATCACAGGAACATCGATTGATAAGCGCGATGAGTTCAAGCGCATGATGCGTGATGCAAAGAACAGAAAACTTGACCGCATACTTGTAAAAAGCGTGACGAGATTTGCCAGAAATGCACTTGAATGTATCGAGGCTGTGCGTGAACTGAAAACATGCGGCGTTACTGTCTATTTTGAAAATGACAACATTGATACCGCGTGCATGAACTCTGAAATGATACTGTATATAAAAAGTGCATTTGCTCAGGGCGAAGCGATGAGCGCATCAAAAAGAATGCAAACCTCTGTCCGAATGAAAATGGCTGATGGAACTTATGTCCCTTCAAGTGTGCCGTTTGGGTACAGACTTGTTGATAATACATTAGTTGTTGAGCCAGAAGAGGCTGAAATTGTGCGTGAAATTTATCAAATGTATTTATCTGGTAAAGGTGCTACGGTTATCTTAAAGTATTTGCAATCGACAAGAGCGCCAAATTTGCAGTGGTCAGAAAGCGGAATCAACTATATTCTTACCAACGAACGTTATATCGGTGATAGCCTTTGGCAGAAAAGCTTTGTTCCAAATATATTGCCATTGAGACAACAGAGAAATAAGGGCGAACTGCCAAAATATTATTGTGAAAATACGCATGAAAGTATTGTAAAAAAAGAAGATTTTGATGCAGTACGCATATTGATGAAGAAGCGTTCAAAGTGTTATAAGCCGCCGACAGGTAAAAAAGAGTTTTTTTCTGGAAAAATATGCTGTAAAAGATGCGGATGGGTATATAAGCGACTTTATAAAAAAGACGGATTGTATTGGACATGCTCACGCAAAGGCAAAGATATAAAAGATTGTCATGCGCCAGAGCTTGCCGATGCTGAAATAAGACGGGCTTTTATAAAACTTTTTAATATCTTAAAGAAACACGAACGCATTTTAATTGTAGAAACCATTACGCAGTTACAAAATCTAAAAACTAAGGTAAACAGCGGAAATAATGCAATTATAGAAATTGATAATGAGCTTATGATGCTTTCTAAAAAAAGAATTACTTATGGAGAACTTTTTACACAGGGTGTAATAGATCAAATGCTTTATGTCCAACAAACGGATGTCTTAAATCAAAAAATATATGACTTGCGTTTGCGGCGAACCAAGTTAATAAACGAGGATGAAGATGAAAAATGTATTGAACGTATGCGTGAGCTTAGAAAGGTTATCAATGATACAGATTATCTTACATCAATGGATGAAAAAATATATGATTCAATTGTCGATACTGTTTTTGTGGAACAGGATGGAACATTGATATTTCGTTTGAAGTGTGAGTTAGAGTTCCCCATAAAAAGGTGGTGAGAAAATGAAATTAAGGATGATTCCTTATGGATATAAGGTTGATAGCGGCAAGGTTACGCCATTCGATAAAGAGGTAATTGTTATTCATAGAATATTTGATGAATATATAAAGGGTAAAGGATTAAAAGATATTGCTGATGAGTTGACTACGGAAAATATACCGATAATGGAAGATATGGCAGTTTGGAGCAAAAACCGTATTAAACGAATTATTACCGATAAACGTTACATAGGATCAGATAGTTATCCGTCTATATTGAATGATGAAGTGTTTGTTCGTGCTCAAAAAATGAGTGAGCAAAAAGGATTTACAATTACTCCATGTTCGCCACTTATTGAATTTTTGAAGCAACATGTTATATGCGGGCAATGTGGTGAGCATTATCGTAGGTTGCAAATAAATCGTTCGCGTGGACACTGGGATTGTCACGGTGGTTGTATAACTGAAAATAGCGTTACAGATAAAAAATTACTTAACCAGATTGAAAAAATCATGATCTTTGTGTATCAACATAGAGAAATATTGCTGGTTGAAAAGGGTAAAGAATTGTTTGAAAGAACACCTGAGGTAATACGTTATTCAAACGAAATTAGAAGAATGCTTGATGAGCCACAGCCAAGTTTCAGTGCGATAAAAAGTATAATTTTAGAATGTGCAACCGCAAAATTCAAATGTTGTAACGAATGTAGACATCCAATTTATACTGATCAAATGATTAAAGAATTTGAAGGTATCAGTAAAAACGATCTTTTGTCTTTTGAGTTTGTAAGTGAAGTTGTTGATGCTATTCTTGTGAATAAATCAGGCGAAATAGTTATCCGTTTCGTAAATGATGTTGAGGTGAGTACGTTAGAGGTATGTTATGAGTGATCAAACACAGGTAAAGAAAATTGTAACAAAAATTGAAGCCAATCCTCTGTTGCAAAAAAGAGGGGGTGAGAATGGTATTTTGCGAGTGGCTGCATATTGTCGTGTCTCTACAGATAGCGAAGATCAGCTTGAAAGTTATAATGCGCAGGTTTCGCATTATACAGAAACCATTATGAAAAACCCCAAATGGCAATTTGTAAAGATTTACGCAGATGAAGGTATCACTGGAACGCTCGCAAGGAAAAGAGAAGAATTTTTGAAAATGATTAGGGATTGCGAGAAAGGCAACGGATTTTCTTTGAAACAATATTTGCAAGAGTTGTTTGGCTTGCGTGCGTATTTATCGCAGCGTTTGTTCAAATGGAGACTTGGCTCAGAATCTTGCTGATAGTTATGGGATTTATTCCTTTTGCCGTAGGCGTTGTATATGCACTGAGGATAGAGCAGACAGCGGGATATTATGAGTGTGCGAAATGCCGTCACAAATATGTTCCGACATTTAAAAGTGTTTTGTTTGTCATGCATTACGGCAGAACAAGATATATGAGATGTCCGAAATGTCATAAAAAGGTATTGAATAAAGATTGAAACTTTGTTGATAAAAAGCATAATCTTATGGTAAACAACAGCAGAGTCATATAACGGAAGAAGCGTTACGTGACTCTGCTGTTATTATTCGATTTATAATTTTAACCGGAGTATAGTCTTGCTTTGAATACGCGGACTTTTTTGTTCATTCTTCGGCAGTTTTCTATGACGAAGCTTGTGCCGGTTGATTTTCCGTCCCAAAATGCATATACTACGTCAGCATATTCTATTATCTGCAAATTACGTTTGAGTGGAGCGTATTTTCCGTAAGTTTCATAATCGGGGAGAAATTCGGTAAGCTTTAGCCCATGTTGATTTGCGTATTTGCGCGCACATCTGTCTACTCCGACAGCACCGCCTGAAACTATTTCGGTAGTGCCGGCAGGAAGGTATCTTTCAAGGTCATTGACTATAAGACTGCGCGAACCGATCACGGCTACTTTCATTAAACATGCCCCCTTTTTGCTGTCATGATACAATCAGTATACAATAAAAACCGCTTTAAATCAATAGCTTGATCGTCAAACTAAATAAAAAAGACCGTGTATCGGTCTTTTTTTGAAGATTTTAAGTTTTATCGTATCCCGTTTTGCGGAAACGTATGAACGAAACTATGACGGAGATCATATTAAAGACTTCGCATATTATTCCGCCGATGGAGCCGTAGTAAGCGTTGTTTACTATCCAAAGAGGAGAAATTCCGCAAAGCTGTGCCCAGCGGATTATCTTACCGTTTCGAGTCCACATGGCTAATGTACCGCCTGCCTGAGCTATAAAGAGCAGTATCGATATCCACCATATCTCATCGAAAACAAGGTACGCAAGCAGGCATGAGACTGCAAAGGAAAGCTCTATAAATATAAGATATCCGATTTTTCTGCATTTGTCGCCCATTGCAAATATGATTCCGCGCGTTATGCTGAAAATGTTGAGGAGCATTCCCGCCCATGACTGGAGCAGAAGGAACTGAACCGAGAATGCAACAGCACAGCCTGTCTGGAACAAGAAATAATTGTGGTTTTTCTTACACTGATAAGAGATCAAAGCGCAAGCCGTTCCCACATATCCTATAAGCTGTATCGGTGAAAATACTTTTGCCAGAAATTCATACATGATCATGTAACCTTCTTTAAGTGTTGTTTACGATATACGCATTAAATACATTATATCAGCAAAGTATGGTAAAAATCAATATATTTCGCAAAAATAATTCAAAAAACAGCTCCGCATATCGCGGAGCCGTATATTATCAAAGAGATTTGAGTGTTTCCATTACATAATTGCCAAATTCTTCGCATGTAGCGCCTGTATCGCGTCCCGTGATGACGAGCTTCTTTTCCTCAAAGCAGCATATATCGAGCGCCTTTGCGAGTTTGTCCGCTCTGTTCTGAAGTCCGATGTGAGAGAGAAGCATTACACAGCCGCGCAGCATGGAGCAGGGGTCTGCGTATTTTGCTCTGCCTTCTTTTACCATTCTCGGTGCGGAACCGTGGATGGCTTCGAACATTGCGTATTTTTTGCCGATATTCGCACAGCCTGCCGTGCCTACACCGCCCTGAAATTCTGCCGCTTCATCGGATATGATATCGCCGTAAAGGTTCGGCGCAACAAGTACCTGAAAATCGCGGCGGCGCTTTTTGTCGACAAGCTTTGCCGTGATGATGTCAGCGTACCATTCGTCCGTTGTTATCTCGGGATATTCTTCTGCGACTTTGTGGCAATCCTCAAGGAAGTTGCCGTCTGTTGTTTTTATAACGTTTGCTTTGGAGATGAGAGAAACTCTCTTATATCCGTTTTTTCTTGCGTAGTCGTATGCAAGACGCGCGATTCTGTCAGAACCCTGCTTTGTAGTGATAACAAAGTCTACCGCAAGGTCGTCTGTCACATTAAAACCTTCTTTACCTACTGCATATCCGCCTTCCGTATTTTCGCGGAAGATGGTCCAGTCTATTCCCTCGTCGGGAACCTTGACGGGACGAATGTTTGCAAAAAGGTCGAGAGCTTTTCTCATTGCGACGTTGGCGCTTTCGATATTGGGCATGCCGTCGCCTTTCTGAGGAGTTGTTGTGGGCCCTTTGAGGATTATCTCGCAGGATTTGAGCTGTTCCATAACGTCGTCGGGAATGGCTTTGCCGCAAGCTATTCTGTTTTCTATGGTAAGCCCTTCAATATTTACAAATTCGATCTTGCCCGACTTTACCATATCGTCAAGCATAAATTCAAGCACGCGTCTTGCTTCTGCGGAGATAGTGGGACCTATGCCGTCGCCGCCGCAAACGCCTATGCGTATTTTGTCGAGCTTTTCATAATCAACAAAATCGCCCTGAGATTTCATATCTTCGACTCTTACGAGCTGTTTTTCTAGTATTTTTCTGAATTTTTCGCAAGCCGCATCGAGCTGTGCGTTTACCGTTATATCTGTCATATCAGCTGTTCTCCTTGTCTTTTGTGTAGTTGAGAAGTCCGCCGCAGAGAAGTATCTCGCGCTGGCGCGGTGTTGCCGCAAGCAAGAGAACTATGCTTTCTCCCGTGGTCTTATTTCTGAGAATAAGTTCTTCTTTGCCGGCTATTGCGTCTGCAAATCCTGCAATTTCAATGTCATCACCTTCGGATATTCTGTCGTAGTCTGCGGGATCTTTGAATGTGAGGGGGATTATTCCGAAGTTTATAAGGTTCGCCATGTGTATGCGTGCAAAACTCTTTGCGACAACTGCTTTTATTCCGAGATAAAGCGGAACGAGAGCGGCGTGTTCACGAGAGGAGCCTTGGCCGTAGTTTGCACCGCCTATGATTATGCCGCCGCCGAGTTTTTTTGCTCTTTCGGGGAACTCTTTGTCACATACCGTAAAGCAAAATTCCGAAAGCTTGGGAACGTTGGAACGGTAGGGAAGTATCTTCGTGCCGGCAGGCATTATATGATCTGTTGTGATATTGTCTCCCACTTTGAGTACTGCGTTGCAGACAAGATTCTCTGCCGGACGAACGCCTTTGGGAATGGGTTTTATGTTGGGTCCGCGTTCTACAAGAACGTCTGCGGCGTCTTTTGCGTCAGCGGGCATTTCGATAAGATTGTCGTTTACTTTCATTATATCGGGAAGGACTATTTCAGGCGCCTTTCCGAGCGTTGTCGGGTCTGTGAATACGCCTGTGATGGCGGAAGCCGCCGCTGTCTGAGGAGATACGAGATATACTTTAGCGTCTGCCGTTCCGCTTCTTGCTTCAAAGTTGCGGTTGAAAGTACGCAGGCTGACGCCGGCGGATTTCGGTGAAAATCCCATACCTATGCAGGGACCGCAAGCACATTCGAGTATTCTTGCGCCTGCGCTTACCATATCAGTGAGAGCGCCGCAGTCGGCAAGCATGGAGAGAACTTCTTTAGAGCCGGGGGAAACAGACATCTCAACGTCGGGGTGAACTGTTTTGTCTTTCAGGATAGCGGCTACGGTGAGCATATCGAGCATGGATGAGTTCGTGCAGGAACCTACGCATACCTGGTCGAGCTTCATTCCGGCAAGCTCGGAAACAGGTCTTACATTGTCGGGACTGTGGGGACAAGCCGCAAGAGGAACGAGCGTGGAAAGGTCGACTGTCAGCGTTTCGTCGTATACGGCGTCATCGTCCGGAGCTACGGGAACGAAATCACCTTCTCTCTGCTGGGACTTGAGGAAAGCGCGTGTTATATCGTCGGAGGGGAATACGGAGCTTGTTGCGCCGAGTTCAGCGCCCATGTTTGTTATGGTAGCTCTTTCGGGTACGGAAAGCGTTTTTACGCCTTCGCCGTAATACTCGACTACTTTACCTACGCCGCCTTTAACGCCGAGCTTTGACAAAACATAAAGTATAACGTCCTTTGCTCCCACAAAATCGGGAAGTTTGCCGCGAAGCTCAACACCGATTATCTTAGGCATATTGATATAGTATGCGCCGCCGCCCATTGCTACTGCAACGTCAAGTCCGCCGGCGCCCATTGCCAACATTCCCAAACCGCCTGCGGTAGGAGTGTGGCTGTCTGAGCCGATAAGAGTTTTGCCGGGAATGCCGAAACGCTCAAGATGTACCTGGTGGCATATACCGTTGCCGGGACGTGAAAAACGTATACCGTGTTTTTTGGTAACGGTCTGGATATATCTGTGGTCGTCGGCGTTTTCAAATCCTGCCTGAAGTGTGTTATGGTCTATATAAGCTACGGAAAGCTCTGTTTTTACTCTTTCCGTTCCCATTGCTTCAAACTGGAGGTATGCCATGGTACCCGTCGCGTCCTGCGTAAGTGTTTGATCTATACGAAGACCGATTTCGGTGCCGGGGATCATCTCTCCGGAAACGAGATGGTTTTTGATTATTTTTTGTGCTATGGTAAGTCCCATTTTCGTTTATCCTTTCAATCTTGGTTTTGTACTATCGTAAGCAGATTTTGCAGCGCGCGCTCAACGTGCGCGGACATGAGTTCGTCTGCGCTTTGAGAATCCGCGCGCTTGATAGCGTCGTATATTTCGCGGTGTTCCGAAAGCGATTTTTTTAGTCTGCCTTCTACGGTGAGAGAGAGTTTGCGGTAGCAGGCTATGTATCTGTGAAGTTCCGAGAGCGTTTTGCTCAATATCCTGCTTTCGCAGTAACGGTAAATTATATCATGGAAAGCCGAGTCAAGGTCTTTGACTTTTTCCACGTTTCCTTTTTCCATATAGAATTGAGTGAGGTCTATATTGTCGCTGAGTGTACGCAATAAGCTTTCGTCGGCTCTTTCTGCGGCTATGCGAGCAGCAAGACCTTCAAGACGCATCCTTATCTTATATATATCGATGAGATCGCGTTCGGAAATGCCTATTACGACGGCGCCCTTGTTCGGTATGAGTTTTATAAGTCCCTCGCGGTCAAGCCTTTGTAGAGCTTCTCTTACAGGGGTACGGCTGACGCCCAGTTCTTTTGAAAGTTTCATTTCGGTGAAAGAATCTCCCGCGTGAAACTTTTGTGAAAGTATCTGATCCTCAAGTATCGTATATACTTTTTCTTCCAGTGTTGACGCACCGTTTTCCTGAAACATCTATATCTCCTTATTTGTTGACGGATTTATTTACCGTATCTCGGTGAAGAGGCGTTTTCAAGCGCCTTTTTTGCTTCTTCCTTTCGGCGCTGTTCTTCCATTATCGTTGCGAATATTTCTTCGAGTTCGGGGTCGGTCATAAGAGTTACTCTGCCTTCCGCATAGAGTCCGTCTATCGTTTCCTTCATTTTTGTAACGATTTCGTCTCGCTTTGTGACGACATCGTTGCCCGAAAGTCCGTAATGGTGGTTTATCCAGTATGCGATACCGGCAAGTCCCGATGTGTTTGAAACGCAAACGGAAGCGGGTACGCCCAAAACTTTTTCCGTATCGAATATATTGTATATCTCCGCGTCTTTCATCATGCCGTCGGCGTGTATTCCCGCGCGGGTGACGTTGAAGTTTTCTCCGACGAAAGGCGTCATGGGAGGAATGTTGTAGCCGAGTTCATCCTTATAATACTGAGCTATCTCGGTGATGACTTCGGGGTGCATACCGTCGAACGTGCCGCGGACGGAGGCGTATTCTATAACCATAGCCTCAAGCGGTACGTTACCTGTGCGCTCGCCGATTCCGAGCAGAGAACAGTTTACCGCAGACGCGCCGTAGAGCCACGCCGTCGTTGCGTTGGAAACGGCTTTGTAAAAGTCGTTGTGCCCGTGCCATTCAAGCATTTCGCTGGGAACGTTTGCATAGTGGTGCAGACCGTATACCATGCCGGGAACGCTTCTGGGGAGTGCAACTTCGCTGTAAGGCACACCGTAACCCATAGTGTCGCACATACGTATTTTAACGGGTATGCCGGCCTGTTCGGAAAATTCCGTAAGCTTGTTTACAAAAGGAACTACGAAACCGTAGAAATCCGCACGAGTTATATCTTCCAGGTGACATCTCGGGCGCAGACCTGCCTCAAAGGCATCGTAGACTACGGAAAGATACTTCTGCATTGCCTGAGAACGCGTCATTCCGAGTTTTTTGAATATATGATAGTCGGAGCAGGAAACGAGGATACCGGTTTCCTTGATACCGATGTCGCGCACAAGATTAAAATCCTCTTTTGTGGCGCGTATCCATGTTGTTATTTCAGGGAACTTATATCCGAGCTCCATGCATTTTTCCACTGCGTCGCGGTCTTTTTTGCTGTAAACAAAAAATTCGCTCTGGCGGATTATTCCGTTTTCGCCGCCGAGTTTTGCGAGAAGTTTGTAGAGATGGACTATCTGTTCTGTTGTATACGGTGCGCGTGATTGCTGGCCGTCGCGGAATGTCGTGTCTGTTATCCAAATGTCTTTTGGCATGGAGATAGGCACGCGGCGGTGGTTGAAGGGAATCTTGGGAACGTCCGTATAAGGGTATATGTCACGGTAAAGGTTCGGCGTTTCCACGTCCTGAAGGGAATATTTGTATTGCGAGAACTCAAGCAGGTTGCTTGCATCGCTTCGTGTGAGCATGATTTTATTATTCCTTTCCTCTGATAATTGTATGATTGTATACAATTATACAATTGTTTGAATCCTTTGTCAATAGGATTCAAAAAAATCATAATTTTTTTTGCTCTGAAACGAGCCTTTTTCTGCTGTATAAGGGATTGAGGAAAAAAGTTAAAATGACTAAAAATCATATTGTAATTACAGCACTTTGACTAATAAATTTTTTCGCTTTTGTAACATTTTTTTGCTTCGGACAAAAAACAGAAATTTTTATTGACAAACATTTTTTTGTGCTGTAAAATAAAGAAAACTGAAAATATTTTTCATTTTTTAAAAAGCAGACCATTTGATATATTATGTTAAAATTTCAAATGTCGAGAGCGAGGGCTGTCTAATGAATAAAATCATTCTAAAGACCCGGCTTTTGTACAACGAGATGGGAAAAGCGGAAAAAAAGATTGCCGACTGGCTCCTTGCACATCCGGGAGATAATCTTCCAATGTCAATATCGGAACTTGCCGAACTTTCCAATAGTTCCGAGTCGACTATCGTGCGTTTTGCGCGCAGGCTCGGATTTTCCGGATACGGAGAACTGAAAATATCAGTGGCGAGCGAGCAAGAGAAAAAGGTTGTTCTTCCTGCTATAAGCGAAAACGATTCATGTTTTGATATTCTCGAAAAGATATGCAGCGACGCATATCTCTCGCTGGAGAGAACAAAGCGTACGATAGTACCGGAAAATATCGCCGCAGCAGCAAAGCTCATTGCCGGCGCGGGCAAGACCATACTTATAGGACTCGGCTCTTCAGCGTTTGTCGCGCAGGATGCGGCAAATAAATTTCTGCGTGCGGGATATCAGGCATATTCTTACGGGGATACTCATATGCAGATGATAGCGGTTTCACGCATGAATAAAAGCGATGTGTTGGTGGGCGTTTCCCAGTCCGGTGCGTCGAAGGATATAGTGGAAGCGCTGAAGTTTGCCAAAAGCCGCGGCATTTCCACCGTTTGCATAACAGGTACTGACAAATCTCCCATAATGAAGCAGAGCGATATCGTTCTGCTGACGGACACGGAGGAAACAAAACATGGCTCGCCGGCGATCTGCTCTCACTTTTCAAGGCTCGTGGTGATAGATTCGCTTTGCTATTATCTTGTTTACAAAAACGAGCCGAACGGCAAAGGACTCGATGACGAGAGCGAGAAAAATCTCAGATCAAAACGAGTGACAGAGACAGACGAAACAAACGAATAAAAAATTTCTCAAAGAGGAGGAAACGTCATGAAAATTTTGGTTATAAACTCCGGCAGTTCCTCACTTAAATACAGGCTTTTCAATATGGAGATGGAAGAAGTTCTCGCCAAGGGAATTTGCGACCGTATCGGATTCGGCATGGGCTCAGTGACTCATAAGCGGCCCGGCAAGCCGGATTACCATGCGGAAATGATAATTCCCGATCACGGCGCGGCGCTTTCCGCTCTGCTATTGCTTATAACCGATGAAGAACTCGGCGTTATAAATGATATTTCCGAAATAGACGCGGTGGGGCACCGCATAGCGCACGGAGGAGAAAAAATAAAAGGTTCCGCCGTCATAGGAGAAGATGAACTCTTGTATCTGGATTCCATAACGGGCATAAATCCGCTTCACGGCCCTGCCGGAATAAAGGGGATAGAAGCGTGCCGCACGCTTTTGCCGAATGTGCCGCAGGTAGGAGTGTTCGATACCTCTTATCACAGCACAATGCCGGAGCATGCATACATCTACCCTCTTCCTTATGAATATTATGAAAAATATAAGATACGCCGCTATGGTTTTCACGGTACGAGCCACAGGTTTGTTGCGATGCAATGCGCCGCCGAGATGGGCGTTCCCTTTGAGCAGACAAAGATAATCACCTGTCATCTCGGAAACGGTTCTTCGATAACAGCCTCAAAATACGGCGAGTCGATAGATACGTCTATGGGATTTACCCCTCAGGACGGTCTTATAATGGGCACGCGTACCGGTTCAATAGATCCGACAGTACTTACATATATAATGAAAGCGGAAAATCTTTCTGCTGAAGAAGCTGATGATATCATAAACCGCAATTCCGGTCTTTTAGGCGTTTCGGGAGTTTCCAACGACTGCCGCGAGATACTTGATGAGGAAACCAAAGGCAACAAACGAGCCGCCCTTGCAATGAATATGCTTGTGATGAACGTCAAAAAGCTGATAGGGTCATACCTTGCCGAAATGAACGGCGCCGACGCAGTTGTTTTTACCGCGGGTATCGGAGAAAATTCTCCCGTGATACGTTCACGCATATGCCGCGATATGGATTTTTTCGGCATCAAGATAGACGAAGAAAAAAACATTGCCGCCTCTACCCGAGGTGCGGTCGATATTACCGCGCCCGACGGAACGATGAAAGTTTTTGTCATTCCCACGGACGAGGAATATATGATAGCAAAAGACACTATGGACATTGTAAAAAAATTATAATAAATAAAAAATAAAAAATAAATTAAAAAGAAAGGAAAATACAGATCATGGTTTCATCTTTCGAAATTAAAAAAGAGATATGCGAGGTAGGTCATAAAATTTACGCGGCGGGATTCGTTGCGGCAAACGACGGCAATATCTCCGTCAAAGTAAACGACAATGAATACTACTGCACTCCCACAGGCGTATCGAAAGGCGATCTTACACCTGATATGATAATTCGTATCGACGGAAAGGGCAACAAGATCGAAGGCAGACTTAATCCTTCCTCCGAGATAAAAATGCACCTGCGCGTATATCAGGAGCGCCCCGATGTAAATGCCGTCGTACACGCTCACCCTCCCGTTGCAACGGCTTTCACCGTTGCCGGAGTTCCGCTTGACAAGTATATCCTTCCCGAAGCCGTGCTTACCATAGGCTTTGTTCCTACATGTGAATACGGCACGCCCTCTACGATGGAGATACCGGATTCGCTCATGCCTTATATACAGAACCATGATGCGTTTCTTCTCAAAAATCACGGCGCGCTCACCGTGGGCAACACACTAAAAAAAGCTTTGTTCACGATGGAGGAAGTCGAATTTAATGCGAAGATATGTAAATACGCGATGGAACTCGGCAATGTGGAAGAGATCCCCTGCGATCAGCTTGAAAAGCTTATGGAGCTTCGCAAAAAAATGCGTATTCCGGGCAGACACCCGGGCTGCAAGACTTGCAAAAATCTCGGCACGGAAGACTGCAAATGCAAACAAAATACTAAGGCTCAGAGCAGTATCGTGACGTCTTCCGACGCGGACGAAACTCTTATAGCGGAAATAACAAAGAGAGTTCTCGCTGCTCTCGGAAAATAATCTCCCGCAGAACTGATTTTTTCAAAAAATTTTTGAAGGGAGAGGAACGAAATGGCAATAAACTGGACAGACGCGCAAATCGAGGAAATAGTTAAAAAAGTCGTTTCCGAAATAGGCGGCGCGGGCGCCAAGGAAACCTCGGAGTTTACTCCTGAAAGTTTCGGCGGCAGAAAATTCGTCGGCATATTCGACGATATGCACGACGCCATAGACGCCGCCAATGCAGGCTATAAAGCCATACGCTCAATGCGCGTTGAAGAAAGAGAAAAGCTCATATCTTCCATAAGGGAGCTGATACGCAAAGAAGCCGATATCATGGCGAAGATAGGCGTTGCGGAAACAAAGATGGGCAGAGTAGAGCATAAAATAGCTAAACACCGTCTTGTCGCTGACAAAACTCCCGGCACCGAAGATATTGTGTCGCAGGTTAAAACGGGCGACTGCGGCCTTACTCTTACCGAAATGGCTCCGTTCGGTGTGGTCGGAAGCATAACCCCAAGCACTAATCCTTCGGAAACAGTGCTTTGCAACAGCATAGGAATGATAGCTGCCGGCAATGGTATAGTGTTTAATCCGCATCCAAACGCCATAGCGGTATCGAACTATGCGGTGGATCTTGTAAACCGTGCGTGCTTTGCAGCCGGAGGACCGAAAATACTTGTTGCTTCCGTTAAGAAACCTACGCTGGACACTGCTGATGTTATGTATAAAAGTCCGCTTATAAGACTTCTCGTATGTACGGGAGGACCGGGCGTTGTAAGGGCGGTGCTTGCTTCCGGTAAAAAAGCTATCGGCGCGGGAGCGGGAAATCCTCCTGTTATAGTAGACGATACGGCTGATATTGCAAAAGCTGCAAAGGATATTATAGACGGTTGTACCTTCGACAATAATCTTCCGTGCATCGCGGAAAAAGAAGTTTTTGCTTTTGACTGCATCGCAGACGAGCTTATAGCCGGAATGTTAAAAAACGGAGCATACAAAATCTCCGAAAAACAGGCAGATGAATTGGCAAAGATAGTTCTCGTCGATACAAAAAATCCAAAGACCGGCATTATCAAAAAAACGGTCAGCCGAGATTGTGTCGGCAGAGACGCTAAGGTGCTTCTTGCAAAGATAGGTGTGAACGTCGGCGACGATATACGCTGTATCATATGCGAGACGAACTTTGAGCATATTTTTGTGCAGGAGGAGCTTATGATGCCCATACTGCCGATAGTCCGTGTAAAAAATATAGACGAGGCTATCGAAAAAGCTGTTGCCGCGGAACACGGAAACAGACATACGGCGCATATGCACTCTAAGAATATCGATAATCTTACAAGATTTGCGCGCGCCGTCGAAACGACGATATTTGTAAAAAATGCACCCTCATATGCAGGCATAGGTTTCGGCGGAGAAGGTCATACGACATTTACAATAGCAGGCCCGACGGGCGAGGGTATAACCTCCGCGAAGAGCTTTACACGTCTTCGTCGCTGTGTGATGGCGGATAATTTCCGCATAATCTGATTTTTAGAAAGGAAGAGATACAAATGGCTTTAAATCCTTCTGATATCGAGAGCATCGTTCGCCGCGTCGTAAGCGAAATGAACGCGGATAAGAGCGAATGTCATAAAAACTGTACGGGAAGCTGCTCCGGCGCGGGCGCACAGTTGCCGAAAACTGCTAAAGTGGCAATGCTCACCGGAACAAAGAAAATAGAAATAAAAGAATTTGCAGTTCCCGAACTTCAGGACGATGATATCCTTGTCAAGGTCGAAGGCGCCGGTATCTGCGGTACTGACGTTCACGAGTGGAAAGGCGATCCTTTTGGTCTTATACCCGTTGTACTCGGCCACGAGGGCACGGGCGAAGTTATAGCTCTTGGCAAAAACGTTAAATATGATACCGCCGGCAATCCCATAAAGGTGGGCGACAAGATAGTGACTTCCGTAATTTCTTGCGGCGAGTGCAATATATGCCGCAATCACCCGGCAAATACGAATCTCTGCGATAAACAGGGCGTGTTCGGTCTTATAGGTCACAACGACGACAACCCTCTTAACGGTTGGTTCGGAACGCATCTTCTCATAAGAGACAAGGGCGCTACATACTTTGTTGTAAACGACCTTGACCTCTACGAAAGAATGATACTTGAACTTGCCTGCGTTTGCGTACACGCTCTTAAACGCGCAAACGGCACAGGTCTTATCAATTTTAATACGAAAGTAGTTATTCAAGGCTTGGGCCCTGTCGGTCTTGTTATGGCAAGTGTGCTGCGCGCGGCGGGAATAAACCACATCATCGCAATAGACGGTACGGAAAAACGACTTGAAATGGCTAAGAAGCTCGGTGTAAAGACCGTTATCAACTTCAAGGAAGCAAAGACTCTGGAGGAAAGAACGGCTCTTGTAAAGGCGGCTACAAACGGCAATCTTGCCGATTTTGCATTCCAATGCACAGGCGTGCCTGCCGCTGCTTCGGATATATATTCCTATATTCGCCGCGGAGGCGGAATGTGCGAGATGGGATTCTTCGTAAACAACGGAGAATACACGATAAATCCTCACTTCTCCATGTGCAACAAGGAAATAAATATCGTCGGCTCATGGGATTACAGCGCGGACGATTATCCTACGACGATAGCTTTCCTCCGTCAGGCACGCGAGATGAATATTCCGATAAAGGAACTTATCACGCATACATATCCGCTTGAAAAAATGAATGAAGCTATGGAAATGAACGTTTCACAGCAAGGCATAAAGATCTGCTACGTTGCTGAATAAGGAGAGCTTATATGGCACTCGGTATGATAGAGGTATACGGCTTTACAACGGCGATAGTCGTTGCCGATAAGGTGGCAAAAAGCGCCGGAGTCAAGGTCGTTGCCATTGACAAAAACAAACCTGCCAATGCGGACAAAGTTGAAGTTCCGCTAGTTATGGCAGTCAAGTTCGAAGGCGGAGCCGCAGAAGTAGCTGCAGCGATGGAAGCGGGAAAAGCAGAGGCTGAAAAGAGAAATCTTTTCATAACTTCAAAAATTATATCAAGACAAGCCGAGGAGATAGAATGGTTTGCACATTTGAACGCACTCGGAAAAGACAAGCTCCGTGAGCCGGAGAATGAGGATACAGAAAAAGAATAAAAAACAATATAAAAAACAATAAATAAAAGGAGAATTTTATTATGCAGGAAGCACTCGGAATGATAGAAACAAGAGGTCTTGTTGCGGCTATTGAAGCGGCGGACGCGATGGTAAAAGCGGCAAACGTAACTCTTATCGGAAGTGAGAAGATAGGCTCCGGACTCGTAAGCGTTATGGTGCGCGGAGATGTAGGCGCTGTTCAAGCGGCTGTTGCGGCAGGCGGCGAGGCTGCTCAAAGACTCGGTGAGGTCGTTGCAACTCATGTTATACCCCGTCCTCATACGGATGTTGAAAAACTTCTTCCCAAACTCGGCTGAGTTTTAAAATCGGTAAAAAATTATGGAAAATGCAATAGCGTTGCTCGAAGTACAGGCGCTTGTTACGGCTATCGCGGGACTTGACGCGATGGTAAAAGCGGCAAATGTGAAGCTCATTCATGTCGAGAAACGCTTGGGCGGACGTCTGGTAACTGTTGTCGTCGAAGGCAGCGTGTCAGATGTTACCGTAGCGCTGGAAGCGGGCGTTAAAGCGGCAAAAGCCGTCGGCAACGTAAAACTGGCGGAGGTCATAGCACGTCCGCATCCCGACGTTATGAGCTTTCTTAAAACAGGCTGAAAAAGCCTTTGAAAACAACAAATTTTATACGGAGGTAATATAAAAATGGAAGCACTCGGAATGGTAGAAACAAGAGGTCTTGTTGCGGCTATTGAAGCGGCAGATGCAATGGTAAAATCCGCAAATGTAACTCTTATCGGAAGTGAGAAGATCGGTTCCGGACTTGTAAGCGTTATGGTGCGCGGAGATGTAGGCGCTGTTCAAGCGGCTGTTGCGGCAGGCGGTGAAGCCGCTCAGAAACTCGGTGAAGTTGTTGCAACTCACGTTATTCCTCGTCCTCATGCAGACGTTGAAAAGCTTCTTCCTAAACTCGGCTGACCTTAAAAAGTTTTTTCACGGGGCGTTCTTATTCCGCCCCGTGAAAAATAAATCTGAATTATTTTTGATATAAATATCTTTGGATTTTTTTATTTTTTATAATTTACAATACTTAAACTTTTAGTGATTTAATCTACTTAATTCTATATATAAAATTTTAAAACTTTTTTGAGCAAAGTTCTTTGCCAAAATCTCAGCAATTCGCTGACTCTATTTTTATATATCAAATACCAAAACTTTTTTGAGTAAAGTTCTTTGCCAAGCTCTCAGCAATTCGCTGACTCTATTTTATATATCAAATACCAAAACTTTTTTTGAGTAAAGTTCTTTGCCAAGCTTTCTTTCAAGAAAGCGTAGCGTGGAGAAATTTGAAAACAATGTCGTATATATCTTAAAATCATATGCGACTTCGATATAAATAAAATTAAAAATAAAAAATATTAAATAAGAGGAGCCGATAAATATGGAATATTCATCCGCGGATATCGCCGCCATAGTAAAAAAAGTCATATCGGATATGCAAAGTCCAAAAGCAAGCGGAGCTGACGTGCCTGTCGGCGTTTCCAACCGACATATTCATTTGTCGCGCGAACATCTGGATATCCTGTTCGGAAAAGGATATGAGCTTACCAAAGCCAAGGATCTCTCACAACCAGGTCAGTATGCGGCAAACGAGTCTGTGACGATAGTCGGTCCCTCGCTTCGCCCCATAGAGAAAGTAAGGATACTCGGACCGCTGCGCTCGTCGTCGCAGGTTGAGATATCCGCAACAGATTCATATGTCTTAAAACTGCGTCCTCCCGTTCGTGAGTCCGGAAATATAAAGGGGTCGGCAGGCATAACGATTATCGGTCCTAAAGGCGTAGTCACTCTTTGCGAAGGCTGTATAATCGCAAACAGACACATACATATGAGCGACTCGGACGCCGAAAGATACGGCGTGCGCGACGGGGAATATGTCGCGGTAGACGTCGAAGGAAACGGAAAAAAGACTCGCTGGTACGGAGTGCAGATAAGAGCAAACAAAAATTTTTCGCTTGAAATGCACGTCGATACCGACGACGCGAACGCGGCCGGAATAGCAAGCGGAAGTCTTGTGAAAATTATAAAAGAATGATGTTCTTCTGGAGAATATGATATGTTAAAAGGCATTGTTGTGGGAAATATAGTTTCCACTAAAAAACAGGAATCGCTCAACGGAAGCAAGTTCCTTGAAGTCAACCTTATAGAAAACGGTGAAAAGACCGATAAATACATAATCGCGGTAGACAGCGTCGGAGCCGGAATAGGCGAGATCGTCCTTATTACCATCGGAAGCAGCGCGCGTTTGGCGCTCCGCAATCAGTTTGAACCCGTTGATGCGGTCATCGTCGGCATAGTTGACTGAAAACAGAACTCTGCTTCACAAGAAATGAAAATAAAACGCCGATCTTTTAGGCGTTTACAATAAATCATAGGAGAAAAATATGTCCGGTGAAATGAATAATAATTTTTCTGCGGAATATCCGCTTTACAAAAAGCCTACTCCCACGCCGGATACATACGACGGCATACTCCGCATGACCGCCTCTCATACAGAGTTCAAGGAAAGCGTGAAGATGGCGGGGACAGTCGGTGCAGGCGGTGCGGGATTTCCCTCATATGCGAAGATAGCGGACGGCGTAGATACGATAGTTATAAACGGCGCAGAATGCGAATCTCTGCTATATACGGACTACTACCTCATGCGAAGAGAGCTCCGCAAAGTCGTAGAAGGTATAGACTATGTCGTTGAAAATACAACGGCAGTGCGCGGACTTCTTTGCGTTAAGGAACACGCCGGAATAAAACTCGGATTTTTCGACGGGCAAAAGCTTTCCGAGCATACCTCGGTAAAGTTTCTGCCGAACGTTTATCCCATGGGAGATGAAGTAAACCTCATATTTGAGGCGACGGGAAGAAGTATTAACCCCGGCGCGCTTCCCATCTCTGTCGGCGTTATCGTATACAATGTGGAAACGATATACAATATACGTCAGGCTATACGTCACAGAATAGCCGTAACTCACAAATGGATAACCGTCGGCGGAAATATTCCCGAAAGTTTTGTTTTGCGCGTTCCTGTCGGTATCTACGTTAAGGAGCTTCTGGATATACTCGGCGTGAGCGTTCCTCACGGAAACGTAGTGCTCGACGGCGGTCCCGCTATGGGCAAGATCATAGATGTCGAACGCGCCGCCGTCACGAAAACGACAAAATCTCTGCTTATACTTCCGGAGAATCTTCCTATAATCATGTCGAAGCAGACGAGTATGGAAACTCAGATAAAGCGCGGCACTTCCGCCTGCTGCCAATGCACAAGATGTACCGATCTATGCCCGAGAAATCAACTCGGCTATCCGCTTGAACCGCACAAGCTTGTTCGTGCGGCACAGGGCGCAGGAATGGTCGACGCTAAGATTTTTGCTTCTGCGACTCTCTGTTGCGGGTGCGGCGTATGCGAACACGCGGCGTGCGGACAGGGACTCTCTCCCAGAGCCATCATACTCAAGCTCAAGGGAGAGCTTTCAAAGACAAAAACAAGATATATATCCGACGAGGATATCGCTCCGCGCGATACCCGCGGGTATCGGCTTATTTCAAGCGAACGCTGGAAGGAACTTACCGGTATTTCAGGATACGATAAGGAAGCTAGATTTGTCGACAAAGACATAACTCCGTCAGCGGTGGAAATAGCGATGAACAGTCACATAGGCGCGCCTTCGGTGCCTTGTGTCAAGGTAGGACAAACGGTGTCTGCCGGTGAACGCATAGCCGACGCCGCGGACGGACTCTCACTTCCTCAGTACGCTTCCGTAGAAGGCGTATGTAAATATGTAGACGGCAAAAAGATCGTTATAGAAAAAATATAAAAGAAAGGGACAAACATAAATATGTATCAAGCCGTAGGTATAATTGAGCTTAAAAGCATAGCCAAGGGCGTAGAGGCGTGCGATTCTGCACTCAAAAGCGCCGGCGTAAGCCTTGTCAGCGCACATCCGGCGTGTCCCGGAAAATATGAGATAATTCTTACAGGCGCTATTGCAGATGTAGACGCCGCAGTTTCGAATATCAAACAGAGGTTCGAGAGCATGATAATCGACACATCTGTTATGGGCAGGATCGATCCGCAGGTGATATCGGCGCTTTTCGGTACTGAGCCGACAAAAAAAAGCGGCTCGCTGGGAACGATAGAAACATACTCTGCCGCAAGCGCGATAAAAGCCGCGGATATAGCAGTCAAGACCGCAAAGGTCGATATATATGACCTGCGCGTTTCACGCGGAATGGGCGGAAAGGGGCTTGTCATGATCACGGGAGATGTAGGCGATGTGACTGCCGCGGTGGAAGCAGGTGCAAGTCATGCCGCCGCATTGGGACTGCTGATGAACAAATCCGTCATTCCCGCACCGCACAAGGAACTTTGGGAACAAATTTAATATGATACGGAGAGCGTGATATGGAAAATATTAAATTTTGTATAGAGAAAAGCGCGCGTATAGATAAACTTATAGCCGCTCTTTATGAAAAAATGCCGGAGATAGAAGCAGACAGAGGCGTTCTTGTAACCGAAAGCTACAAGGCGACTGAAAATCTGCCGATAATCAGACGCAGAAGCGCGGCTTTTGCACATATTCTAAGGAATATACCGATAGTGATAAGAGAAAATGAGCTTATTGCAGGAAGCACAACGGTTAGTCCTCATGGCTGTCAGGTCTTTCCGGAATATTCTTATGAATGGCTCGAAGCTGAATTTGATACGATCTCCGAACGCGAAGCAGATCCGTTTTACATATCAGAGGAGACAAAGCACAGACTGCGCGAGGTATATCCTTACTGGAAAGGCAAAACGGTATCGGAACTTGCCGAAGCGAATATGGCACCTCAGGCTTACGACGTGTTTATGAATCACGGTGTTTTTACCGTCGGCAACTATTTTTACAACGGTATCGGCCATGTCTGCGTGCAGTATGACAAAATAATAAACCATGGATATGAATCGATAATTAACGAAGCTGAGGCGGAACTTTCAAAGCTTTGCTTCGGTGACGGCGACTATGCGACGCGAAAGAATTTCCTTGACGCTGTAATAGAAAGCTGTCAGGCGGTCATAGATTATGCTCACCGTTACTCTCAGCTCGCCGCCGAGCTTGCCGAGAAAGAGCATGACATAGGCAGAAAACTTGAACTTATCCGCATATCGAATGCTTGCGCTCATGTTCCCGAAAAAGGCGCGAGAAATTTTTTTGAGGCGTGCCAGTCTTTCTGGTTCGTTCAAATGCTTCTTCAGGTCGAATCGAGCGGTCACTCGATTTCTCCCGGACGCTTTGACCAATACATGTATCCTTTTTATAAGAAGGATATCGACGACGGCGTGATGACGGTAGAAGAAGCCCAAGAGCTTATAGACAATATCTGGGTAAAACTCAACGATATAAACAAAGTGCGCGACGCGGCGAGTGCGGAAGGCTTTGCCGGGTACGGACTTTTCCAGAATCTTATAGTAGGCGGACAGGACGAAAACGGCTTGGACTCAACAAACGACCTCTCATATATGTGTATAGAGGCGTCTATTCATGTGGCGCTTCCGCAGCCATCTCTTTCCATAAGAGTCTGGAACGGCACGCCAAAATCTCTTCTTATAAAAGCCGCATCCCTTACCCGCAAGGGCACGGGTATGCCGGCGTATTACAACGATGAGGTAATAATTCCGTCGATAATGGCGCGCGGACTCACTCTTGAAGATGCACGCGACTATTGCATTATCGGGTGCGTTGAACCTCAGAAAGCGGGAAAAACAGACGGTTGGCACGATGCGGCGTTTTTCAATATGTGCCGTCCGCTTGAACTCGTATTCTCAAACGGCTGGGATAAAGGCGTCAAGATAGGTCTTGACACCGGAGATGTCGAAAACATGACAACGTTCGATGAGTTTTACGACGCTTACAAAAAGCAGGAATCGTACATGATATCTCTCATGGTAAACGCCGATAATGCCGTAGACTCGGCTCATGCCGCAAGATGTCCTCTGCCGTTCCAATCATGTATGGTGGACGACTGCATAAAGCGCGGAAAGTCTTTGCAGGAGGGCGGCGCCGTATACAACTTTACCGGACCGCAAGGATTCGGTATTGCCAATATGACGGACGGACTTCTTGCCGTAAAAGAACTTGTTTATGAGAAAAAACTTGTTTCCATGAAGGAATTAAAAGAAGCGCTCGAACATAACTACGGCAAGGGGCTGCGCGGTTATGACGCCGAAAAACTTACTCTCGATATAGCGCAGAATGTTGCCGACAAGGGTATTGAACTTTCTGAAAGCGATATCAAAGAGATATATCGCGAGGTTATGACGGGCGAGTATCTTACCGCTGAAAAGCGTGCAAGATTTGATGAGATACTTGAACTTATAGAAACGGTGCCGAAATACGGCAACGATATAAGAGAAGTCGATCTTTTCGCAAGAGATGTCGCTTATACATACAGCAGAGAAGTTGAAAAATATAAAAACTTCCGCGGCGGAAGATATCAAGCCGGTCTTTATCCTGTTTCCGCAAATGTACCGCTCGGCGCTCAGACAGGAGCAACTCCTGACGGCAGACTCGCCTACACTCCCATTGCGGACGGTGTAACTCCTGTTTCAGGCAGCGACAGACGGGGGCCGACGGCAACGGCGAACTCTGTTGCAAGGCTCGACCACGGTGCGGCAAGCAACGGCACTCTTTTAAATCAGAAATTCCATCCGAGCGCACTTGCCGGCATGGAAGGTCTTGAAAAGTTTGTTGCGCTGATACGCGGCTACTTCGATCAAAAAGGTATGCATGTTCAGTTCAATGTGGTAAACAGAGAAACGCTTATCGACGCTCAGAAACATCCTGAAAATTATAAGACGCTCGTTGTGCGTGTCGCGGGATACAGCGCTCTGTTCACAACGCTTTCGCGTTCTCTCCAGAACGACATTATAAACCGCACGGAGCAGGGCTTCTGATTTTTGTTTTTTAATAATGATAATGCGATGGATATATGCGCCGCTTTTTCGGCGGCGCTTTAACAAAAACAAATAAACTGAAAGAAGAAATGCCGATGGAAACTTTGGATACACAAGGAAGAATATTCGATATACAGCGTTTCTCTGTTCACGACGGTTCCGGTATACGCACTATAGTCTTTCTCAAAGGCTGTGCGCTTCGCTGCCGTTGGTGCTGTAATCCGGAATCGCAGGAATATAAGATACAGAAAATGATTCGCGCAGGCAAGACGGAAATCATCGGTCGTGACGTTTCTGTCCGTGAGGTCATGGAAGAGGTAGAAAAAGACATACCTTACTATGACAGAAGCGGCGGAGGCGTAACTCTTTCGGGAGGTGAGGCGCTTTGTCAGCCGGAATTTGCCGAAAGCATTTTGCGCGCTTGTCACGAAAGCGGTATAAATACTGCTGTCGAGACTACGGGATTTGCCGAAAAGAGAGTGCTCGACAGAGTGATACCTCATGTCGATTATGTGCTTATGGATATCAAGCATATCAACAGCAAAAAGCACAAGGAGTTCACAGGTCAACCTAATGAGCTGATACTTGAGAATGCGGCATATATCGCTGAGCTATCCGAGAACATGACGGTGCGTGTTCCTGTTATTCCTACGTTTAACGACACGGAGCAGGAAATACGCGACATCGCGTGTTTTGCCGCAAGATTGTCTAAGGTGACAAGGCTTCATTTGTTGCCATACCACCGTTTGGGCAGAGATAAATACACAGGACTCGGAAGAGAATATCTTCTTGACGGCATAGAGCCTATTCCAAGCGAAAAAATCAACGCGCTTTACGAAGCGGCGTGCGAAAGCGGACTTATCGTTCAGATAGGCGGCTGAGACTGAGTACAGGAGGAATTGAAGTTATGAATGAATTGTCGATGCAGGATAAAATGCGAATAATCCAAGAACTTGTTCCGGGAAAGCAAATAACCCTTGCTCATATCATAGCAAACCCCGATCCGATACTTTACCGCAAGCTGGGACTTGACACTAAAAACGACCATTCGAGAAGCGCTATCGGCGTGCTCACTGTGAGTCCTGCGGAAACGGCGGTCATATGCGCCGATATAGCGATGAAGTCTTCGGGAGCCGCCGTTGAGTTCGTGGACCGTTTTACCGGAACCGTAATTATAACGGGTACTGTGTCCGAGGTCGAAACTTCTGTAACGGCTATGACTTCATATTGCAGAGATAAGCTCCGCTATACTGTCTGTGAGATCACAAGGACATGAAAAAGATAATTTTTATAGGCAGAGTGGGAGCGGGCAAAACTACTTTGACTCAAAGGCTTCGCGGCGATGAGATAAAGTATTATAAGACGCAGTATGTGCATTACGGCGAAAGTATAATAGATACTCCCGGAGAATACACGGAACGCGCAAGTCTTGCCGGTGCGCTCGCGCTTTATTCTTATGAGGTGGATGTAGTAGGCTTTCTTATTTCTGCAGATGATACGTATTCCATCTTCGGACCAAACATAACATGTATGGTAAACAGAGAGGTAATAGGCATAGTCACGGGTATAGACAAACCTTTTGCCGATATGGAAAAGGCAGAAAACTGGCTTCGTCTCGCCGGCTGCCGAAAGATATTTTTTGTAAACTCGCTTACGGGCGAGGGAACAAAGGATATACTTGAATATCTCAATGAGGAGGGATGAGCTTTTGACCGAAAAAACAAAAGTAATAGCCTTTTCAAACAATAAGGGAGGAAGCGGGAAATCGACGACTTGCTCCAATGTAGGTTATTCTCTTGCTTTGCTTGGTAACAGAGTGCTTTTGGTCGATTCGGATATGCAGCAAAATCTCTCCCTTTCGTTTTTTGCCGAAGATGATGTGCTTGCCTTTTCAAAAAACGGAGAAAACCTTTACACTGCGCTGAAAAACGAAAGCGGAGCCGAGAAATATATCAAAAAAACAAAATACGAAAATCTCGATATTTTGCCGGCAGGCATACAGATGAGCTGTGCGGAATATGAACTGTATCTGAAAAAAGACGGTGAACGTACACTTTCCCGTGTAATGAAAGATATAAGTGAAAGCGGAGAGTACGATTTTATACTGATAGATTCTCCGCCGTCGCTCGGTATGCTTGCAATGAATATCATGTGCGCCGCCGACTATCTTGTAATACCGGTTGAGGCAAGTCCGTGGGGACTTTTCGGTCTTGCAAATATGTTGGAATTTGTTCAGAAAGCTATGGAAATATCTCCAAAACTTTCGCTGTTGGGAGTGGCGCTGACAAAGGCTGACGAGAGAAAAAGTTATTTTCGTCAAACTGTTGAAAATCTCAGCGAGATAGAAGGCGTACGCTTTTTTAAAACATTCATAAGAGTGGACAGCGCAATAGAATGGTCGCAGGACAACAGTATGCCTGTTGCGGCATATAAGAAGTCTTGCAGGAGTGCGAAGGAATATATTGAACTTACAAAGGAGATCATTGGATATGTCGGTAGGTAAAAACAGCCTTGCAAGAGCGGCAAATGCGGCGGCAATGAGAGAAAATGTCCCGTCTGAAGAAAAATTTGACGTCGGCAATGAAATCAAAATCGAAAATGCCGTTGATGTGGCTCAGGAATCGGCGAAAACAAAATCGAAAGCAACTGAAAGCAAATCGGACAAACGGTTTAAAAGCATACATATCGGAGAGGATATGCCGTCTTTTTTACTTTGAAAATGATAGAAACAAAAAAACATCAGGCTATTATAAAAGTGCCTGATGTTCTTGTTTTATTTGATTGTTTTCATGTCAAATGGTCAGAACCCGAAAGGAGCGGAAGGACGGTTGCTGCCGTTGCCCTCATT
>CASGAQ010000018.1 GCA_949299535.1 uncultured Eubacteriales bacterium | reverse complement strand
GTTTTGAGGTTTTTTCTTTCTCTGCTTCCTTTTGGCTCAAATCATACAGAAAGAGCTGCCTCAAATGCTCTAAAATTTGCATTTGAGACAGCCCCTTTTCTTAAATTATTTTTGCTTTGCTTTGCGTTTTTTCTTTATCTTTTCAAATTTATCTGCCAATTCTTTCAAATGTTCGGACAGCGGATGTTCTGAACGGAATGGTGTGAGAAAATGAACTTTTTCCTTGTTTTTTTCCTGTATGCTTCGAATATAGGATTTGAGATTTTCGTATTTGACGATGACTTCGTTTTCTTTGGCGAATTTTTTGATCTTATCCACAATTTGTGCTGAATGTATGACGTCGATTATAAATACGCCGAAAAACAATCCTATGAAAAACGAAAAAGCCAGATTTTGTGAGAGCCATATAAGAGCGTCGAGTATATGCGGATGTATAAAGAAATAATACGCCGCGCCCAAGACAGACCAGATAAGCGAAAACTTAGGGCATATAAGACCGTTTATATTGAATTTGGCGCCACTGTAGTCCCAGAGCCGCATATGGAATGCTTTAAGAGCGATAAGTCCGGTTATGTATTCTATAAGCGTCATGCATATTCCCATGACTATAACGATAACGACTTTTTCCAAAATGCTGTTTTCTATAACAGAGAATTGATCAAGCGACGCCACGAGGAAAAGTACGCAAAGTCCGGCGCCGTAAAGCGGAAGATACGGTCCCGTGCAAAAGCCTGGGTTTATCCACTTGCGTTCCGGATTTGCCGAAGATAAGAAACGACGGAAAAAAAGCTCTATTATCCAACCTGTCACAGACCCTATAAAAAACAGAAATGCCAATGTTAAAAAGAGATTCATAAGACCAACTACCTGTATTTTTAATTTTATCTTTATGGATTGTATTCTCGATTTGTAAACACCGTATGAATAAAAAGAAAAAAATGTTTTTTTTGCTTGCTTGAAAGAATTATCGAACGAATGTTCTGAAATTTCTTGACAAACGAACCGTTTTGTGGTAAAATATAGTCAAGCAAAAGCAAGGGCGCTTTACCCGTTAGGCAGCTTTGCTTTTGCTGAGATAATTTTGGGACATGAAAAGGAGTGATTTTTACGAACAGATATTTTTCGGCGGCGGAAGACGATTTTTCCTCCGACGATGTTTATGAAAAAGCTCCGCGTGCTTTCGCATACTGCGAACACTGCGGATTTGCAATATACTCACCTGAAGATGCTCTCATTGTTGACGGCAGCGAAGATATAATCCATTTTGCTTGCTGGGGCGAATATTCAGAAGAACATATGTTTGATTTCTCCAGGAAAGTGAGCGATTACTACCGCTGAATTATATTTAGCGTAACATTTGTATTGAGCAAAAAGAAAAAAGAGAGTCTTTCGGCTTCCGATTTTGCCGAAAGAGCCGAAAGATATTTTGAAAAATGCGACACAACGGTAGTTCCTTGCGCGTCCTGCAAAAAGGAAGCGGATTGCCTCACCTGCGGAAAAAGACGTACAAGACCTTATACACTTTCCGGTCTTTGTCTTGAGCTCGGTATAAGCAAACGTCAATTTAAGGAATTGATGACGAACAAATGTTTTTGTCATGAAGTCGAGATGGCGCTTTTGAAGATAGAGGCTTATATTGAAGAAAATTGTTTTTCCGGAAACGTAAATGCCACTTTCGCTCTTGCAGTGCTCAAGGAATATTTCTATGCTGAGTCTGATGAGTCTGAGTCGGATATAAAAATAGTTCTTTCCGAAGAAACGGAGAGACTGGCGGAATGAAAGAGATCGAGTTTGACATTCATCCTTCTGCAAGACAGGCGGAATTTTTTGCTTCGCGCGCAAAGTTCACCGCATACGGCGGCGCGCGCGGAGGAGGAAAAAGCTGGGCGCTGCGCCACAAGATAGTTCTGCTATGCCTGAGGTTTCCCGGGCTGCGCTCTCTTATCGTGAGGAGAACTTTTCCGGAACTTCGTGAAAACCATGTTTTGCCTCTTCTGTCTCTTGTTGTGAAAAACGAACTTGCAACATACAGCGAGACTAACAAAACATTTAATTTCATAAACGGTTCTTCGATAAAAATGGGATATCTTGATTCTGAAAACGACCTTCTGCAGTATCAGGGACAGGAATTTGACGTTATCGCAATCGATGAAGCAACTCAGTTTACGGAATATTCGTTTTCAGCTCTTTCCGCTTCGCTCCGCGGTGTGAATGATTTTCCGAAACGTATGTACTTGACTTGCAATCCCGGAGGGGTGGGGCACGCATGGGTAAAGCGTATCTTTATAGACAGAGATTTTCACTCATGCGAAGACCCGAATGATTATAAATTTATTCAGGCTCTTGTTTTTGACAACGACGCTTTGATGAAGAATAATCCCGATTATGTGCGTCAGCTGGAAGCTTTGCCGTGTGATCTTAAAAAAGCTTGGCTTTACGGAGAATGGGATGCGTTTGCAGGACAGTTCTTCACGGAATTTGACCCCGATATACACACTTGCGACGTTGCTCTGCCGGAAAATACAACACGCTATTGCGCGATAGATTACGGTCTTGATATGCTTGCCGCGCTTTTCGTCGCCGTGGATGGAAAAGGACGCGCATATGTTTACGACGAGATATATGAAAGCGGACTTATCGTAAGCGAAGCGGCAAAACTTATTTTCGAAAAAAAGACCGACGATATGCTTTTTATCGCTCCGTCAGATCTTTGGAGCAGACAGAAGGACAGCGGAAAAAGCATTGCCGAACTTTTCGCAGAGGGTGGCGTTTATCTGACAAAGCTTGCTCCTTCCCGCGTTGCGGGCTGGCTTGCGCTTAAAGAGTGGCTGAAGCCTTTGCCGGACGGAGGCGCCATGATGACGATAGACAGAAAGTGTAAAAATATCATACGCTGTCTTCCTCTTCTTCAGCATGACAAAGACTCGCCTGATGACGCCTCAACTCAGCCTCATGAAATAACGCATGCTCCCGATGCTCTGCGATATTTCGCTTCTTTTCGGATTTGCGAAAGTGAGGCGCAGGAACAAAGTCTTTTTCGAAAAAGATTGAGAAAATATTTATAATTTTACAAGGAGGAAAAACAAGGTTTGAATTTGTTTAAAAAAACAAAAATAATGAACGAACAAATGTTCACTGAAGCCGAGAAACGCGAGCAGAATATAGCGGAACTTTTCCATAATGCTTCCGTTCGCCGTACGGAAACTGAGAGCTATTGGAGTAAAATGAAGTCATACTATGACGGAAAGCATGATACGGCGAAAAAAACGGGAGATTTTCTTGCTTCCGTCAATCTACCGTGGAAGCCTGCTCAAATACCGGATGCATATATGCATATCGAGAGTCAGGTTTCAACAAAGGTTCCGGATTTTGAATTTGCGCCGCGTACGGATGATGACGCTTACGTTTCCAAGCTGCGTGAGAAGCTTGTCAGGTATGTTTGCGATATAAACGATATGGAGCGAAAAAACGCCGAGAACGAGCGCAGGCTCAATATTACCGGCAGTGCCGTTTGGAAAGTATGCGCTTCTGTCGATGAGCGCGGAATGCCGGAAGTGGTGGTGGATAATCCGCTTGCGGAAAACATATATCCTGATCCGGACGCAACATGCGTTAATGATTGTGAGTTTATCGGGTATGCCTATAAGATAAGCAAAACTCGCGCCCGTCGAATTTTTGCGGACGATTTTGCCCGCATGGGTACGAGTTTGGATGAACTTATAGATAAGGCAAAGAAAGATAAAAATATCAGGGATAATTTTGATTTCGATATTTATAATGACAAAAATCCCACCGTCGATGTACTTGAATGGTGGTTCCGACAGGACTCGGACGGCACATATACAAGATCCGACGGCAGTACCGGATATTATTCACGCGGAGATATTGCGCTGTCCGTCCTTATCGGAGGCAGAGAGATACGATATGTTCCTAAATTTTGGACTAACACGCCCTGCAAACGTTTTCCGTTTGTGATATACAAGCTTGTGCCCAAAGACGGAAGTATCTGGGGCAGGAGCGAGCTTGAGCAGATTATACCGCTCATAGACGCGGCTGACAGGCAAATGGCTTTTGCGCAGCTCAATACGGCGTTTTTTGCAAACGACATTCTCGTTTATGAAGAAAATGCTTTCTCACCCGACAGCTTTCCCGACAACCGTCCGGGAGCAGTATGGAAACTTCGTCCCGGTATGATAGATAAAGTTTCGCGCCTTGGCGGTCTTTCCAAAGACAGCGAATCTCACTATGAGATAGTGGACAAATATCGGAAGATGATAAAAGAAACTCTCGGAAATTATGACTACATGCAGGGTGACTATTCGACTAGTGTGACGACGGCAACGGGACTTGCACTTCTTTCCGACCTTGCGACAGAGAGAATGAGTGCAAAAAACGTCTGCAAAAAAGCCGGATTTTATGATCTTTACAGGCTTATGGATATTTTTGTCATGGATTTTTACAATAATGAAAAGATCGAACTTGTAACGGGAGAAAAACCCTGCGAGCTTATTTCTACGTACGGATATGCTTCAGAGCTTGATGTGAGAATACACATTGGAGAAGGAGTGGAAAACTCGCGCTCGTTTACGGTTTCCGCTTTGAGCGAGCTGATGAAGACAAACGTGAACGAAGAAAATTATCCGATGGTACGCGCATATATAAGTGCCGTCGACGTGCCTTCAAAATCCGAGATAATAGCGGCGCTTGACGAAAGATTCGAAACAAACAAAGGAGATTGATATGAAAAAAGAAAACGGCATAAATGAAAATACCACTGAAAATGTACCTCTCCAAACAGGCGAGTATGATATTGAGGGCGATTGCGGACAAATCAGTTCCGACGCCAAAGACAATACCGTTTGCGGCAATGACCTCGGCGAACACGACCTCGGCGATAGAAAAGAGCAGATCCGATTAAGTGCGGAATCAGAAGAACATGAAATGACCGTTCAAGATGAAATACCGGAAAAAGCCACATCAGACGAAACGGAACCGGGCGAGTTTGAAAAAACATCAGATGTCACCGATTCGACAGCGATTGAAAACAACGCGAATGGAGATATATCGGATATTATTGATACGGAAAATTCCGCAAGCGATATTGAACCTGCGTCTGAAACGGATCTTTCGGCGGAGGATTTTGCAATGATTTTGAAGAACCCCATGTTTGCCGTGTTTGCGCGCGGCAGAAAGGGAGATATAATGTCCGCCGCCAGAGATTTTTCCTACATGCTTGAAATGGGCAGAGGAGAGCTGTCAGAATACGACAGAATGAAGATGACTCCTTCTGCGGGAGCGGGATTGGCAGGCGTTTCTCTTTCGGAAAGACAAAGAAAATTGGCAAGAGACGCGGGAATGTCATACGCGGAATACTATGACCTTATCCGCGCGATTCCCGAAAAAAACAAAAGATAACAAAAGATAACATAACAAATAACAAAAACAATGAATTATAAAGGAGATTTAATATAAATGAATGATGTATATACTTGGTCTGACGATATGTATCCTATCGTAAAAAAACGTTTTGATGAAAGATATAATTCTCGTATAAATCTTATAGGCAATGTTGCCGGTATCGTAAAACAGAGCGACCTTACTTACAATATCGAGGGGATTGCAGGTTACGGAGAACTTCCCGAATATTCTTCGTCATCTCTTGCGCGCTCAAGCGGCACAAAGGGTTTTATAAATACCGTAACTCCCACGGAACGTGCTCTTGCTCTGCCCGTGGAATATAAGAATGCGAAACTTGACTTTGCAGGCGAAGCCGAAAAGATAGGCACACGCCTTGCGGATTCTGCTTATATGACGGTGCTTTCCGCATTTTACCGTATGTTCGGCGGAGCTTTTTCGACTCTCGGCGCAGACGGAGTGGCATGGGCTTCAGAAAATCACCCCATCAACAAAGAAACTTCCGAAACAACTTTTTCCAATATCATGAGCGCTGAATTGTCTGTTTCCTCTATATGCGAGGCTCAGAAGAGGGCAAGCGGTTTTGTGACAAGCGACGGACTTCCTTTCGTTTCGGATTTTGATCTGCTCCTCATATCACCTGAACTTGAAGAAAAAGCCAGAACTATCTGCGGAAAGGATTCGGAAATCTCTCCTCTCCTTAACCCGGAAACAGGTTTGGGCGCAAATCCAGTTTACGGCATGAATTACATTGTGGTAGGCGGCGGCAATCTCGGCTTTGTAGACAATCAGTGGGCTGTTGCAGACCGTGCGCTTCTTTCCGAGGTATTCAAGCTCGTATATATCACAGAACCCAGCGTGCTTGTTTCTCCACGAGAAAATCCTCTTGTTACGGACTATATCGCCTATATCGATTTTGCTTTCGGTTTCGGCGACGCACGTCCCATCATTTTCTGCGATCCGGCGCTTGCCTGATTTTTATTAAAGAGCTGTGAGAGCTGTGAGTATAGACGGTTCTTTGTGAGATTAAGGAGGTGGATTTTGTGAAATTAAAAGATATGAAAAATAAAATCTGCGCGCTGCTTGATATCAGCGTCGACGAGGAAACTTTTGTTAATTATTCCGCCGCTGTCATAGACAGCGCGGCGAAAAAGGTAGCTGTGTATACGAAAAGCATAAAAAAAAGTGCTGATATCGAATTTTTACCGGATAACGGCAAGGTAAGCGCCGTTCTGCCGGAGGATTTTGCCGCTTTTTGTTATGTTCGCAGCGGAAAAATATATTATGGGAGGGAAGTATTTGAAATCATCTCAGAAAAGATACGAAGTGATATTATCGGTGCTGGCGTTTTTGAAATTGTTTATACGGCTTTTCCGCCGGAGATCAACTCACAAACGCAGGAAGAAACCGAAATCTTTATAAACGATTATATTTGCGACGCCGTTTGTTACGGCGCCGCAATGGAACTTTGTTCGAATTTTTATCCGTCCGACGTTCAGAGGTATATGCGCCTGGCAACAGAGTATGATGAGAGGCTTGCAAATCTGCTCACTTCGGCAAGCGACGGCGCGAGGATAGCCAACAGCTTTTTTGCAGGCGCGAGAGGAGCGTTTGTTTGAGTTATAACGAAGTAAGAAATGAAAAGGGTATATCTATAAAAAGAAATTCTTTTGCATCGGCTTCCGATTCACTGAAATCTATTGAAGTTACCGAATTTGAAGACGGAACTGTCCTCAGCGGCGGGGACATTATAATAAATATGCAGCATGACGGAAAAGCTTTGCAGACTTCGGAGGGTATGACCGTTTTTGATATGGGAGACGTTGTTTCCGACGGAACTCTCGACGCATATTGTCTTGACGGCGGTCAATATGTTTTCAAAAAAGGTCCTGCTCTTTATGTTTACGATATAGAGAGCGGAATTTGTTTCAAAGAAATCGAAAATCTTCCGGAAAATGAGACGTGCGCCATATATCATCTGAGCGATTGCTTCGCGCTGATTTTCGAAAGCGGCAGCGTTTATACCGTAAGCGACGATCTTTCACATAACATCACTTCCGATTCGGTACATATTCCGTGTCTATATACTCTTTACGAAGACCGAAGCGAAAAGCGTGAAGATATTAATCTTTTTACCGAATATTTTGATGTTGCTCTAAATCTGCAAACGGGCAAGGGGACAGAAGTGCCTTCTGATTTGTTGATTGACGGCGATTATTATGAGGTAAGAAACAGTTCCGGAGAAATAATCGGCAATGATTCTGTCGCTGTGAGCGTCAATGAGAGCGGCGGAGCGACTATATACAACAGAAACCTAAGTGCGCTTCTGAGAGTGAGATTAAGGCTCAAACATGACGAAACGGGAACTATTACGACATATGATGACATACAGAATTTCAAAAAAATGATGTTGAATCCTTTTGAAAGAATTTTGATTCCGGGTGTTGAAAATGGGAAAACTAAATTTATCGTATATAGCGCAGAGTCCGAAAAAAATTTTACGGTTGTTTGCATTGACCGACAGTTTTACGCTTCTGAACCCGAAACGCTTGTTTTTGAAAACACGGAGAAAATAACGTCCATATTGCGTTATTCCGATGAATACCTGCTGTTTTCACCGAACTATATCAAAAAAATGACGCTCACGGAAAATGAGGGATCATCTCCGAGATTTTCCATTGCGGTAGAAAACTTCAAATACGATGTAGGATGCGATATGCCTAAAAGCGCCGTATATACCGATGATAAGATAATTTATGCAAATTCAAAGGCGGGCGTATTTTGTCTTGACAGATTCGGTCTGTCGCAAAGAGATATGAACAGAAACGTTTCCGCAAATATCGAAGAAGGCGATAAGGGACTTTTCTCATGCAGTGCGGAAGACCTTGAATATGCCGAGGCGGTCATATGTTCCGGCAAATATTATCTGCTCATAGGAGATGTTTTTTACGTTTGGGATTTTCGGTATGCCACGCCCAGCTCAAGCACTGAAAAACTATCCGAAAGCCGGAAAATGAGATGGCTTATCTGCTCCGGTACTTCATGTGCCCATATCATAGGTTCGGAGGCGGATAAATTTTATTTTGTTACGGAGGACGGCAGATTGGCTTATTTCGGAGGCGGTACTTCGCTTGAAGTATCAAACTCGGAAAGCCTTTATGAGAGCCGCGATTACGAACTGTCTTTGTTCGGTTCGGGAGCCGTACTGCATAAACTTTCGCTTTCACTTGCTGCGACGGACAAATGCACCGTACGCTGCTATTTTGACGGCGAGGTTTCCGCCGCCAAATATACGCTTTCACCGCAGAACGGCAAGGTCGAACTTTATCAGATAAGACCGGAAAAGCACAAGTGTCGTAAATTTGCCTTTTCGGTAAGTTCATTCGGAGCAATGAGACTGGAAGGATTTAAGATTGAATGGTATGGAGAATAACGCTTACTATGACACGTTATTTTGATTTTATTAAGAGTTTCTTATATAGGTATAAATTGTTTTCGGATAAATTGATTTGTATTTTTTGATGTGTTATAATATCCATATAATGAAAATTATCGATACATGGAAATTCTCTTTTCGGAAAACAGGAGATACACGATGAAAAAAGCAATAAAAATAACGATTGCCGCGCTGTTGCTTTCAGCCGTTATCGGCACGGCAAGCGTTTTCGGTATAAATGCTTATATAAAAAACTCGGCGTCTGACAGGATAATAACCGCTGAAGAAGCTTCACGGCTTGACGATATGGATTGCATTATCGTTTTCGGATGTTTAGTAAAGGACAACGGAACTCCGAGCGATATGCTCGAAGACCGTCTCAAAAGAGGCGTTGAGCTTTATGAATCCGGAGCCGCTCCGAAACTTCTTATGAGCGGAGATCACGGTCGTAAGGATTACAATGAGGTCGGCACGATGAAACAGTTTGCACTGGATGCCGGTGTGCCCTCGGAGGATATATTTATGGATCACGCCGGATTTTCCACATATGAGAGCATATACCGTGCAAAATACATTTTTGAAGCGAAAAAAATAATTATAGTAACTCAAAAATATCATCTCTATCGTGCGCTTTATATCGCAGAACAGCTTGGTGTAGAGGCATACGGCGTGGCTTCGGATTACCGTTCTTACGGCGGTCAGGCGGCGCGCGATTTTCGAGAAGTGCTTGCCCGTTGCAAGGATTTTGTGGTGACTCCGTTAAAGCCTGAGCCTACATACTTGGGAGATGTTATCCCTGTAAACGGCAACGGAGATGTCACGAACGATTATTGAAATACGGATTTTTGCTTTAAAAATAATATGAGAAAATCCCCCTCGTGTCAGTTTTTATTCTGACACAAGGGGGATTTTTTGTGCTGTCGTGCAGTTAAAAAAGCAGATCTTGTGTTTATTTCCTTATGTGATGTGCTTTTATACAGTCACACGAAACTTAAAAGTTCTTTTATTTTGAAACTTTCGAAACGGAGATCATTACCTTTTCGCCGTTGATATCCCATTCTTTGGCGTTAGGCCCTTCGGTTGCAGAAAGGCTCTTGCCGAGCGTATCGCTCATGATGGAGTCTGCATTCTTCGTTGCTATGCTTACGACTTTTTCGCTGCCTGCAATGCAGATGTCTATGTTGTCCATTACTTCAAAGCCGGAGTCTTTACGCATTGTCTGTATCTTTGAGACTATTTCGCGTACAAATCCTTCTTCTATAAGGTCTTCCGTAAGATTCGTGTCGATAACTACCGTTATACCGTAATCGGACATGGATTCGTAACCGGGTATCTTTGCGGAGCTTATGAGGAGATCGTCTTTTGTAAGAGATATCTCCGTGCCGTTTACTTCAAATTTAATAGCGCCGTTTTCGTTAAGCTCAGCCATAACTGCGTTTCCGTTTATATCGGAAAGATATGTGCGTATACCGCCGAGGAATTTTCCGTATTTCGGACCGACGGTCTTGAGCTGAGGCTTGAACGTGTAGTTTGTAAATGAGGAAACATCTTTTACAAATTCGACGGTCTTGATATTGAGTTCTTCTTCGATTATCTTTGTAAAGAAGTCGGGGAGAGTGGAATCCGCGGAAACGTACATTTTTGAAAGCGGCTGACGGTTCTTGATGGAAGCGCCGTTGCGGCAGGCTCTGCCGAGGAATACGATGTTAAGAACTTCGCCCATGCGTTCTTCAAGTGCTTTGTCTATAAGAGATTCGTCTGCTGTCGGGAAGTCGCACAGATGAACGCTTATCGGAGCCGTCTTATCTATCGTGCATACGAGGTTGCGGTAAATGTCCTCCGCCATGAACGGGATCATGGGAGCGCAGACTTTGGCAAACGTTACAAGGCAGGTATAGAGAGTCATGTAAGCGTTTATCTTGTCCTGAGGCATACCGGGTGTCCAGAATCTTTCGCGGCTGCGGCGAACGTACCAGTTTGAAAGATCGTCGATAAACTCCTGAAGTATTCTTGTCGTTTCAGTTATCTTGTAGTTTTCAAGGCAGCTGTCGACAGATTTTATTACCGTGTTGAGCTTGGAGAGCGCCCATTTGTCCATTACGGAGAGTTTATCGTAATCAAGCGTGTATTTTGTCGCGTCAAATTCGTCTATATTTGCATAGAGAACAAAGAACGCATATGTATTCCAAAGAGTGGAAAGGAATTTTCTCTGACCTTCAACGACTGCGTCATCGTGGAAACGGCTGGGGAGCCACGGCGAGCTTCCTGAGTAGAAATACCAGCGGATAGCGTCGGCGCCGTGTTTTTCAAGGGCTTCGAACGGATCTACCGCGTTGCCTTTGGATTTTGACATTTTCTGACCGTTCTTGTCAAGCACATGACCGAGAACTATAACGTTCTTATAAGGAGCTTTGTTGAACAAGAGCGTGGAGATAGCCATAAGAGAGTAGAACCAGCCGCGAGTCTGATCGACAGCTTCGGAGATGAAGTCTGCGGGGAACTGAGAGTGGAAAAGCTCCTGATTTTCGAAAGGATAGTGCCACTGAGCGAAGGGCATGGAGCCTGAGTCAAACCAGCAGTCTATAACTTCGGGAACGCGGTGCATTTCTTTGCCGCAATCAGGGCAGGAGATGGTAACTTCGTCTATGAAAGGACGGTGAAGTTCAATATTTTCCGGGCAGTTCTTTGAAAGCTCTTTGAGTTCTGCGATAGAACCGACGGCGTGCTGTTTGCCGCATTCACATTCCCAGATGTTAAGAGGCGTGCCCCAGTAACGGTTACGAGAAATACCCCAGTCCTGAACATTTTCGAGCCAATCTCCGAATCTTCCTTTGCCTATTGATTCGGGTATCCAGTTTACGGTGTTGTTATTTCTTATAAGGTCGTCTTTTACCGCCGTCATCTTGATGAACCAAGAAGAACGGGCATACTGTATGAGGGGAGTATCGCATCTCCAACAATGAGGATAGTCGTGCTCGAATTTGGGAGCCGAGAAGAGAAGTCCGCGTTCGTCAAGGTCGGAGAGTATCATGGGGTCAGCTTTCTTTACGAAAACGCCCTTCCATTTTTCTCCGGCGGTCATGTTGCCTTGAGCGTCTACAAGCTGAACAAAAGGCATGTCATACTTTCTGCCCACGCGGGAGTCGTCGTCACCGAACGCAGGAGCGATATGAACGATACCCGTACCATCGTCCATCGTTACATAGCCGTCGCAGGTGACATACCAGCATTTTTTGTCCGGCTCTGCGAATCTGTAAAGAGGTTCGTATTCCATGCCCTCAAGACTGCTTCCGGGCATTTTTTCGATTATCTCATATGAGCCTTCTCCGAGCACTTTATCTGCAAGCGCAGAGGCAAGATAATAAGTCCAGCCGTCGGCGGCACTGACTTTGATATATTCTGCGTCGGGATTTACGCAGAGAGCAACGTTTGAGGGAAGTGTCCACGGCGTTGTCGTCCAAGCGAGGAAAGCGGTCTTTTCCTTTTTGGGATATATGAAGCGCGCGATTGCAGAGCGCTCTTTTACAGTTTTATATCCCTGTGCTACTTCCTGTGCGGAAAGAGGAGTTCCGCAGCGAGGGCAGTACCAAACGGTCTTAAAACCTTTGTAAAGGAGTTTTTTGTTCCATATTTCTTTCAGCGCCCACCATTCGGACTCGATGAAATTATTGTCGTATGTTATGTAGGGAGTGTCCATATCCACCCAGTATCCGACAGTGGAGGAGAAATCTTCCCACATTCCTTTGTATTTCCATACGCACTCTTTGCATTCGTTTATGAATGGACCTATACCGTATTTTTCTATCTGTTCTTTTCCGTCGAGTCCGAGTTTTTTCTCGACTTCTATCTCAACGGGGAGTCCGTGAGTATCCCAACCCGCTTTGCGGAGGACATGATAACCTTTCATCGCGCGGTAACGCGGGATCATATCCTTGATAACTCGCGTAAGGACGTGACCGATGTGAGGTTTTCCGTTAGCGGTAGGGGGACCGTCGTAGAAGGTATAATTTTCGCCTTCGGAGCGGCTGTCTATACTTTTTTCGAAAATCTTGTTGGCTTTCCAAAACTCAACGGTTTTCTTTTCTCTTTCGACAAAATTCGTACTTGGGGAAACTTTTTCGTACATTTGTCTTTCCTCCTGAATAATTTTAACGTTTTGATATGGTGTAAATAAAAACAAAAAAATCCCCGTCCGTACAAACAGGACGAGGAATGAATACCCCGATAAACCACCCATTCGACATACGAACATATGCGCGCTCTTTTACGGGAGCGACACGTCGCAAACTAATAGGTGTGAACCTTTCGTCTGTGCGGCTCGGAAGTGATATTCATGCGTTTTACTCCGCCGTCGGGCTTGCACCGCCCCCGACTCGCTGAAGGCTTTTCAGATGCACTACTGTCTTCGTCAGCGCCTTTGGGATTTTTCTACTTATAAATTACATTATAGTATGATTTTATTGCAAAGTCAAGAGTTTTTCTCTCATTTTAATACGATTGCAAATAACGGCGGTGTATTATCGCATCGCCGCTTTTGATTGCTTTTTGTATCGTTGGATAATCATTTTTTATTTTTTTCTTGTTTTGAGTTGTGTGAACATATTATTTTATATGTAATAAGTCCGACGGAACTGACGGCTATAGTAACAAGAGTAACGATTATTGCAAAGGTATATTGCTTGCTGCCCAAAGCGTTCCCGCTTATGGTGGAGATTATGACGGAAGGCAGTCTGCCCAGCGTGCATATCAGTATCCATGTTCCGAGTTTTATATCAGTAAGACCGGCGTAATATGAAAGAAGGTCTTTTGGTGTGCCCGGAATAGCGAAGATAACGGCGAAAAGCAAATTCTTTTTTGTTGAGGTCTGCAAAAACTTTATCGAATCCATTTTTTTATTGGAGAAGAATATCTCGACAGCGCGCTTTCCGAATTTTCTTACCAGTCCGAATACTGCCATACTGCCGGCAAACGCTCCGATAAGATTAAGGAGCATTCCTTCTATCGTACCGAAAGCGTAACCGCCGAGAAGTTCCACAGGTTCTCCGGGAATGAACGCAATTATGACCTGAAGCGCGGAAAGTCCAATATATATCAGCTTGCTTACGCTTCCGAGTTTGTCTGTTACTTTGCGGAATTTATCCGGTTCGGAAGCGTATTGTACGACAGGTATTCCCACAAGCAGCGCCAAACCTATAAACAACAGAATAAAAATGACGATGACAATGTATACTGTTATTTTTTGCTTTTTCTGCGTTCTTTCTTCTTCGTTCATTTGTTTTTGTAATCCTCCGTGCGGTAAGTCGACCGCAAATAAAATATTTTCTGTTATCACAATAATACCTCAAGCCTTGCTTTGTCAATTATTGTGTGTATCATACCGACATTTCAAAAAATACCGTGTTTAAAAATCGACCGAATTTTATTCCCGCGCGATGTATGATACCGCAGCGCGAAAAACCGAATTTTTCGTGAAGAGCTATGCTGGCGCGGTTTTCTTCCGTAATTATTGAAACTACCGTATGAGTTGACGCGTCCTGCCGTGCCGAGTCAAGAAGTGCTTTCATCAACGCGCTTGCCACGCCCATTCTGCGGTGAGTTTCTCCAACGTAAACGGAAAGCTCTACGGTGCCTTTATAAGCCTCTTTATCTCTATAAGGCGAAAGAGAGGCGTATCCCGCGAGCTTGCCGCCGCGTTCCGCGACTATAAGAGGGTGATTTGCGACATTGTGCGCGAAAAACCATTCTCGGCGTTCATCGAGTGTTTTCGGTATAGTGTCAAATGAAGCGGTGCCGTACAAAACTTCTTGGTTGTAGATATCCAAAAGTTCCGGAATATCTTTTTCCTCTGCTGTCCGTATCTTTATTTTATTATCCATTTGCGGTTACTCCTCAAGAAATGACTCCACACGTCGGTTGAACGCTTCCGGATTGTTTCGCGCGATAAAATGATCGCCTGCTATAACGGCAAGCTCGGAATTTGGCAGACTTTCATATATAAGACGCGAGTGCTCATGCTTTATCATATCGTTTGTTCCTACTATGACAAGCACGGGAACGTCTATTGCACAAAGCTCGCTTGCGGATATATTGGGGTCGTTTACCATAAGACCGAGAAGCTCGGCTTTTTGCTGAGCTTTTTGGCTTTTCCGAGCAAAGAGCGAGGATATTCTGTAACCTACCGTGATAGGCAGTTGGACCGATTTTTTTACTCCTTCAGGAAAAAGATTGGCTCCGTTTAGTATAAGCTTGTCCACACGGCAAAGGTTTTTCAGCGCGAAGCAAAGCGCGATATTGCCGCCGTCGGAAAATCCGAGAATATGTGCTTTTTCGATTCCTTTTTCGTCCATAAATTCAAGCAGGTCCTGTGAGAATCTGCGTATTGTAAAAGAGGTGTTTCCTCGCGGAGATTTTCCGTGACCTCTCGTATCTATGGCGATTACTCTGTATTTTTCCGAAAAATAATCTATCTGATTTGAGAAATATTCCAAACTCTCTCCGTTGCCGTGCAGAAATATGAGCGGTTCTCCCTCGCCTTTTTCAATATAGTTTAATTTTATATCCATAGATAAAACCTTTCGCGGTGTATAATGATCGCCGATTGTCATTTTTATGCTTGACAGTTGTTAATTATATAATATCATGCTGAGCTTTCCGTGTCGATATGCGGTGATAAAAATTAATCTAAACTTAACATTTACACAATAGAATCAATATCAATAAAAATAGAACAAGCGATTGCAGGCGCTTGTTCCGTATTTACATAAAAAGGCAGAGCAGTATCGGAAAAAATATGGCGGGTATGTAATCCATAAGCTTTATTTTCGTTATGCCGAGCATGTTTAGAGCAATGCCGATTATCAGAAGCGAGCCGACTGCCGTCATCTCCGATATCATGTATGATGTCAGAACCTCGCCGAGCGCAAAGGAGATAAGCGTTATCGATCCCTGATAAACGAGCAGTACAGGCGCCGAAAGTATCACGCCCGCGCCCATTGCGGCGGAGTAAATGACGGAACTTACGCCGTCCAGCACGGATTTTGCAAAAAGTACAGTGTTATCTCCGTTTATGCCGGATTGTATTGCGCCCGTTACAGACATTGCTCCTACGCAGAAAAGAAGCGTACTCTGAACAAACGCCGCTCCGAACGTGCCGCCGGATGTTTTTGAAAATTTCTTTTCAAGTTTATCTCCGAGCCGATGTATTCTGCCGTCAAGGTCGAGAAGTGTTCCGACGACGGCTCCCAGCATGACGGAAAGTATCATCACAAGCGGATTATTACATTCCATAACGCCGTCTATGCCGATGTAAAGAACGCAGAGCGCCACCCCTACGACAACGGCGTCGCATATTTTTTTCGGCAGTATTTTTCTGAATATCAAGCCGACAAAAGTGCCGACAATGACCGTCGCTGTATTTACAAGAGTTCCGAGTCCTACCATAAAAGCTCCTCTTATCAACGAGAAAATTTGATTTTATAAAAACATAAATATTTTATCATCTTGCAATTTGAAAATCAATATTGAATATGAATAAAATATGCATTTTTATACAGTCTGCGGATTTTCGTTGACATAGAGAATAAAAAAAGATAAAATTATATTATAATAAAAAAATCAAGTAATACCGAGGTGACGATTATGGCAGAAATAACGGTCAGAGAGATAATCTCAAAAACGGACCATACGCTTCTTTCTCAGAGCGCGACATGGGAGCAGATAAAGCAGATATGCGATGACGGGATAAAATACGGAACTGCGTCCGTGTGTATCCCACCTTCGTTTGTAAAGCGCTCCGCAGAATATGTCGGCGGAAGAACGAAGATATGCACGGTCATAGGCTTTCCCAACGGATACAACACGACGGCGGTAAAATGCTTTGAGACAGAGAACGCCGTCGAAAACGGCGCGGACGAGATAGATATGGTCATCAACATAGGAATGGTCAAAGAGGGCAGATACGGAGACGTGCTTGATGAGATAAATGCCGTAAAAAGCGCTTGCCTCGGAAAGCTTCTTAAAGTTATCGTCGAAACCTGTCTGCTCTCCGATGAAGAAAAAATAAGAATGTGCGAAGTCGTTTCCGAATCAAATGCGGATTATATAAAAACATCAACAGGATTTTCAACGGGCGGAGCTACGCGCAGCGATGTGGAACTTTTTTCAAAGCATATAAGCGGCGGAACAAAAATAAAAGCGGCAGGCGGTATTGCAACGCTTGACGATGCGCGTGACTTTATAAAGCTCGGCGCAGAAAGGCTCGGCACGAGCAGAATAATAAAAACTATAAAACAAACGGAGGAAAATGAAAATGGCAAAGTATCCGACACCTCATATTGACGCATCGCCGGAGGACTTCGGCAAGACCGTGCTCATGCCGGGAGATCCCAAGCGCTCGGAATTTATCGCAAAAAATTTTCTTACAAACGCCCGTCTTGTGAACGACATTCGCGGAGTGAAAGGATATACCGGCTTTTACGGCGGCGAAAAAGTAAGCGTGATGGCAAGCGGTATGGGAATACCGTCAATAGGAATTTACAGCTATGAACTCTACAACTTTTTCGATGTCGAAAACATAATAAGAATAGGCTCAGCGGGTACGCTTGACGAAAGTGTTCATATAAGAGATCTTGTTTTTGCCATGACGGCTTCGACAAATTCGGCTTTTTCGTCACAGTACGGCTTGCCCGGAACATACGCTCCGGGCGCCGACTATACTCTCCTTTCCACCGCAGTAAAAGAGGCTGAAAAACTCGGCGCCGTATATCATGTCGGCGGCGTGCTTTCCGCGGACACTTATTATGACGATGATATTCACTGCCTTGATAAGTGGCACAAAATGGGTATAAAAGCCGTTGAGATGGAAGCGGCCGGACTATATATGACGGCGGCGCGTGCAGGCAAAAGAGCGCTTGCTATCTGCACTATTTCCAACAGCATTATAACCGGAGAAGAAATGCCGGCCGCAGACAGGGAAAGTACATTTGTGCAGATGATAGAAACGGCGCTTAAAACCGCCTCCGCCATGAAAGGAAAATAATGCAGGCGTTTTTGACGCGCAAATCAAATATGACCTCGCTAATATATGAAAACGGCGAAAGGAGCTTATATGAAAAGATTGTTTCTTATCGTACTTGACAGTGTCGGCATAGGCGCGCTTCCCGATGCTGCGGATTTCGGAGATTTGGGTGCGGATACGATGCGCAGTGTCTGGAATTCCGGTAATCTTCATATCCCCAACCTTGTATCTATGGGCATTGGAAATATAGCGGGACTTGATTACCTCGGCAGAACAGACTCGCCTTCTGCGGCATACGGCAAGTGCGCGGAGGTTTCCGCAGGAAAAGATACGACAATAGGCCATTGGGAAATAGCAGGCGTTATATCTCATAAACCGCTTCCGACTTATCCTCATGGGTTTCCCGCCGAGATAATAGAAGCTTTCGGCAAGGCAACGGGCAGAGGTATTCTTTGCAACAGGACTTATTCGGGAACCGAGGTAATAAAGGATTACGGAGAAGAGCATATGCGTACGGGCGCTCTTATCGTATATACATCGGCGGACAGCGTTTTTCAGATAGCGGCTCACGAGGACATTGTTCCTCCCGAGACTCTTTATGAATATTGTCGCATAGCCCGCATGCTTCTTTGCGGAGAGCACGGAGTCGGCAGAGTTATTGCGCGTCCGTTTGTCGGAGCGGCGGGCAAGTTTGTGCGTACGTCAAACAGGCGTGACTTTTCTTTGGAGCCGAGCGGCAACACCATGTTGGACGATTTGAAAGAAAACGGTTTTGATGTTATATCTGTGGGAAAGATAAACGATATTTTTGCAGGCAGGGGAATAACACGAGCCGTTGTTGCCCACGGAAACAGTGAAAGCATGGAAGCTTCGGAAAAACTTTTACATGAAGATTTCACAGGTCTGTGTTTTATAAATCTTGTGGATTTCGACATGAAATTCGGACATCGCAACGATGCTGCGGGTTATGCGAAAGCGCTTTCCGAGTTTGACGCGTGGCTTCCTTCTTTTATTTCCGATATGAGGGATGACGACATACTTGTAATAACGGCGGATCATGGGTGCGATCCGGGAGATCAGAGTACCGATCATACGCGAGAGTATACTCCGCTTCTTGTTTACGGAAATAAAATAACTCCAGTTTCTCTCGGTACGCGCAAAACATTTGCCGATATTGCCGCGACCGCGGAAGAGTTTTTCGGCATAAACGGAGATGTTAGAGGGAACAGCTTTTTTTCTGAGATCGGAGGCAAAACATGAATGACAGAGAACTTGTGTCAAAGGCGATAGAGGCTATGAAAAACGCCTATGCTCCATATTCAAATTGCTTTGTAGGTGCGGCACTTCTTTGTGAAAGCGGAGCTGTCTATACAGGTTGCAATGTTGAGAACGCCTCTTTCGGAGCGACTATTTGCGCGGAGCGCACAGCGGTATCGGCAGCTGTAAGCAAAGGTGAGCGAACCTTTACCGCCATTGCCGTGGCAGGCGGCAAAAACGGTGATATCACTGATTTCTTTCCTCCTTGCGGCATTTGCAGACAGGTGCTGTCGGAATTTGCATCTGACGATATGCGCGTAATACTTTTCAACGGAAAAGAAATACAAGGTTTTGCTTTCCGAGATTTGATGCCGCTTTCATTTTTGCCGGATAAATTGAAATGAGGTGATATCTATGCAGATGACGGAACTTATCCGAAAGAAAAGAGAAGGGCTTGCTCTTTCACGCGATGAAATACAGTATATGATAGAGAATTTTACAAACGGTAATATCCCCGATTATCAAATGTCCGCTTTTTGCATGGCAGTTATTTTCAAAGGCATGAATGATGAGGAAACGGCGGCTTTGACTCAGGCAATGGCTCATTCGGGAGATATGCTTGATCTTTCGTGCTTCGGAAATTTATCGGTTGATAAGCACAGTACGGGCGGAGTGGGGGATAAGACCTCGCTTGTTATCGGTCCTATAGTCGCTTCTTGCGGTTGCGTTTTTGCAAAAATGTCCGGAAGGGGACTCGGACATACGGGTGGCACAATAGATAAGCTCGAATCATTGAACGGATACAGGACTTCGGCCACGCAGAAGGAGTTTCTTGAACAGGCGGAACGCATAGGAATTGCTTTGATAGGACAGACGGGGAATTTTGCTCCCGCAGACAAAAAATTATACGCTTTGCGTGATGTGACCGATACGGTTGATTCAATTCCCCTGATCGTTTCAAGCATTATGAGTAAAAAAATTGCGGCAGGAGCCAAAAATATTGTTCTTGATGTAAAGTGCGGCAGCGGCGCTTTTATGAAAGATACGGCAAGCGCGCGGATACTTGCCGAGAAGATGGTCAAAATAGGAAAGAAATGCGGCAGGAATATTGCCGCGGTAATTACTGATATGGATGTTCCTCTCGGATATGCCGTTGGCAATGCCTTGGAAGTAAAGGAAGCAATAGACCTGCTGAAAGGTAAAAATATTTCGGATCTGCGTCAGATCTGTATCGCTGTTTCGGCGCATCTTGTTTCCATGTGCCTTGGAATCTCTTTGCAGGAGGCAGAGGAAAAGGCGAACAAGGCTCTTACAAATGGTGCTGCCTTTGCCAAATTCAAGGAATGGATAAGCGCGCAGGGCGCTGACGCCGATTGGGCAGACGATACAAATAAATTCCCTAAAGCGCCTGTGGAATATGAACTGCTCTCAGAAAAAGACGGATATATTTCTCATATGGACGCGGAAATGATAGGCAGGGCAAGCATGGAACTTGGAGCGGGCAGAAAGACAAAGGACGATATGATAGATCACGCTGCCGGTATCGTGCTTCGTATAAAAAACGGAGAATATGTAAAACGCGGCGATGTTTTGGCAACTCTTTATACTTCCGATGATAAGAAACTTTGCAGAGCGAAAGAGCTTTATCTGAGCGCTTTGGAATTTTCAGATAAAAAACCGATCAACGGTAAACTTATAATAGATATCGTAAAATAAAAATATTTTTCGAGATGATTCTTCCGTCCCGTATTTGCTCGACGGAAGAATCAATATTTATGCCTGAAGAATAATTGAAAAGTTAAATTACCTCTTGCAAAATAAAAAATGTTGTGGTATACTGATAAAGTAACTTTAAGATAGTTACTTTTAAATAAGCGAGATATGAAATTAGGCCATACCAGTCGGGGAGCTAGCGGTGCCCTGTACCTGCAATCCGCTCAGCAGGGATCGATTCCGATTATGAGGGGTGGATTTGTGTGGTCAAGCGGCGCACACTCTCCGTGATGACGGACGGGTCCCGCGCAACAGACGGTTGTGAACCATGTCAGGTGGGGAACCAAGCAGCATTAAGCAATTCAGTCTGTGTGCCGCGGGTCGGCCTGTCCCGAACGGGGAATGCGTACAGCGCACATAAATTCATTTCGAATTTTTGGTGTATGGTCTAATTTTGTGTCTCGCTTAAATTGTATTTTTTCTGAGGGAGGAACTCTATGTATCAAGCTCTTTACAGAAAATGGCGGCCTAAAACTTTTGCGGACGTCATGGGTCAGGAGCATATAACCTCCGTACTGAAAAGCGAGGTTTCCTCCGGTAAGGTGAGCCACGCGTATATCTTCTGCGGTCCCAGAGGCACGGGCAAGACCACATGTGCGAAGATAATATCACGCGCCGTGAACTGTGAAAATCCTGTCGACGGCAATCCCTGCGGAGTTTGCGGCTCCTGTCGTTCCATCGAGGAAGGACGAGCTGCGGACGTTTTGGAAATGGACGCGGCAAGCAACAATGGTGTCGACAATGTGCGCGATATACGCGACGGTGTTGCTTATAGTCCTGCCGACCTTAAATATAAGGTCTACATAATCGACGAAGTTCATATGCTTTCCTCTGCGGCGTTTAACGCGCTTCTCAAAACCTTGGAAGAACCGCCGGAATACGTTATTTTTATCCTTGCGACGACAGAGATAAATAAGATCCCGGCGACGGTGCTTTCGCGCTGTCAGCGATTTGATTTCAGACGAGTTTCAAAAGAAATTATAGCGCGCAGACTTCGTACCGTTTGTACGGGAGAAAAAATTGACGCGGATGACGAAGCTCTTTTGTTGATAGCAGATCTGGCGCAGGGCGCGTTTCGAGATGCGCTCAATATGTTAGAGTATTGTTCCGGTGCAGGTACAAAGATAACGGAAAAGAGCGCCGCCGAGCTTCTCGGTGCAAGCTCTGCGGAACTTCTCTGCAAGATGGCGGAAAACATTGCGGAAAACTCCGTTTCGCAGGCGCTTGCCATGGTTGATGAGATATCCGCCGGCTCGCGCGATATCACAGTTTTTTGGCGCGAGCTTATCGGATTTTTCCGCAATATGCTCGTTTGCGCCGGGACGCGCGGACAGATGAAAAAAGATGAGTTTACTTTAAGAGCCATTGAAAAATATACAGTTCCTGAGATCATACGAGTATTGGGCATTTTCTGCGAAGCGGAGGATAGCATGACGCGAACTCCTGCTTCTGCAAGACTTTTTGCGGAGATGGCTCTTGTGCGTGTTTGCGACAGGACTATGGATTCGGGAACGGACGCTCTGCTTGCACGCATTTCCGAGCTTGAGAAAAAGGTCGAACGGCTTTATTCATACTCGGTTTCACATTCGTTATATGAGCAGAATATATCTTTGCCTTTGCCGCGCAATTCGATCGACGTGTCGCAGACCTCTGTAAAAGAAGTCAAAGAAAATCCCGAAGAAAAGCCTAAGCGAGCCGAGAATAAAAAGTCTGAAGATAAGCCTGAAGAAAAGTCCGAGAAAACGGCTTTGTGCGTTGGAAGAACCGTAAGTCTGCGCGGATTTGCGGACGTTATAAAAAAACTTGAAACAGAGGCTCCGTCCATCGCTTCATTTATGATAGGCTCGACAGCCGTAGAAAAGAACGGCAGATTGTATATATATTTGGATTCTGATTTTGCCGCCGATTTTATTTCGGACAGTATGCATAAGGATACGATATCTCGCGTTATTTTTGAAGTGTTGGGCAAAAATTATGACAGCGGTATAATAACGCCGGTATGCGCGGAAGAGGAAGCCGAAGAATATGACGCGGTCGACGAGCTCTTGGCAGGTCAGAGCGAAAACAATTAAAATTAAAATCAATTAAATAATTAAATAACAATATACGAAATACTGATTATTTTTGAAGGAGATTTCTTAAAAATGAAAGCAATTTTACCTAAGGGTCCATCAATGAACGAAATGCTCAAGCAGGCGCAAAAGATGCAGGAGGACGTTGCAAAGCTTCAGGACGAACTTGAAGCGCGCGAGTACGAAGTGTCTGCCGGCGGCGGCGCCGTAAATATAAAGATAAACGGCAAAAAAGAGATAATTTCACTTGACATTTCTCCGGAAATAGTAGACCCGGACGATGTAGAAACACTTTCCGATATACTCATAGCCGCAGTAAATGAAGCCGTCACACGCGTTGAAAAGACAGCGGACGAAGAAATGAGCAAGATCACAGGCGGTATGAAGGGATTTCCCGGTATGCCCGGCATGCCTTTCTGACAAAAAAGAGGGGATTGAATGGAATATGTTCTTCCGCTGCAAAGGCTGATCGAAAAATTCTGTACGCTTCGCGGCGTCGGATATAAGACTGCCGTAAGATACGCTTTTTCAGTACTCGATATGGACGAGCAGGACGCGGTCGAATTTGCCGAGGCTATATTGTCCGCAAAGAGGGATATACACCCGTGTAAGATATGCGGCAATCTGTCGGATTCTGACTCTTGTTCCATCTGCTCGGATAATTCGCGCGACAGAAGCGTCATCTGCGTAGTAGAGGATTCTCGCGCCGTGACCGCTATTGAAAAAGTTAAGGAATATAAGGGACTTTACCATGTTTTGAACGGCGTTATCTCGCCGGTGAACAATATAGGACCGGAACAGCTTCGCATAAAAGAGTTGCTTGATCGTATCGGCACCGGTGAAGTGCGCGAGTTGATAATAGCGACAAATCCGAACATTGAAGGTGAGACGACGGCAATGTATATTTCAAAGCTCGTGACTCCTTTGAATATCAAAGTGACAAGGCTTGCTTACGGTGTTCCCGTCGGCGCGGACCTTGAATATGCTGATGAGATGACGCTCATGCGAGCGCTGGACGGCAGACGTCAGATATAAATATAAAATCAATCGCATAGACCCTGCAAATGATGTAAATGATGTTTAATTTACATAATAAACAACAAAACGGAGAAGCGCGAACGCTTCTCCGTTTTTGGCGTTCGGGTATTCATATGATGTTTTATCTATCCGAACATGAGCCTGCATACGGCACACGAAACGAATACGGAAAAAAGCATGGCTGAAAATGAGGCAAGCAGGGCATGGCGCGTTTTTTTGACATTTACAGATGAAAAATATACGGCGCATATGTAGATTATCGTGTCCGAAGACCCCATAAGCACGGAAGCGGCTCTGCCCGCAAAACTGTCTGCGCCGTATTTCTGAAAAAGATCCGCCAGCATGGCGTTTGAAGCGCTTCCCGATACCGGACGCATAATGATAAGAGGCAGGATCTCGGCGGGTATCCCTATTTTTTCGCTTATAGGAGACAGCAGTTTGACAAGAAAATCTACGGCTCCGGACGCCGAAAGCATAGATACCGCAACCATTAGGATAATAAGAGTCGGTATCAGCTTTACACATATATTCAAGCCTTCTCTCACACCGTCCGAAAGGTCGTCGAACTCGGCTTTTTTTGAGAAGCACAGAATTATTCCTACAATACATACGACGAGAGGTACGGCAAGTCCCGCCGCATATTCTATATATTTCATTTTGAAAAATACCTGCCTATTCTTGCAAAAAATATTGCGGCTGTCATCGACAGCGCGGAGCATATCCAAACTGCCGCTACTATTTCAAACGGATTTGAGCTTCCGGCGGCTGCTCGCAATGCGATTATCGTTGCAGGCATGAACGAAAACGGAGCGGTATTCATTACGACGAGAGTTATCATGTCATCGCTCGCACGTTCGTTATCTCCGTTTGCTTTTGAAAGCACTTCCATCGCCTTTAGTCCGAAAGGAGTTGCGGCATTGCCGAGTCCGAGAATATTGGCGCTGATGTTTGCGGATATCTCCTCGCAGCCTATCCCTTTTTTATAACTTTCGGGAAATATAACTTTCAGAAAGGGCGATATGAGCTTTGAAACTGCGCGGCACGCCCCCGCTTTTTGAATAACGCGCATGATACCGCACCATAGCCCCATCATTCCGGCAAGAGCTATCGAAAGTGTGACAGCGCGGGAAGCACCGTCGACTATTGCGGCGGAAAGTTCGTTCATGCGTCCCGTTATTGTTGCAAAAATAAACGAAACTGTACACATTACGGCAAAAATCTTGGAAAGCATACTGCAAAAACCTCACAAATTTGTATAAATATGTAAACAAATCAAGAAATCTGTTGACAAAAAAAGTAAATGATGGTATATTAAAGATATCAGACTTTCGTATAAAATTTTCATATGTATGAAAGGAGAAAATGTATGAAAGGAGAAAGCAAAAATGAAGTCAACAGGCGTAGTAAGGAGAATCGACGAACTGGGAAGGATAGTTTTGCCGATAGAAATCAGAAAGAATCTTGATATAGATAACAGGGACGCGGTAGAAATTTTTGTCGATCAAGATAAGATCATTCTCAAAAAATACGAACCTGCATGCGTGTTCTGCGGAAATGCTGATAATGTAGTGTCATTCGGCGGTAAGCTCGTTTGCCGCGATTGCATAGTCAAGCTCTCTGATATTAAATGATTATTCACATAACATCAGATTTATTATTTTTAGGAAGCATTTTTTACAATAAAATATAAATGGGGCTGTCTCAAATGCAAATTTTAGAGCATTTGAGGCAGCTCTTTCTGTATGATTTGAGCCAAAAGGAAGCAGAGAAAGAAAAAACCTCAAAACGAGG
>CASGAQ010000017.1 GCA_949299535.1 uncultured Eubacteriales bacterium | reverse complement strand
ACAGATGAGGGGGAAGTAGGCAAAAGAACTTTCCTCAAAAACAGATGAGGGGAAGTAGGCAAAAGAACTTTTCCCAAAAACAGATGAGGGAAGTAGGCAGAAGGACTTTTCTCAAAACAGATGAGAGAAATAGGTAACAACTATTCATAAAAAGATTTATAGGCATGGCGGAAATATCTGCCGTGCCTGTTTTCATATAAAAGTATAGCCGATAGTCAGTGAATACTCACGGAATATCGGCTATATAATTTATGAATGGTAATTTGCCATGTATCAGAGATTGGTTTTATTGTAATTTCATCACCGTGGATAAGCGCCGAGACAAAGTTAAAGCCATTCCCAGTTTAATTATATCGGGAATTATAAACGGTATTACGCACCAAGCAAGGACCGCCGTAAGACTTACGGCTCCGTTTGCCTGGGTGTAGACTATCAGAAACCAAACGGTTCCGAAAGAGTAACACACGGCTAATCCGATGACCATAGCGAGTATCTCCGACCACGTTTTCTTCCCGAATAAATGAACGACTATTGAATAGATTGCTCCCATAAGAATAAAACCGACCATATATCCGCCTGTATTACCAAGCAGTATACCTATTCCCGAAGTGAAGTGCGAAAATACGGGCACGCCAACTGCTCCAAGCAATACATAAACGATAATAGCTATTGTCCCGCGCTTGCCGCCCAAGAACGACAGCACGAAAAATACGGCGAAAGTCTGCATTGTAAACGGTACGGTAGTCGGTATGCTTATCCAAGAGCATATGGTTATCAGAACGGCTCCAATTGCGATATAAGCCAGATCGATTGTTTTGAATCTTTTCTTCGTTTCTTTTGTTTTATTCATAGCGAGTCTCCTTTTCGACAAAGCTCAAACCATTGGCAGGCGGCGCAAATACTATTAAATTTGTCAGTTTTTAAGATCAGTTCACGCGCTTTGCTCATAGCTTTTTCCCACAAGATATTTTCTCCGTAGGTAAGGTTGCAGATAGAAAGGACAGAGTTGTCCATCAAAGCCGTTTTTTCGAGTGATGTGCAGTTCCCGTTTATATTATTGGGACACTTTTTGCAAAGATCATCACAGCCATGTGTAACGGTAATTTGGGTGTGTGGATTATCTTTGAGTTCCGATACGATAGATTTCATATGTTCGGTGAAATCTGTATCATATCCATGCCCCGTAAATTTCTGAATACAAAGTAGATGATGCGGTCTAAGATTCATTTTAAAACTTCCTTTGACTTTAAAACTTAAATTTTATAATGTCCAATTTCTTCGCTGAGTTTTGGACTTTGCTTTTTGTTTCACACATCTATGTGCAAAACTGTTTTGCACGGCTCGCCGTTTTTATAGTAAACTCTTGGCACACGGCGAGATATACCGCATACAAATTCATAGTTGAAGGAATAAGCTGCGTTTGACACTTGCTCGGCAGAGATAAATTCTTTTCCGCTTCTGCCTACAAGAACGGCTTCGTCGCCGATGGCGGCTTCCGGAACGTCCGTAACGTCGAGCATCATCTGATCCATGCATACTCTGCCCAAAATGGGGCAGCGTTTTCCGTGTATAAGTACTTCTCCTTTGCCGGAGAGCGCGCGCGGATAACCGTCCGCATATCCTACGAGTAAGGTGGCGACTCTTGTTTCTTTTTCTGTGACGAACGTTGCTCCGTAGCTTATACATTTTCCTTTGGGAAGTGTTTTTATGTGCGATATGTGAGTTATAAGCTCCATTGCGGGACGCAGGCGGAATTTGTTCTTGACATTCTCTTTAGTCGTTTCGGACGGATAAAGACCGTATATTATTATTCCTGCGCGCACCATGTCGTAACTGTTTTCAAGTTCCAGTATGCCTGCGCTGTTGTCGATATGCTTGATAAGCGGTTCTACACCGCGTTTTTTGAGCATGTCAAGGAATTTTTCGTATTCTGAGATCTGTTGCAAGGCAAAAGATTTGTCTTCTTCATCTGCGGCGGCAAGGTGGCTGAATATCCCTTCGGCTTCGATACCGGGAAGTCTTGCCGCTTCCGCAGCTTCGTCCGCGCTTTTTTCGCTTACGTCCCAGCCTATGCGCGACATTCCCGTGTCCACTGCGAAATGGACTTTTGCTTTTTTCCCCAGAAGAACTGCTTCGTCGGAGAGAAGCTTTATCATATTCGGCTGAAACATTGTAAGGGTTATATCGTTTTTGAGCGCCGCCGTAAAATGCTGAGACGGTGTGAATCCGAGTATCAGTATTGGTTTTTTTATACCGTTTTTGCGCAGCTCAAGCGCTTCGTTTATTTCAGCCACGCCGAAGTAATCTGCTTTATCTTCCAGCTCATGTGAAAGTTCCGCGGAACCATGACCATATGCGTCCGCTTTTACCACAAGCATAAGCTTTTTGTCCTTTATTGATTTTTTTCTTATCACATCGATGTTGTGTTCTATTGCGTCAAGATCTATCTTTGCATATACTCTGTAAAAAAACATTTTTTCTCCGTTTCGGAAATATTTTCTATTTTTTCTTACTATATATTGTACCACAAAATCGCATAAGTGTGAATCGTTTTTTTCAGAAGTATATAATATGATTGTGCCGAAAACGTCCATTTATGTTATTTCTTTAAAAAGCATAGACATAACAGACAAAATGTGATAGAATAATATCATAATTTATATAAATTTTTAACAGGAGGTGTTTTGAGTGAAATTGACATTTTTGGGTGCCGCCCATGAAGTAACGGGTTCGTGTACGTTGCTGGAGGCTTGCGGCAAGCATATACTTATAGATTGCGGAATGGAACAGGGGCAGGACATTTACGAAAACTGCGATCTGCCCGTCGCTCCGTCTGATATAGACGCCATATGCCTGACTCACGCGCATATAGATCATTCGGGTAAACTGCCGGCGATGGTAGCGGCGGGATACAGCGGTCCGATATATTCAACGGCGGCGACGCACAAACTTTGCAGCATAATGCTGCGTGATTCGGCGCATATTCAGGAGTTTGAAGCGCATTGGCGAAACCGAAAGGCAAAAAGAGCCGGCACGGAGCTTTATGAGCCTCTCTATACGGTAGAGGACGCTATGAAGACAGTAGAACAGTTTTGTCCTTATTCCTACGGAAAAGATGTAGAGATATTCGAAGGCGTGACGATACGTTTTCTTGACGCAGGTCATTTGCTCGGCTCGTCTTCAATACATCTGACTCTTGAAGAAAACGGCAAGAAAACTACGCTTCTTTTCTCGGGCGACCTCGGAAATATCGACAGACCGCTGATACGCGACCCTCAAAAACCGATAGGCGCGGATTATGTCGTTATAGAGTCGACATACGGCGACCGCCTGCACGGCGAGCGTCCGGATTATATAACGCAGCTCACAAGCATTATTCAGGACACCTTTGACCGCGGCGGAAATGTAGTTATACCTTCGTTTGCCGTCGGCAGAACGCAAGAGCTTTTGTATCTCATACGCATTATAAAAGATCAGGGACTTATCAAATACCATGACGACTTTTCTGTTTATGTCGACAGTCCTCTTGCTGTGGAAGCGACGAATATATATTCCGGTGGCATGACGGAATATTACGATAAGGAAACGCTCGCGCTTTTGGAGAAAGGGATAGATCCCATAAAGTTTCCGGGACTTAAACTCTCTCTTACAAGCGATGATTCGCGTGCGATAAACGAGGATAAGTATCCTAAAATTATCATTTCGGCTTCCGGAATGTGCGAAGCGGGAAGAATACGCCATCACTTGAAGCACAATCTCTGGAGGTATGACAGCACCGTTTTATTTGTCGGATATCAGACGGACGGAACGATAGGCAGAAAACTGCTTGACGGAGCTGTTTCCGTAAAGCTTTTCGGAGAAGAGATAATTGTTAATGCGAATATACAGTCGCTTGACGGAATAAGCGGACACGCGGATAAGAATATGCTTCTCTCATGGCTTGCCGACCTGCCCTATCCGCCGAAAAAAGTGTTTGTAAATCACGGCGCAGACGGAGTTTGCGACCATTTTGCAAATCAGATATATGAAAATCTCGGCTATTTTTCCGATGCTCCTTACAGCGGAGATGTATTTGACCTTGAGACGGGCGAATGTGTGGAAAAAGCCAAAGTAGTACGCATACCGTCAAAAATTTCGGCAGGACGCAAGAGGGCGAATGCGATATTCGAGCGTTTGCTTCTGTCCGGCAGAAGGCTTCTCTCCGTTATCGAGCAGAACCGCGGCGGCGCCAATAAGGACCTTGCCAAGTTTACAAGTCAGATAGACGCGCTTTGCGATAAATGGGAAAGAAAATAAAATTTCAAATAAAAAACGCACTTTAAACAGTGCGTTTTTTTGAGCGTTTTACTTTTTTATGCGATTTTTTGCCGCGGTTAGTGTGTTTTGGAGCAACATCGTTATAGTCATTGGTCCGACGCCGCCGGGAACGGGAGTTATGTATCCGGCGCGTGGCTCAACTGAATTAAAATCCACATCTCCGGTGAGCTTACCGTCGTCGCGGCGGTTCATGCCTACGTCTATTACGACTGCGCCTTCTTTGACCATATCTCCGGTGACGAAATCGGCACGGCCTATTGCGACGACGAGAATGTCTGCTCTTTTTGTAACTTCGGCAAGGTTTTTTGTCTTTGAATGGCAGATAGTTACAGTACCGTTTTCCGCAAGCAAGAGCTGAGAGATCGGTTTTCCCACAATATTGCTTCTGCCTATAACGACACATTCTTTACCCTCGGGGGAGATACCGCTTCTTGAGAGGAGCTGCATTATTCCGGCGGGCGTACATGGCAGGAAGGAAGCCGTGCCGAGCATTATTTTACCTACATTTTCGGCGCAGAAAGCGTCGACGTCCTTTTCAGGAGATATCGCTGCGATTACTGCTTTTTCATCTATCTGTTTGGGAAGAGGGAGCTGAACGAGGATACCGTGTATCTCGTCGCGGAGGTTGAGCTCTTCTATTTTGTCAAGAAGCTGCTCTTGGGAAGTATCCTGAGCCATTTCTATTATTTCGGAGTAAATTCCGACCTCCGCGCAGGCTTTTCCTTTATTGCGGACGTACACTTTGGAAGCGAGATTGTCGCCCACTATTATAACTGCAAGTCCTGGAGTTACGCCTTCGGATTTCAGCGCTGCAACTTCTTCTGCTATCTCGGCTCTTATCTGCGCCGAGATTTTTTTTCCGTCAATTATTTTTGCCATTTTTCTATTCCTCTGTTTCTTGATTGTTTTCGACGATTTTCTTTGATTCTGTTTCTTCTGTCGATTTTGTTTCTTCAGCTGATTTTGTTTCTTCTGTCAATTTTATTTCTTCAGCAAATTTGTCTGATTCGTCGGGTTCGATCGGTTCCGTTTTGTTTTCGAGACCTTCCGATATCGACATCTGCTTTATGAACTCTTGCATTATCTCGTCATTTTCGGGCTTTTTGCTCTCTGTTTGTTCTTCTGTATCAGGAGCTTCTTCTTTGGTTTCAGATACTGTGACGCTTTTTTCGGGATTCTGTTTTTTGAGCCAGAAAACAAGGGCAAAGTCGGCAGTTTCATCAGTGGAAATCATACCTGCCTTTGCAAGCTGAGAGTGTCTTATCCTGCCGACGATGATCGCCGTGAGAGATACGAGCGCGCATATAAGACCGAAAAGAGCGGAAACGCGTATGCCCGTATTTCCTATATAAAGCGAGTCCGTGCGGAGCTGCTCGATAAAAAATCTGCCTAAACCATACCATGACAAATACCAAAAGAGTATCTCGCCATTGAATTTTTTCTTTTTGTAAAAAATATTTATAAGGATAAAGCCTGCAATATTCCAAAGGGATTCATAAAGGAATGTAGGGTGAACATCTATTGTTTCGTAATCCGTAAGATGATTGCAAAGTCTCATGCGCCAGGGAAGCGTTGTCTGAGAGCCGAAAGCTTCTCCGTTAGCAAAGTTGCCCCATCTTCCGATAGCCTGACCTATCATAACGCCGGGCGCTATTATATCAGCCATCATGAAGAAATCTATTTTTTTATACTTGCATATAAGGAATACTACTATGGCACCGACAATTATGGCGCCGTATATGGCGAGTCCGCCGTTCCAAATAGCTATAACGTCATATAATGAATCAAAATCTTCCGGTTTAAAGAGAACATAGTAAAGTCTTGCTCCGATTATCGCACATGGAACGGTGATGAGGGCGAAATCGAGAAGCGTATCAAAAACTATACCTGATTGATTCGCGCGGAAGCAAACATAGGCAAAAGCGCAGATAATGCCGATACAGATTATTATACCGTACCATGTCACATTGGCGCTGCCTATACTGAACGCTATGCGGTCTATTTCAAATTCTCCTATCCCGAGTCCTGGAAAGGATATTATGGATTTCATTTTTCTTCCTCCGTTTTTATGGGATTTATAACGCTTACAGAATAATACTTTTCGTTGAATATTTCGTTGACGAGCGCATTTGCTTCTTCAACGGTTATCTGCGAGATTATATCGCCTACGTCGAACCAATCCGTTCCCTGTATGAGAGAAGAAGCAAAAGTCTGTGCGATATTCACGCTTTCGAAGCTGGAGATGTATTCCGCGTATTTTACTTTGCGCGCGATCTCAAACTCTTCCTTGTCTATGCCGTTTTTCTTGACGTCTTCCATAAACTGCGAAAACTTGAGGTATGCCTTTTCTACATCGTTGCTTTCGCCGCCGAAAATAAATTCCGCGCTTATTTTGCCTGAGCAGTATTCTGCGGAAAGCTCGTCTATGAGAGAGCTTTCGTAAACGTCTACGGCAAATTCCGAGCCGTTACCGAAAAGCGCTTCTGAAACAAGCTGCATTGTGAGCGCGCGTTTTGTTTTTTCAAGTGAAGGTTCAGGAGAGCAGATATCCTTTACGCCGATAAGGAACATCGGTTTTGCAATGTCAAAATCCGCTGTGATGCGGCTCTGAGCGACATCTCTGCCTTCTTCGTTATACGAGCGTATTATATTTTTCGGTTCCTGCTCCGGAAGAATCTTATCTGCAACGGAGAGTATTTCTTCCATTGTTGTATTTCCCGCCACACACAGGAACATATTTGAAAGATTGTAGAAAACGTCGTAGCATTTGTAGAGCATATCAGCCGTTATCTCGGCTATCGATTCGACGGTTCCCGCAACGTCGATGTTTATCTGAAGGTCTTTGTAGAGCGCACGCATAAGATTTTTATAAAGCACGGAATCGGGATAATCTTCTCTGCCGCGAATCTCCTGAGCGATTATGCCTTGTTCCTTTGCAACTGTTTCTGGAGTGAAATAAGGGTGAGTCACATAATCGAGAAGTATTTCAAGGTTCTTGTCGAAGTGATCGGTGCATTTAAAGAGGTATGCCGTCATTTCGGTGGAAGTAAAGGCGTTTGCGTTTGCGCCGTATTTTGCAAAGCGTGAGAACGTGTCGATACCATCGGCGTTTTCAAACATTTTGTGCTCCAGATAATGAGCGATACCGTCGGGAACGCGCGTGAAGTCTGCGTCGCCTTCAAGCTTGAAGCAGTTGTCGACGGAGCCGTATTCAGTACAGAACAGCGCGTAAGATGTTGTGAGCTGTTTTGGTATAAAGTATATGTTCAGCCCGCTTTTATGCTTGGCGTAATAATATTTTTCTCCAATAAGCGCGTTTTCTTTTTCTATGATATTCATTCCTTATCCTCCGTTCCGCAAAGGAAATATACAGTATCCGGCTTTATCCCTGCGGCGGCGGAAACTATCTGCTCCGCAGTGACGCTCCTAATCTTTTCCATGGCTTCTTCCGGCGTGTCGGATATGCCGAACACGCTGTTGCCCAGAAAGTAAGAGTGAAGCGCTACGGCGCTGTCGCCGGAAGCGCGTATTGAATTGCAGAGAAGTTTCTTTGCGTCGTCGATTTCTTCTTCCGTAACGGCGCCGTTTTTTATGGCTTCGAGCTGAAAGAGTATTTCATTTACCGCTTTTTCTTTGTTATTTGAGTCTATGCCGCTTGCGACGAGCAAAACGCCTTTCGGATATGCCTGAGAAAAGCAGTAGTAGCAAAGAGAGAGTTTTTCTCTCACATTTCTGAAAAGTTTCGACTGTGTGCCGGAGCCGAAAACGCAGTTGAGCACGCGCATGACATAGTAATTCTCATCATATCCGCCGATACCCGTGCGGAATCCCATAACAAGTTTACCCTGGGCTACCGGCAGACGTTCGCAGATGTTTTTTACGTCAGACGATGGTTCTTTGACTATTTTTGTGGAGTAATCCGGAACTTCACCGCGTCGGAGAGTGCCGAATATGCCGCGGGCAAACGCTTCCGTTTTGCTTTCATCAAGACTGCCTATCGAAAAAATCTCTATCTTTGCGTGAGAGAGCACATATTCATACCTTTGGAACAGGGATTCTGAAGTTATCTTCTCCGTGTCAGCCACTGTGCCGAGCGGAGAAACTCCCCATGCTTCGTTTTCACACATTATCTCTTTGCAACGATTTACGGCGTATTCGTCCTTGTCGTTTATCTGCGCCTCTATATCGCTTATGAGCTTTTCTTTTTCGCTTTCAACGAAAGTTTCGTCGAAAACGCCGTTCTCCTTTTTCGGTGAGGTGATTATCTCCGAAATGAGAGATGTCGCCTTTGCGGTAATATTTTCGCCGCAGAGAGTGCATCTGTCGTCCAGCAGTCTTACGCGCATCGTTACCACATGAGCTTCGCCACGTGTTCCGATATCCACATAAACTTCCGCGCCGTAAAGAGAAGAAAGCTCTTTGCGGATAGAGAGCGTGTTCGGATGATTTTCGCTTCCGCGCAGAAGAACGGAGGCAAAAAGCGCGTTTTCCGAAGCGTGTTCGCTCTCCAAAGGCAGGATAAAATCTATAAATATCTGATTGAATTTAAATTTATCTGTTACAACGGTCGTAAGAGTTATACCGTCGGAAAGATTCTTTTTTGATATTTGCATATCTCCTCCGTGTTTTTTGAAGATGAAAAAAATATAATATAATTATTTTACTCCATTTACAAGTATAATGCAAGGGAATTTCGGTAATTTTACATATTTGCCCCTTTATTGGAATAAAAACGGAAAACGCGCTTTTGAAATAACTCAAAAGCGCGTTTTTTCAAAGAGTTTCTTCTATTTTTTCTATCATTTCGGCAACAGCTCCGTCGCGGCAGTTGCATGTGATTATTTTTGCAATGGATTTTATTCTATCGGTCGCGTTTTCAGGGCAGACCGCTACGTCTGCGGAAAGCAGCATATCAACGTCGTTGTCGAAGTCGCCTATACACCAAAAACATGCGTCAGGATTTTCTTTTTTTATTTTTTCTTTCAGATAGTTTATTTGAAAGGCTTTTGATATTCCTTTCGGCAATATTTCAATAAGTCTCGGCGCAGAACGTGTAAGCACAAAAGTATCCGAATATGTTTTGTTCAGTTCTTCAAGCACGCCCCACAGAAGGTCGTCGCTCATTTCGGCAACTATCTTGAAATAGTTTTTACCGTCAAGACGGTCGCGCGGCACGACTGTGGAAATTTTGATACAGCCGTTTGCCGTAAAGTTTTTCATTGTTATGGCGTCTTCCTCGCAGAAGACATATCCGTTTGGCGTCGTGGCGCGCACGCTTACGAAATCCGAGAATCTTTCATTGATGGTACGCAGGATATCAGCCGCTTTTTCTTCCGGAAGCAGATACTGCGGGTTTATTATTTGTTCGTTTTCGGCGTCGTACAGCATACTGCCGTTGCAGAGCGCGCAGGGAAGATTGCATATCCTGCGCCAATACGGGATAGCTCCGTCTGTCTCATAGATGTTTCTTCCCGTGGCGAATGCGAAATGACCGCCGTTCTCGGTAAAATAATTTATTTTTTCCAGATTGCGCTCTATGGCGTTCTTATGAAGAAATGTACCGTCTACGTCGGAAGCTATGTATATGTTTTCAAATTTTTTCATTTTGCTGTCAAACCTCGTTTTTTCGTCTTAATATTTCAAGCACGTCGGAAAAATATTCAGGCAGAGGACATGAAAACTTCATTCTCTCGCCGGTGCGCGGATGAGTCAGTTCGAGCTCTGCCGCGTGAAGGCATTGTCCGGAGTCGCGCATATATTTTCGATTTTGTACTGACCTTGTACTGCCGTATACTTCGTCGCCAAGCAGCGGATGACCTATATATGAAAGATGTACGCGTATCTGATGCGTTCTGCCTGTTTCCAAAATGCATTTTATATAAGTAGTATCAGCAAAATTTTCCAGTATCTCGACATGAGTGACGGCGTTTTTGGAGTTTTTGTCCGTAACCGCCATTTTCTTTCTGTCTGCGGAACTTCTGCCTATCGGATAGTCAAGCGTCAAGTCTTCTTTTATCCTTCCTATTGCGATGGCATGATATATGCGGGAAACTTTATGTTCTTTTATTTGCTCCGAAAGGGAAAGATGTGCGTCGTTGTTTTTTGCAACGACCAAAAGTCCGCTTGTGTCTTTGTCTATTCGATGGACGATACCGGGGCGGATTATCCCGCCTATGTCGGAAAGTGAATCGGCTCTGTGAAACATGAGCGCATTTACGAGAGTGCCGGAATAGTTCCCCGCCGCAGGATGAACGACCATGCCGCGCGCCTTATTTACGACGATGATATCATCGTCCTCGTAAACGATATCTATCGGAATGTCTTCCGGCACGGCGTCGCAGTTTTGAGGCGGCGGGTATTCGACGCACACAGAGTCGTTTTTTCTTATTTTATAATTTTTGCTTTTCGGTTCTCCGCATATAAGAACGTTTCCTTCTTCGATGAGCTTTTGAGCGAAAGCGCGCGTTATATCTTCACGTTCAGAAAGAAAAACGTCAAGTCTTTTGCCTATATCGTCGTCAAAAACTTCAATGTCGGTCATTTTCGTTTTCTCCGTTTTCTTTTTTTGAGTCAGTCACAGACACAGATCCGTTTTTTTCTTCTTGTATTTCGTCTGCGGAGGCTGATACATTCTCCGTTTCTGCTTTTGGGGAGGTCTTTTTCTTTTTTTCGTCCGGAAACAACGTGTTGTCGATAAAAGCGAGGTAAATAAACATCATCACCGCGCCGACGCAGACGCATATATCCGCGACGTTGAAAACGGGAAAATCGATGAATGCAAACTGAATAAAGTCCGTAACGGCTCCGTTTTCGGCGAAAAGCCTGTCTATCATATTGCCGACGGCACCGCCTATGATGAGCGAAAGGGAGAACCCGAAAAGAAAATGCATACGGCGGTATTTGTATAAAAGTATGGGTAGCAATATTATGGCGGCGGCGGAAATTATAAGGAATACCCATCTTGAGTCGCTGAACATTCCCCATGCCGCGCCGGTATTTTTGATATGAGTGAAATTTATTATTCCGGGTATCACCGTAACGGATTCCCCGACATCAAGGCAGGCTATGGTGATAAGTTTTGTAACCTGATCCAGAATTACAGAAATGGCTATGATTATTATCCAAAGAAACATATTATCTCCGTATCATTGCTGTTTGTTGTGTTTTATTTCCACGAGAGAGTCGGTAGCGCTGTCCAGATCGAGCATGAACTGCGTTTCGATCTTGGGAATATCGAGCACGTCTTGCTCATCATATTCGCGGAGCATTTCAAGCACTGTCGCAAGCTGCTTCTTGCGTTTTTTTGTGGAGCGTATGTGGGACTGGGAAGTCGTTTTCTGTGCGACTTCGTCCTCGCTTATGGGCATTTTTTCAAGTTTGGTTTCGGAATCCAACTGTGCGTCCGTCGCTGAGATATTCGGGGAAACGGTCTTTTCTTCCTCTTTTTCGGCGAGTTCCCTTGTATATTTGTTTTCGGCTTCGTCTTCCGACGCTGCCTTTTGTTCTCGACCTGATTCATTTTGCGTATCGTCGTGTTCATCAATAATGTTCTTTTTCGTAAGATCGTTGATGAATGCACTGATCTCTTCTTCTGTGGGAAGTTCGTCCCTTCCGTCGTACATAACGTCGTGTTCCGAACCGTCGTCGTATCCGACGGCAATATCATATTCCGCAGTTATCTCGTGCTTCAGTTCTGCGATGACGCGCGCCACATATTCGTTTGCGCTGAGTTCTTCTTCGTAATCAAAAGCGGGCGAGAGTTTTTCCAGAAGTTCTATATGCTGTTTGTATTTTGTAAACAGGTCGTTTTTGAAAAGTTCGACTCTGGCATTCATTTCGGCGAGAGCGTCTTTTTGTGTGTCTACTTTGTCGCGGAAATCTCGCAGAACAGAGTCGCAATTCTTTTTTATTGCGACAAGGATCTCGTCCGCACGGGCATATGCTTCCGCTATCATTTTTTCGCTTTTTTCCTTTGCGTCGTCGAGCGTCTTTTTTGCCGCTTTTTCCCGTTTGTCGACATTTTCAAGACGCAGTTTTGCGACGGCTGTCTGCTCTTCCAGTTCGGCGCAGCGGCGATAAAGGAATGAGTAATTTTTCAGAACCTTATTTATATATTCGTCGACCTCTGCCTTATTATATCCCTTAAAAGAAGTCGAAAAACGATTTCCCGAGAGGTCTTTTGGTGTTATTACCGACATAGTGCAAACGTCCTTCTTATTGAATTGATTTTATATATCAAAGATAGCTGTTTATGATTATTTGTATTGCGGCAAGCAGGATATATGTTATGAGAAAAGAAAAATCTAACGGCGCAAGCATGGAAGAAAGACCGATTTTTGTAAAAAACTTTCTCACCGGCAGAAGAAACGGTTCTGTAATGGCGCGAATTGTATCCGCAAAGCCGCCGCCTATGCCGGGAAACCAGGAAAGTATTGCTCTTATCGACAACAAGAGTATAATTACCGAGATAAGAATCGAACAAATGCTTAACAGCAGATAAATCAGTGTATCCACACGCTCCTCCATAAAAATATACATTGTCACAGTCTTCTTGAGATGTGACTTTACATGAGAAAAAATGACGAAAAACCGAAGGATCCGCAATTTTTCGCTTTATAAAAACCCAACGGGACTTGCGCCCCGTTGAATAGTTGAAAAAGTATAAAAGTTTTGTGTATTTTATGTAAGATCAAAAGATGGTATCGCTTGACGGAGCTGTTTCGATATTTTCTTCAGAACCGGAAGAAAGACCGTAAGTTGTTGTGAATTTGTTCTGAGAATCGTCAGTCGCGGAAGCGGGACGCATCTGATCGCCGGAAACATCTACATTGCAGGGAGTAATAACGAAAGTATTGCTTGCAACTCTTTTCAGCTGACCGTCGATGGAATAAGCGACGCCGGAAAGGAAATCGAGAAGTCTTTTTGCGGTCTCCTTGTTAGTTGCTTCAAGGTTGAGTACGACTGTGCGGTGGTTGAGAAGATGATCCGCGATCTGTTTAACGTTTGCGTAGCGTTCCGGTTTAACTACTTTAAGTTCGATTGCGGAGCCTGTGCCGATGGGTTCGCGCGTTGCGGGCTGTGTGCGTGTAACGTTTAAATCGTCCATTTCGCTTTCGATGGGATAGAGTGTGTCATCGGAACCTTCTTCAATGCTTTCTCCCATTATATTTCTTTTGAGTGAATCGAATATGCTCATTTATAACCTCCGAGTTTTTATAATCTTTTTTTCTCTTTAACATGTAACGTGCATAAATATCAATTTTAATAATATAATTTGATTATATCATAAGATATATGTGCAATGCAATTATTTTTTTATATTTTTTGAAAATTTTATTCATGCGTATCATTTTTTGTCGTGTAGTGTCGAGGACCGAAGATACCTGTGCCGATACGCACAAAATCCGAACCGAATTTAAGCGCTTCACGGAAGTTTGCGCTCATTCCCATGGAGAGGAGAGGACGCTCATTCGGAAAGTATACGGCAAAGATATCGTCTTTTAGTCGGTTCATCTCCGTAAAATAAGGGGCGTAATCGCTCTCGTTTTCCATTACGGGAGCAATAGTCATAAGCCCTTTGGGGAGTATATTTTCGAAATTCTTGATATCTTCAAGGAATGACGGCAGTTCTTCCGGCATGATACCGTCCTTTTGAGGTTCTTTGCCGATATTTATTTCGATAAGCACCGGCATTTTGACTCCCGCGCGGGCGGCGCGGCGGTCTATTTCTTTTGCCAGAGAAAGACTTGACAATGATTCTATCATGTCCACTTTATCAATAATGTATTTTACTTTGTTTGTCTGAAGCGTTCCTATCATATGCAGCTTTGCGCCGGGCAGGGAACGCACGCATTCGTAGTGAGCGAGAAGTTCCTGAACGCGGTTTTCTCCGAAGTATCGTATGCCGCATTCATAAGCTTTGCGTATTTCTTCATCGCTTCTCGTTTTTATCGCCGCCATAAGGTGAGCGTTTGGGTAGGATTCAATTTGTTTCTGAATATCTTTTATGTTTTTTTCTATAAGGTCGAAGTTTTCTGCCATAATTTTTCGCCTTCTTTACAAAATTTTGATCAATAACCTATAACTTTGCCGTCGTAAAGTTCCTTTTCGCCTATGACTATACGGTCATATACGGATATATCATCGGCGTTTTGAGGCTCGGATACAATGCAATATCCGTCTTTTTCAAAGATGATATCGACGTGTCGTATACGGCAAACGCCTTTCTTCATGATATATACGCTCGTCTGTCCATCTATCACGCGGACGGACGAGGACGGAACACGAAGTCCGCTTGTTTCCGATATCGTTATCTGAGCGCGCTGATTGCGGGAAAAGTCGAAGTCATTCGGTACGGACGTGCATGAAAATACGAGCAATGCTTCGCCTGAAGCATGGTCAATTATCTTATTTTCCGCGAAAAGGCTCATTTTTTCGTCATGAGCGTTGTCGGTAAATGTAAATTCGTAATATTTGTCCTCTGTTATCTCGACAGCCTGCTCGGTTGATGTCTTGAAAACAAAATACCACTTGATATCCGAAGCTATTTTGCCGACGGCGCCTGAAACCGGCTCGGCGCTTGTTTTCATCAGAGAATCGAAAGATTCAGGGGTGATGTTTTCCGCCGCCTGAGCTGTGAAAACGTTCTCGTATCCGTCTGTGTACGAATAATAATATCCGGATACGTCGGCGGTTATATCTCTGCCGTATGACGAGATAGATGAGAGCAGCAATGTGCGTTCTTCGCGCAGATTGTTAAGAATATCGCCGTGATTTTTATCGTTGTTTTCTATAAGTTCGCGCTTGTGCAGAAGAATGAGAAGTTCTTTTTCCGCTTTTTCCGTGAAAGAAACATTTCCGTCGGCGCTTTTTTTCGCTATTTCGGCACGCAGGAGCGTTATCTGCGAATCGATGGATTCGAGATTGTCCGTTTCGGAAACACAGCTTTCCTCCAAGATGTGTATTTTATAATTCAGTTCGTCTATCTTTTTTTTAAGTTCGTCGCTGTCTGTGAAATATGTTTTTGCCACTACGCTGTCTTTGGCGACTTTTTCCCCGTTTTCTCTTGTGTCTGTGCAAATACCGCCCGTGCCTGAGTATATCACCGTTTCGTCACGGAAAATATATCCTGAAACGTCGAGAGTATGTTCCTCCGTCACTCGTGTGACAAGAAAAAGCTCGGTTTTTTCGCGGAATGAGCAGGCTATATGATATATTATATATATAAGGAACAAAAGACAAAGAAGCGCGGACAATATTATCTTTATTTTTTTCTTTGACTCAGCCATCTTGTCTTTTCTCCGCAATAAGTTGTTCCGCGGCGGCGTAAAGCGCCTCTTTTGTCGTATAGTCGTCCGGATAAAGCCAATTTATATCCTTGTTTCTGAGAAACCATGTGAGCTGTCGCTTTGCGTAACGGCGAGTTGCGAGTTTTATTTTTTCCGCTGCTTCGGAAAGGGAATATTCTCCACGAATGCATGCCATCGTTTCTTTGTATCCTATGGCGTCGAAAGCCGTGGTTCCTTCCTTGAGCAAACCTTTTTCGCAAAGCTCTTTTACTTCTTCGAAAAGTCCGTTTGCCATCATTATATCTACGCGCGCGTCTATGCGCTCATAGAGCTTCGCTCTGTCGCGGTAGTTGAGCGCAATCATTATGCACGGTATGGAAACGGAGTTTTCACGTGCTTTTTTGTCCCACTCGGTTTTTGTCATTCCGCTTGATTCTATTATTTCCAACGCTCTTATGACGCGCTTTACGTTGTTCATATGTATTTTTTCTGCGGCGTCGGGATCCTTTTCCGCGAGAATTGCGTGGAGTGCGGCGTTGCCGTTTTCCTCTGCAAATGCCGCAAGTTCTTCTCGCAGTTTGTCATTTGCTTCAAGCTCTCCGAACTCTGTTCCGAAAAGCAGCGAATCAAGATAAAGCCCGGTTCCTCCGCAGAGAATGGGCTTTTTGCCTCGTTTTTGCACATCTGAGATACATTCTTTTGCCTTTGCGGTGAAATCCGCTACGGAAAAGTTCTCTGTCGGGTCTGCAATGTCTATCATATGGTGTCTGACGCGTGCAAGTTCTTCCTTTGTCGGCTTTGCCGTGCCTATATCCATGCCGCGGTATATCTGCATGGAGTCAAATGATATTATCTCGCCGCCGAATTTTTCCGCAAGAAAAAGGGCAAGGTCGCTTTTTCCGCTTGCCGTCGGTCCGGCGACGGAAATGAGTTCGTTTTTCATAGTTCTCGCTTTCTGCCGGCTCTGCGCGGCGAAAAAACTTTTGTGCTTTTGTAAATTTCTCGGCGTTTGTCGGCAATGCCCGCGGTATGCGTGCTTTTATTTTATGAGCATAGCGTCGCCGAAGGAAAAGAATTTATATTTTTCTTCTATCGCCTTTGCATAAGCGCTCATGACGAAATCTTTTCCGGCAAGCGCGGAGACGAGCATTATGAGCGTGCTTTCAGGCAGGTGGAAGTTTGTGATGAGCATATCCACGGCTTTGAATTTGTATCCGGGATAGATAAATATTCCCGTATCAGCGCTCATAGCCTGAACGGTGCCGTCGTCAAGAGAAGCGCTTTCGAGAGTTCTGCATGACGTCGTGCCTACGGCGATTATTCTTCCTCCGCGTGCACGCGCGGCATTTATCTTTGAGGCGGATTCTTCGGAAACTGTGAAAAATTCACTGTGCATGACATGGTTCCGTATCTCCTCTTCCTTTACGGGGCGGAATGTGCCGAGTCCCACATGGAGCATGACGGGGGCGATATCGACTCCCATGCCGCGGATTTTGTCAAGCAGTTCTTCGGTAAAGTGAAGTCCCGCCGTCGGAGCCGCCGCGGAGCCTTCTTCTCGGGCATATACAGTTTGGTAATCGCTGTTGTTTTTTAGTTCCGCTGTGATATACGGTGGAAGCGGCATTTTGCCTATCTCGTCGAGTATTGAGTAGAGAGTGGCGCCGCCTGTCTTATCATAATCGAACTTTACGATACGGCAGCCGTCATCTTCGCAGGAGAGCACGGTCGCGCGCAGTTTTCCGTCTCCGAAAACGACTTGAGTGCCTTCGCGCAGGCGCTTGCCGGGACGCGCCAAGACTTCCCATGTGTCAAGTTCCTTTTGTCGCAAAAGCACAAATTCGACGTTTGCTTCTCCAAAGCTTACTTTTTTGCCGTATATGCGCGCCGGTATGACTTTGGAATCATTTATGACAAGCACGTCTCCCGGACGCAGATAATCCGTGATATCGCGGAAAATACGGTGTTCTATCGTTTTTGTTTCTCGGTCAAGCACCATAAGACGCGCTTCGTCGCGCTTTTCGTATGCGTGCTGAGAAATGAGCTCTTCCGGAAGTTCGAAGTAAAAATCGTGTGTTTTGAGGTCTGTTTGCGTCAGTTCGTTTTTTATCATAATATCTAAGTTACCGTTCGTCAGAGTTTTTTCTTTGAAATATCAGTTTATTTATATATTATAACACCGTTTTGCGTTCGTGGCAAGGATTCTTTGCCAAAACAAGCAAAAGCTTTATCCTGCAATAAATAAAAAACGCAGCATGAGCTGCATTCAGGCTACTGCTACTGACAAACCCGGTTGAAAAAACTGTCCCACGGCAAGTTGTACAAATCAGACACCCGCTTTTTCTTTGACCATGCAGGCGCAAAGAAAAAGCTTGGCAAAAAAGAAATCGCCGGAAGGGAATTTCGCCGACTGCGGTCGGCGACGAGGGTTACGACTCTCGACCGCGCCGCCTTTTGAAAAAGGCGGACGAAAACTTTTCGTCATTTTGCCACCCATTACCTTTGTCAGCAAACTGAACGCAGCATGAGCTGCATTGTTTTATTTTTTTCTGCTTGAAATAAGTTCAAATATGCCGTAAATGCAAGAAACTGCGGCGACAGCGCCGAGAAACGGCGTATAGATGACGGTTGTTTTTGTGACGGACAGTATGATCGATGCCGCAAACGCGATAAGTCCGAATATTATCTCTGCCACAGCAAATAAGCGAGCGCGGCGCCGCTGTTCTTTTGCCTGTTCCGAATAGCTTTTTCGGGAACCCAGAAAAATACCGTCGACAGCTATGTCCGGCTTTTCGTTTATAACGACGAACCGGCAGGGGACGCCGCAAACCGTGACTTCTTCATCTGTTATGCCGAATGTTTTTTTATATACCGTCGCAACAAAATCGTCGCCTTCGTATATAAAGAACTTATTTCCGGATTCCTGACAGGATATTTCCTTTCCGTTTATTGTCCATGTGTATTCTTTTGCCATTATTCTTCTGCTTTCTGCGATTTTTCTTTGAGAACTGAAAGAAATTCTTCAAGGTCAGCTTTCATTTCGTCTGTGTTTTCGCTGATACTTACTGTTTCTTTCCAGAAAGTTTTGTATACGCGGACGAGAAACATACTTGTAAAAGCAACGCTTCTTTCAAGTTCTCTTTTAGCTTTTTCAAGCGTTCTGTCGTTTTCCGCCTGAATCATTTCTTCGGAAAGCTCGTTTCCGTTGGCGTCCAGTTTCAAAGCCTCCTCCGCTTCTGCTTTTTCTGCTTCTTCTTCGGCTTCGGCGGCAAGCTGTTCTTCGGTTTTCACGTGTTTTACTGTTATTTTCGCGCTGCTGATATAGCCATCGGAATATTCTGCCTCCTCTTCGATGGAGGAGTCGTTCAAAAGCTTTGCTTTTTCCGTTTCGAGGTTTTCATTGTCTCTTGAAAACTCGGTTTCAAGTTCATAACCTATTTCGCCGAACACTTCTGAGAAGCTTTCCGTGAGCGCGCGTATCTGAGAGGCGAGAGTTTTTTCCTTTTCGCTGATTTCGGCGCCGGTGATTTTTTTGCGTGATATCTCCATGATTTCCGTTCCTTCTTAGTATAAAATTTTAATATTTTTTAAAGATTTAAAATAATGTGTTGAAAATTTTTTGGGTAGGGTGTAAAATAAACATATATTTGATCGTCTGAAAGTAAACGCGTATTTTTTTTCGAAAGGAATGTTTGAAAAATGTCTGAATTTGAAATTAAGGAACAAAACGCCGCGTTTAGCTCCGAAGCAGAAAGCGAAGAGGAGCTTCGCCAAACCATAAAAACCGTGTACAGCGCGCTTTCGGAGAAGGGGTACAACCCGATAAATCAGATCGTAGGGTACATACTTTCCGAGGACCCGACGTATATAACCAACTATAAGGGTGCGCGTTCCATCATGAGAAAAATAGACAGGGACGAGTTGTTGGCAAGCTTGCTACGTAAATATCTTGAAGATTGATCCCCGTTTCGACATTAACTATATTATACATTTTTTCTTTTAATGTTTCAAGTATTATCTTCAAAAAGAAGCGGCACAGAACAAAAGCATTTCGATCTTTTTGTAAATAGAATAGAAATCCGAATGCGGCAGAGGGTTTTCGCCCATGCCGCATTCTATCGTAAAGGACGTGATACCCAGCTTTGATAGGGTGTAGTCTTTGAATCCGCCGAATGAGGCTATGCCGCACGGCGAGCTTACTTTGTATCCGGAAAGGTCGGCAAATCTTTTTGCCAGCGGCAGAGAGTCGCGCGTGCCCGCGCCGCCGTAGTCCCAGTATATCTCCTCTCCCTGCGTGTGCAGAGCGATAACGGTGCAGAGCCTTTCTCCGAGCAAGCGCGTAAGACGGCAGAGCGCAGCGCTCTCAGGCTCGCTCTCGGGATATGGTCCTGAAAACCTTGTGGGACCCGGACCGCAAACTCCGTATTCGCCCTCTAGCTCGCGCGCGCTCCAAAATCCCGCGTCGTAATTGTGATTAAGGTCTACGCCGCGTGCGTTAGCCTGCCAGCGAGAAAAATCCGTGCTTCCTTTGTTCATGTCGATAAGGTCTTGCGTCGGTTTCACGACTCCTTGTTCTATATCTATTCCGTCGGGATTGAGCATGGGAACGATATAGACGCTTCTTTTCTCAAATATTTCTTTCGGCGCGAAAACGCCTATTTTTTCTCCGCTCTCCGCGGCGCCGAGAAAGACTTCGGCAAACTCCAAAAGCAGAAATGACGTTATATATTCCATAGCATGGTGTGCGCCTACGAACAGAGAGGCTTTTTTTCCCTTGCCTATTTTTATGTATTCAAGAGGCTTGCCTCTGACAGACGAGCCGAAAACATTTTTTTCAATGTAAGGGTATTTTTCAGCCAAATTGTTTGTTTTGGCAAAAACGCTGTCTGTTACTGTTGTTTCTGAGATATCGATATACTTCATGTCAGTATCCTTTCGGTAAAAACAAGTCGGAACTGTTTTTTTTGTTTTTGTGTATCGATAACATGATATGCGGGCGGAAGAAAAAAGTTTAAATTTTTAAAAAACAAGAACAAAAGTTTGATTTTTACGCAATTTTATGCTACAATAATATCAAGAATAAATGAAATCGGTGTTGTTTGCCGTGAAAGGAATAATTATGCAATCACTCACCCGCCGCGAAAAAGAGGTGTACGATTTTATCTGCGCCACGATAGAGCAAAACGGATATTCTCCGTCCGTGCGTGATATCCGCGACAACCTCGGGATAAAAAGCACGTCTACGGTACATTCTTACATAAGCCGTCTTGAAGAGAAGGGTTATATCCGCAAGGAGGAGGGCAAGAGCCGCACGCTCACATTAGGCGACGACGCCCCCGCAGGCGGCAGAAGCAAGACGCGCATACCGATACTCGGACAGGTCGCCGCGGGGCTTCCCGTTTTGGCGGAGCAGAATATAGAAGGATATATAGATTTTTCTGCTGGCGATAAGCGCCTTTTGGGGGAGCTTTTTGCGCTTAGAGTAAAAGGCGAGAGCATGATAGAGGCAGGTATAATGGACGGCGATTACGTTATCGTATGCCGCACATCATATGTTGAAAACGGCGATATCGCCGTCGCGCTCGTGGAGGACGAAGCGACGGTAAAGACTTTCTACCGTGAAAACGGACATTTCCGACTTCAGCCGGAAAACAAAACGATGAAACCCATAATAACAAAAGATCTTTACATACTCGGAAAGGTTATTGCCAACGTTAGATATTACGATTGAAAGGTCAATGAAGTGAAAAATGAGATATATGCCTCTACCGGCACATTTATAGGTATGGCGAACGGGTTCGACCATAACATAATAAAAGAAAAAGCAAAAGAGATAGATTGCAGCGGATTTGAGTTGCTTATACTTACCGCATGGCACGATGACCTTGACGATATCATCAGGCAGATAGCCTCTTTCGGGATAGATTTTCCCGTTATTCATTTTGCGAAGGGAATAGGCATACTTTTTGCGGAAAATACCGCCGACGCGGTCTTGCAGGCAAGACGCGATTTTTCTCAGAATGTGGAAGCTGCAAAGCGTATCGGCGCAAAAAAAGCGGTTCTGCACCTTTGGGGAGGACCTAATTCCGACCTTTTTGTAGATTATTCCGTCAAATATCTTCCTGAGTTTTACCGCGAGTGCGAGGACGCCGGAATAGAACTCCTTATAGAAAACATTCCCGCGAAGTATCACGGACCGGTATGTAACTGGCTTTTGGCGCGCAAGAATTATCACGATGTCAAATTCATATACGACACGCGCTTCGGCGAGTTTCACGCAGAACATGACAGAATTTTTTCTCCTGCATTCTGGCGCGATGTAAAACATATCCATGTAAGCTCTTTTTTAGGCAATACGGAGCGTTGGGGACTTTTGCGCCCGATACTTCACCCGGGCGAGGGACGTGTGGATATAGATTCACTGCTTGCGCGTATGCCGAGGTATGATGGTACTGTCACTCTGGAAAGCCCCGTTCTTGCTGCGGACGGAAGCATAGATACGCAAAAACTCAACCGTTCGCTTGAACTTCTGCGCCGCAAATTTGCCGAAAAAGAGGAAAAAGACGCGGTTTTGAGCGGAAATTTATAACATTCGGTAAACTTTGATTTCCGATTATGGATTTTTTGCGCCTTATATGATAAAATAAAACAGCTTGACAGATGTTCGGCGCACGGCGATGTCGTCGCTTTTCTAGAAAACTTTTCAAAAAACTCAAACTTATCCTAAAAACGGAGGAAAAAATGGATAACGCAAAGAAAAATACAAAAAAAGCCGTTATAATAACTATCACCGCGGTTTTGGCAGCAGCGCTGATCATAGTGCCGCTCGTAATAATATTTACCGCACGTAAATTTTCGCCCATCGATTTTCTTATGAAAGAAGATCTTTCCGCATACGTTGATGTCGAAACGATAGAAAGTATGAATTACGATGAATTGCGCGAGCCGCTGAAATCGGGATACGACGTTTTCAGGGTAAGCATTACGGAAACATATTTCGGAACTTCCGTTTATATAGAAGAAGGCTCCACGCTTGACTTTACGCTCTCGGCGGAACTTGTAACCGAAAAGGACGGAACGACAGAGTATACTCAAATAGAGCTTCCCGATGAATATTCCAAGGTGATAGGTTACCGTCCGTATTCGAACAAGGACAATCTCTTCTTTGACAAGGCTTTATCCCAAGCGGGAAGCGAAGACGATTACGGCTCTTATTATTTGACGAGGGATTCGGAAACCGAATTCAATTTAACGCTCCCCGAAATCGAGGCCTACGGAGAATACGCGGGCAAAACGCTTCGCTTTACGATAAAAGTTACGGATTATGTCGCAAGATATATTTATCTGTACAACGGCTCTGATAACTCCGTTACCGTTGTTTCGGATTGGTTCTGCAGGACCGTTGCGGGAATCACGGAAAAGAGCAGTGAAAAAATAGAGGCAGGCGATATAATAATCTATGACTGCACGGATAAATATAAAGACGGTACCAAAGACGAGTTCAAAGACCTCTGCCTTGAGGTGGATGGCGAATATGTCGAATATTTTGAAGGATACGCCGAGGGCGATACTTTTTCTGAAGATTTCGGGGAAGTTACGACCGATTTTACTGTCAAAGCCGTATTTAAAAGAGATGATGCCGATGAAGCGATAAAGAAAATAGGATATGACAGCGCTTTTGATTTGCGTGAGGAACTTCGCATATGGTGCTATGCGGTATACAGCGACGGACTTACAGTCATAGCTACGGAGAATGCGGAAGTTCTCTCCTATCCCGAAAAGCTCATAAGCGTTTACACAAAACTTGAGGACGCGACGTGGGAAACGGAATTTAGGGAAAGCGCCGCTTCATTTGCCGATACTTTCGGCGACGATACCGCGCTTTCCTCATACGGCATAACCGGTTTTGAAACGATGGAAGATTACCTTGACGACCTGCTTAAAAGCCATGTTGAAACCCTTGTGCGCGAACTTCTCGTGACATATTATCTTGCAGATGACCTCGGCGTGCTCGACGAGCTTTATGCGCGTTATGAAAAATCTTTGGAAGATTATATAGAGTCCGGAGATTTTTCCTCCCGCAGCGAGGCGCTTGAGTCGCTTTATGCAAACGGCGACGAGGCGTGCATATTCTACACCAATTTTATTTCTCCCATTCTCGGCGTGAAATATGCCGGAATGGTAACGGGCGTGCCTTTTGCGGAATATATCGCGGACAGCTACGCTTCTTAAAATATTATTGACGAAAGCAGATGTTTAATATGTTTGAAAACTTAAAAGATAAGCTCAAAAAAGCGTCGGCTGTCTCTCTTGCCGCAGTCGTTTTATGTACGGCGGGCTGCGGTCAGACTAAAGAGTATGACTTTACGGCTGCCGACCTTTCTTCTTATGTTGAAATCCCGGATATCGGCAAATACAGTTATGAAACGATCCTCGGAGAATATGAAAAAGAAAGGGAAGAAGCGAAAAAGGAAACTGGAAAGAGTTTTGTGCTCCGCAGCGGTTATTCCATGGATTTTTATGTGACTGCTTATGTTAAAAACGGAAACGAGTTTGAGAGGTATGAAGAATACTGCCGCGAAACTCTTGAGGAGCCGGTTAAGAACTATTATGTGCTTCAAAATGAAGAGAACCGTGAGTTTGACAGATGTCTTATGGCAAATGTCGCTTCTTCCGAAGACGACGCCGTAAGCACGCGTCTTATCTATGTCGGCAAAGCGTTCTCATTTACGATGAATATTGCCGAAGATTGTGAAAACGCTGATATTGCAGGCAAGACAATGAGATTTGTCATCACTCCCGTGTCATATGCGCCTCCGCTTTTCAACGACGGAAAAATAATCGACGACTGCCGCGAATATTTCACGGAAGATTCAAATAAAGATACTGTCGAAAGAGGCGACGCCGTCTTTCTTTCCGTAAGCGCGGTAAGCTTGGGAAAAACCTTATACTCTGATGACGATGTTTTCCTTTTTGTCGGAGACAACACTCTTTTCCCCGGTTTTGATGAGCGGCTGGAGGGACAGAAACTCGGTTCGGCTTCATTCTCCGTGAATTTTGACAGCGAGGCTTTTACTGTCGACAGCGTGCTTTACGCCGCGAACGGAAAGACAGTCGATTTTAACGTAAATATAGTAAAAATATGTGAAACAGACGGAAAGTTTGATGAATTTGAGCATTTTGACGATGTTTGGAGCATGAAAGAATATTTAAGACTTCGCATTTTTGCCGTGGACTATCTTTATAATGATATCATGGAGTCGTCAAAAGTGACCTCCTATCCCAAAGGCGGATATAAAATGATAGAGGAAGAGATAGATCAAATGCTCGACTCATATATTGAATATTATACGGATTATCTGGAAGAGCGTCTTGAAAATGTAAGTGAAGAATACATTATACAGTATATGCAGAAAGATGTGTTCGGTATGGAGGAGTACGAGCCGTTCGACACTTTCCGCGAGGGACTTATAGAGACGACTTTGGATTATATAATCATAAACAATGCATTGGCGGATATGTTTGAAGTTGAATATTCATACGAGGATTATGAGGCGGATCTCAAGCAGGCGCTTTCGGATGACGGCGAGTATGAAATGGACATATCGGAAATGGAACAGAGCACTATCGGCGGCAGACAATATTTATATGCCTATTTTATTGCGGCAAGGGCGGCGGAAGCTCTCGCCGACACCGTTATGTGATCTCTTTGACCTGCACTTCGGTAAATATATTGCGATATAATAGAAAATACGGAGAGGATATGCACATCTTGTGCGTATCCTCTCCGTATGCTTTATACTTAAAAAATATTTCGGCTGATTATATGAGGCATATGTTTTTTGAAAATCGATTCGACTTTTTTGATCAGTCAAATTCGTTGAGGTTCAAGCGAACTTCCAGAATATAAGGTTTGTTCTTTTTGTCGGCGGGGTCTTCCCAGTGACCGTATGTTATCGCTACCAGTGTGTCGTCTTCAAGCACCTGCAATCCGGGATATCCGCAATCGCCTACCCAGCCGTCGGGGTAATTCTTTTTAAGGCGGAAACGGTACTGTCCTCCGGAGCGGTTTCTGAGGTCGTCGTCGGTGCCTATCCACATTACCCAGTCGCCGACGGTTTTGCTGTTGAGTCCCATATCGCGGAAAGTGATGGCTATCCTGCCGTCGTTCAGTCTGCGGCAGGTGTGACGGTCGCCCGTCAGGCAGTCAGGCAATTCGGCCGGCTCTGTAAATGTTGCGCCTTCGTCGTAGCTGAACATGATGTATGAATTTTTAACGCGCGCATTCTCTCTCAGCAGAACTGCGATACTGCCGTCGTCAAGTCTTATCGCACCGGGTTCGCAAAGATTTATCTTGTCGTTTCGATAGATCGTTTGAGGCTGGCTCCAAGTCATGCCGCCGTCGTAGCTTATTACTTTGTTAAGGTGAAAATCTTTCATCGGCTTGCCGTTGGCCTTTGTTTCGTATATAAGCTCTCCGTTTTCATCGGGAACATCTTTATCTCCGCTGACATATGTAACTATTGGTTCGCCGTAACTGCCGTCCTCGCCTTTTTTGCGGAGATAACGAACTATCTTCTTTTTGCCCTCGCTTGTATAGCGGTAGAAAAGGTACCAGTCACCCTCGTCGCCGGAGCGGTGAGCGCCCTCGTCATGGAACAGCGCCATATATTTTCCGGGAGCGTCAAGCGGTATGCAGTCGCTCATT
>CASGAQ010000016.1 GCA_949299535.1 uncultured Eubacteriales bacterium | reverse complement strand
TTTTGAGGTTTTTTCTTTCTCTGCTTCCTTTTGGCTCAAATCATACAGAAAGAGCTGCCTCAAATGCTCTAAAATTTGCATTTGAGACAGCCCCTTTTTATTTTATTCTGCGTCAGCAGTTGTTTCTTCAGCAACTTCTGCTTCGTTTTCTTCGTTGAGAAGAGCACGTACAGAAAGGCTGATTTTTTTGTTTTCAGTGTCTATCTCGAGGATCTTAGCTTTTACAACATCGCCTTTTTTGAGAACTTCAGCGGGAGTTGCAAGTTTTTTATCCGCTATCTGAGAGATGTGGATAAGACCGTCAACACCGGGGATTATCTGTGCGAATGCACCGAAAGGCATGATGGAAACGATAGTTACGTCTGCAACATCGCCGACGGAGTATTGAGATGTGAACGCATTCCAGGGATTTGTTTCTTCAGTTTTGTATCCGAGGGAAACTCTGCCTTTTTCGCGGTCGAAAGCTTTAACGAAAACTTCGATCTCGTCGCCTACAGAAACAACGTCTTTGGGGTTTGCGATTCTCGTCCATGATAGTTCAGAGGTATGTACCATACCATCTACACCGCCGAGATCTACAAAAGCGCCGTAACTTGTAAGGCTCTTTACTTTACCTACATAGTGTTTGTCAACTTCAACGTTTGCCCAGAATGCTTCCTCAGCAGCTTTGCGTTCTTCTGCAACAACTTTGCGGATGGAGCCTACAACGTGATGTCTTTCTTCAGAGAGTTCGATGAGTTTGAATCTCTGAACCGTGCCTACGAGTGAAGAGAGATCGCCGCCGCGTGCGACCATCGTCTGGGATGCGGGGATAAAGATTCTGTTGGAAAGTGCATATGCGATAACGCCGCCTTTAACTGCTTCTGTGATTCTGCCTTCGAGTATCGTTTCGTTTTCGAATGCGTCAACGACTTTCTGCCAGTCTTTCTGCGCGTCAACTTTCTTTTTGGAAAGCAATGCAATTCCGTCGATGTCGCTTACTCTTATTGTGATGGCGTCGACGGTGTCGCCTACTTTAAATAAGTTTTCGAGTTTTGCCGTAGGATCGTCCGTTACGTTTTCAAGCGTAAGAACGCCTGTTACCTTGGAACCGATGTCAACGTGAACTTCTGTGTTGGATACAGATGTTACGATGCCGGACACTTTATCTCCTGTATTTAAAGTTTTGAAAGATTCATCAAGAAGCTGTGCGAAATTTTCCTGTTCGCTCATGATTTTTTTTACCTCCTCAATCATGTAACCGGGCGTGGACGCTCCGGCAGCTATGCCCAATTTGGACACTTGTGTTATATTTTTCGGAACGTCTGTGAAATGTTCGACAAAATAAGTACGCGGATTGTTTCGGAGGCTTATCTCAAACAGTTTTTTTGTATTTGAACTGTTTTTACCGCCTATTATCAAAACTGCGTCGCATTGCCGTGATAGTTTGTTCACTTCTAACTGACGATTTTCCGTAACACTGCATATTGTATCAAAAATAAGTGGATTTGTACATACTTTTTTTAGAAATTCTTGACTTTTTTTATATTCTGCGAGATTTTGTGTGGTTTGCGATGCCAAAACGAACGTTTTTGAGGTTATTTTTTTGTCATCAAACGTTCCAAAAAGTCTTTTTAACGCTTCGCAGGAGTCAAAAATGTGATATTCACCGTTTATGTGGCTGGCTATGCCGATTACTTCCGGGTGGTTTTCGGTGCCGAAGAGTAGCGTTACAGTGTTATCGTTTGTATTTTTGTCCATTATCCCATGTATTTTGGAGACAAAAGGACAGGTGCAGTCCACCAGTACGGAAGAGCTTGCCTTGATCTTTTCGGCAAGCTCTTTTTTTATGCCGTGAGCCCTTATTACAAATATGGAATCTTCTGTGGCAGAGGAAATTATTTCTTCCGCTTCATTTTCTTCTATGACTTCTACTCCGAGACCGCGAAGTGTGTCCATGATTATCGGATTGTGTATGAGCAGTCCGAGCGTATATATTTTTTTGTCTTTGTTATTTTTTGCCGTTTCGAGTACCGTGTTTACGGCTCGTTCTACTCCAAAGCAAAAACCGGCGTATTTTGCAACGATTATTTCCATTGTCTTTTATTCGCTTTCATTGTTTTTTTCCGGTTCAAGCGCGCATATTCTTTCTGCGATAAGTTTTGAAGCTTCGCTTATCTTTGAAAATCTTCCGCCGTCTGCGTCTGTTTCGGATTCAAATCCAAATTCACTGTATTTTATAACTTCACCGTAGTAAATATCGACTTTTCTGAAAAATTTTGTTCTGTGTTTTTTAGGTCTGATGTATATTGGCAGGACGTCGCATTTTGCTTCTCTTACTATCATGCCTGCTCCGTTTCGGAACTGACCTACTTCAGGCGCTTTGTCACGGATTCGCGTTCCCTGCGGAAATATGCAGACGACCTCGCCTTTACGCAGATAATCGATAGCCTCTCTCAAAGCTTTTGTATCCGCTTTTCCGCGCTTTATCGGAATGACGCCGAGACGTTTCGCAAAAAAATTGATAAAAGGATTTTTTACGACCTCTTCCTTGGTGATAAAATGCACTTGTTTTTTTACTTTAAGTGCTACCATGCAGATATCGTGAGCGCTTACATGATTCGAACAAATAAGAAAATGCTTATCTTTTGAGGGTATGTTTTCTTTGTTATGAAATTTTATGGGAAAGCAGATGAAATAGAAGATTTTTACAAAAAACAAAAACACTGCGTACAAAGCATTCATATTATTTTCTCCATTATTATATTTATTGCTGTTTCAATCGTTTTTTCAAGAGATTCCGAGTTGTCCAGATGTATCGCATCTGCCGCAGGAACCGCGGGAGCGATCTTTCTTGCGGAATCGTTTTTGTCGCGTTCCGCCATGGTCTTTTTGACTTCTTCAAGCGATATTTTTTCGCCTTTTGCAAGAAGTTCCTTATGTCTGCGGCGAGCCTTGGCGTCTTCGCTTGCATTCATAAAGAATTTAACGGTTGCGTCGGGAAGTATCACCGTACCGATATCTCGTCCGTCCATTATAACGTTGTTGTTTTTAGCCATATCTCGCTGAAGATCCAAAAGAAAAGCGCGTACTGCGGGTATTGCCGAAACTTTAGAGGCACACATTGATATTTCATTTGTGCGTATCTTGTCCGATACATCTTCGCCGCACAAAAATACTCTTTGCGTTCCGTCGACATATTTTACATCGAGCTTGATTTGAGGAAGGAGCGCGCATATCTGTTCCTCATTTGTCGGTTCGGCGCCTTTTCGTATCGCAAAGAGGGCGATAGTGCGGTAGAGCGCACCCGTGTCGACGTATATGTAACCGAGTTTTTTTGCAAGAGCCTTTGCAACCGTGCTTTTTCCAGCGCCGGAAGGCCCGTCGATCGCTATGCTTATCATAAAAAATACCTCTTTATAATCAATTTATTTAATTATTTGTATTATTCGTCGTTGCCCGCTGCAGAAACAGCGGCTTTCATTGCGGTGGAGAATGCTATCTGTAAATTGAATCCGCCCGTGTAAGCGTCAACATCTATGACTTCGCCGGCAAAATAGAGATTTTCATATTTTTTTGCCTTCATGGTGTTCGGCGATATTTCGGAAACGGATATGCCGCCGCTTGTGACTATCGCTTCTGCGATAGGTCTTGTTCCGCTTACAGTGAGCTTGAAGTCTTTAAGTACGGAAACGAGAACACGGCGCTCTTTCTGCGTTATGGAGTTGACTTTTTTATCCGCCGGTATTCCTGTTCGTTCGACGGCGGGGAATATCATAGACGAGGGCAGCAGGTCGCGCAAGGCGTTTGCAAATTCTTTGTTTTTGTATTTTTCGAAGTCCGAAACTATCCTCTTATCAAGTTTTTCCGCGTCAAGCGCCGGCTTGAGGTCTATATGTATCTCATATCTTCCGCTCTCCATGGGGCGCATATGCGCTGAGGCGGATAGTATCGTAGGACCGCTGACACCGAAATGCGTGAACAGCATTTCACCGAAATCTTCATAAATTTTTTTGTTTTCAGAAGTTGTATCGATGACGGAAACACCGACGTTTTTAAGAGCCAATCCCTGCATTTCGGGACAGCAGGTGTCGTTCGACGTAAGTCCTACAAGAGACGGTATCGGCTCTACGACTTTTATTCCGAGTTCTTTGGCGAAGCGCAGACCGTCGCCGTCAGAACCCGTGACGGGATATGAAACTCCCCCGGTGCATACTATTATCGCGTCGAAATCATATTTGCGCTTGTCCGTGACGACTGCTGATATTCGCGTACCGTTCTCATCGGGGACAAGCGAGGTAACTTTTTCGTTTATTATTTTCGCTCCGTTGTCGATGACATAATTTTTGAGAGCCATAACTATATCATGTGCTTTATCGGAAACAGGGAAAACCCGGTTTCCTCTTTCGGTTTTGAGCGGCACGCCCAAATTTTCGAAAAGCTCCATCGTATCGGAGGCTGAAAAGGAATTTATCGATGAAAACATGAATTTGCCGTTTTTTGTCATGTTCTTGATAAACGTTTCCGGCGAGCAGTTGTTTGTTACGTTGCACCTGCCTTTTCCTGTTATGCCGAGCTTCATGCCAAGCAGTTTGTTCTTTTCGAAAAGCGTCACCTCGGCTCCGAGAGAAGCCGCTTTGCCTGCCGCGCACATTCCTGCGGCTCCGCCGCCTATAACGGCTATTTTTTTCATTTTTTCACCCCTCGTTTTTTTATCGAATTAAGAAAACTTTCCGCTTCTTCGATAGCGGTGAAAAGTTCGTTGATTCTTTCCTCTATTTCGTTGATACGCGCAGATATTTCCGAAAGACGCACATAATTTGCCGACGCGCTTGTGGAGGATTCTTCTTCGAGTTTTTGTCTTTCTTCCTCAAGTTTATTTATTTCGGCTTCGGATTTTTCTATTATGCGCTCGTTTTTTCTGATGTCAGACTGAAGCTTCTTGTTTTCAAGATATTTTGTTTTGTTCGCTGTCTCGTTTTTGACAGATGACGTTTGCACTTCCGTTTCCTCTGCTTTTTTGTTTGCCTTATATTCAAGATACGAATCGTATCCGTCATGCCAATCAAAAAAAACCTGCGACATATCGAAAATCCGCGTTGCGAGTTTCTTTATAAAATAACGGTCGTGAGACACGGCTATAATAGTTCCCTCAAAGGAGAGCAGTGCTTCTTCAAGGGCTTCACGCGAGCCTATATCGAGATGGTTGGTCGGCTCGTCGAGAATAAGCAGGTTGACTTTAGAAAGGATTATTTTGCAAAGAGCCAAACGTGCGCGTTCTCCGCCTGAAAGCACGGAAACTGTTTTTTCCATATCTTCTGCGAAGAAAAGAAAACTTGCAAGCGCCGTGCGGGCGATAGTATATGTCATATTTTCCTGAGAACCCATTATTTCTTCAAGAACGGTGTTGGATTCCGACAGGTTTTGTATTTCTTGGTCATAATATGCCGTTTCCACTGCACTACCGAAATAAAAATCGCCTGAATCGTGTCTTTTTTTGCCGCCGAGTATCTTTAGAAGAGTGGATTTTCCGCAGCCGTTGGGACCGATTATGACTACTCTGTCGTTTTTCTTTATAAGAAATGAGATATCGGAAAATATTTTTTTGTTCTCATAAGACGCGGAAACTCCGTCTGCTATAAGCACATCGTTTCCGCTTGCGCCTGAATATCCGAAAGAAAGACGGATATTTTTCGGTGCGCTTTTCGGAGCGTCGACTTTTTCCATACGCGCGAGCGCTTTAAGACGGCTTTCCGCCGCTATTATGTTGCGTTCTCGGTTCCATCTGCGCTGTTGCTCGATGTATGCTTCTTGGCGCGCTATTTCTTTTTGCTGTTCTGCGTATTTGTGTTCGAGAGCTTTTCTTGCAGCGGCTTTTTTTTCTGCGAAAGCGGAATAGTTACCTGTATACAGCTCAGAGCGTGTATGCTCTATCTCAAGCATTTTTGTCGCTACTACATCGAGAAAATAACGGTCATGTGAAACTATTATCAGAGTTTTAGGGTAAGAACGCAGATGATTTTCGAGCCATTCAAGCGTACTCGTATCAAGGTGGTTGGTCGGTTCGTCGAGAATAAGTATATCAGGCTCAACGAGCAGTAGACGAACGAGAGAAAGGCGTGTTCTCTCGCCGCCTGAAAGACTGCTTACGCTTATATCATGCATATTTTCGGGAAATCCGAAACGCGCGAGCATAGATTTTATTCTTCCTCGGAACTCATATCCTCCGATATCTCGGAAACGTTCGGTCGAAGAAGTAAATTCAGAGATGACTTTATCGTTGCCGGCGGCTACCTCGTGTTCAAGCTCGGAAAGGCGTTTTTCAAGGCTTAATTGTTCCGGAAAGGCGTGCAGCATTTCTTCGAAAACGGAGCGCTCCGAAAAAAGCATGGCGTTCTGTTCGAGCATGGCAACGCTCTTTCCTTTGCCTATATAAACGTTTCCGCCGGTGGGAGAGGTCTTTCCGCAGATTATTTTGAGAAGCGTAGACTTCCCGGCTCCGTTTACGCCGACGACGCCCAGCCTGTCGCCCTCATTTATTGAAAAATTTATTTTATCAAGAATAACGTCTGTGCCGTATTCAAGACTTATATCGTTGACACTTAATGCGATCATGTTTACTCCAATCGTGATATTGACGATTTAACGTTCTTATTATAACTCGCAAGTGTGTTGTTTGTCAATTTTTTTTGGCACGCATAAAATCTAATTAGCAAGAAATATTTCAGGAGGACATTATGAATCCCAAAACAAAATCAATATGCAATCTTCAGGCGCCATATCCGGAACTGCGCGTTGAACGGCGAAATCCCGGATATGCAAAAATGCTTTCTGCGGCATATGCAGGTCAGGACGGTGAACTTTCGGCGATACTCTCATACCTTTACGGACATATAGTTTCGCAGGGAAAAAACGATATTCTCTCGGATACGCTTGAATGTGTCGCCATGATAGAAATGCACCATTTGTCGATACTGGGAGAACTTATATTTCTGCTCGGCGGAGATCCCAGATATATAAACTATGTCAAGCGTACAGGATTTAATACAGCTATGCTTCCTTACCACATGGAGCCTGCACGAATAATAGCGAACGCCGTTGCCGGCGAAGATAAAGCCATAAAGTTTTATGAAAGTCTTTCACGCTCGATAGACGACAAGTATGTTCGTGAGGTGCTGAAGAGGATAATTATGGACGAAGAGCATCATCTGAAGCTGTTTTCGGAGATGCAGAGCGTTCCTGTTCCGTACAGAAGGTGATGACAGCCGAACGATATTTTAATGAAAAAATCCTCTTGTCAGAAGGCAAGAGGATTTTTGTGATATTTTTGATATAAGAATCATTCTTTTTCCCATGAAATCATGGAACGTATTTTCTGGTTTTCAGTTTCTGCATAGAAGATTTTGATCTTATCGCCTGTGCGTATAAATAAAGCGGATTCATTTTCTGCTATATTTACACGGTAATATATGCCGTCGTCTCCGAGGATATACCACCATGAGTCACCGTCTATTACGAGCTTTTCTATTTCTTGGACGGTTATGCTTGTGCTGTTCGAGTCCTCAATGTCGCCGCTTATTACTCCGTTTTGCGAAAGCATCTTGCGGTAGGCGTTTATAGCTTGAGCCTGTGTTTCTCCGGTGGCTACAAGGCTGTACTGTTCGACGTTTACGAGAGCATAAAGTTTTACAAGACTGCTGTCGTCTTTAAGTACCATGATATATGTCGCCTCACCTGAAATATTGACAAGAGAGGGGAACGAGGCTTTATATCCCTTTTCCTGAACTTCGCCTTCCGCAGCTCCCATTGCGGAATATTCTTCAGCGCCTACGACAGGGTAGTATTTATATTCTCCCGTGCGGGCGTTTGATACGATGAAACCGATGTTGGAAGCGTCGTTGGTAACTGATGTTACGCCTGTGTAATACCAAACGTCGTCGTCGCGTATAAGGTATCCGAAATCATCAGTAGTCTGTTTGCAGCCTTTGTTTCCGATAATGCTGTTCCAGAATCCGCCGGAAAGAGTGCCTTGCCAATCGTATTTCTCGGAGGCAAGATAGCCGTCGAATACTATATCGATCCAACGCGGTACTTCTCCCACGCTGTAAAGCTCCGAAGAACCGTCGCTTGGATCGAATATTATGACTTCGCTCACGTCATAAGCGCCGAAAAGCCCTACCTGTGGTTCCATGCATGAAACGATGAAATACGGTTTGCCTTCCTCATTTAGTTCAAAAGCGACGGTGCCGAATATCTTTGTCGGATATGAGAAGCGAAGTTTTCTGTAAAGGTCTTCTCCGAAGTACGCGCTGTTTACATATTTAAGAGGCTCTGAGAGGCTTTTGTATTCTGCCGTGTTGTGCACAGGGTCTACCATTATATATCCCGGCACGCCGTCTTTTTTGTTGCCGAGCCATTTGAAAAATCCGTCATATTCGAGATTTGCAAGCTTTTTCGGATATCCCTGATAATTTATCTGCGTGTAATAACTGCTTGCAACAAACTGTGAGACTACGTCGGAAAGCGAGCCGAGCGCACGGTTTCCTATTATAACAGCAGAATCGGTATCCATGAGAGCGATATCCGTTACGCTTTCCGTTTCGGGCATATCTGTCGCAAAATCAGCTTCTGTAACGGTGATGACATTTGCATATTTTTTTGCGTTAAAAAATGTGGAGGAGAATATACTGCCTGCGATTATCACCAATATGGGAAGCAATACGGCGCATATCATTATTGTTTGCTTTGTTTTTCTGTTTCTGGAAAATTCTATTTTTGCAGAACCGTTTGGACGCTGCTGTACTACAAAGATTCCGGAAAGTCCAAATGGTACCAGATATATCGCGGCAGCTGCGGCTATGAATACCCAAAATCCTGTTGACATCGGATTTATGGGAGGTAAAAAAACATAGAACAATATAAAGACTATTGCTGTGCTTATTAGGAGTTTTATTGCGGTTTTTGCGGCGATAGGTAATTTTTTCATGTTTTGTTCTCCTGTATAATAAATTTGTTTTGGAATCTATTGAAGTCTGTCTTTCTTTCTTGCGGAGTACGCCCTTGTTTCTCTTGCGATAACGCCGGAGAGCGCTATTAGCGCTATCACGTTAGGCAAAGCCATAAGACCGTTAAATATGTCGGCAATGTTCCAAACGGCGGCAACCGTGAGGTACGGTCCTACAAAAACGGCGGCGATATAAAGCAACCTGTATATCATTTTCACAAGTTTGCTTCCGTGAAATAAATAATCAAGACATTTTTCACCGTAAAAATTCCAGCCGAGTATCGTTGTGAATGCGAAGAATACAAGACATACGGAAAGTATTGCTGATGAAACCGTCTGTGGAAACGGAAACGACGTTCCGAAAGCGTCCATTGTTATTGCCACTCCCTGAAGTCCTTTGTTCCAGGAACCTGCTATTATAACAGAAAGACCTGTAAGCGTACATATGATTATAGTATCGATAAAAGTGCCCGTCATGGTGACGAGTCCTTGACGGATCGGGTCATTTGTCTTAGCAAAGGCCGTTGCTATTGGTGCTGAACCGAGACCTGCTTCGTTTGAAAAAATGCCGCGCGCAACGCCTTTTTGCATTGCGACGAACATACCGCCTGCCGCGCCGCCGGCGACTGCGCGGATGCTGAAAGCTCCTTCTATTATCTGCCAAAGAGCAGAGGGAATCTTTCCGATGTTGCAGATGAGAAGCATTATTACCGTTACCGCGTAAAGTATTGCCATGAAAGGAACGATTATAGTGGACACGGAGGAGATTCGCTGTATACCGCCGATGATAACGAAAGCCGAAATTATCGTTACTATGGCTCCTCCGATGACGACCGCCCATGAATACGAATTTTGTCCGATCGAAAATGCGATATGCTCTCCGTTTGTATCAAACAGGTTTTTGACTGCATCTGAAATACTATTCACCTGAGCGAACGTGCCGATTCCGAGAAGCCCCGCGAGCGCTCCGAAAACGGCAAAAAATTTTGCCATCCATTTCCACTTTGTTCCCATGCCGTTTTCAATGTAATAGAAAGATCCGCCCATGGGAGCGCCGTTTTCGTCGAACTTTCGGTATTTTATGGAAAGATAGCCTTCTGCATATTTTGTTGCCATTCCGAATAATGCGGCGATAAGCATCCAGAAAAGCGCACCCGGTCCGCCGCCGGCGATTGCGGTGGCGACGCCGACGATATTTCCGGTACCGATGGTTGCGGAAAGTGAGATACAGAGCGCAGAAAAACTCGATACCTCTCCTTTTCCTCCGTCTTCATTCTGCAGCATGAATTTCATTGAGCTTTTAAAATGTCTTATCTGAACGAAGCGCGTTCTTATGGTAAGGTATATTCCCGCGGAGAGTATAAGTGCGATGAGGGGGATACCCCATATAAAATCAGAAATGTTTTTTGTGATTTGTTCAAAATTCATAAAAATCAAACCCTAAAGGTGTGTTTATCTAAATTTTTCTGAAAGATAATGTTTTTTTGCTTTTGGTGTTGAAATATTTGCCGAAAAGAGATATAATATCCGCTGTGATATATTTTATTTTAAATTTTATTTTAATAATTATATCATAAAAAATTTGCAAATTCAATAAAATTTTGTTTTTTTAGATAAGGCGTGTATAACAAAAATAAGCAGAAAAGCAAACTGCGAATAAAAATAATTTATCTGTCGTTCTGAAGAAAAAAAGACAGGCCATGTAAAACCTGTCGATTGGAGCGAGCGACGGGAATCGAACCCGCGTATTCGGCTTGGGAAGCCGATGTTCTGCCATTGAACTACGCTCGCAGATGTTATAAATATTAACGGCTCGGTTTATACCGAGCCGAAAAAAAGCATGGAGCTGGTGATGTGACTTGAACACACGACCTGCTGATTACGAATCAGCTGCACTACCGACTGTGCTACACCAGCAAATACTTGCCGAAGCGAGTAGTATTATACCATATTGCTTTTTATTTGTCAACTATTATTTCTGATTTTTTTTAAAAGGATTTTTTATGAAACTTACAGATATGTCATACGCACATGAAGTCATGGCGCGTCACGGTATAGCGCCGAAAAAAAGATACGGGCAAAACTTTCTCACCTCGGATTCCGTTGTTTCGCGCATTGCGGACACACCCTCTGACGACCGCGATATAGGAGTCCTTGAGATAGGTCCCGGTATAGGAACGCTTACAGAAGCGCTTGCCGACAGATATAAAAAAGTCGTTTCCGTTGAAATAGACGAAACTCTTCTGCCCGTTCTTGAGGAAACAGTCGGGTACAGAGATAACGTGACCATTGTCAACGCCGACGCGATGAAGCTCGATCTGCCGCAGTTTATAAACGAACATTTCAAAGATATGAAAGTGTGCGTTTGCGCCAATCTTCCATATTATATAACGTCACCGATAATTATTAAGATACTGGAATGCGGTTATCTTTTTGAATCCGTAACTGTTATGATACAAAAAGAAGTTGCGGAACGGCTCACAGCCGCTCCCGGAAGCGCGGACTACGGCGCCATAACTGTATTTACGGCTTATTATGCTAAAGCGGAAAAATGCTTTAATGTTGCTCCCGGCAATTTTTTGCCCCAGCCTAAGGTGACTTCTGCCGTTATAAGAATGGAAACTTATAAAAATCCGCCGGTAGATGTAAAAAATGCGGAAAATATGCAAAAAATAATAAAGGCGGCGTTTGAACAGAGAAGAAAGATGCTTGCCGGAGCGCTCGCAGCCGCTACGAACCGTGTAAGCAAAGCTCAGATCGCCGAAAAAATAACCGAGGCGGGCCTTTCTGCCGATGTGCGCGGAGAAAAACTCTCTCTTGAGGATTTTGCCCGTCTTTCGGATATACTTGAAATTTAGGAGCGAATATTTTTGTTATGAACCGTAAAATCGAAGATTTTTCTAAATATATAAAGGGAAAGAAAGTATCTCTTATCGGAGCCGGTATAAGCAATATGGCGGCGGTTGACTTCCTGCTTTCTATGGGAGCTTTGCTTTCCGCAAGGGATAAACAGCATGACGAGAATAAAGAAATTTTTCTCAGAAACAAAGGCGTAAAGACTGTTTTCGGAGAGGGATATCTTGACGATATAGACGAAGACGTGCTGTTAAAATCTCCCGGCATACGTACTGATGTGCCGCAGATAAAAGCGGCAAGGGAACGGGGCGCTCTCGTAACGTCAGAGATGGAGGTTTTTCTCGCTCTTTGTCCCTCTAAGATATATGCAGTTACAGGAAGCGACGGTAAGACTACCACAACGACTCTCATTTATGAAATGTTGAGAGAGGAATACGCACGTCAGGGCAGGGGAAAAGTTTATCTCGGCGGAAATATCGGCACGCCGCTTTTGCCTTTTGTCTGCGATATGACCGAAAGCGACGCGGCGGTTGCGGAACTTTCAAGTTTTCAGCTTTTTGCCATGAAAGCCCACATAGACGTCGCCGTCGTTACGAACGTTACGCCGAACCATCTAAACTGGCATATCGATATGGACGAATACATTGCGGCAAAAGCGAAGATTTTTGAATCCCACACGGAAAACGACAGGCTCGTTCTCAACGCCGAGAACGATGTAACTCTTTCCTTTGCCGACAGAACAAAAGCAGATGTCGTGCTGTTTTCTTCGGTCAACCCCATCGAGAAAGGAAAAGGCGTTTATCTTGACGGCGGACATATCGTTTATACCGACGGGGAAAATCGTTTCACCATGATGGAGCGTTCGGATATAAAGATACCCGGTATTCACAATGTTGAAAATTATATGGCGGCGTGCGCCGCTGTCCGAGAAGATGTTTCTGCGGAAACTATGAAGCATGTTGCGCGCACATTCGGAGGCGTTGCCCACAGAATCGAATTTGTCGTTGAAAAAAAAGGTGTGAAATTCTATAACAGCTCGATAGATACAAGTCCCACTCGCACGGCGGCGGCGCTGAACGCCTTTGAAGAAAAACTCATAGTAATAGTCGGCGGATATGACAAAAAAATACCGCTTGAACCCCTTGTTCCGCTTCTTGGCAGACGCGCAAAGTTTGTCAGTGCGACCGGAGCGACAGGTGAAAAAATATTGCGTCTTATGCTTGACGCAGGATATCCTTGTGATAAAATAGTATACAATAAAGATTTTTCGGCGGCGGTCGACGCGGCAAGACAAGCGGCTGAACAAGGCGATATCGTTATTCTTTCGCCTGCTTGTGCAAGTTTTGACAGCTTTAAGAACTTCGAAGCACGCGGAGAGTATTTTAAAGAGCTGGTGCGCGGATACTGATCTGATTTTGGTATCTTTAAATTTTATGACCGCAAAGATAAAAATATGTTAAAAAATCAATGATGAGGAATGATAAATGGAATTTTCACATAAGATAATAGACATTGCAAAAAAAGCGGAAACAGAGCTTGCCAAAGCTTTCGCCGATATAGACGATGTGGCATATAAAAATACTGCGCGAGTGCTCGATTCATTCCGCAAACACCGCATTTCCGAGGCTATGCTGTACGGCTCTACCGGTTACGGATACGGAGATTCCGGACGAGATGCGCTTGACGCTGTATATGCGGACGTTTTCGGCGCTGAAGCCGCTTTTGTGCGCCACAATATAATCAACGGAACACAGGCTATTGCAATAGGTCTTTACGGCTTGTTGCGTCCCGGAGATGTTATGCTCTCCGTTACGGGCAGACCTTACGATACTCTCTCAGATGTCATTGGTGACAAAACCGGAAACGGCGACGGTTCTCTTTACGATTTCGGCGTGATTTATGACGAAACGGAGCTCAAAGACGGCGAGCCGGACTATGAAAGGATCGCAGAAAAGATAGCGGAACATTCAAACAAACTGAAAGTCGTATATATCCAGCGCTCAAAGGGGTATCAGACTCGTCCTACGTTTTCCTCCGAGAAGATAGGTCAGATAATAAAATTTGTAAAAGCACGCACAAACGCATATGTCGTTGTAGATAACTGCTACGGTGAGTTTTGCGACACGGAGGAACCGACTGCTTACGGCGCGGATCTTATCATTGGCTCCCTTATAAAAAATCCGGGCGGAGGCCTTGCGGAGTCCGGTGGTTACATAGCCGGCACGCAACGCGCCGTAGAGCTTGCTTCATATCGTCTTACGACTGTCGGCATAGGACTTGAAGCGGGAGCCACGGTGGGACAACTCCGCAATATGTTCAAGGGATTTTTCTTTGCTCCCCACGTTGTTGCCCAAGCGCTTAAAACCGCTGTGTTTGCCGCTTATGTTTATAAATCTCTCGGATTTGAAGTTTTCCCTGAATGGTATGAGAAAAGGCATGATATAGTGCAAACGGTGCAGTGCGGCTCTCCTGAAAAGCTTGTGGCTTTCTGCCGCGGTATTCAGGCGGCGTCGCCAATCGACTCGTTTGCCGCACCCGAACCTTGGGCAATGCCGGGATATGAGGACGAAGTGGTTATGGCTGCGGGAGCATTTACTCAGGGTTCTTCCATAGAGCTTTCCGCAGACGGCCCCATGCGCGCTCCGTACACTGCATATTTCCAGGGGGGACTTACATATGAAAGCGGAAAATACGCTGTCATGATGTCCGCAGAGGAAATGCTCAAGGCGTGATCATCGAATAAAGTCAAAAACGCACGATATATTCGTGCGTTTTTTGTTTTTTCGCTCTTTTGTTTCGACAGAAAAATCGATATCAAAAGTTTATAATTTTATAAAAAGATTTATAAAAAAGAAAGACGGACACATTATGACTGAGTATATATACGGCGACATACTTTTCATAATAAATTTCAGTATGGATTTTCTGGTGCTTTTTATATGCGGAAAGATAATGCACTTCCGCATGAGCGTATGGCGAATGATATTGGGGGCGAGCATCGGAGGGATCTACGGAGTCGCTTCCGTATTTTTCTCGCTTCCGGCAGCTGCCGACATCACCGCTGATCTTTTGTCGGCTCTTTTGATTTGTATTATCGCGCATTATCACGGCAGTGCGGTCAAAACGCTATGCACAATGGCGATGTTTTATGCTGTGTCATTGCTAATGGGCGGGGCTATGACAGCGCTTTACACCAAGATAGGACGTTATAAGTCATATATGGAGATAGGCGGCAGTATATCGACCGTTTTCGGAGAGATGGAACTTTGGGTATTTGCGCTTCTTGCGGCATTATCGGCGGTTTTGACTTTCTTTCTTCAGAAAGCGCTTCATAGGCGGATGTCCGGTAAATTCTGCCGCCTCAGAGTGACGCTTAACGGAAAAGAGTATGAGTTTTCCGGATTTTTTGATTCAGGAAACTGTGCCGAAGAGCCGATATCGGGGAAGCCTGTTGTCTTTATAAGCGGACGCTCTGCAAGGGAGGCGGGAGCGCAAACGCTCATATTTCATACAGCAGGAAGCATAGGCGAATCGGAGGCGGGAAGTGTGAGATTTATTCCTCTCAATACGGTTTCGGGGTATTCTCTTGCCGCGGCGGTCAAGGCGGAAAAATTCGAGATAATGGTTAAAGATACTTTTGAAGAACGCGATGTACTGCTTGCGTGCGATGAGAACGCCGATGATTATTCCGGAGCGCAGGCGCTCGTGCCTCTTTCAATATTATAAATATAAATATTATAAGATCATACGGAGGTAAAAATATGTTTTTTTCGAAACTCAAACTGAAATTATTTGCTTTCCTTGCCCGTCTGGGACTTATAAAAGGCGTTCATTACATAGGCACGACCGAAACTCTTCCTCCGCCGATGAGCGCAGAGGAGGAAAGCGAAACAATTTCCCGACTCGAGGAAGAGCCGTCTTTGCGAAAAGTACTTGTGGAAAGAAATCTCAGACTTGTGGTTTACATAGCCAAAAAATTTGAAAACACAGGTATAAATATAGAAGACCTTATCTCGATCGGCACGATAGGACTTATAAAAGCGGCGAACACTTTCAAGGCGGACAAGAATATAAAACTTGCGACATACGCTTCGCGCTGTATAGAAAATGAGATACTTATGTATATCAGAAAGACGAGCGGACAAAGAAGCGAGCTCTCCTTCGACGAGCCGCTCAACGTAGATCGGGACGGAAACGAACTGTTGCTTTCAGATATTCTGGGTGGCGACGGCGACACGGTGAGCGCGGGAATTGAAACGGCGGAGGAAAAGCGCATAATAGCGGATGCAGTCCTCGCTCTTTCGCCGCGTGAACGCGAGATAATAGAGTTGAGATTCGGTTTGAACGGAAAAAAAGAACTCACTCAAAAAGAAACGGCAAAGGCTCTCGGAATATCCCAGTCGTATATTTCCCGTTTGGAAAAGAAGATAATAGAACATTTAAAGCAAGAAATATCCGGCAAAATTTAAAAAATCGACGAGAAAAATAAAAAAAACAAAAAAAAGACTTGCAAAAGGAAAAAAACGTGATATAATATAACTCATGTAAATATGTTTAAGTGAGGTGCTGAACAATGAAAGAAGGAATCCATCCTAACTACGTTGATGCAAAAATCATTTGTGCGTGCGGCGAAGTTATAGATACAAAATCGACAAAAGGCGATTTCCGCGTCGAGGTTTGTTCCAAATGTCATCCGTTCTTCACCGGCAAGCAGAAATTCGTTGATGCCGGCGGACGCGTTGACAAGTTCAAAAAACGTCTTGAGAGCAAGAAATAATTTTTGACTTAAAATTTATGTGAGCGTGAAAAACAAAGGCAACTCTGTTTTTTGCGCTCTTTCTCTTTATGCGAGATCGACCGTAAGAACGCGGAGTAAAAAGCCGTGATTTTTTGAGAGGTATTTGATATGACAGGAGAAAATATTTTTGAAAAAGAAAAAATAACAAGGGCTGTCCTTGTCAGCGTTATTCCTAAAGGGGCGGACGAGAGAGAGTACGAAGTTTCTTTTGATGAACTTGCGCGGCTTGCCGATACTGCCGGCGCAAAGGTTATCGCTCGCCTTACCCAGCAAAAGGAAAATCCCGATGTCAGAACGTACATCGGCAAGGGCAAGGTTGAAGAACTTTCGGATATTTGCAAGAAGAATGATATCGACATCGTTATTTTTGATGACGAACTCTCGCCTTCACAGATAAGAAATCTTGAAAATGATATTGACTGCGATGTGCGAGTTATAGACAGAAGTATGCTCATACTTGATATTTTCGCGCTTCATGCGGTCAGCGGAGAAGGAAAAACTCAGGTTGAACTGGCACAGCTCAAATACACAGTTCCGCGCCTTACGGGAAAAGGAAACGAACTTTCACGTCTAGGTGGCGGTATAGGCACAAGAGGTCCCGGCGAAAGCAAGCTTGAAACTGATCGCAGACATATAAAACGCCGTATATCCGCGCTTGAAGACGATATAAAGGAAATGGCTAAAAACCGTGCCACGATGCGAGTTCAGCGCGATCGCACCGGCATTTTCAAGATCGCGATAGCCGGATATACAAACGCCGGAAAATCCACTATTTTGAATTATTTGACGGGAGCAGGCATTCTTGCTGAAGACAAGCTTTTTGCCACGCTCGATCCGACCACGCGAAAGTTTACTCTGCCGGGCGGAGAGGATGTGCTTTTGACTGATACCGTCGGATTTATACGCAGGTTGCCTCATCAGCTTGTAAATGCGTTCCGTTCTACGCTGGACGAAGTTTCGTATGCCGACGCTCTGCTTATAGTTATAGACGCTTCCGACCTCGAAGCGGATTCGCAGGCGGAGGTGAGTGCCAAACTGATTTCAGAACTCGGAGCTTCGGAAAAACCCATGCTTTTTGTATACAACAAGTGTGACAAGACTGAAAATTTCATACCTAAGACGCCGACATGGCAGAGTTTTATGATCTCCGCAAAAACAGGAGAGGGAATGGAAGCTCTGATATCTAAGATAGAGGAACTTTCGCACGAAAAGGCGCGCGAATATATTTTCGAAATCCCCGCAAACGAACTCGGCGTCATAAACAAGCTCTACAACAACACTTCCGTAAAAGATGTTGAATATACTGAGAGCGGCGCTGTTGTACGCGCGGTGGCAGACGTAAAAAGCGCGGGAATGTACGCAAAATATATAAAAAAGCAAGAGGCTTGACGTGAAACGATTCAGAACAATAAGAAAAGCGGGTCACGCAGAGATGACTGAGAAAAAATCAGTATTTATAGGAGATGCCGCGCATATCGAAAACGAGGAAGAAGCAAAGGCTTTTATAGAGGAAAAGAGGCGAACGTACCGCGACGCTCGTCATGTCGTTTTTGCTTATGAGACGGGCGGTGTTATACGATTCAGCGACGACGGTGAGCCTCAGGGCACAGGCGGAGCGCCTGTGCTCGATGTCATCAAAAAAAACGGACTTACAGATGTTGTCATTACGGTAGTCCGTATATTCGGAGGAATATTGCTCGGCGCCGGAGGACTTACTCGGGCTTATTCCGGTAGCGCGGCAGATGCCGTAGCTGATGCGGAATGTGCGTTCTTTGAGGAATATGCCGAATATGAAGTCGATATAGAATATAACGAATATCAAAAATTGCTCTATGAAATAACGTCGTGCGGCGGACAAATAACGACTTATGATTTTTCTCAGAGAGTAAAACTCGGTTTTTCTTCGCCGCTTAGAATTTCCGAGCGCATTTGCTCGCGTGTGATCTCCGTGACTAACGGCAAAAGAACGCCGAAACTCAGGCGAATGTATTTCGACGTCGAAAAATCAGAAAATCAAAAATAAATCAAAAAATTGCAAAAAAATTTTGATTTCTGCAGGAATTTAAAAATTTTTTTCGTATATTATATTCATAAAAGCAAAGGAGGACCTGTATTATGACTATCGCGCAGATGATGAATGAACGTGAAAAGCAGAATTTGTCAAAATTCGCATGTCTTTCCGCGAACACTAAAGGACGCGAGCGCTATGTCGAACCATGTACCTTGCGTACGGAATTTCAGCGCGACCGCGACCGTATAACACACTGCAAATCGTTCCGCAGACTTATGCACAAAACTCAGGTCTTTCTGTGTCCCGAGGACGATCACTACAGAACTCGACTTACGCACACTTTGGAGGTCACTCAGATAGCGCGTACTATCGCAAGGGCTCTCTTCCTTAACGAAGATCTGTCTGAAGCCTCAGCTCTCGGTCATGACTTGGGACATACGCCGTTCGGTCATGCGGGCGAAAGCGTTCTGCAAGAGTGCTTTTCTCCCGATTTTACTCATTACAGGCAGAGTCTGCGCGTGGTGGAAAAGCTCGAAAACGACGGAAAGGGACTTAACCTTACATATGAGGTGCGCGACGGTATCGTGAACCATACCGGAGAGAATCTTGCTTCCACTCTGGAGGGACGCATAGTTAAATTTGCCGACCGCATAGCATATGTAAACCACGATATAGACGACGCGGTGCGTGCAAAGGTCCTGACTTATGACGATATTCCGCGCGAACTTGTAAAGATACTCGGAGATACGCACTCAGCCAGGATAAATACTATGGTTGAAAGCGTTATAAAAGCAAGTGCCGGCGTAAATGATATCCTCATGGAACCGGAAGTTTATGAAGCGACGATGGCTCTGCGTTCTTTTCTCAATGAAAGGGTATACTACAATCCTGTTGCAAAACACGAAGAAAAACGCGCCAAAGACCTTCTGCGAAAGCTTTATGAATATTTTGTCAAGCACCCTGAAGAAATGCCGCCTGAATACTTGCTCTATGAATCGGAGAGTATAGAAAGGTGCGTTTGCGATTATATTTCCGGAATGACCGACAGATATGCCATACACCTTTTCGAAGAACTTTTCGTTCCTAAAGTATGGAATGTAAATTGATAATAAAAAATACGGGCAAGATCAGGGATAACTTTATTGTTTATTGGGAGATATTGTTTTGAAGATATCACAAAGCTTTATCGAAGAACTGAAATACAGAAACAAGATAGACGACGTCGTTTCTTCATATGTCGATTTGAAGAGAGCGGGGTCAAACAAAGTTGGACTTTGTCCTTTTCATTCCGAAAGGACGCCCTCGTTTACTGTTTTCGTGAATACCGAAACTTTTAAATGTTTCGGCTGCGGGGCCGGCGGCGACGTTATCACTTTCATAATGCGCGCTGAAAATCTCGAATATGTTTCCGCTGTCGAATTTCTTGCAAAGCGGGCGGGACTTGAAATGCCGTCGGACAACGAATATAAGAGTGAACTTGTAAAGCGTTCGAGAATATTCGATATGAATAGGGAAGCGGCTCGTTTTTTCAATAAGATGCTGTATGATCCGTGCGCTCAGGAAGCAAGGTCTTATCTTGAGAAGCGAAAACTGTCAGAGGCGGCGGTAAAACGTTTCGGCATAGGTTATGCGCCGAAAAGCTTTGATTCTCTGCGAAAGCATATGCATTCTCTCGGATATCGTGACGAAGAACTCAAAGAGGCTTTTTTGTGCGGAAAAAGCACACGCACCGGAAATTATTTCGACTATTTTCGGGGCAGGTTGATCTTTCCCATAATAGATAACTTCGGCAACGTAATAGCTTTCGGCGGCCGCGCTACGGACGATGAAACTAAGCCGAAATATCTGAATACTTCGGATACGCCGGTTTTCAAAAAAAGCCGAAATCTTTTTGCTTTGAATTTTGCAAGAAGCGCCTGCGAAGAGTATCTTATCCTGTGCGAAGGATATATGGATGTCATAGCCATAAATATAGCGGGATTTCCGAACGCCGTGGCGACTCTCGGCACGGCGCTTACTTCAGATCAAGCGCGTATTATGGCTAAATATACGAAAAAAGTCGTTATTTCTTACGATAACGACGAAGCCGGGCAAGCGGCAGCAAAGCGTGCAGTGCCCATTCTTTCCGAGGCGGGGCTTGAAGTTTCGGTTCTTAAAATGAAAGATGCCAAAGACCCCGACGAATACATCAAAAAGTTCGGCGCGGCAAAATTCAGGGAACTTATCAATGGCAGCCGAGGAAAGTTTGATTTTCTGTTCGATACCGTTATAAAAAAACACAATATGGACGATCCGGACGGCAAAGTTAAAGCGGCAAAAGAAATATGTGAGATAATAGCAGGCATTTATTCAAGCGTGGAGCGCAGCGTTTATATTGCCAAAGCCGCTCAAAGACTTTCCGTGGACGAAAAGAGTCTTAAAGGCGATGTCGATCGGATACGCCGCAGGCTCGGTCGCACAGAAAATGAAAGACAAATGCAAAAGATAGTGTCCGACGCATACGGATATTCAGACAGAGTAAACAGGGAAGCGGTCGGAAACACGCGAGCTGCACGCGCCGAGGAAAATATCATCGGACTAATGCTGCTTCGTCCCGAACTTGCTGATAAAATAAAAAAAGGAGAATATGAACTGTGCGCCGATGATTTCAAAACATCTTTCGGCAGAAAGGTTTTTGAAGCTGTAGAAGCATGCGAGGGCAAGCCTGATATCGGTATTATCGGCGCGGATTTCACCGTTGACGAGATGTCCCGTATATCCGATATGCAGCGAAGGCGCGCCGATTTGGCGAAAAATGACGAAACAGTGCTTGCAGACAGCATAAGAACACTAAAAGAGGAAAAAAACAGCGAAGGAAGCGGCGATGAGCTTGCAGACGCGCTGAAAATAATACAGACAAAGAAAAACAGGCAGTGATAAAAAACTGTGGGAGGATAAAACGATGATGGAAGAAAAGAAAGACTTTATGGAAACGACCGAGGGTAATGTTCCCAAAAAGAAAACGAGCGGCAAAAGCAGCACCTCTGCCGCGAAGGAAAAAAGAATCAAGAATGACGAGATAAATGTAGACGATTATCTCGGTCACAATCAACCCAAACCCAAGGAAGATATCCTTGCCGACGAAAAACCCGTAAATATACAGGACCTTATCGACAAAGCAAAAGCCAAAGGCACGCTTTCCAACAGCGAGATCATGCAGGCTCTCGGCAACAGCGATTATGACATAGACCAGATAGACAGACTTTACGAAACGCTGGAAGGTCTTGGTATCGATGTGACGGAATATTTCAACGATGACGAAAAGTTTGACGATGACGAAAATTTCGGGGAAGACATGGAAGAATATGAGAGCGCCGAGGATATGGAACAAATCCTTGCTCAAAAAGGACTTGCCATTGACGATCCCGTTAAGATGTATCTCAAAGAGATAGGTAAAGTTCCGCTTCTTTCCCCCGAACGCGAGGCAGAACTCTCCAAGCGCATGTCGGAGGGCGACGAAAAAGCCAAGAAAGAGCTTGTGGAGGCAAACCTCCGTCTTGTAGTAAGCATTGCAAAACGTTATTTAGGCAAAGGCCTTTTCTTCCTTGACCTTATTCAGGAAGGCAACCTTGGTCTTATGAAAGCCGTTTCTAAATTCGACTATACAAAAGGCTATAAGTTTTCCACTTATGCTACATGGTGGATAAGACAGGCTATCTCTCGCGCCATTGCAGATCAGGCGAGAACCATAAGGATTCCCGTGCATATGGTAGAGACTATTCATAAAGTTACGAAAGTACAGCGTCAAATGCTTCAGGAATGCGGACGAGACGTTTCCGCTGAAGAGATAGCAAAAGAAATGAATATGAGTTCTGACAAGGTACGCGAGATAATAAAGATAGCACAGGATCCCATTTCCCTGGAAACTCCCGTCGGTGAAGAAGAGGACAGCCATATCGGAGATTTTATCGAGGACGATACATCTCCCGCACCTGCCGACGCAGCTTCTTACACGCTTCTCCGCGAACAGCTTGAAGAGGTACTTCATACACTTACTCCCAGAGAAGAGCAGGTCTTGAAACTCAGATTCGGTCTTGAGGACGGACGCACGCGCACACTTGAAGAAGTGGGACAGCAGTTCAATATCACAAGAGAGCGTATAAGACAGATCGAAGCCAAGGCTCTTCGCAAACTTCGTCACCCCAGCCGCTCCAAAAAACTCAAAGATTATCTCGATTGATTAAAAAAATATTGAAAATATACAATTTGTTTTTTGATTCGTTGTGATAAATAGACAGCACTTTTGTGATTAAAGTAAAATTTGCCGAATAAGGTTTGTGCGATATCACGAAACGTTCTGAAAAAAACGGTTTTTTTCAGTTTTTAAGCGGGCTTTCGGAAACTTGGCGGACAAAAAAGACCTTGACACAAAGGTGCGTTTGATGTAAAATAAAATTGTTGTATAATATCCTATATATAGTAGAAATATATATAGCATATAGCGCGCTCATGCACAGGAGTATAAATTGTGCAAGATTTTTTTCGGAGGGAGTCCAAAATGTTTAAGAAAACTTTGTCGTTAATTCTGTGTCTCGGTATGTGCCTGAGCGTAATGCTTACAGCCACATCATGCGGAGATTCAACAACCACAACCTCTACTGCTAAAGTGCCGACGACTATCAGCATTTTAGGTATAACAGGCGAAACGACCACTGCTGAAAATATTGAGCTCGTTGAAGAAGAACTCAATGATATTTTTACCGCAAGATACAAAACCAAGGTAGATCTTCAATTCGTTACGGCAGACGAATATGCTGATTTTGTAAAAGAGAAACTTGAGCTTGCTCAGTACTATGAAACGTATGACGAGGCAGTATCAAAATACAACGCGTATATCCAGAAGACATCTACTTCTACTACTACCGAGAAAATTTTCGGCAACTGGATAAAACCCAAGGTAGAAGTAAGCCTTGAAACGCTTGCTACACGTTTCCTCTATGTATCCGAACAGACGACGATACATGAAGACGGAAAGGTCGAAACAGTTTACCCGGAGGCGCGTTCTCCCATCGATATAGTTATGATAGTAGATGAGAATATGTATGACGAGTTTGATGCAATGGGACTTTTGCAGTCCATAGATCCTACATACAGTTCTTATCAGAATCTCCAGAAATATATATATCCTACATATTTCTCTCAGCTTAAAGAGCTTAAAGGGGAGGTAAAAGCTATCCCGAATAACAATATGCTTGCTGAATATACATATCTGCTTGTTGATAAAGAACTTGCAGACAAGTATGATTTCAATATCAATACTTTCAGCAACTACTCCGATCTGTCTTCTTTCCTTGCTGACGTTAAAGCAAACGAGAGCGTGGTTCCTTTTGCTGAAGAGCCCGAGGCGCTCGGCATTTTCCACACCATCTCTGAAGATATCGCTATCGGAACATATTTTGACCCGATCAACGGTTTCAATGCTGATGAAGAAAACTCCGGTTTTGAAATCAAGAATCTTTTTGAGATAGAAGAATATGTTTCTCATCTCGAACTTATGGAAGAATATAAAGAAGCAGGTTACTTTGAAGGCGATCCTGAAAAAGACGGCTATGCTGTTAAAGTTGTAACCGGAGACGCCTCTATTGCCGAAATATATTCAGCCGAAGACTCCAAGTATGAAGTTAAGGTTATTCAGAATCCTTTCGTTGCAAGAGAAGCTGTATTTGACGGTATGCTCGCTCCTACGACATACTCTTCAGACAGACAGCGCGCAATGGAAATAATTGAAGCTATCAATACTGACTCCGAAGTAAAAAATCTCTTACAGTACGGTATAAAAGGCCTCAACTATGAAGTGGACGACAACGGTTTTGTTACAAGACTCAACAAAGATTATATGATGGATAACTCTCTTACCGGCAACGTGTATATGGGTTATCTTGAAGAAGATATGGAAGACACCGCTTGGGTTTATGTTCAGAGAGCGAATCTTGCTTCCGCACTCTCTCCCAACCTTATTTACCCTGTCGATGACAAATATATCGAAGAAAATCTCTCCGCTATTTTGAAAAGAGCTGCTTTGACCGAAGCTCTTGAACCCATCGGTATTACATACGAAACTTATAAATCCGCTACCGGTTCAATGGCGAACACATACGGCGATAACCTTAAGAAACAGTACAAAGAGTTCTTCTTGGAGAAGCTCGTTTCCGAAAATCAGGCAACATCGGAAAATGTTGAAAGTATTTTTGCCGGCGGTACGCCCGGATATTCTTGGTATGAAGATCAGATAGCTCAGAAGATCATAAACGAGAAATACTCTACTATAAAAACTTCGGGAGAGCTTGATACTCTTGTAGAAACGATGATGTCTTCTCCTGCGGTGGCATATGAGCTTTTCAAGACACATCGTGAAAATGCTTCCAGCTATTATTCAAACATCGATAATATGAGAATAATTGTACGTCTCACATTGTTTGCGGAACTTTCCGATGAAGAATATGAACAAAGATATGGTTCTCTCGGTGCGGATGAGTTTGAAAGCGCTGTATATAGCCATATTGAGCATACTTATAAAACAGAAAATAATTTATCCGAAGATGAATACGAAGAACTTGTAAAATCTTTCATCGCATCAGTCCTTAAATATACAGATGAGAATAACCAGCAGCATACACGTACATGGGAAGAATTTGAACAGATCAAAAAGGACGCCCAGAAATTCTCCGATCCTATTTCCAAGGTAAGAACGGAATATAATCAAATGCTTCTCAATAATGGTTTTACTCAGGAACGTGTAAACAGCATGGACGATATCGAATTTGCCGACGAAGTCATTGAAGTTATCAGAGCTGAGTATTATCGTTCGATGAACCATACAAAGCAATCTTTCACAGAGGCTGTTTACGACCAGATCCTTCAGCCTTTTGGTATCGATTACAGTACATTCAGATCGCTGCAGAACAAGGATAATGCATCCTATAACGATTACCTTAAAAAAATCAAAAACCATTATAAGGAACAGCTCCTTACACTCATGACAAAAGAAGAATATGATGCTCTTACTCTTCCCAAAGTTATGGAAAATGTATTGGAATATTTCCTCGAAAGCTACACAAATGCTTATGGTCAGATGTGTGAAGCAGCGGGAATTTCTTACAGTGAATTTATTGAATATAAGGAATATATGGAACTGTATATCTCCTGCACTGAAAGCATGAAGACAGCGTTTATTTATACGCTCCGTACAGAATACGATGATGCTGATATCAATAGCTGGACTCCTTCGGAGTTAGAATCCAAAGTTTACGATATCGTCTACAGATCCGGATATTACATGAACGAAGTAGCTAAGACTATCGGTGTTACTCTTTCTGAATACAACTATGCGAAGAGTTCTGCGAAAAACTACAAAACCGATTTGGAAACTATCCTTAAAACATACAAGGGAGATCTTGCTCTTGCGGGATATGATGTAGATGTCATTAAGAATTATGATCCTGAAGATATCGAAGATATCCTTTGCCAGGTAATCGAAGATAAATATTTCTCCGAATATCGTTCTATCGAGGATATAATGGCTGATTATTCCGAGAAATATATCAATGGTATCGACGGTGCTGACAATATAAGAGATTATTGCGAAGAAAGTGCTAAAGCTCTTTCCGAAGATTATCTCTACACTGCTTTGGTATCCTACCTTAATGAAAATCTCCAGACAAAATTGGATTCTCTTTCCACTGCAGAATAAAAAATTCTCCAATCGAATAGACCTCCTTGATTTTAACAATCTTTTATAAAAACACGAGACCGGTCTGTCGCGGCAATTTAAAACCGTGACAGATCGGTTTTTGCTTTAAATGCGGTAAATTGCAATTACATTTATTGTTTGTAAATTTCGATCCGGCTATTGACAATCACATATGAATGTGTTATCATATGAACATAAATACATATGAATGGAGAATCATGTATGGCACACGATCATGAGGAGATTTTAAGAAAAGTTCGGCACGATCTGCCGACAGATGAATTACTTTGCGATTTATCTGATTTGTTCAAGATTTTCGGCGATACGACAAGAATGAAAATAATGTTTTCTCTATTTGAAAGCGAGATGTGCGTTTGTGCGATAGCCGAACTGTTGGGAATGACTCAATCGGCGATTTCCCATCAGCTAAAGGTGCTGAAAGATGCAAACCTTGTTACCAACCGCAGGGAAGGCAAGACGATCTACTATTTTTTGGCTGATGACCATGTCCGTACCATAGTAGCACAGGGATTCGAACATATTATTGAAAGAGATAACGATTCGAGAATAGGAGTAATTGAAAAATGAAAAAAACTTTTAAACTTCAAGACCTTGATTGCGCGCATTGCGCGGCAAAAATGGAAAATGCCATACGCAAGTTAAACGGTGTGAAGGAAGTTTCGGTGAATTTTCTTATGCAGAAAATGACACTGGAAACAGAAGACGACGTTTTTGAAAGAGTTTTACAAGAATCCTTAAAGATAATAAAAAAAGTAGAGCCGGATTGCAGAGTAATACTCTGAGGAGGTACGTATGAGCAGAAAACAAAAAAAGACTTTGATAAGGATAATACTTTCCGCGGTTTTGCTTATTGTTGCTTTTTGCTTGCCGGTCAAGGGTGTTTACAGGGCTTTTCTTTTTCTTCTGCCTTATATCATCATTGGATATGATGTGCTTTGGGACGCATTGCGTAATATTTTGCACGGTCAGATGTTTGACGAAAAATTTCTTATGATGATTGCTTCGATAGGCGCTTTTGCCATCGGAGAATTTGCAGAAGCGTCTGCTGTCATGCTTTTTTATCAGGTTGGAGAATTTTTTCAAAGCATTGCCGTCGGAAAAAGCCGAAAGTCTATCACCTCTCTTATGGATATAAGACCTGACCATGTAACTGTATTGCGCGGCGGCAGGGAAGAAATCGTCGATCCTGAAGAAGTGGAAATAGGGGAAACGATAATCATTCGTCCCGGCGAAAAGATCCCTCTTGACGGCGAAATATTGAGTGGTTCGACAGCCGTTGATACCGCCGCGCTGACAGGAGAGAGTATTCCCGTTGAGAGATGCGTTAAGGATAAGGTCATAAGCGGCTCAATAAATCTTTCGGGCGTTATAACCGTCAGAACTCAAAGCAGATACGAAGAAAGCACCGTTGCCAAAATCTTGGAGCTTGTTGAAAATTCTTCTGAAAAGAAATCAAAAACCGAAAATTTTATTACAAGATTTGCTCGATACTATACGCCTTGCGTTGTTATCGCCGCTGTTTTTCTTGCGGTCGTGCCTCCTCTTATCTTAAAAGACGGTTGGAATGAATGGATTCACAGCGCTTTGTCGTTTTTGGTAGTGTCATGTCCGTGCGCGCTTGTCGTGTCCGTGCCTCTTTCGTTTTTCGGCGGCATAGGAGGGGCATCGCGCGAGGGCATACTTATAAAGGGAGCGAATTATTTAGAGGCTCTTTCGAAAATAGATACGGTAGTTTTTGATAAAACCGGAACACTTACAAAAGGAACTTTTTCAGTGAGTTCAATACACTCGGAAGATACTGAAACCGTTTCGGAAAGCAAGCTTCTTGAGATCGCTGCTCTGGCGGAAAGTTTTTCAAATCATCCTGTCGGAAAGGCGGTGGTTTCAGCTTACGGTGGAGAGATAGATAAAAGCCGTGTTTCTGAGGTTAAAGAACTTGCAGGAATGGGACTTGAAGCTGTTGTTGACGGAGATGTTTACAATTTCGGCAACGAAGCTCTACTGCACAAGATAGGCGCCGATATTAAGTTGTACGAACTTTCAGGAACAGTAATATATGCGGCGCGCGGAAAAAAATATATAGGATATGTCGTCATAAATGATGAGATGAAAGATGACGCAAAAGAAGCAGTTAATGCACTTAAATCGGTCGGTATCAAGAAAACCGTCATGCTCACCGGCGACAGCGAGGATACCGCAAAGAATATTGCTGAAGAGGCGGGTGTAGATGAATGGTACGCAAAGCTTTTGCCTGCCGATAAAGTAAAAAAGGTTGAAGATCTGCTTGCCACAGGTTCTAAAGTCGCTTTTGTCGGAGACGGTATAAACGACGCGCCCGTGCTTTCGCGCTCCGATGTCGGTATAGCAATGGGCGCCCTCGGAAGCGATGCGGCGATAGAATCCGCAGATATCGTTCTCATGGACGATAAACCTTCCAAAATTGCGATCGCCGTAAAAATTTCTCGCAAAACCATGAATATCGTTCGTCAGAATATTATTTTTTCTCTTTTTGTAAAATTTGCCATACTTATACTTGCTGCTTTAAGGATAGCTAATATGTGGGTGGCGGTATTCGGTGATGTCGGTGTTATGATAATAGCAATACTAAACTCCATGCGTTCCATGATGAAAACAAAATAAACAAAAAATCCGATAGTTTTCAAACTATCGGATTTTTGTAACCCCAAAATAAATCCGCGTGAGAGCAAATAAAAGGCCTCCGAGATTGTTTTCTCGGAGGTCAGTTAAATTATCGGTATTCAGTTATTCCAAGG
>CASGAQ010000015.1 GCA_949299535.1 uncultured Eubacteriales bacterium | reverse complement strand
TTCAGTCGGGCTACGCCCTCCCTCCGTCAGAAAAATCAATTCTCCATAGACAAAACTCTTTCGCTTTTTCCGGTCTCACATCATTGACAAACGAACAAATATAGATTCGCGCGCCATTCACATTTAACGGATTTTTTGACCACACGACTCGAATTTTGTAAAATGCGAAAATATGTCTTGACAAATCCTCGAAGTAGGTGTATAATGCTTTCGTAACAAAGGCAAAGGCGTCTTTGAGGTATTACCCTCATTGCCGCCTTTGTCTTTTTTTATTTATTTGTTTTGTTAAGGAGAACATGAATTATGCAAACCGTACCTGAATATTTCGGCAGTTTGGTTTTTGATGACAGAGTAATGAAAGCAAGTCTTTCTTCCAAGGTATATACTTCACTGAGAAAAACAATAGACGAAGGTGCCGGTCTTGACCTTTCCGTTGCCAATGCTGTTGCCATAGCAATGAAAGATTGGGCTGTTGCCAACGGCGCAACTCATTACACACACTGGTTCCAGCCCCTTACAGGTATCACGGCGGAAAAACACGACAGTTTTATTTCACCCTCTCCCGACGGCGGCGTTATTATGGAGTTTTCAGGCAAGGAGCTTATAAAAGGTGAGCCCGACGCTTCTTCTTTCCCCTCCGGCGGACTTCGCGCTACTTTCGAGGCAAGAGGATATACGGCATGGGATCCTACTTCTTATGCCTTCATAAAAGACAATACTCTCTGTATTCCCACCGCATTCTGCTCTTACAGCGGTCATGCGCTTGATAAAAAAACTCCTTTGCTTCGTTCTATGGAGGCGCTGAACCGCCAAGCTATGCGTATTCTCAGACTCTTCGGCAATACGACAGTCAAGTGCGTACGCACTTCAGTCGGCCCCGAACAGGAATATTTCCTTGTCGACAGAGAGATGTACGAAAAACGCAAAGACCTTATGTTCACAGGCAGAACGCTTTTCGGTGCAAACCCGCCCAAAGGGCAGGAAATGGACGACCATTATTTCGGTGTTATCAAACCGCGTGTAGCCAAGTTTATGGCGGAACTTAATGAGGAACTTTGGAAACTCGGAGTTCTTGCAAAAACGGAGCATAACGAAGTTGCTCCGGCACAGCATGAGCTTGCTCCCATCTACACAACGACAAATATCGCAGCTGACCACAACCAGCTCACGATGGAGATAATGCAGAAGGTTGCCCTCAGAAACGGTCTTGTATGTCTGTTGCACGAAAAACCCTTTGCCGGCGTAAACGGAAGCGGTAAACACAATAACTGGTCTATTGCTACTGACACAGGCGTAAATCTTCTTTCTCCCGGTGAAACACCTTATGAAAACGCACAGTTCCTCATTTTCCTCTGTGCCGTTATAAAGGCTGTCGATGATTATCAGGATCTGCTCCGCATATCCGTTGCAACTGCAGGCAACGACCACAGACTCGGTGCAAACGAAGCGCCTCCCGCAGTTGTTTCCATATTCCTCGGAGATGAACTTACCGCTATCCTGGAAGCTATCGAAAACGGTACTCCTTACAACGGTACGGAAAAGAAAACAATGATGCTCGGCGTAGACGTTCTTCCTAATTTTGCACGCGATACTACGGACAGAAACCGCACATCTCCCTTCGCGTTCACCGGCAATAAGTTTGAGTTCCGTATGCTCGGCTCCTCCAACAGCATTTCATGCGCGAACATAATGCTCAACTCTGCTGTGGCGGAATCTCTGAAGATATACGCAGACCGTCTTGAAAAAGCCGACGACTTTAAGACAGCTCTCCATCAGATGATAAGAAAGACGATTAAAGATCACAAACGCATACTCTTCAACGGCAACGGTTACGATGACGAATGGATAAAAGAAGCTGAAAAACGCGGCTTGCTCAACTATCGCACAACGCCTGATTGCATACCTCACATACTTGATGAAAAGAACGTTAAGATGCTTACATCTCACAATATTTTCACCGAGGCTGAGATCAGATCCCGTTATGAGATAACGCTCGACAACTACTGCAAGTCCGTCGTCATCGAAGCAAAGACCATGGCAGACATGGCAAGAAAGCAGATACTTCCCGCTATCGAAAAATATGCGGCTTCTCTTGCGGAGACGGCAGGCGCCAAGAAAGCTCTTTGCAGTGAGATCTCCTGTGCATACGAAACAAAACTCGTAAGCAAGCTCGCTCTGCTTGCAGACGGCATTGCAATGAAAACAGACGATCTTGAAGCGGAGATAATCCGAATCGGAGATATCGAAAGCGTTGAGGAAAAGGGATACGCTATACGCGACAAACTTTTGAATAAGATGAGCGAACTTCGCGGAATTGCCGATGAAGCGGAAAGCGTTACGGCAGAAGAGTTCTGGCCGTTTCCCACATACGGCGAACTTCTTTTCGGCGTAAGATAAATCGACGTAATGTATAAGGCTTTGCCGACAGGTAATTACACAAAATGTTTGCCTGAAAAATAAATTTTATAAGAAAAAAGCGCTTGAGAAAAGAGAAGTAGCGCGGTCAACTTGTCCACAGAGAGTGTGGAAAAGGTGAGAGCCATGCGGCAAGCCCGTGCGAATAACACTTTTCGAGCTGCGACCTGAAAAGAGATATCCGAGTAGGGAAGCCGAATCAGCCGTGCGTTATTCGGCAAGACCTTGTTTGAGGTCCGGAGAAAAAATATAGGTGGCACCGCGAGACAGCACTTGCCCTATAATATTGCTGATATAATTTTACGGAGGTATTTATTATGTGTTCTATTATGGGTTACTGTTCAAGCGGTGTAAGTTTTGATGTTTTTAAGAAGGGATTTGACAAGACTGTTTCCCGCGGTCCCGACGACAGCAAAATAATCGATACGGGAAGCGGACTTTTGGGATTTCATCGTTTGGCGATAATGGGACTTCATCCCGAAGGAATGCAGCCGTTTGAACTTGACGGCAGTTTCGCTGTCTGCAACGGCGAGATATACGGGTTTGAGAAGATAAAAGAAGAACTGCGCACAAAAGGCTACGCTTTCAAAAGCGAAAGCGACTGCGAAGTTCTTCTTCCCATGTACGGAGAATACGGTACGGATATGTTCGCAATGCTTGACGCGGAGTTCGCGCTCATAATTTTCGACGGACGTACTAAGGAGTACATAGCCGCGCGCGACCCGATCGGCATACGTCCGCTGTTCTACGGATATGATAAAAACGGCGTTATTGTTTTTGCAAGCGAGGCTAAAAACCTTGTTGGAATTGCTGAAAAAATTATGCCGTTTCCTCCCGGCCATTACTATAAGGGCGGTGCATTTGTATGCTACCGCGACATGACGAGAACGGTGAAAGTATGCTGTGACAGCATTGATGAGGTATGCAAAAATATCCGCGAAAAACTTATCGCAGGCGTGGAAAAAAGACTTGTTGCCGACGCAAAGGTAGGATTCCTGCTTTCGGGCGGACTTGATTCTTCTCTCGTATGCTCGATAGCTGCCAAAAAAAGCGAAAAGCCCATAAAGACTTTCGCAATAGGTATGAGCGGAGACGCCATCGATCTCAGATACGCAAAAAAGGTAGCTGACCATATCGGCAGCGAGCATACCGAGGTCATCATCTCCGAGAAAGACGTAATAGCGGCGCTTGAACCTGTTATAGCGCTTCTCGGCACGTTCGACATCACGACGATACGCGCGAGCATAGGTATGTATCTTGTATGCAAATATATACATGGGAATACAGATATCCGCGTTTTGCTTACGGGAGAGATATCCGACGAGCTTTTCGGATATAAATATACGGATTTTGCGCCGAGCGCAGAGGCTTTTCAGGAAGAAGCCTGCAAGCGAATAAGAGAGCTTTATATGTATGATGTTCTGCGTGCGGACAGATGTATTTCCGTAAACTCGCTTGAGGCTCGCGTGCCTTTCGGCGATCTTGATTTTGTGGAATACGTTATGTCCGTTGATCCGAAAATGAAGCTCAATAAGTACGGAAAAGGCAAATATCTCCTACGCCGCGCATTTGAAGGGGATTATCTGCCGCAAGAGATACTTTACCGCGAAAAAGCGGCATTCTCCGACGCGGTCGGACATTCTATGGTAGATTACCTTAAAGAGTACGCGGAAAAATATTATACAGAATCAGAATTTATCGAAAAGAAGGAAAAATACACTCACGCGCGCCCGTTTACAAAAGAGTCGCTTTTGTACCGCGAGATATTTGAAAAATATTATCCGGGACAATCGCAGATGATAGCGGATTTCTGGATGCCGAACAAATCGTGGGAAGGATGCGATGTAAACGATCCTTCCGCAAGAGTGCTTTCAAACTACGGGGCGAGCGGAGAATAATCATATAATCATATTAAGAATAAAAAACGGTACGGTGAGAAAAGGAGCGAAAAGATCATGACTAAATATATATTTGTAACCGGAGGCGTTGTATCGGGACTTGGAAAAGGCATAACCGCGGCGTCGTTGGGAAGACTTCTTAAAGCAAGAGGACTTCGCATTGCGGCGCAAAAGCTCGACCCATATATCAATGTCGATCCGGGAACGATGAGTCCTTATCAGCACGGCGAAGTATATGTTACCGAAGACGGCGCGGAAACAGATCTTGATCTCGGTCATTATGAGCGTTTTATAGACGAAGACCTCAACCGCTACTCCAATCTTACCACGGGCAAGGTCTATTGGAACGTGCTTAACAAAGAGCGCCGCGGAGAATACCTCGGTTCCACCGTACAAGTAATACCTCACGTTACCAACGAAATAAAGGAATTTGTCTACCGCGTAGGCAAACAGACTGATGCAGATGTCGTCATAACCGAAATAGGCGGAACGATAGGCGACATCGAATCTCAGCCGTTTTTGGAGGCGGTTCGACAGATATCCCTTGAAGTAGGCAGTGAAAACAGTCTTTTCATTCATGTGACCCTTGTACCTTATCTTCGCGGCTCCGACGAGCATAAGTCAAAACCTACCCAACACTCTGTAAAGGAGCTTCGCGGTATGGGTATAAATCCGAATATAATAGTGCTTCGCTGTGACGAACCGCTTGAAGATTCTATTTTTGAAAAGATATCCCTTTTCTGCAACGTAAAAAAAGACTGCGTTATAGAAAACATAACGCTTCCCAATCTCTATGAAGCTCCGCTTATGTTGGAAAAAGCAAACTTTTCTTCCGTAGTCTGCCGTGAACTGAATATCGACGCTCCCGCGCCTGAGCTTTCCGAGTGGGAGACTTTGGTGAACAGGATAAATTCCAGAACACGTCAGGTCCATATCGCATTGGTCGGCAAATATGTAAAACTTCATGATGCGTATCTTTCCGTTGCGGAGGCGATGAGCCATGCCGGATACGAACTCGGCGCTCATGTGTGCATACATTGGGTAGATTCCGAAACGATAACGGAAGAAAATTACAAAACTCAGCTTTCTTCTTATGATGGTATCATAGTTCCGGGCGGCTTCGGTATGCGCGGTATAGAAGGAATGATCCTTGCGGCAAGATACGCAAGAGAAGAAAAAGTACCCTATTTCGGCATATGCCTCGGTATGCAGATAGCGGTTATAGAGTACGCGCGCGACGTTTTGGGATTTGCCGACGCCAATTCCGGAGAATTTGACAGCACCGGCGCTCACAAGGTCATAGATTTTATGACAGGACAGAGCGACGAAGTTGATAAAGGCGGTACACTGCGTTTGGGCGCTTATCCCTGCGTAATAAAAGAGGGAAGCCGTATGCAGTCATACTACGGCAAGAGAGAGATAAGCGAGCGCCACCGCCACAGATACGAGTTCAACAACAAATATCGTGAAGATTTTATCAATGCCGGACTCAGCCTTTGCGGATTTTCTCCCGACGGGGCGCTTGTAGAAGCTGTTGAGATATACGATCACCCGTTTTATCACGGCGTGCAGTATCATCCGGAGTTCAAGAGCAGACCTAATAAGGCACATCCGCTTTTTTTGGGATTCATAAAAGCGGCGATGTATTCAAAACAAAAATAATCGGGAACAGGTGAGAAAAGTATGAGTATTCATGAAGAATGCGGTGTGTTCGGAGTATTCGCGCCGAAGACTGAGGACGTGGCAAGCACGGTGTATTATGGTCTTTATGCGCTCCAGCACAGAGGTCAGGAGGGATGCGGTATCGTCGTATGCGATGACGGCATCTTCACCTCGCACAAAGACTTGGGACTTGTAAGCGAAGTTTTTACCGGAGACGTATTATCTCGTTTCCCTAAAGGAAATATGGCGGTCGGTCATGTTCGCTACGGCACAACGGGCGGCAATACGAGAAGCAATTGCCAGCCGATAGAAGTAAATCATCAAAAAGGAAAAATGGCTCTTGCACATAACGGCAACCTGACGAATGCATGGAATTTGAGAAACGAACTGGAGCTTTCGGGAGCCATCTTCCATACCACAAGCGATACGGAAACCATTGCGTATATAGTCACAAAAGAAAGACTTGATTCGTCGAGCATAGAGGAAGCTCTCAGCCGCGCCATGTCACGGCTTGAAGGCGCATATTCTTTGGTGCTGATGTCTGCCGCAAAGCTCATCGCGGCAAGAGATCCTTATGGATTCCGCCCGCTTTGTTACGGAAAAACAAGCGATGGGGAATATGTCGTAGCTTCCGAAAACTGCGCTTTGCGCGCGGTAGGAGCGGAATTTGTAAGAGATCTTCTTCCGGGAGAAATATTGATCTTCAGTAAAGACGGAATTTTTTCGCGCAGTGAACATTGCAAGGAAAAGCCTCGCCGGACTTGCGTTTTCGAGTATATTTATTTTGCTCGTCCGGATTCGGAGATAGACGGTATATCAGTCCATGAATCGAGATTCAAGGCGGGCGAGATACTTGCCAAGGCCTATCCTGCCGACGCGGATATAGTAATAGGAGTTCCTGATTCGGGACTTGACGCGGCTCTCGGATTTTCAAAAGAGTCCGGAATACCGTATGGCATCGGACTTATAAAAAATAAATACATCGGCAGAACCTTTATCTCACCCGGGCAGAATAACCGTATAGACAAGGTAAAGATAAAGCTTGCTCCCATAAAAAGCGTGCTTGAGGGAAAAAGAGTTGTGCTTATAGACGACTCCATCGTCCGCGGAACGACTAGCAAACGCATAGTCAAACTGCTTCGTGAAGCCGGAGCTTCGGAGATTCATATACGTATATCATCGCCTCCGTTTCTGCACCCGTGCTATTACGGAACCGATATAGATTCTGAAGAACATCTTATAGCGAATCACCACAGCACGGAGGAGATAGCGGAGCTTATAGAAGCGGACAGCCTCGGCTTTCTGCCGATGGAGGGATTATGTCAGCTTACCGGCGGACACGAGTATTGTTCGGCTTGTTTCGGAGGAGAATATCCCACGCCTATCCCAAGCAATATAAGCAAGGACAGATTCGAACAAAGACTTTCGGAAAAAATTAAGACGAAAAAGTGAGGAACAGTATGGAATTTGAATATAACAAAAAGCTCGTATTGGAAGACGGAAGCGAATATCTCGGATACGCTTTCGGAGACGACTGCGAACGAATAACCGAGGTAGTATTCAACACATCTCCCGTCGGATATCAAGAGATAATTTCCGACCCGTCTTACACATATCAAACAGTTGTTATGGCGTATCCGCTCATAGGCAACTACGGCATAGCGGAAGATGATTTTGAAACCGAAACTCCTACTATCGGCGGATTGGTCGTAAGAGATTACAATGATGAGCCGTCCAACTTTCGCAGCGTTAAAACTTTGGCTTGTGTCATGCGCGAATATCATATTCCCGGTATATACGGCGTTGATACACGAAAACTCGTTCGTTCGATAAGAGATCTCGGCTCGCGCCTTGCCATAATTACAGATATCAAGACAAGCAAAGAGGAGGCTCTTGCCAAAATAAACGCATTTACGCCTCTTCACGACGCCGTATCAAAGGTAAGCCGTAAAAAGGTTGCTGAATATCCTGCGGAAAATGCGAAATATCGCGTTGCCGCTATCGACTGCGGCATGAAGCAGAATATAGTGCGTTCTCTTAACGCCCGCGCGTGCGATGTGACGGTATTTCCTTGGAATGTTACCGCCGATGAGATAGATAAAGCAGCTCCGGACGGCATTTTCATCTCCAACGGTCCCGGCGACCCAACGGAGGCTGTTCCTGTGATCGAACTTGTTAAGAAGCTTCATGGAAAATATCCCATCTTCGGTATTTGCCTTGGACATCAGATAATCTCACTTGCATACGGAGCAAAGACATATAAACTCAAGTTCGGTCACAGAGGCGGAAATCACCCCGTAAAAAATCTTTCTACGGGCAAGATAGAGATAACTTCTCAAAATCATTCATACGCGGTAGATAAAGAAAGTCTTGAGAAAACTCCTTTGCGAGTAACTCATATAAATATCCTGGATTCCACGATAGAAGGTATTGAGTGCGCCGAAGACAACATTTTCAGCGTTCAGTACCACCCCGAAAGCGCGCCGGGACCTCAGGACAGCGCGTATTTGTTTGACCGATTCATAAAAATGATGGAGGAAAAGAGAAATGCCTAAAAGAACAGATATAAAGAAAATACTCGTTATCGGCTCAGGCCCCATCGTAATAGGTCAGGCGGCGGAATTTGACTATGCCGGCACGCAGGCGTGTCTGGCTCTCAAGGAAGAGGGGTATGAGGTAATTCTCTGTAATTCCAACCCTGCGACCATCATGACGGATACGACAATTGCGGATAAAGTTTACATGGAGCCGCTCACGCTTGAATATGTTGCGAAGATAATCCGCCATGAACGTCCCGATGCTATCCTTCCCGGAATAGGCGGTCAGACAGGACTCAATCTTGCAATGCAGCTCAAGAAAAAGGGCGTTTTAAAGGAATGTCGCGTAGAGCTTTTGGGAACGGACAGCGACAGTATAGAAAGAGCTGAGGACAGGGAGCTTTTCAAAGAACTTTGTGCAAGTCTGGGTGAGCCTGTGCTTCCTTCCGACATTGCAAATACAGCCGAGGACGGCAAGGCTATCGCAGAGAAGATAGGATACCCGGTTGTGCTCAGACCTGCGTTCACGCTCGGAGGTACAGGCGGCGGTTTTGCAAATGATGAGTCTGAATTTATGGACCTTATCGGCAATGCTCTTGCACTTTCGCCTGTACATCAGGTCCTTATCGAAAAGAGTATAAAAGGCTTTAAAGAGATCGAATATGAGGTCATAAGAGATAAAAACGATACGGCGATAACCGTATGTAATATGGAAAACCTTGATCCTGTCGGTATACACACAGGCGACTCGATAGTCGTTTGTCCTTCGCAGACGCTTACGAACAAGGAATACCATATGCTCCGCGACAGTGCTCTCAAGATCATACGAGAACTGAAAATAGAAGGCGGCTGCAATGTGCAGTTTGCGCTTGATCCGGAATCGTTCCAATACTATCTTATCGAGGTTAACCCGCGCGTTTCGCGTTCTTCGGCGCTCGCTTCCAAAGCCAGCGGTTATCCCATCGCAAGAGTTTCCGCAAAGATAGGTGTGGGAATGACACTTGACGAGATAATGCTTGCAAACACTCCTGCGTCTTTTGAGCCTGCTCTTGACTATGTGGTAACAAAAATGCCGAGATTCCCGTTCGATAAATTCACGGATGCAAATCAAAAGCTCGGCACGCAGATGAAAGCCACGGGCGAAGTTATGAGCGTTGGCAGAACTTTTGAGGAGAGCTTGCTCAAGGCGGTACGTTCTCTTGAGATAGGCGTATATCATCTGCATATGAATAAATTCGACTCGCAGACGACAGAAGAACTCTTGTCCTATATAACCGTCGGTACGGACGACAGGATATACGCTATTGCAGAGCTTCTTCGCCGCGGCGATTATATAGATGAGATAGCAAACTCTACAAAGATAGACAGATTCTTCCTTCGCAAGATAAGAAATATAACGGATGCGGAGAAAAAACTCAAAAACGAGGTTTTTAATGCGAAAGCGCTTTATTCGGCAAAAAGAATGGGATTTTCCGATAAGGAGATAGCCGCTCTTTGGGATATATCTGAACAGCGCGTTTATGAAACGAGAACGCTTTGCGGTATTTTCCCGATATATAAAATGATAGATACCTGCGCTTCAGAGTTTGAAAGCTATGTTCCGTACTTCTATTCAACATACGAGGAGGAAGAAGAATCAGTCGTTTCCGACAAGAAAAAGATAATCGTTCTCGGTTCAGGTCCGATTCGCATAGGTCAGGGCGTTGAGTTCGACTATTCCACAGTTCATGCGGTAAAGACGATAAAAGAAGCGGGATACGAGGCTATCATAATCAACAACAATCCCGAAACCGTTTCGACAGACTATACGACGAGCGATAAGCTCTATTTCGAGCCGCTTTGCGTAGAGGATGTTATGAATATCATACATCATGAAAATCCCATAGGCGTTATCGCCTCTCTCGGCGGACAGACTGCAATAAATCTCGCTCAGCCTTTGGCGGAACGCGGCGTAAAGATAATCGGTACGGATTGCGACGCCATTGAAAAAGCCGAAAACAGAAAGGCTTTTGAAAAGCTCCTGCATGAGCTTGATATACCTCAGCCTAAAGGCATGGCTGTGACTAATATTGAGGCAGGCGTACGCGCGGCTGAAGAGATAGGATATCCCGTACTCGTTCGTCCTTCATTCGTCCTCGGCGGCAGAGCAATGCAGATAGTCGCAAAAGAAGAACAGCTTCGTCACTATCTTAAAACAGCTGTTGAGATAGACGAGGACAAACCCGTCCTTGTAGACAAGTATATATGCGGCAAAGAGGTCGAGGTTGACGCGGTATGCGACGGAACAGACGTTTTCGTACCCGGCATAATGGAGCTTGTGGAACGCACGGGCATACATTCCGGCGACTCAATTTCGGTTTATCCCGCTTTCAGCATTTCCGACAAAGTTAAAGCCACAATATTGGAATACGCCAAAAAGCTCGGTATAGGAATAGGCATAAGAGGTCTTTTCAATATCCAGTTTATAGTTGATAAAGACGAAAACGTATTTATCATAGAAGTCAATCCGCGTTCTTCAAGAACGGTGCCGTTTCTCTCTAAAGCGACGGGATTCAGCCTTGCCGATATTGCAACGCACGTTTGTCTCGGTACGAGTCTGCGCGAGCAGGGTATATATGAGATATATCCGGCTGAAAAGAAGCGTTGGTATGTAAAATCTCCCGCGTTCTCATTCTCGAAACTTCACGGCATGGATGCATACCTTTCTCCTGAGATGAAATCTACGGGCGAGGCTATCGGATATGACGATAAACTTCACCGCGCAATGTACAAAGCGCTTGTGGCGTCTGGTATCAAACTTCAGAACTACGGTACGGTAATGGTAACTCTTGCCGATGAGGATAAAGAAGAAGCGCTTCCGCTCGTTCGACGCTTCTATGACATGGGCTTTAATATTGAAGCTACTATCGGTACGGCAGACTTTCTCAAATCTCACGGAATAAGGACTCGCGTTCGCAGAAAAATAAGCGAGGGAAGTACGGAGATACTCGATTCCATTCGCGCAGGCTATGTAAGTTATGTCATAAATACAAGAGCAGTTCTTTCCGGAGTACATTATGAGGACGGCGCAAAGATACGCAGATGTGCCGCAGAAAACAATGTTACAATATTTACTTCGCTGGATACGGTAAAAGTTATTCTCGATGTTTTGGAAGAGATAACAATAGGCGTTTCAACCATAGATTCTTGAAGGGGGATTTTTATGCACTTGACAAAAATGCAGGGGCTGGGCAACGATTATCTTTATATATACGGAGAGATAAAAGACCCTGCCGCAATTTCCGTAAAGCTTTCCGACAGACATTTCGGAATAGGTTCGGACGGCATAATCATTATTTCAGATTCTGATATTGCGGATTTCAAAATGCGCATATTCAATGCGGACGGGAGCGAGGCAAAAATGTGCGGGAACGGTATACGCTGCGTCGGAAAGTATGTTTTTGAAAAAGGGTATACTGATAAAAAGCATCTTCTCATTGAAACGCTTTCTGGCGTACGTACGCTTGATTTGCATACGATTTGCGGAGAAGTTGCATATGTTACGGTAAATATGGGAAAGACTATTGCAGAAGAACCTGTTACGCTTTCGGTAAATGGAGAGAAAATTACATGTACGCCTGTTTCCGTCGGAAATCCACATGCTGTGATTTTCGTGCCTGATGCACAGAACGCGCCTCTCCATACTGTCGGCGCCGCACTTGAAAATCATGAATTTTTCAGGGACGGTGTAAATGTTGAATTTGTTCAGGTGATAGATTCACATACACTGCGTATGCGTGTTTGGGAACGCGGCAGCGGCGTTACGATGGCCTGCGGCACAGGGGCTTGCGCTTGCGTGTGCGCGGCGGCGGAAATAGGGTTTTGCAGTAAGGGCGAAGATATAACGGTAAAACTTGACGGCGGAGATTTGAATATAAAATTACTTGCGGATAATACGGCTATGATGACCGGTCCTGCAAAAACCGTATGTGAATGTGAGGTTAATAATATATGATCCCAAACGAGAACTATAAGAATCTGAAAGACTCTTATTTGTTTTATAATATATCCTGCAAAATAAATGATTATCTTGCTGCCCATAAAGGCGCCCGTCTTTACCGCATGGGCATAGGAGATGTTTCGCTTCCGCTTTGCGACGCAGTTATAAAAGCGTTGCATGAAGCGGTAGATGACCAATCAAAAAAAGAAAAATTTCACGGATACATGCCGGAATGCGGAGATCCTGAACTTCGCAGGACGATTTCCGAATATTACAGAAGCAGAAATACCGATATCTCTGCCGATGAAGTCTTTGTTTCATCAGGAGCCAGCGATGAACTCGGAGATATAATGGACATTTTCGGAAACTATAAAACCGCAATGATAATGGAGCCTGCATACCCTGCGTATGTAGATGCAAATATTATGACGGGGAACGAAATAATCCGCTTGTCTGCCGGCAAAGAAAACGGATTTCTGCCCATGCCGAATGAGATACCGGACGGTCGGACTGCCGACATCATATACATCTGTTCTCCGAATAATCCCACAGGCGCAGTTTTTACTCGCGAGCAGCTGAAATCGTGGGTGGATTATGCAAATAAAATCGATGCAGTAATTATTTTCGATGCGGCATATGAAGCTTTTATAGAGGATGATACTCTTCCTCACAGCATTTTTGAGATAGAGGGCACGCGCGATTGTGCCATAGAGATATGCTCTCTTTCCAAGACGGCCGGATTTACGGGAACTCGCTGCGGATATACGGTAATTCCGCGCACACTTTACAGAGGCGGAATGAATATGCATGATATGTGGGTACGCAACAGAACCACAAAGACGAACGGCGTTTCATATATAATCCAAAAAGGCGCTGCCGCTGTTTTCACTCCCGAAGGTCAGGAGCAGATACACAAAAATATTGACGTTTACAAGAAAAACGCCGCCATGCTCACAGAAGCTTTCGATAAACTCGGAATTTGGTACTGCGGAGGTAAAAACGCGCCTTATATATGGCTCAAATGCCCTAACGATATGGGAAGCTGGGAATTTTTCGACTATTTGCTCGAAAAGATTCAGGTCATAGGAACTCCGGGCGCAGGATTCGGCTCTTGCGGAGAAGGGTATTTCCGTTTCTCTACGTTTGGCTCTCCCGACGACACGCGCGAAGCCGCAAAAAGAATACTGGAACTCTTTTCTAAATAAATAAGTTTTGTCACAGAATATAAAAAGTGCGTATCGGAATTTTTTTCGATACGCAGTTTTTATTTGTATTTTAAATTCAAAAATAATTATCTTATTCAAGTTCAAAAGCGCCGGTATAAAGGCTGTAATAAGTTCCTTTTTGATCGATAAGTTTATCATGATTGCCACGTTCGATTATTTTTCCGTGGTCAAGTACCATTATCACATCGGAATTTTGAACAGTGGAAAGCCGATGCGCGATAACGAATACGGTCCTGCCTTTCATAAGTTTGTCCATACCGTCCTGAACAAGACTTTCCGTATGAGTATCTATTGAAGATGTGGCTTCGTCAAGTATCATTACGGGAGGATTGGATACTGCGGCGCGCGCTATCGATATAAGCTGGCGCTGACCTTGAGAAAGGCCGCTTCCGTCGCCTTTTAAAACCGTATCATAACCTTGAGGCAGCATTTGTATAAAGCTGTCTGCATTTGCAAGCTTTGCGGCTGCTATGCAGTCCTCGTCTGTCGCGTCCGGATTGCCGTAGCGCAGATTTTCCATTACCGTGCCTGTGAACAGATTTACGTCCTGAAGCACCACGCCAAGAGAACGGCGAAGATCTGCTTTTTTGATCTTATTGATATTTATGCCGTCGTAGCGTATTTTTCCATCGGCTATGTCGTAAAAACGATTTATAAGGTTTGTTATCGTCGTTTTGCCGGCTCCGGTAGCTCCTACGAAAGTTATCTTCTGTCCGGGTTCTGCGTAAAGGGTTATGTCGTGAAGCACTGTTTTCTCAGGTACATATCCAAAATCAACATGGTCGAGAACGACTCTGCCTTCCAGTTTTGTAAATGTTGTCGTTCCGTCGTGATGAGGATGTTTCCACGCCCATGCGCCGGTATATTCCGATGTTTCAGTGATTTTTCCGTCGATCTCTTTGGCATTGACGAGAGTTACATATCCTTCGTCTGTTTCAGGCTCTTCTTCCATGAACGCAAAGATACGTTCCGCGCCTGCAAGCGCTGTTACCACAGAGTTGAACTGGTTCGATATTTGAGATATCGGATTTACTAAATTTCTGGAAAGCGTCAGGAAGGACGCGATCATACCGAGCGTCATCGTGCCTGTGCCGGTAAGTCCTACATTGGTGAAATTTGATATCGCCATATATGCTCCCAATATCAGGATTATTTCCGCTTGCAATTATGGCTTTTGCTCCTATCCATGATATAAGGATCATGCAGGAATACATGAAAAACTGCATGAGAGGGGTGTTCATGGCGATGAGTCGCTCACCCTTTGCAAAGCCTTTGTATATGCGTTCGGAAATACCTTTGAACTTTTTTGTTTCGCTTTCTTCGCGGTTAAATGATTTTACTACCCTTATGCCTTTTACATTTTCCTGAACTACGTTGTTCAGTTCATCGTAAGTTCTGAAAACTTCTTTCATTATCGGGTTCACTTTGCGAATTATCAGAACAAGCAGAACGGCAAGTATCGGTATAACGGCAAGAAATACGAGAGATATCTGCCGATTTATGCGGAACGAAACAATCATTGCGAACAACATCATGACAGGTCCGCGTATAGCCATGCGTATGAGCATTGGATATGCGTTTTGAATGTTTGTTACGTCTGTTGTGAGTCTGGTTACAATAGACGCTGTTGAAAATTTGTCTATGTTTGAAAAAGCAAAAGTCTGCACATTGTCGTACATATCCTGTCGCAGATTTGCTGCAAATCCTACTGACGCCTTTGCGCCTATGCGCGCCGAAAGCACGCCTGTAATAAGCTCAAGCGCTGCGAAAAGCAGCAAATAAAAACCGTATTTTAAAACGACGGACATATTTCCCGTATCTATGCCGAAATCAATAAGATCTGACATATAAAGCGGAATTATTATTTCGAATATGACTTCGAAAACTGAAAATATGATAGTCAGCAGAGAGGCTTTTTTATTTCAGGTGATATTGATGTATATTATTTCCAACATCTTCCTTAGTTCTTCCACTTGTTTTTCGCTCAATCCCGAAACCAAAGATTTTTCTTTCTGACGTGTGACCTTATTTATCTCTTCTCCGTAAAAGATGGCTTTTTCGGTACGTTCTATTATTTTGTTTCTTTTGTTATCTGGATCGAATCGACAAGTGACATATCCGTTTTGCTCCATCCGACTCACGATCCCGACCACGGTCGGATGCGAAACGCACAAATGGTCTTCTAAATCTTTTTGCGTTGTCTGTCCGCCGCATTTATTCAGATATGCAAGAACTCGGCTTTGCGCGAATGTTATATTGTATTTTTTGAAATCCGTTTCGGCGTCTGTTTTGAGCTTGTCGGTTATCGTTTTCAAAAGAAATCCGATCTGATTGCTCTCCATGATATATTACCTCCGTCAATATGTAGCACGCTACAATTCTAACATCATAATACTGCAATGTCAATAGTCTTTTTGAAATATAATGGTATTTTCCGCATTTTTTATTCTTTTAGCGCCAAAGCATATCCTACCCCGCGTTTTAATTTTATTTCGATATTTGCGCCTATATAAGCCAAGTGCTTCCTCAAACACGATATATATACCCAAACAAGTCCCATTGCGGCATTTGTGTTGTATCTGCCTATTTCGGAAAGCATATCATGCGCGGAGATGTAAGAGCCTCCGCTGAGCATCAACAGCTCCATTATAATGTATTCAGCTCTGGGAGGAGCAATTATTTTTTCACCTGTAAAAAGCGTGCGTTCTCTCAGGCTCACCGAAACATTGCCGAATTTTATTATATCGGATATATCGGAAAATTTTTCATCTCCTATGCAGAGCTCGTTTCGGATCCACAAGATAAGTTCTCCTGCGGTAAAAGGCTTTTTAATGTAATGACACACAAGACCGCATTCTTTTTCGTCTTCATTTTTCTGACTGTCCGTTATAAGAAGTACGGAAGCGGTATTTCCAAGCTTGCGAAGCGTTTTAATGACTTCATATCCGTTTATTTTGGACATTGACGAGTTTAATATTATTCCGTCATAATTTTCTGCCTGTGCAAAATCCAGTGCCGCTTCGCCGTCGGATACCGAGTCCACGGTATACCCGTTTTGTTTAAGCATATTTAAGACGGCTTTTGGTATACATTTTTCATTTTCTGCATACAACAGTTTCATTTAATAAAATCACCTCTCCGCAGGATTGATTTTTGCGGCTTAAATGCGTATAATACTTTATGGAAACATTTTTATTATTTATTGCGAAAATATAAAAGCGAGAGGAGCTTATCATGAAAAAAATTCTTTCTTTCATCATGCTTTTTGCCGTTTGTCTGACTGCCGCTTCTTGCGGAGGCACCGGTTCGGATATTACCAGCGGAAGCAATACAGACACATCTGATGTTTTTTCGGATACTTTAACGACGAAACAGACTGAGCAGTCTGCGCAGACCACAACAACGGGAGGCTCTGTTTCTCCTGATGTCGAATACGGTGAAAATGATGTTACGGTACTTGATGTCGGCAAATATGTTAAACTTGTTTATAATCCCGCTTACTGCCATATTACAACCTCTGTGGAAAAAGGTGTCGGTTCTCGTGAAACTGTAACTTTGGAAGTGCAGATGAAGGACGGATATATTTTTGACGGCTGGTCTTTGGAAAAAGCGATGGATAACGGCGCGTCAAGAGCTTCTCGGGCAGAGAAGTATACGTTGACGGTGTCAAATGAAACAATGGTTTGGACAAATTACAGCGTGAGTCTCGTTTATCATGCCAACGGAGGCGAGACGAAAAACGGTTCGGATACATATACGCAGAATTTTTCCGCGGTTTGGTATAAATGCCCGAGCACGCTTCGAGAAAACGGCTATTTTACAAGAGAAGGATATACTCTTGTCGAATACAATACGAAAGCGGACGGAAGCGGAACTCCCGTAAGTCTTGGCTCAAGAGTTGCCATGAACGAGTGTCCGTCGATAGACCTTTACTGCATTTGGGAGAAACAGAACGACGAAAGCGACTTTGAAGTTACCGTTGACGCTTCTGCCGTAACTATTTCGAAATACATCGGCTCTTCTGAAAATGTTGTAATTCCCGACAGCATAAAAGGAAAACCCGTAATAGGGATAAACAACGGCGCTTTCAGCGGAACGAATGTAGAGAGAGTAGTTCTTTCAAAAAATGTGAAATACGTTGCGCCGAATGCTTTTTCAAACTGCAACAAATTGGAAACTTTTGTAATGTTTGATTCTCTTATGGAGATATCGGATTCTTCTTTTGAAGGAACAAGCGTTAAAAATCTGCGTGTGAACGCCGCACTTGATATGTACGACAGCTGGACAACGAGCTGGAGCAACTCAAAACTTGACAGACTGATATGGGCGAAATCCAACGGTGCAGATGTTGTTGCAATCTACGGTGGTTCAGGAGCATATTACGGTTTTGACTGTGAGGCAATCGATAAGGCTCTTGAAGGCAAATACGAGATAGTCAATCTCGGAAGCAACGCCAATGTTTCCGCTTCAATATATTTTGAATATCTTTCCTCGGTAATGGACGAGGGCGATATAGTGCTTTGGACACCGGAAGCGGGCGACTATGTACTCGGTATCGAAAAATTTTCACAGCGCGCATGGGAATTCAATGCAGGACACTACGATATATTGCGAAACATTGACATTTCAGAATATGAGGGCGTGTTCAGTTCATATTCATCATATGCGGCCTCTCATGCGAGCGCTCAGCGGTCATTTGAAGCTTTTGATTCGAACACAAATATGTACGGTGACTGTGTGTCCGAACGTGAAACCAGAAATCCTTACTGTTCATACTCGTACAAAAGTTATGTAAATTCTCTTGAAAACGGAACATATTCGTATATTGCCGGAATAATAAAAGATATGTCAGGCAAAGGAATAAGGATATATTATACATATGCTGCCATGAGCAAGGACGGAACCGGTTTTGATGATGCAATAATGGCGGATTACGAAAGTGCTCTTCTTAAAGCCTTTCCCGAAGTAACCGTCATATCCGAATACAAGGATTGCCTTGTTGACAATGACCAAATTTATGATTCCGTATGGCATTTGACTTTGGACGGTGCAAAGGCGCGCACAGAAGTTGTTATACACGACCTTGTTGCACAGTTGGAAAAAGAAGAGGGCTGAGTATGTTTTCCGATTCTGAAATAATTTTCACTCTGATTCTTTCGGCGGTGTCAGTCGCGCTTTGCACCGCGGAATATATTGTAGGAAAACTTCGCGCGCTTTTTCTCGTACTTGACGTATTGTTTATAGCCGCTGCGTTTCTTGCGATAATATATAAAGGCGGCGCACTTTGCGATGCGCTTCTGCTTATATGCATAACTCTTATGTGCAGAATTTTTTTTGAACTCAGAAAAGGGAGGAACGGAAGATGACTTTTAACTCAGGCGAATTTTTGATTTTCTTTCCCTTAACTCTCCTTCTTTATTTTCTCTTGCCTAAGAAACTTTCCCGCATAAGTCTGCTTATAATGAGCTGTATTTTTTATCTGGCATGGGATATAAAGCTTATCGGACTTATACTTTTCACTACTGCGGTCTCGTATTTTTGCGCGCTGCTTATCGAAAAGAGCAAAAAGCGTTCCGTTCAGAAACTTTGTATAGTGGTGACTCTTGTTTCATGCCTCGGCGTGCTTTTCTTCTTTAAATATTATAACTTTCTTGCAGAGACGTTCGGTTGGGCGATAAAGGCGGCGGGCGGCGGAACTTACGATTTTACGCTTGATCTGGTCTTGCCCGTCGGCATATCGTTCTATACATTCCAGACGCTTTCATATGCCATAGATGTTTATCGCGGACAGGAGCGTGCGGAGCATAATTTCCTGCTTTTTGCTTTGTATGTTACGTTTTTTCCCCAGCTTGTGGCAGGTCCTATCGAAAGACCGGGAAATCTTTTGCCTCAACTTCGTGAAAAGAACAAGCTTACATCTGAAAACGCAAGAGCCGGACTTTGTAAAATGGCTGTCGGATTCTTCAAAAAGATAGTCGTTGCTGATCTTTTGGCTGAATATGTAAACTCGGTCTACAACGACGCGGCAAATGCCTCGGGACCTGCGATAGTTGTCGCTACTTTTTTCTTCGCGTTCCAGATATACTGCGATTTTTCCGGGTATACGGATATAGCCATCGGCTGTGCAAAGGTAATGGGCATTACTCTTATGAAAAACTTTGACAGACCTTACACTGCGTGTTCCGTAAAGGATTTCTGGGCAAGGTGGCATATAAGCCTTTCCACTTGGTTCCGCGATTATCTTTATTTTCCGCTCGGCGGAAGCCGCTGCTCAAAACCGCGTCATATATTCAATTTATTTGTTGTTTTCTTTGTGAGCGGACTTTGGCACGGCGCAAACTGGACTTTCGTTCTGTGGGGCGTTCTCCATGCGGCGTATCGCATAATCGGCGAGCTTACATCAGAGTCTCGGAAAGCTCTTTGGAAAAAGATGAATATTAACACAAGCAGACTTTGGTTCCGTTCGGGTCAGCGTGCCATAACCTTTTTGCTTGTTTGCTTTTCATGGATATTTTTCCGAGCGAACAGTCTTTCAGACATAGGTGTGTTGCTTTTGAATCTTGCTTCAGGCTGGGGACAGGCGGCAAACGCTTTTTCTTCGATGGGACTCGGTATAAGCGCCGCGCTCGTCGCTTTGTTAAGCATAATCATAATGTTCCAGCTTGACGCGCTGGCTGACAGGAACGAAAGTTCCGCAGGAGCTGCAATATGCACGAAAAACAGCACCGTTTGGCTTGTTTGGGCGGTAGCGGTCGCATGGATAATGCTACTCTCCGTAGGCGGAGCAAGCACGTTTATTTATTTTCAGTTTTAAGGAGGAAATGTGATGAAAAAAGCTTTTATAAAATTCTTATGTATCCTCCTTTGCATACTCATACCGTTTGCGGCGGTGATTTCGGCTGTTCTGCTAATGCCGTCTCAGTTCGGAAATACTTTTTTGGGTGCGTTATCGCTTAAAACAGAAAGACTTTATTCTATAGACGAGCCGAAAATAATCGTTATAGGCGGCAGCAGCGTGCCGTTCGGCGTTGATACGAAGCTTATGGAAACACTTATCGGTATGCCGTGTGTAAATTTCGGACTTTATGCCACTCTCGGCACAAAAGTAATGCTCGATATTTCGCGCGGTGCGATAGGTGAGGGCGACATAATTATTATAGCGCCGGAAACCGACCCGCAGACTTATTCGCTCTACTTTAACTCTGAGTCGGCTTGGCAGGCTTGCGATACCGATATGTCACTGCTTAAAAAGATAGGATCCGACAATTATGACGATATGCTCGGCGGAGCTTGGAAATATGCTGTGCAGAAAACAAAATACTTTTTTGCAAAGGAGCCCCTTGACCCGGAAGGCGTATACAATGCCGATTCTTTTGATGAATACGGAGATATAATTTATCCACGCGAATACAACATTATGGAACTGGGATACGATCCGAGTTTGACGATAAAATTTTCCTCTGATATAATAAGCGAAGATTTTATAGATTATGTGAATGAGTACGTCGATTTTGCAAAAAGCAAAGGAGCAAAGGTATACTTTTCTTTCGCACCTATGAACGAGGACGCTGTCGCGTCGGATACCGATATTGAAGATCTTGAAGCGTTTGCCTTGTTTATAAAAGAAAAATTCGATGCCGAAGTGATAAGCGACCCTAATGATTATATCTATCTCGGCGGATATTTTTATGACAGCAATTTTCATTTGAACGACGCAGGTATGATAATGCATACTGCCAATCTTTCCGAGGATATTGCAAAAGCGCTCGGAAAAGAGCTTATATCCGATGTTCAGATACCTGATGTTCCCGAAAAGCCGTCGCAGGGCGGCGATGACGAGGACTTCGGTTATGATGAAAACGAGGTTTATTTTGAATTTTCCGAAGTCGTGCGCGACGGAGAAGTGATAGGCTACAATATAACGGGACTTTCCGAACTTGGAAAAGCGCAGAACTCGGTAATGACGCCGAGAGCATACGAAGGAAAAAGAATATATGCGATAGAATCAGGCGCGTTTGCTTCCGAAAATGCGGAGGAAATCTATATCACAGACAACATTTCTTCCATAAACGACGGTGCGTTTGCAAACGCTCCCAAACTTAAAAAGGTACATATTCTTGCCGAAAATCCAGATGATACGACGGTCAATAATGTTTCCATGGGACTTTGCGACGGTATGGCAGAGGATGCGAGATTCTATGTCGGAGCCGATGTGTATTACGATTTTGTTTCCAACTATTTCTGGGGATCTTATGCAGACAAGATAGAAAAAGAATAAAATCCGAGACAAACAAAAACGGTCTGACAATAATGCTCAGACCGTTTTTTGACAGAAAAAACTAAAAACAGGCAGATTTTCATTTGAATTTGCGTAAAAACGTTGCAAAATGTATTGAAAAAAGCTTCAGATAATGATAAAATAACTTAGATACAATACGGAAAGAAGGTTTATCAATTGAATAAGATTCTTGAAAAAAGAGTACTCACTCCGGGTGTTGTACTTATGAAAATAGATGCTCCCCGCATTGCAAGAAAAGCAGAGCCGGGACAATTTGTTATGATAATGCCAAACGAAAAAAGTGAACGCATACCTCTTACGATTGCGGATTATGACAGAGAAAACGGCGGCGTTACCGTAATATTCCAAACTGTCGGCGCTACAACGATGGAAATGGGCGAAATGAACGAGGGTGATGAACTTTTTGCGTTCACAGGTCCTTTGGGTCAGCCATCGCATACGGAGGGGATACGCAAAGCCGCTGTCATAGGCGGCGGTCTTGGTTGTGCCATCGCTTATCCTCAGGCAAAGAAACTTCATGAACTCGGCGCGCAAGTCGATATGATAGCAGGTTTCCGCAACAAAGATATCGTCATACTTGAAGAAGAGATGAAGAACGCTTCTTCCCGTCTTTTTGTAATGACAGACGACGGTTCCAACGGAAATCAGGGTTTTGTTACAAATAAACTTGAGGAGCTTCTTGAAGCCGGCGAAAAATATGACGAAGTAATTGCGATAGGTCCTCTTATGATGATGAAAGCCGTTTGTGAGCTTACGAAAAAATACGGTATCAAAACCATAGTAAGCATGAACCCCATCATGATAGACGGCACGGGAATGTGCGGCGGCTGTCGACTCACTGTTGGCGGTCAGACCAAATTTGCCTGCGTAGACGGACCCGACTTCGACGGTCATCTTGTCGATTTTGACGAGGTCATATTGCGTTCAAGAATGTATCGCGCGGAAGAGGCGAAAGCTCGTGACGAGCATTGCAACCTTATGAAAATGAAAGTTAAAGGAGAGTGAGATGATGGCAGATATGTCTTTAGTAAAACATCCCATGCCCGAACAGGCTGCAGATGTCAGAAATAAAAACTTTGAAGAAGTTGCTCTCGGCTATACTGAGGAGATGGCTGTTGCCGAAGCCAAAAGATGTCTTAATTGTAAAAATCCCATGTGTGTAAAAGGCTGTCCGGTAAATGTTAAGATTCCGGAATTTATCTCTCTTGCAGCCGAAGGAAAGTTTGAAGAAGCTTATTATAAAATAAGAGAGACAAGTTCGCTTCCCGCTGTCTGCGGTCGTGTCTGCCCTCAGGAGCGTCAGTGTGAGAGCAAATGTATCCGCGGTATAAAAGGCGAACCTGTCGCAATAGGCAGACTGGAGCGTTTCTGCGCGGACTATCATATGGCTCACGGCGGCAAAAAATCGGAGAAGATAGAGAAGAACGGTCACAAGGTAGCGGTTGTCGGAGCAGGTCCTGCCGGTCTTACATGCGCGGGAGATCTTGCTCGGCTCGGATATGAAGTCACCGTTTTCGAGGCGTTCCATGTTGCCGGAGGCGTGCTTATGTACGGTATTCCGGAATTTCGTCTGCCGAAAGATATAGTTCGCAGAGAGATAGAGAATCTTGAAAAACTCGGCGTAAAGATAGAAACGAATACTGTTGTCGGCCAAACGGTCGCCGTAGACGAACTTATGAGCGAAGAGGGCTTTGAAGCCGTATTTATCGGCACAGGCGCGGGGCTTCCTTCGTTTATGAAGATCCCGGGCGAAGGACTTATCGGCGTTTACTCGGCAAACGAGTTCCTTACAAGAATAAACCTTATGAAAGCGTATCTCGATGATTTTGCAACGCCTATCAAAAAACACGGCAAGGTAGCAGTCGTAGGCGGCGGCAATGTCGCTATGGACGCGGCAAGATGTGCAAAACGCCTCGGCGCGGAAGTTTACATAGTATACAGACGCGGCATGGAAGAACTTCCTGCCCGTGCCGAAGAAATACACCATGCTATGGAGGAGGGAATAGTATTCAAGCTCCTCTGCAATCCGAAAGAGATAATCGGAGATGAAAACGGAAATGTCGTTGCCATGAAATGCGTTGAGATGGAACTCGGCGAACCGGACGCTTCCGGCAGACGCAGACCTATCGAAAAAGCAGGTTCCGATTTTATACTTGATGTAGACAGCGTCATCATGGCTCTGGGAACCTCTCCCAATCCTCTTATAAAGAATACTACCTCAGGTCTTGATGTAAATGCCCGCGGCTGTATCGTAGCTGACGAAGCGGGAAAAACTTCTAAAGACGGCGTTTTTGCAGGCGGTGACGCAGTCACCGGTGCGGCTACCGTTATTTTGGCGATGGGTGCAGGCAAAAATGCCGCTGCTGCGATAGACGACTACATAAAAAACAAATAAAAACAGACATTACCTTTATCAAAAAGATAATTCGTAATTATCGCGGGACGGCGGAAAATATATCAGTAATGATATCCTTATTTTCCTGCCGTCCCTTTCTTTATTCAACTATTTCTTTTTAACAATAAACCCAATAAACCGCATTGACACGAGATTGATTTTGTGCTATTATCTCTTCAAAGGTATCCATATTGTGGTGTTTAGACGAAACCGTCATAGTGTGATATGCCTGTAAATAATAAATACAGATGGGAATGGAATATTTTATGGAAAAGGTTACAGCGATAACATTGGGCTATGGTATGAGATGTTCTGCATATGCAAGATACGCGGTAGACCATCCGGATGAACTTGAGATAAAGGCGATAGCAGAACCTGTCGAAAGCAAAAGACTGTATGCTCAAAAACTGCACTCTCTTTCAGATGATCAAGTCTTTACGGATTGGAAAGAACTTGTGACAAAACCCAAGATGGCAGATGTTGCAATAGTCGGAATGCAGGATAATATGCATTACGAACCCGCAATGGCTCTTATTGAAAAGGGATATGATATTTTGCTTGAAAAGCCTATGGCAACTACGCCTGTCGAGTGTAAACGCATAGCGGAAGCCGCAGAGAAAAAGGGCGTAAAGATTATCGTATGCCATGTGCTTCGTTTCACTGATTTTTGGCGCAGTGTAAAGGATATTATCGACAGAGATGAAATAGGCGAGATAATGTCGGTCGACCATATAGAGAATGTCGGCAATCTTCACCAGAGCCACAGTTATGTCAGAGGAAACTGGAGAAATTCCAAAGAATCATCTCCTATGATACTTGCAAAATCATGCCACGACACAGATATAATCCAATGGCTCATCGGCAAGAAGTGTAAAAGAGTCCATTCTTTCGGTTCTTTGACTTATTTTACTGCGGCGAACAGACCGGAAGGCGCGCCTGATTACTGTATACAGGGCTGTCCGAAAGCAGACGAGTGTTATTATAATGCCGTCAAGCTTTATTATGACGATAAAAATAACAGTTGGTTCCGCGGAGTTGCCGCCAATAAAGTCGATCCTACCGACGAAGAAGTAAAGGAAGCCATAACGACAGGACTGTACGGAAGATGTGTTTTTGCGTGCGACAATGATGTTGTAGACCATCAGGTCGTAAATATGGAATTTGAAGGCGGAGCTACTGCAACATTTACAATGAATGCATTCAACGGCGGAGGACGATTCATTCGTCTTTTCGGCACAAAGGGCGAACTGTTCGGAGAGATGAGCAGCGGTGAGATAGACGTATACTCTTTTGCGACAAAAAAGCACAAAAAATATAACTCCAAACAGGTGGTAGCTGATATAACCGGCGGACACGGCGGCGGAGATACGGGTATAATGATAGATCTTATAAAATTCGTGAGCGGCGAACAGCCCGGCAAATCCATATGCGATATCCGCACATCGTATCTGAACCATTTAATAGCATTTGCCGCGGAAGAATCAAGACTCAACGGCACTGTTGTCGATTTTGAAAAATACGAAGAATCTATTTAATTTTTGAAAATTACATATCGTCAGTCGGAGGTGAGTATGAAAAGATTTAAAATAAATTATGCGTTGCGGGAGAAAATATCTCTTGCAGCGGTCTTTGTGTTTATAACTCTTGTCATGTTACTTTGCAATTTTCTTACGGAATTTTGTGCCGACGACTATATATATATGAACAGCTTTAAGACGGGGGAAAGAATAGATTCCTTTTTTGAGATATTCCCATCAATGGCGTCTCACGCCGAGCTGATGAACGGAAGGCTTGTTTCTCACTTTCTGGCTCAGTTATTTCTTCTGCTTCCTCTCCCGATATTCAAAATATTGAATACGGCGGTATTTGTCCTTGAGATTTTTCTTGTCAGCAGAATAAGCGGAAGCTCCAAAAAGTATGAGCCGTTTTTGTTGTTTTGTGCATTTGCGCTGATATGGGTATATGAGCCGGCTTTCGGTCAGGTGAATCTTTGGCTTGACGGCTCTTGCAATTATCTTTGGTCTTCTGTTGCTGCGCTCGCTTTTATATATCCGTATGCCGCGCTTTTTTTGAAAAGATCCGAGATAAAGCATATATGCTCGGAGATATTGTTTTGCGTTTTGGGATTTTTCACGGGAGCTTTTTCCGAAAGCGCCGCGATAACCGCCATATTTGTAGCTGCGCTCATGATTTTGATTTTTAGGCTCAGCGGTATAAAGATACGGATCGTTTATTATATCGCTCCGATTTTCTCGGTGGGCGGTCTTGTTTTCATGCTCGGCGCTCCTGCCGAACTGAATAATAAGCTCTCTGATATGACTCTCGGCTCACTTCGTGTAAATTTCATAGCGGCCCTTGAAATGATAAAAAAATACAGGGCGCTGTTGATATTGTTTGCAATTCTTGCTGTTGCGGCATATTATTTTGTTGAGGAAAAGAAAACTCTTATCCTTTCTTGCGTGCTGGCGCTTGGCGGACTTTGCGCGAACTTCGTACATATATTTGCGTCGTATTATCCGGAGAGATGTGCGTCTTTTTCCGTGATAATGTTTGCGGCGGCTGATATCGCGCTTATAGGGAAATTGCTCGACACAAACTGCCGGATTGCGCTGAAGTGTACTTTTGCCGCATTTTTGGTAATCTTTTCTTATAATCTTTTTATCGGAGTGAATGATATATACTCATCTTATGTCCAAATGAATGAGAACATACAGCGCATAGAGGAATGTAAAAAAGAGGGAATACTTGATGTAGAACTTCCTATGTTTTCTCCCCATTCAAAATACAGCGCCGTATCGGGATTAAAGTATCTGGATACTCAGACAAGCGACACATGGCCGAATAACAGCATGTCGGCATATTACGGTGTTGACAGCATTATCGGATATTGGGATTAAAAATTTTTTATCAGAATAAAAACTTCTTCAGGCGAAATTTTTCGTTTGAAGGAGTTTTTTTGTATGGGGAGTTAATTTCGCAGTAATTTTTCCGCTTCCTTATAATCAGGCATATACTTTTCCACAGTTTTCCAGAACTCTTTGCCATGGTCGTGGTGAAGGATATGTGAAAGCTCATGTATTACGACATAATCTATCGCTTTTTCGGGATAAAGCATTAGCCGCCACGAAAAGCATATGGAATTTTTAGATGAACAAGAGCCCCATCTTGTCTTAGCTGATGTTATCTTGACTGCGGAAGGTTCGACATTCATTATTTTTGAGAAATATTCCGTTTTTTGCGGCAAGATAAGCTTGGCAAGGGCTGTAAGCTCTGTCTGTTTTTCTTTGCTTATGGTTTCTTTCATGTTTTTTGACCTTCGATGTTCAAGGCGTGATATCAACCATTCTCTGTGTTTAAGTACGAATGCGTCTATTTCTGTGCGCTTCATATGAAGCGGCGCGCGCACGAGAGCTTTTCCTTCACGCGTGACTTCAAGGATGACTGTTCTGCGCGAGGAACGTATTATTTCAAATTCGGGCAGTTTTTCCATGTTTTATAAATATCTCCGTAAAAAATATTAATAAAAATTTGTTTTTTGTATTTTTTTGTTTACATTTTCTGCATTGATTTGTTATATAGCGGTAATATATAATATTAATATAAATTATCAACGATAAAATACGAAAACAGGAAGACACACGGAGGTGTTACTGTGATTTTTGATTGGACCTATTTGATATTGGTCATGCCTGCGGTGATATTTTCGCTTTGGGCAAGCGTAAAAGTCAATTCAACATTTAAAAAGTATTCCGGTATCCATCCGATAAGCGGAATGACAGGCGCCGAGGCGGCTCGCCGCGTTCTTGACGCAAACGGATTATACAACGTTCGCATAGAACATATTCATGGAAACCTCACCGATCATTTTGACCCGAGAACTAATGTGATACGCCTTTCGGATAAAGTTCACGGTGTTTCCAGCGCGGCTGCTATCGGAGTTGCCGCACATGAAGCAGGGCATGCAGTACAGTATGCGAACGGTTATGTTCCGCTCAAACTGCGTAACGCCATAATCCCCATCACAAATATCGGCTCGCGTCTTGCAATGCCGCTTATTTTGATAGGTCTGCTTTTTTCCGGTATGGGAAATCAATTCATTTATATCGCTTATATAGGAATAGCGTGTTTTGCGCTTTCAACGGTATTTCAACTACTCACGCTTCCGACGGAATTTAATGCGAGCCGCAGGGCATTGCGCTCGATAGAAAATTCCGGTCTGCTTCGCGGAGATGAACTTGACGGCGCGCAGAAAGTTCTTTCTGCGGCGGCATTGACATATGTTGCGGCGCTTTCCGTTTCCATAATGCAGCTTCTCCATCTTTTGATGGTAGTCGGCGGAAACAACAGAAGAAGATAATATTTATTTCAGAAGAACGGGATTTAGCGATCGCGTTCTTCCTGTTTTACGATATTATAAATTAATTTCTGCTTTTTTGCAATATGTCCGTATTGCAGATATTGATTTTTTATCCTTAAAAGGATATAATTATAATATAAATTTAATTTTTTTGAAGGATATGATGATATGACGGTTTATGAAAGATTTTTAAAATATACAGCGTATCCAACGATGTCCGATGACGAGAGCGAGACTGTTCCCACGACCGAAAAACAGCTTGTTTTGGGCAGAGCGCTCGCAGAAGAGCTTGCCGCAATAGGACTTTCGGACGCGCACATCGACGAAAAGGGCTACGTTTACGCTGTTCTCCCTGCAAATACCGGTAGAAAAATCGATACTATCGGGTTTATTGCACATATGGATACGTCAAGCGCCGCTCCTGATGAAAACATAAGACCTGCTGTTATAAATTACGGCGGCGGAGATATTTTACTTAATAAAGAACTCAATATATTTATGAAAGCGAGCGATTATCCTTGCCTTGATAAATATATCGGCGATCGTCTTATTGTGACAGATGGTACGACTCTGCTCGGTGCAGACGACAAGGCGGGCATTGCGGAGATATTTACAATGCTTGAAGAACTTGTAAACAGCGGAGCAGAACACGGAGATATCAAAGTATGTATAACGCCGGATGAGGAAGTAGGCAGAGGCGCAGATCATTTCGACGTTGAAAAATTTGCGGCGGATTATGCGTATACGGTAGACGGCGGAGCTTTGGGCGAGATAGAATATGAGAACTTCAACGCGTCAGGTGCGAAAGTCACCGTTCACGGAGTTTCCATACATCCCGGTTCTGCAAAAAATAAAATGAAAAACGCTGTTACGATGGCTATGGAATTCAATTCGCTCCTGCCTCAGCTTGAAGTTCCCGAAAAAACCGAGGGTTACGAAGGATTCCACAATCTTTTTAAAATGACTGCCGAAATAGAACTTGCAACGATGCATTATATTTTACGCGATCACGATAAAGCAAAAATCGCTGACAAAAAACAGCAGTTTATAAAAGCCGCCGAGGAAATGAACGCGCGTTACGGAGAAGGCTCTGTTGAAGTTGAACTGAAAGATTCTTATTTCAACATGAAAGAAATAATCGAAAACCATATGTATATCGTCGAGCGTGCAAAAAAAGCAATGACGGATGTCGGCGTTACGCCCGATATCGTTCCTATCAGAGGCGGTACAGACGGAGCACGCCTTTCGTTTAAAGGCTTGCCATGTCCCAACCTTTGTACAGGCGGCGAGAATTTTCACTCACGTTTTGAATTTATCAGTATAGAATCGATGGAAAAAGTTAAAGACATACTTCTCCGCATAGTGAAGAACAGCGTTGAAGATTGTTGAAAATAAAGGAGGCAGTTATGTTTAAATCAGCAAAACCCATTTGGCTTGAAAATATGGAAAACGACATGAATCTTTTCGTTTCGTTCAGCGCCGAACTTGACTCTGTAAAAAATGCTTCTTTGCATGTTACGGCGGCATTCTTTTACCGTGTTTTCGTAAACGGCAGATTTGCGGCTTTCGGACCTGCGAGAACTGCAAAGGGATATGCCAGAAAAGATGTTATCGACCTCACGTCGTTTGACTGCGGTGAAGGAAAAAACATCATTAAAATAGAGGTGGCAGGGTATAACTGCCATTCTTTTGCGACCTGTAACCACAGCTCATTCCTTTGCGCCGAAGTTCGCAGAGGGGAAGATGTTATTGCTTACACCGGCAGAGATTTTGTCGGTACGCGAATGACGGAAAAAGAGCAGAAAGTCGAGCGTTATTCTCAGCAGCGCCATTTCGGCGAGGTTTGGAATTATACCAATGCCAAAGCCACTGACGCTCCTACTGTTGTCCTTCCCGAAATGCCGATCGTCATCGACAGAGTGGTTCCTTATCCGTTGTATGATAACATATATGCTCAAAATGCAAAGGTATCCGGTACTTTCTCTTACGATGAATCGCTTCCTTGCCGTCCAAACAGATATTCATTCACCGAAAGCGACTACTGGGGAAGATTCAGCGAAGAAGAGATACCCTATAAACCTTTCCGTTGGATACAGAAACAAAGGCAGGTCATCAAAGAACATAATGTGTTGCTTCCTATAGAGCTTCATGCCGGAGAATATGTTCTTTTTGATCTTGTCCATATAAACTGCGGTTTCATTCAATTCGATGTTCAGACGAAAGAAGAATGCGATCTTGTAGTCGGATTTTCCGAATATTGCGAGAATGATACGTTTGCATTTACCGATATCAACGCGCAGAATGTTATCGAATATATTATGGAGGGTGAAACGAATTATTCTCACATAAGCTTTGAGCCTTACACGCTCCGTTTTGCTGTGATAATGCTCAAGAAAGGAAGTTTGAAACTTTCAGCTTTCGGTGTAAAGACTTTTGAAAGAGATATGAGCAAAGCTTTTATACCCGAATTTGAAAATCCCGTGCTGAACGGTATAGCAAAAGCCGCCGTTCGCACTTTCTCTCATAATGCTCTGGACATATTCACGGACTGTCCTTCGAGAGAGCGTGCCGGTTGGCTGTGCGACTCTTTCTTCACAGCGCAGTCGGAATATTTCTTCTTCGGAAAAATGCCTGTTGAAGATGCTTATCTTCAGAATTTTTACCTTTATACTCCCAATGAAATTCTTCCCGACGGAATATTGCCCATGGCATATCCGGCAGACATTAAACGTTTCGGAGACCGTGTATATATTCCCCAGTGGAATATGTGGTATGTTATTGAAGTCGAAGAATACATAAATAAGCGCGGAGCGAATACAGACCGCGAGCTTTTCCGTCCGAGCATAGAAAAATTCCTCGCTTTTCTTGAAAGGTATGAAAATGAAGACGGAATGCTTGAAAGAGTTTCCGGATGGAATTTTGTAGAATGGTCTGACGCGAACACATGGACGGAAGATGTGAACTATCCTACAAACTTCCTCTACGCAGGTACTCTTCTTGCTGCTTACCGTCTTTACGGCAATGAAAAATGGAAAGAGAAAGCGGAAAAGATACGGAAACTTACCGAAAAGCTTTCTTTTGACGGTGAAATGTTCACCGATAACGCCGTTCGTGAAAACGGTGTTTTGAAGAATACGGGCAATACCTCTGAAGCGGGACAGTACTATGCCGTTATTTTCGGAGATATCGATATAGACGCACCAAAATATAAAAAATTGAAAGAACATATTCTTACAGGCTGCAAAACAGTTCCCGAAAGCGGCAGAAGATTTGTTCCGATAAATGCTTTTATCGGACTTTACCTTAGAATAACGGCTCTTCTGAAGCTTGGATATTATAAAACGCTTCTTGAAGAAATGGAATATTTCTTCGGCGGCATGGTCGAAAAAACAGGTACTCTTTGGGAATACAGACAGATGAAAGGCAGTTTTGACCATGGTTTTGCTTCATTTGTTCTTCCTGCAATCTATAAAGCAGTAAAGGAACTTTCAAAATAAAATCATCTTACAAGTTCTGATAAAATGTGTTTTAAAGCCGCAATAAAAAATAGTTCTTGGAATTTATTGACAAAATTTAAATTTTATTATATAATATAGTAATACGCAATAATTGCAATATTTTATATGAGGATAATTTTGATGAATTTTACTGAATTGATGAATTATTTACAGGGTTTTTCGTTCGGAACAGTTCTTATACGCATGATACTTGCTACAACGTTTGCCGGTTTTATCGGTTTGGAACGATCAAAACACGGTCGTTCTGCCGGTATGAGAACTCATATACTGGTCGGACTCGGCGCTTCTTTGGCTTCTCTGATGGGTTATTACATGGTTTCAATAGGATATTCCAGCGATCCGGCGCGTATCGCGGCACAAGTCATCCCGGGCATAGGTTTTTTGGGCGCAGGTATTATTCTTGTGCAGAATAAATCCAAGATAGTCGGACTGACGACTGCGGCAGGAATTTGGAACACTGCCATAATCGGACTTGCGTGCGGACTCGGATTTTACGAAGGCGCGCTCGTATGCTTTGCCATTGCGATAATGACATCTCTTTTCTTTCCGAAGATCGAATATTGGTTCAGTAAAAACGATAAGCATACAATGCTTTACATAGAACTTGCTGCAGATGCGAATGTAAATAAAGTATATGACATTATCCGCACATCTAATTTCGGTGAGATACATAAAATAGACATAGTCTCTCCCAGAAGCGGCAACACCGGTCACATAGGAATAGTGTTGACGCTCACTTTGCCGAAAAAATCGAATGTCTATTCGCTGGAGAAGTCTCTTTGCGAAGTAGACGGGATACTTTTTGCAGTAGAACTGTAAATTTTTTGAATAATATAAAAAACGCCGCATTTTTTGCGGCGTTTCTCTTTTAGCGGAAAGATATAGGCAAAAAGATATCGATGGATTATTTATCAAAACTCGGATTTACGGCATAGAAATTCCTGCAGTCCAGATTGTCCTGTGCTATACGCAGGGCGTCGCCGAATCTTTGATAATGGACGAGCTCTCTTTGACGCAGATATTTTATCGGATCTCGTATATCAGGATCATCGACAAGGCGAAGTATATTATCGTATGTTACGCGAGCTTTTTGTTCTGCTGCGAGGTCTTCGTTGAGGTCGGCCAGTATATCACCTTTTATTCCGACATATTTCATGTCAAATGGCACGCCGGATGCGGCTATAGGATATATTCCGGAGGTGTGGTCTACAAAATATGTGTCGAGTCCGGCTTTTTTTATTTCATCAGTGCTGAGTCCTTTTGTGAGTTGATAGAGTATTGCCGCTATCATTTCAAGATGTGCAAGTTCTTCCGTTCCTACAGAAGCAACGGAAATGTTCCATATCCTGAAAAACGCTGAAAATCCGCATTTTTACGGTTTTCGATTACATACCTTCCGTACCACAGATAAGGTTATAAGGTATGGCATAAACAATCAGTTTGACTTTGCGGAGCACCCTGCGGTCATTCAGCGTGGCGAAAAACGCACTATCAATATATGTGTTGCTGTTCCTGATGTGGCATAAACGGACAAGCCTTTGCGCATTGGAATTTAGACGAGATTATAAATATAATGAAAGTGTAAGGAGGACAAGCCTATGAGAGATAAAACCTACCACGCATATCTGGATAGCCACGAGCGACAGTTGGTAATACATAGCCTTGTAGAGCTGAAAAACAGGCTGATACAGGAAGGCAGATACACGGACTGCGTTGACGAGCTGATTTTCAAGGTTGTCAATGCGCCTGTCAAGAAAATGAAAATTGAACATATCTAAGACATATCGCACATAGCCGCTTATTCTTATTTCCCTAAGAGTAAGCGGCTTTTTTGCGTTCTCTCACTTTTTTTTACATAGCCGCCTTGACAAAGCGGCTAAATTTATGCGAAAGGAGGACGCACAAATGTCAAATTGCAAAGTGATTGCCCTGACCAATCAGAAAGGCGGCGTTGGTAAAACGACCACGGCGGTCAATCTGGGCGTAGGTCTGGTACAGCAGGGAAAGAAAGTCCTGCTCATTGATGCTGATGCACAGGCAAATCTCACAATGGCACTCGGCTACAACAGACCTGACGATATACCCATAACGCTCTCCACCGTAATGCAGAACATC
>CASGAQ010000014.1 GCA_949299535.1 uncultured Eubacteriales bacterium | reverse complement strand
GTTGTTGGCGGAGACGGTGGGATTCGAACCCACGTGCCCTTTCGGACAACTCGATTTCGAGTCGAGCTCGTTATGACCGCTTCGATACGTCTCCATTTAGAGAATATTCAGTTTTTGGCACAGATAACATGATTTCGAGTCAGCCCCGTTATGACCACTTCGATACGTCTCCGTATATAAATGTTCAATTTTATTTGGTTTTGTTTGAAAATATCTATACTAAACTTCAAGTGTTAAAATTATATCATATACTTTCTATTTTGTCAAGAAAAAAGTTATGCCGAAAAACGAGTGGGAATGTTAATTCAAGAAATTGATTTTTGAAAAAATCCGTGGGTTTTCTTTTCTGCTCGTGTATAATTATATAGAATATATAGAAATATAGAAAATTTAGAAAAGACAGAATGGAAGGGGTGATGATATGCAAGACCGAGAAATAATCGAGCTTTTGAATAGGAGGGGCGAGGGTATGAAAGAACGGGAAATGATCGAACTGTTGCTTCAGAAAAACGAAAAAGGCATGGATGAATTGATTATTCACTACGGAGCATTGATGAGATATATAATCGCTCCTATTTTGCCAAACAAGCAGGATCAGGAAGACTGTCTTTCTAAGATCGCAATGCAAGTGTGGAAAAAAATCGATAAATTTGATTCTCAGCGCGGAAGTTGGAACGCATGGCTTACAGCAATATCAAGAAATTACGCGCTTAATTATAAAAGAAGCAATAAGGATTATAGCAGCATTGAGGAGATCGAATCGGATATATCATCATCTGATTTAAGTCCCGAGGAGCAGATGATCCGACAGGAACGGCTGAGCGCAGTCAATCGTGCTCTTCAAAGTATGTCAAGTCAAGACAGAACGTTATTTTACAGAAAGTATTATTATTTTCAATCAATATCTCGGATCGCTTCTGAAATGGGTATGACCGAAAGAGCTGTCGAAGAAAAACTATATCGAATAAAAAAACAGCTTCGCAAAATGTTAGGAGGGAATTGATATGAGTGACCGTGAATTGGAAAAAATGAGAGATTCGGACTTTGAAGCCATGCTCGAGAGCAGTGTTGCGGGATTGCCGCCGGAGGATATAGTTGCGAAAGTCACTCCTTGGAAAAAGTCCGTAAACCGTATCTTAATAGGTATTGCATTGACAGTGATCAAATTGAATTTTTGGTATATAGATTATATTCTTCCGGCTATCGGTACCATTATGATGTTGCTTGGATTCCGTACATTGAGGCATGAGAACAAATGGTTTGGAATTTGCTTTGCGGTGTCGGTCATTCGAACCGCATACTTTTTTTCGTCGCTGATACTCAATACAACGATTATCCAAAGTGCTGTTTATTCATCTGCAATCGGAACTTTGCTGACTGTTGTGAATATACTCCTGGTTTTTATTGAGCTTATTTGTCTTTGGCGCAGTTTTATATCTGTTCGGCAGAAAGCAGGGCTCCGGGCTCATGTAAGAGGAGCGGTTGCTTTGATTGTGTGGCATATGCTTATCTGTCTGCTCGATTTGATCCAATACAACGGATCGGTAATCGGGTGGTTAATGATCGTCGGATTTTTTTCATCATTCACAATTTGTATAAATTATCCAAAGATTTAGATGAAGCAGGATATGTAATCAAAGCCGCATCAATCAAGATAACGGATCGATGTATTGTAATTTCGCTCGTTTTGTTTCTGCTTATCGGATGTGCCTTCGGCTATATGTTCGGAGGAAGTTATCCCATGGAATGGACTGAACTCGATACTGCCGAACATGATGAGGTAGAAGACATAAAGGCGCATCTTATAAGTCTGGGTTTTCCGGATTATGTACTGAACGATTTGAGTGCGGAAGATATTGAGGCCTGCAGAGGTGCTTTGCAGGTTGTCGTTGATGTAACAGACGTGCCGATGAACGACGGCAGAGTCGAAACAGCCGAGTATTGGAGCGAAGGGGTACACCACGTCAAAAGCGAAACTGTTTACGATGTGAAAGAACTACGCGTTACCGGCGTAGGTGTAAAAGTGCCCGATGAACGTGAACGCTGGATAATTTTCCATCATTTTCTCTGGACAAAGTCTCCTGAATTTTACGGCACCGAATCTATTCAGTTGTGGCCTGTTTACAGGGATCTCTCTGAAGGCTGGACTGAGGCGGGAGAGGCGACCGGGCGCGTTCTATACGACAATGACGGAGTAACATTTGAGTCTGATTATTATTCTCTCGGTCTGGAAACTTTTACTTCAAACAGTGTCGTTTTCGGCAATCAAACAAATACTGATATTTTTGCAACATTCTCTATGCCGCGAAATGGCAATAATTACAGAGGTTATGTGGCGTATCCCATTGAAGAGGTTCAAGATGGATATATTATCAACAGTTGGTTTAATTATACACATCAGCAAAGTTGGATACAATATCCTGCCATGACGGCAAAAGAAAAAAGAATGAGAACTGTATGGGTTGATACAGGGGTCTTCAAAACGATTCAATATTTACTTCAATTTAGTCCGACAGAATAAAACAACGAACTGATCAACCGAACAATCATAACAGTATAATTCACCGACAAATTTAAACCGCCTGCCGCAAGCGGCAGGCGGTTATTTTTATGTTTACTTTTATTTTTGCAATATTTTTTTTAGAAACTGTCCCGTAAAAGATCTTTCACATTCTGCAACTTCTTCTGGCGTTCCCTGAGATATTACCTTACCGCCGTTTTCTCCTCCTTCGGGACCCATATCCACGATATAGTCGGCACTTTTTATAACATCGAGGTTATGCTCTATGACAAGTACGGTGTTTCCGTTTTCGCAAAGGCGGCGCAGCATATATATAAGCTTTTGAACGTCGGCTGTGTGAAGTCCTGTTGTCGGTTCATCGAGAATATATATCGTTTTACCCGTACCGCGGCGCGAAAGCTCCGCGGAAAGCTTTACTCTTTGACCTTCGCCGCCCGAAAGCGTTGTCGCCGCTTGTCCGAGCTTGATATATCCCATTCCGACGTCAAAAAGAGTTTGTATCTTTCTGTTGAGCTTCGGCAAGTCGGAGAAAAATCCCAGCGCTTCTTCTACCGTCATTTCGAGAACATCGTAAATATTTTTGCCTTTATACCGCACTTCAAGCGTTTCTTTATTATATCTTTTTCCGCCGCAGACCTCGCAGGTCACATATACGTCGGAAAGAAAATGCATTTCTATTTTTTTTACACCGTCGCCGCTGCACGCTTCGCAACGTCCGCCTTTCACGTTAAAAGAGAATCGTCCTGCCGTATATCCGCGCGCTTTTGCGTCTTTAGTCATTGCGAAAAGCTCGCGGATATCGTTGAAAAGTCCCGTGTATGTGGCGGGATTCGAACGCGGCGTGCGTCCTATGGGGCTTTGGTCTATTGCGATAACTTTATCAAGATGCTCCATTCCTTCGATCCTGTCGCATTTTCCTCTTGATACGCCTGCACGGTTGAGTTCCCGCAGGAGAGTCCGCAGAAGTACGGCGTTTACAAGAGAACTTTTGCCGGAGCCTGAAACGCCAGTTACGCAAATGAATGTTCCGAGCGGGAACGACACGGTTATATTTTTAAGATTGTTTTCTTTGGCGCCTACAACGGTAAGAAAGTTTCCGTTTCCGCGAAAGCGCTCTCTGGGCGTTTCTATTTCAAGTTTGTGTGAAAGGTATTTACCTGTGAGAGAGCTTTCGTTTGCCATTATTTCTTCAGGACTTCCGACGGCTACGACTTCGCCTCCGTTCACTCCGGCTCCCGGCCCCATATCGACTATATAGTCCGAGGCGAGCATGGTTTCTTCATCATGCTCTACTACGATAAGGCTGTTGCCGGCGTCACGGAGCTTTTTGAGCGTGTTTATGAGTTTGGCGTTATCGCGCTGGTGGAGTCCTATACTCGGTTCGTCGAGAATATACAGCACTCCGACAAGAGCAGAGCCTATCTGCGTGGCAAGGCGTATGCGCTGAGCCTCGCCGCCGGAGAGGGTTGCGGCTTTTCGGGTAAGAGTAAGGTATTCAAGTCCGACACTTACAAGAAAACTGAGACGTGCGCGTATCTCCTTGAGTATTTCGCGAGCTATCTGCTCCTCTGTTTTGCTGAGTTTGAGTCCGTTTATAAAGTCAAGAGCCGCAGATATGTTCATAGAACAGAAGTCATGGATATTTTTGCCGCCTACGGTCACGGCGAGAACATCGGGACGAAGTCTTTTTCCGCCGCATTCGGGACACGGCGTAAAATCCATAAATTCGTCGTAATAATCGCTGCCCGTCATGGCGCGGCGCTGTTCTATCATGCGGATAAGACCGAGCCATTCCACATCTCCCGATTTTACTTTGCCGTCGAAAGTGCGCGTTACATAATATGTTTTTCCGTCTGCGCCGTACATTAACGCATGAAAAGCTTCTTCGGAATATTCGCATATGGGAGTATCTATCGTAAATCCGAAATCTTTGCCCACTGCTTCATACAAAGGACCGTACCAGCTGTCCTCGTAAACCGACTTGAAACCGTTTACCACTATTGCGCCTCCGCGCAGAGAGAGTGAACGGTCCGGAATTATCTTTTCCGGAGATAGATTTTGAAGATCTCCCAGCCCCGCACATTTTGGACAGGCGCCGAACGGTGCGTTGAATGAAAACATTCTGGGCGAAAGCTCTCCTATGCTGATACCGTGTTCTTCGCAAGCGTATTTCTGGGAAAAACGAAGTTCTTCGCCTCCGTCCATGGGAATTATCGTGACGAGTCCGTCGGAGAGCTTGAGCGATGTTTCTATTGAGTCCGCAAGGCGCGAACGAATATTGTCGCGCATTACAAGTCTGTCCACAATAATATCGATATTATGCTTTTTGTTCTTGTCAAGAGCAGGAACTTCTTCAAGCGGATATACTTCGCCGTCTACGCGCGTGCGTGAATATCCGGTTTTGCGAGCGCTTTCGAATACTTTCTCATGTCTGCCTTTTTTTCCGATGACGACGGGCGCGCCTATCATAAATTTAGTGCCGGCGGCAAGCTCCGTTACGCTGTCTATTATCGCGTCTGTTGTAGTCATTTTTATTTCTTTGCCGCATATAGGGCAGTGCGGAATGCCTATGCGCGCGTAAAGCAGACGCAGATAATCATAGATTTCCGTTACTGTGCCGACGGTAGAGCGCGGATTGCGTGAGGTCGTCTTTTGGTCTATGGAGATGGCGGGAGAGAGTCCTTCTATAAAATCGACGTCCGGCTTGTCCATCTGACCTATGAACATTCGCGCATATGACGAAAGCGATTCAACAAAACGCCTGTGTCCTTCCGCATATATAGTATCAAACGCAAGAGAACTTTTTCCCGAACCTGAAAGTCCGGTGAAAACAACAAATGAATCTCTCGGAATCTTCAACTCCACATTCTTTAAGTTGTGTTCTCTTGCGCCTTTTATGTGTATATATTTTGCAGACATATTCTTGTCCTTTCTTGATATTTGCCGGGGAATTTACTTTACTTTACTTTTCTTTCTTTTTTTGCTTTTTTAAGTAAAGTTCTTTGGTTTTACTCTTTGTTTTTGAGTAAAATTCTTTGGTTTTACTCTTTGTTTTTGAGTAAAATTCTTTGGTTTTACTCTTTGTTTTTGAGTAAAATTCTTTGGTTTTACTCTTTATTTTTTTGAGTAAAGTTCTTTGGCCCACCTTTCTTTCAAGAAAGGTGGGTTATTTTATCTTTGCAATAGTGTCGCGCAGGAATGCGGCTCGTTCGAAATCGAGTTTTGCCGCCGCTTCGCGCATTTCTTTTGTGAGCTTTTCCTTGAGCGCCTCTTTTTGCTTGGGCGAAAGCTTTTTCTCTTTTGCTTTGTTTATATCGTCCTTGGAGGACATATTTATAATATCTCGTACTTCTTTTTTTACGCTTTTCGGTGTTATACCGTTTTCCTTATTGTATTTATCCTGTATCGCGCGGCGCCTGTTCGTTTCATCTATGGCGCGGCGCATTGAATCGGTGATCGTGTCCGCGTACATTATGACCGTTCCGTTCTCATTACGCGCGGCGCGGCCGATGGTCTGAATGAGCGACATTTCCGAACGCAGAAATCCCTCTTTGTCCGCATCAAGTATTGCCACAAGCGAAACTTCGGGTATATCAAGACCCTCGCGGAGCAGATTTATGCCGATGAGAACGTCAAAAACTCCGAGCCGCAGGTCGCGTATAAGCTCCTGCCGCTCTATCGTGTCGATGTTGTAATGGATATACCTTATCTTTATAAGATTCATTTCGAGGTATTCCGAAAGATCCTCCGCCATGTTTCGTGTGAGAGTGGTGACCAGCACGCGCTCGTTTTTTGCAGTACGCTTTTTTATCTCCCCGATAAGGTCGTCTATCTGACCTTTTACCGGGCGTACCTCGACAAGCGGGTCAAGAAGTCCCGTCGGCCTTATGACTTGCTCTACAAGGCAGACGGAATTTTTCTTTTCATATTCTCCCGGTGTAGCGGAAACGAGTATCGCCTGATTTATCTTGCTCTCAAATTCATCGAAGAAAAGCGGGCGGTTGTCATACGCTGATGGTAGGCGGAATCCGTATTCGACAAGATTCTGTTTTCTGGCTCTGTCGCCGCCGCTCATGCCGCGTACCTGAGGCAGAGTTACATGCGATTCATCAACGAAAAGCAGAAAATCTTTCGGAAAATAATCGAGCAGAGTGTACGGCGTGGACCCCGGTTCACGCCCCGAAAGAACGCGTGAATAATTTTCTACACCCGAACAAAATCCGACTTCGCGCAGCATTTCAAGGTCGTAGCGCGTGCGCTCCGATATGCGCTGCGCCTCTATGAGCTTGCCTTGTTCCTCAAAAAATTTCACGCGCTCTTTCATCTCTTCTTCTATTTCCTGAAGAGCGGCTTCGCGCCGGGAATCGCTCGTGGCGTAATGCGAAGCGGGATATATGGCTATATATGAAAGCGAGCGCAAGACCTCGCCCGTTACCGTATCTATTTCCGTGATACGGTCTATTTCGTCATCGAAAAACTCAATCCTGACAGCGCTTTCGGATGAGGCGGGCATTATTTCCAATGTGTCGCCGCGGACTCTGAAATGGTCGCGCGACAGCTCCATATCATTTCTTTCGTAGTTTATCGATATAAACTTTTTGATAAGTTCGTTCCTCGGAAAATACATTCCCGGGCGCAATGCGGTCACAAGACTTTTGTATTCTTCGGGATCACCGAGAGTGTATATACATGAAACACTGGCTACGATTATAACGTCGCGCCGCTCAAAAAGCGCGCTTGTGGCGCTGTGCCTCAGGCGGTCTATCTCGTCGTTTACCGCGGAGTCTTTTTCTATATATTGGTCCTTGCCGGGAATGTACGCTTCCGGCTGATAATAATCATAGTAGGATACGAAATATTCCACCGAGTTGTTGGGGAAAAACTCTCGAAACTCGGAGCAGAGCTGTGCGGCAAGCGTTTTGTTGTGCGCTAATATCAACGTGGGTCTGTTTACCTGTGCAATGATGTTTGCCATGGTGAAAGTTTTGCCGGATCCGGTGACGCCGAGAAGAGTTTGCGCTTTATACCCCCTTTTTATCCCGTCGACAAGTTTTTCTATTGCCTCAGGCTGGTCTCCCGTAGGGGTGTACGGCGCTTTCAGATCAAAATGATCCATTGCAAAACCTCCTTTTATATACCGCTGTTTATTTTTATTTTTATTTTGTCGTCAAATCAGCATAATTATTACTGCTACGAAGCAAAGCGAACCTATTCTTGCGGTATGTTTTTTAGTTTTAATATAAAAACAAGTATAAAATAGGCTTTTTCGGCATAGAACCAAAGCTGATTATTACCGTTTAGTGTAATTTGTGCCTATATTATACTGCCTCGCAAGGTAATTGTCAATGATTTTTCGACGAAAATATATCTTTTTTTGGTAAAGTTTATTGTTGGTCGTTTTTGAGCAGATTTACATATTTGTTTCCCGCAACGAGTATATGTCCCAGAAAGTTTATGCCCATAAGCGCGAATGCTCGCGCGGCTTCTTCCGTTGTGAAAAGGTCATCGGGAGAGGGAACGGGAAGTCCGATCGGGTGATTGTGAGCCAGAACCGCCATTGCGGCTTTGCGCTCCAGCGCTGTTTCAATGAGCCGCCGAATAGTGAGCGACGAGGAATTTACCGAGCCTTCATGTATCTTCACGCAGTCGATGATCTTGTATTTATTGTCAAGGAGAAGCAGATATACCGTTTCTTTCGTGACGCCGATGTATTTTGAAATGAAAAAATCTCCTATCTGCGACAAAGTACTAAGAAAGTCTCCGTCGGTTTTGTTTATATCTTCACTGTATCTCTGCGCGAGTTCCGGTACGAGTTTTATGAGAGTTGCCGAATGTTCTTTTATGCCTTTTACGCGCATAAGCTCTTCAAACGGCGCGTCGAATACGCCGGAAAGCGAGCCGAATCTTTCAATAAGCGCATGAGCTGTTTCGTTCGTATCTTTTTGCGGTATGGAATAGAAAAGCAAAAGCTCCAAAACATTGTGAGGCTCGAAATTTTTAAGTCCTTCCGACAGAAAGCGTTTTTTCATGCGTTGTCTGTGTTGTTTATGCATAGTTTGCCCCGTAAAAATATATCGTTCTGCGTATTTTTGCGTATTTTTAAGATGTATTTAAGATGTATTATATAAATAATATATCATATTTCTTCTTTGAATGCAACGAAATTTGCGCTCATTTTTGAAGCGCTCATATGAAATAAATGAGCCTGCTGCCAAGTTGTGCCGTTCGTCGGAAAAGCATTAAAATATCTTGAAAAAAAGTTCGTGTTATGATATCATGAAAATGTATCAATAATATTTGCGCGGAGTGATGAAATGAATAATATAAAAAAAGATAAAAAAGATAAAAAAGGAATATTTGCTTTTGTTCCGCTTTGGGCGTGTATCCTTTTCGGTGTCGGCGCCGTCGCTCTGATCGTGGAAACAATTTCCAAATACAGCTCGGCGTTTGCGGATTTTATAACGAACACTACGGGAAAATTTTTCCGCGCTTTACTTTCTTACATGACATATATTTTTCCTTTCTCCGTGGCTGAAATGCTCCTCTGGTTCTCGCCGGTACTGCTTGCGATAATTATTGTTTTCGCGGTAAAGTGTGCAAATGTTTCATGGCGGTCGTTTTCAAGATTCGTTTCCGGATTTTTGGCGCTTGTTGTTTCCGTTTACAGCCTTTTTGTTTTTACGATGGGAACAGCGTATTACGGAACGGGTTTCGCTGAAAAAACAGGCATAGAAAGACGCGACGTTTCTGCGGAGGAACTTTATGAAACGGCGAAGCTGCTCGTCGACAGAGCCGCCGAACTTTCGGAAGACATTATGTATCCAGAAGGAACGTATTCCTCAATGCCGTATACTTTTTCCGAGATGAATAAGAAACTCAACGAGTCATATAAGAAACTTTGCCTAAAATATGATGGTATCGACGATATAACGACGCGCGCAAAACCCGTCATACTTAGTCCGCTGTGGACTTACACGCATATATCCGGCGTATATTCTTTTTTCACAGGCGAAGCGAATGTAAATACGAACTATCCCGATTTTGTTATAGCTAGTTCAGCCGCGCATGAAATGGCTCATCAGCGCGGTGTGGTGACGGAGGACGAGGCGAATTTTGCCGCATTCCTCGTCTGCGTAGAAAGCGATGATGTGTTCTTGCAGTATGCCGGATACATGGATATGTGTAATACGATAATGTCAAGTCTTGCTTCGGCTTCCGGGGAGCTTTACTCAAAACTCTGGAGCGAGATGCCTGAAAAGATACGCGGAGATTTTGCGGCTTACAGCGCGTTTTTTGACAAATACCGCGACAATGTTGCCGCCGATATTTCCGATGCCGTAAACAATGCTTATATCGAAAGCCATAATCAGCCGGAGGGCGTGAGAAGTTACGGTCTTGTTGCCGATCTTGTTGTGTCGTATATGCTTTACGGAGAAACCGAGCAATGAAAAAGATATTTTGCATATTGCTGTCATCTTTTATGCTTTTCGGTGCCGCTGTTTTGCCTTCGTCCGCCGAAACGGGCGGAAGTTTTCGCGTCTCCGTTGTGATAGATTCTGCTGACATTGCCGGATTCGGCGAGAACAGCGGCACTTTGCGACAGTTTATTGATCTGCTTGAAAAAAACGAAGAAGTCAGTGTCACTTTCTATTATGACGCATCGGACACGCCGATGACGGGGGATTTTGCCGCCTCGCTTCTTTGCTTTAAAGTAAACGGTTACGGTTACGGTATCTGCGGAAATGATATGCTCAGTGTTTCACAATTAAATGAAAAGATAAAATACGTTTCAAAAACAGCTTCCCGCCTTGTTTTGTGTGATGCAGCAAACGCGGACGCTTTCGAGGCTGCCGGATATTCCGCTGTTTCTAAATTCGATATAGTGATTGACGGGGAAAACGAAGATATAACATCAAAACCGGAGGGCGAAACGCAAGTAAAGACCGTTCTTTCGGAAAAATCTCTTTATTCATTTGAAAGATTTCTGGATAATGCAAAAGAAACCGGTTCTGCCGTACGCGGAACAAATTAAAATTCGTCTTTAATTATCTGCTTTTTACACAAACTACTGTAAAGGAATGGAATTGAATGGAAAATTCAACCGGTATGAAAAGGATTCTCGTTGTTGAGGACGAGAGAAGTATTGCACAAGTGCTTACAGTAAACCTCAAGATGGCGGGATATGCCTGCGATGTGGCAAGCGACGGCGAGGAAGGACTTAAACTCGCTCTTACGGGAAATTACGACCTTATCCTCTTGGACATAATGCTTCCTAAGCGCGACGGATTCTCCGTCTGCCGCGAGGTACGCAAAACGCTCTCTACTCCCATAATCATGGTCACCGCGAAAGAGGAAGATCTTGACAAGATAATGGGACTCGACTTGGGAGCGGACGATTATGTTACAAAGCCGTTTTCAATAAAAGTGCTGTTGGCGCGAATAAAAGCCAATATACGGCGCTCATCCGGCGAACTTACCGAGGCAAAGCCCGCCGTGGAAAGCGAGGACATTATAAAAATACGAGATCTGAAAATAGACAGGAAAAACTTTATCGTCACGAAGAAAGACAAGGAGATAGAGCTCTCCAAAAAGGAATATGAGGTGCTTGTCTATCTTGCGGAACACGTCGGCGAGATGATGTCGAGAGAGGACCTGCTCACAAAAGTATGGGGATATGACGGCTTTTTGGGAGATCTGCGTACTGTTGACGTAACGATGTCAAGGCTTCGCTCAAAGGTGGAGGATAATCCGAGCGAACCGGAGTACATATTCACTAAACGCACAAAAGGCTACTATATTCCCGCATAACGAAGGGGACGAAAGATGTATAAGAATCTTCATTTCAAGATAGTTGTCATTCTTGTGGTCTTCACTATGGCGATAATGGTCGCCGTGGGCGCAGCTATGCTTTTGAGTACCGCCAACTTCTACTCCGAAACATTTACTTCTCAGATGGAGAGCGCTTTCGGAGAAGAAAGCGATTTGATGTTCAACCTGATACAAGCTTTTGACAGCGATGATTTTTATGATAAGCAAAACGAGATATTGAAGGCTTATTCAAGCTCGCTCGGGATAGACAACCACAGAAATTACTATGTTTTGGACACGAACGGCGGTTTTCTTGCAGGCTCAGACGCAATACTCGGAGCGCATCTTGAGATAACGCCGAACATCGTTTCTGCAATGAACGGCGAGCTCGGCTCCCAAAGCCGATTTTGGGAGGATTACATAGATTATGCCGTCAGCATTTCCTCCGGCGGAAAGACGAGCATAATCTATGTCAAGGACACGCAGGAAGAAATGCGCTCTTTCACGATGATGATATTCCGCATAACGGTACAGAGTATGTTTTTCGGACTCATCATAGCCGTTGTGCTATCGTTTTTCTTGGCACGCGCAATAACGGAGCCTATACGCAAGCTTACTGTCGGCGCACAGAGGATAGCGGACGGGGAATTTGAACAGAGCATAGACGTCCGAGGAAACGACGAGATAGGCACTCTTTCGGAAACTTTTTCAAATATGAAGGACGTGCTGAAGAATACTTTGGACGAGATAAGCGGGGAAAGGCAGAAATTTGAAACTCTCTTTCTGTATCTCAAGGACGCGGTCATCGTTTTCAATAGAGCGGGCAAGCTCATGCATATAAATAAGATGGCTAAAAAGCTCTTTGAATTCAAATCTCCGGAATCGGACGAGCTGATGAAAATGTTTACGTTTTCCGCCATGATAAACCTTTTGCAGATAGATTACCGTGAGGTTTCCGAAAAATATAAAAAGAGCAAGAACTACATCGTCAACGACGTTATATATAAAGATAAAGCGCTAGACGTTACTTTTGCAGACTTTAAATATTCCGAAAACGGCGAAACAATGCGAGGCATCATGTGTCTGCTGCACGACGTTACGGGCAGGTACGAGCTAGATAAGTCACGTCGTGAGTTTGTGGCGGATGTTTCACACGAGCTTCGCACGCCGCTCACCGGCATAAAAGGCGCCGTCGAAACGGTTCTTGAAAATCCCGGTCTTGACGAAGAGACAAAGAACAACTTCCTTGAAATGGCAGTCGAGGAATGCGACCGCATGACGCGAATAGTCGGCGACCTTCTCGTGCTTTCCAGACTTGACAATAAGCGCACTTCATGGAAGATAGAAACATTTGAACTGTCACGTTTCATAGAACATATATGCGATGTCATGAGCGCCGACGCGAAAGCGCACGGGCATACGCTGACCTGCGAATGCGAGCCTGATATCCCTGATATCACGGGCGACAGAGAGAAACTGCAGCAGGTCGTTATAAATATCGTTTCAAACGCAGTAAAATACACCCCGGACGGCGGCAGGATATCCATATATGCGCGCGCGGATAAGAATTTTGCCGTTATCACTGTAAAAGACAACGGCGTCGGCATAACCGAACAAGACCTGCCGAGAATATTTGAAAGATTTTACCGCGTGGAAAAATCGCGTGCGTCGGACGCAGGCGGCACGGGCTTGGGACTTGCCATTGCAAAGGAGATACTTGACGCGCACGGCGGTAATATAGTTATAGAGAGCGTTGTCGGAAAAGGTACCGAGGTGACTCTGACGATACCGTGGCATTGCAGACTCGAATCGGCGGGCGGTACGCACAGTAATTGATAAAACGCCGCAAGGCTTCGCAAAACACAGTAAGCAAGGAGGATTAAGTTTGAAAAACAAAATAATCGGCTTCTTAGGCAATTTTTTGATATTTTGCTTGCTGGTGAGCCTTGTTTGCCTTGCTTTTATCTATATGTTCTCGTTTCAGGCGAGCAGCGACTTTAAATTCAACGCTGACGATATGGCGGCTCTTGAGCAGAGTTTTGCCGCGGCAGGCTATATGGACAGCGTGAGCGAGGACAATATAATGCCGGTATTTGTCGGCGTTTCTCTTGCCGAATCCCAAATGCGTTCGGGAGTTTACGGCGGAGAAACGCTTGAGTCAATGTATAAAGACTGCTTTGCGGTAGCGGGGCGGTATCTGGCTTTCGGCTCTGCCGAGGAAATATCAGCCGCGCGCGCAGAGGATTTCTCACTTATGGCCAAGAGTAACGGATTTTTCTATATAAAATATTCCGCGGCGTATCCGAAATCCGTACTTTTGAGCTTTACCGATAAAGAATATTTTTCCGAAACTGTTTCGGACGAGTATATACGCGAGATATTCGTTTTTTACAATAATTATACGAGTTCCGTTTGTGTGCTTGCTCTTTCGGGCGGAGAAAAAAATTATCTTTACGGCGGTTCCTTCGGTTATAGCGAAAATTTTAACAATAATATGGCAATTGAATATAATAATGCAGAGGGAACTTTCGATTTTTCTTTTGCTTCCGAAGAAGCGCACTATTCCTTTGTGACGGAAGAAAAGTTCGAAAAAGCCGTTTATGCAAATACGGTGATAGCGAAAACAGAGATCGAATTTCCCGACATCTCCTTTGAAAACATAGGTCCTCGCCTGACGGAGAGCGGTGTGTACGAAAAAATACTTTCGTCTTTTACTCTCAATCCGGAAAAAGTAACCGTGTTCAAGGACAGCGACGGCACTTTCGTGTATTTTGAAGAAGGACAGAGCGTCGGCATTTTTGCAAACGGTGCGATAGAATATTCCTCTGCCGAAACGGGAGGCATAGATATAGGCTCGGTCATAGGATATCATGCCGAAAACAACGAGTACTCTTTGAGGGATAAGATAGGCGCTTCGCTTCTCATAGCGGAGAAGATAATCGAATTTTCCGGAACGGACGGCAATATTTCCGTCAAACTTTCGGGCATATCGCACGACAAGGCTGGCAATCTTGTTATAACTTACTCTTTTTCATACCGCGGTATAGACATAATTTGCGATACGAGCGCTTTTTCGTTCACGATTGCAGGCAACCGTATAACAAATGCGAAATGCTTTTTGCTCGATGTAATCGAACTTGATATGCGCTCAATGCCTTCGGCGCTGTGGCAGATATCGGTATATGCTTTTTCATCTTCGGAAACTGCCGATTTTTGCCCCGTTTACGAGTATTCCGCGGAGGAAAAGTACGCGTCGGCTCAGTATCAGACTTGTTTTAGGGGAGGGCAGGCGCTCAGATGAATATAAAACGACTTAAAATATTGACGGTGATATTTCTTGCGGCGGCAAATATTTGCTTTGCCGTTATGCTTGCCGTAAATTTCAGGAACAAAAATTATTACGACTTTGATACTATAGAGAATATCTATAAAGTTATGGAAAGCAGCGGAATAGATGTCGCTCACGGCATACTTGAACGCAGACAGCCGAGTTTTTACGTTTATACAGGCGTTCGCAGTATCGCCTCCTGCGAGGATATACTTCTTCTTTACGGAGAGCCGAATAACATATCTTCTTCGGGAGAAGATGTTTCCGTTATTTCAAGGCAGGGACGATTTGATTTTTACCGCGACGGTTCTTTTTCCTATCATGCTTCGGGATATGACGCATTTTCGGAACTCGAAGATGAATATGTTGAGGTCAGTGCAAAGTGGAAACTGAAAAAAAAGATGAAAAATGCGATCTGCGATTTTTTGAAAATCGAAGAACTGAAAAAATGTGAATCCAACCGAAAGAGTGTCGTTGATGTCGATGTGTTTATAGAAGGCGTTTATTATGAGTCCGCAACGCAGACGTATAAGGTGACGGCTTATCAGACGTTTGACGGCGACAACATATCCGAAGACGGTATGGAGTTCCTGCTTCGAGGCGAAAAAATTATAAGTGCCGGCGGCACGTATTCCTTCGTATACCCAACGCAGAGACTGCCTGCCGATTGCTTTGATACGATGAACATTATGATAATGGAAAAAACTTTTTTCGGTGAAAATGTTCCGGACGGTTTGACTTTGTCCGAAATAACATATTTTTACAATGTTTATGACAGTACTGACGGAAATCGATATTTTATACCAATGTGCTGTGTTTTTTATAACAAAAATGATGTTATAAGCATATATAATCTGGTTTCCGGAAAAAGAGAATAAAAAATGCAAGAATATTGTTGTTTTAATTCCATTTTATGGTATAATGTCTTTTGAGTGATATTTATAAACAATCGGATTCGGATTTGATACCACAAACTAATATTTTTTGAAAGGTGCATTATGGAAAAGGTAATGATCGACGGCGGATCGGCTCTTGAAGGAAAAATCACTGTCAGCGGAATGAAAAACGCCGCTGTTGCGGTACTGTTTGCCACTCTTCTTGTTGAAGATGTTTGCATTATAGAGAATTTGCCGAACATAAGCGATGTTAAGATATCGCTTGAAATACTGAAGAGCGTCGGAGCGCAGGTGGAACAGCTTGACAGCGGACGTGTGTCGATAGACTGCCGTTATGTGTGCGATTATGCGCCGCCGGAAGAACTGGAAAAAAAGATGCGCGCATCCTACTATCTGCTTGGCGCGTATCTGGGGCGTTTCGGTCATGCCGCCATAGCTTATCCCGGCGGATGTGATTTCGGCGTTCGTCCGATAGATCAGCATGTAAAGGCTTTCGGCGCTTTGGGCGCGGCTGTCGATACTTCTCGTAAAGACCGGATAGAGGCGATCGCACGTGAAGGAAAACTTCGCGGAAACGCTATTTTTTTTGACTGCATAACAGTAGGCGGAACAATAAACGCCATCATCGCGGCTGTGTTGGCAAACGGGACGACTGAGATAGAAAATGCCGCAAGGGAACCGCATATCGTCGATCTTGCCAATTTCCTCAACCTGTGCGGAGCCTCTATCTCAGGCGCCGGCACTGATTCCATTAAAATAAAGGGAGTTGAAAAACTGCACGGCTGTACGTATTCTCTTGTCCCCGATATGATAGAAGCGGGTACTTTCATGATAGCTGCCGCCGCGACAAAAGGCAGGCTCTATATAGACAACGTCATTCCCGAACATCTTGAAGCCATTACAGCAAAGCTTACCGAAATGGGAGTGGAGGTAGAAGAATTTGACGATGCGGTCCTCGTTTCGCGCAAGGGCGAGCTGAAATGCGTCAATATCAGAACAAAGCCATATCCCGGATTTCCCACCGATATGAATCCGCAGATAGCCGTGCTCATGTGCATGGCTGACGGTGAGAGCGAACTTGTGGATAATATATGGGGCAATCGTTTTCGGTATGTTGAGGAACTCAAACGAATGGGAGCGCAAATAACCGTCAGCGGAAATAAGGCGAATATCAGCGGCGGAACGAGCTTTTGCGCCGCCCGAGTCCGTGCTGTCGATTTGCGCGCAGGCGCGGCGATGATAATCGCGGGACTTGCGGCTCAGGGAAGGACTGAGATAGATGACTTTTTCTATGTCGAGCGAGGATACGACAACATAATAGAAAAACTTCGCGCAGTGGGCGCAAATATATCAAAGGTATGTCGGTAAAAAACGGAGCGAAAAAGCTCCGTTTTTTTACTGACATATGCAGATTGCAAACTTGTCGAAAAAATTTAAAAAACTCTTTATTTTATATTAGATACGTGTTATAATGAACATAAAAACTCTCGGAAATCAAAAATTTTGTTTTCTTTGAAAAATAATAATAAATAAACAGTAAAATAATATATTATCTATGAAATCGGAGTTAATCATGAATGTATCTTACGAAAAAAGCAGTGTAGAACTTGTGCCTGCAAGACCGCCTATGAGCCGTTTTGTAGCGCCTTGGGACACAAGCGGCTGGTACTATGCCGCACCGAATTTCGGCATAGGCTCAAAGCTCTATTCAAACAGCGATGCAAAGGTCGCCTCTCTTCCGGAAAAATATCTCGGCGCCGATTATATCGTAACTTTCAATTCCGCTGCCGACGGTTTTGACGACAAGCAGGAGGTAGACTTCTTCGCAGAGTGCGATGTCACCGTTTTTGCCGCTTTCGACAAGAAGAACATTCCATCTTATACGGCGGAGTGGACTAAAACAGAAGATGTTATGACATCTTCCGACGGAACTGAATATGCAATATATTCAAAGGATTTTTCGCGCGGCGAGCATATCAATGTTCCGGGGTTCGAGGGAGAGGGAAATCATTTTTCCGTATTTGTTCTTCCAAAGTCTTTTGAGGAATCAACAAGAGTAATTCCTAAGTTCGTTATTCCGGAAAACTTTCCTCTGCCTTATGTAAAAAGAACATACAGAAACTATATAACAGACGTTTTCAACGGTGACGCGATTTCGAGCGAATACTCTTGTACCGGAAATTTAAAACTTGAAACACGCGAAGACGAGAGCAGAGATAAATATATCGTTCTCTCCGGCGCTGCCTCTGTTGAGCGCTGTTTTGAAGGCTCCGACAGGATCACGGCGAGTGCAAAAATATCTGTGGGGATCGATTCCAAAGCCGTATTCTCCTTGTTCGGCGAAGAATGCGTTCTCTGCAAGCTCGTTTTTGAAAACGGAAAGATATTCTCCGTCGGCGCAAAGATAGCGGAATATGAAGAGGGCGCAGATCTATCGTTTCGCATTGTTTACAATGGCGAGGAAAGCGGAAATGCCGCTCTGTTCCTGAACTGCCGCAAAAAAATTACTATCGGCTGCGGCATGGGCGATGTGTGCTCAATTAAATTTGAGACTGAGCGCGGACAACTCTCCGTAGACAATCTTATTGTTTCCGATGACGCAGAGGTTTACGTCATCGACGATGATTTTGAAAGCTATAAAAAGCGTTTTACCGCGCACAGCGAAAATGCTTGCGTTACCGAAGAGGCGTATCCTTTCAAGGATTCAAAGGCGATGAAGATCGTTTCGACAGACGAAAACCCCGCTTCTATGACATATGCTTTTCCTGCGGTATCAGGTACGGTCAGCGTTGAATCTCTGCTAATGACAAATTCCGACGAATTTTGTCTTGCACCCGAATTGGCGGATAAAAACGGAACTCCCGCTGTGAGAATAGCGCTTTTTGCAAACAGCCTTTATGCTTCCGACGGGAATGAGTTTGTAAGGATATTCGGCGGACTCTGTGATTTTCAGTATTTTCCCTGCCGTAACGCATTGAATATAAAAGTCACTGTCGATACGGAAAAAGGCGTTTACGACCTTATGGTAGACGGCGCGTACCGCGCTAAAGGATTTAAACTTATGAATCCTGTTTCAAACATCGGCTGTGCTGTATATTCCGCGGAATGCGACGGACTTACTCTTATGCGTATCCGCGTTTATGACGACGTTGATTTCACGAGAGGAATGATACCGAACGCACCCATATTCGATGTTACAAAGGCTCCTTATAATGCTGTCGGCGACGGTAAGACTCTTGAGAGCGCAAAGATACAAAAGGCTATCGATGACGCGGCGTTTACCGGCGGCACGGTGCTTATCCCCAAAGGCACATTCCTTACGGGCGAGCTTTTCCTTGCAAGCGATATGACGCTTTGGGTTGACAGAGACGCCGTTATCCTCGGAACTCAGGATCATGGAGAATATCCGCTTATGGAACCCGGAACGAGCCTTTGCGCTGTTCGTCAACTCGGCCGCGCACTCGTTTACGGAGAGAACGTTTCAAATGTCCGCGTTACGGGCGGCGGTATGCTCGACGGAAGCGGCACATACCGTTTCAAGATGAACGACCCCGTTTCCGAAAGAAGAAAAGAGGATTGCCGTCCCGATCTTTGCTACATAACATATTCAAAGGATATAGTTATAGAAAACATAAACTTCAAGAGCCCCGGCTTCTGGACCGTCGTTCCGCTTTCTTCCCGAAATATAATCATGCATCATCTCAACCTCGATTGCCTTAACACGCCCAACCGCGACGGTATCGACCCTGTCGACTGCCATGACATGACGATATACTCCTGCAATATTATGGCAGGCGACGACGGACTTTGCTTTAAGAGTTCCGATCCATACGGCTGTGAGAACATAGACGTTTACGATATGATGATACAGAGCCTTGCTTCCGGTATCAAATTCGGCACAGATACTTATTACAGTCTTAAAAACACGCATGTGCGCGATTGTTTTGTAAAGAATGTCAACAGATGCGGCGTTTCTCTTGAAAGTGTAGACGGCGCTGATGTTGAAAACGTTTCTTTTGAGCGTATCAGCATGACAGATGTGGGCGCGCCTGTATATATCACCGTCGGCGACAGAAAGAGATGTCCCAGAAACGGTGCGGAACCTCGTCTCGGTCATATAGACGGCGTGACGTTCAGCAAACTTCGCTTTGAGCATCACTATCCGTTCAGTCATACAAAGCACGTCCGTGAGGTCATGGCGATAGGTCAGTATGACCACGCCGGTATCGAGAATGTCACATTCAAAGATTGCTTCTTCGTTCTTCCCGGCGGTGCGGAAACTATTCCCGGAGAACCTAAAACGATAGACAACCGATATCCCGAGTACGACAGACACGGCGCTTCGACAGGATATGCGTTTACCGTCAAATACGCGAAGAATTTCCGCGTGGAGAACTGTGAAATAAAACTTGAAAAACCCGATATAAGACCGCAGATAGCTTTCTACGAATACGGAAAATAAATCATAAACAACATAGAAAAGTCCCGCTTTTAATGGCGGGACTTTTCTGTATATGAGATATTGACTTTTTTGAACTTTTCACAAAAGCTGATGATAAAAATCAAGCGTTTTAAAATTTCTCTCAAGGTGACAGATGAGATATTTTTCGCAGAGAGAGGAAAAATCATACAGAGCGTCGTCTTCAAGTGAAAAAGCAAATATGCGTTCCTGAGGCACAGACAGCGCATGTATCACGGCGGCAAAAACGCTTGGCGATATCTGAACTATGGTGTGATAATATGCATATATGCTTTCCTCTTCATTTACTCTGCCAGCTTCGTCCTCGAAAAGCTTTTCACGTGCGTGATAACATTCCTCGCAGAAAAACACTCCGCTTGATATATCGAAAAAATAAGTCGGCAGAGGCGCTTTCCCGCAAACGTCGCACCCGGAAAGCCGCGGTAGAAATCCGGCGTAGCTTACCGCGCGAAGCTCAAATACCGCTTTTACGAGCGGGAGAGGCTTTTTTTGGCGCGATATTGCGAAAAGCGTGTTGAGCGTCAGGCGCAGGAGCTTTGTTTCGTCCGTATTTTCCGTGGATATATCCTGTGCCACTTCAGCTATGTAGCTTGCAAGAGCAGAGCCTTCAAGCGTATCTCTCAGAGAGAAAAAACCTTCTATAAGCGAGCCGTCGTTTATATAGAATATATCCGTCGTTTTCCTGAGGACAAACTCGGAATAGCAAAACATCTGAGTTGAAACGAAAAAGGGACTTTTCATCTTTTTTGCGCCGCGCGCGAAAACAGAAATCTTTCCGTATTCTGCAGTGAGTACGGTCAGCATCTTGTCGAAATCTCCTACCGGAGTTTCACGCAGTACAAGTCCTTTTACCGTTATCAGCATAAGAGCGCTCCCTTGCTCATTTTTCGTTCTTGAATCCGAAGTTCGCTATTGCGGCGTTCTGTTCGCGCCAATTTTCCTTGACTTTTACCCACAGGTCGAGGAATACTTTTATTCCGAAGATATTTTCCATATCCTCGCGCGCCATGCTTCCTATCTTTTTGAGCATATCGCCGTGCTTGCCGATTATGATAGGCTTGTGCGAATCTTTTTCGCAGAATATTTCGGCGCGTATTTTGATTATCTTTGAAGTTTCTTCAAACGCTTCAATCACGACTGCGACGCCGTGAGGTATTTCCTCAGCAAGCAGGCGGAGCATTTTTTCGCGTATTATTTCGGCAGCCATTGCGCGCTCCGGCTGATCCGTTACGATATCGTCAGGGAAGAACCAAGGGCTTTCGTTGGCGTATTTTCCGAGTTCTTCGGTGATTATCTCTACGCCCTCGTTGTTCTTTGCGGAAATCGGCACTACTGCGTCAAAGTTGTACTCGGCGGAAAAACGAACGATAGTTTCGGCTATCTGAGCGGCGTTGCTGATGTCCGTTTTGTTTATTACGAGAATGAGCGGTATCTCTCCGTTTGCTTTTTTCATAATGTTTTTTTCAACTTCGCCTACGCGGCTTCCGCTTTCGACGACGAGAAGCACGGCGTCTACGTCGCCTATCGCGCCGTTTGCCTCTTTTACCATATATGAGCCGAGCTTGTCCTGAGGACGGTGTATGCCGGGCGTGTCGAGAAATACGAACTGTGTTTCGTCTTTTGTGAGTATACCGGTTATTCTTGTGCGAGTAGTCTGCGGTTTAGGAGAAACGATAGCCACTTTTTGTCCGAGTATCGCGTTGAGCAGAGTGGATTTTCCCGTATTCGGTCTGCCGACGATGGCGGCGAATATTGTTTTTTGCATAATTTCAATTCCTTTACGTTTAAAGATCGGTATTTTTTAGGTTATGTTAAAATATTGCTGATTTGAGCGGATTACAGAGCCTTATGTTCTTTTAAGTCCCATGGCGGAAAGAACCTCTTCCTGAGTGTCGTTCATATATTTTTCGTCCTCGGCGCTCGTTTCGTGGTCGTACCCCAAAAGGTGGAGAGTGGAATGTACCGCAAGGAAACATACCTCGCGAAATATGCTGTGACCGTATTCGTGCGCTTGTTCGACGGCTTTTTCTGCGGAGATTATTATATCTCCGAGAGTTACGGCGTCGGAAGCGATATCCGTTTCTCCCTCAAAGCCGTTTTCCCACATCGGGAACGAAAGTACGTCCGTGGGACGGTCTTTGCCGCGATACTCAAGGTTGAGCTGATGTATTTTTCTGTTGTTTACGAATGTGACGGATATCTCCGCGTTTTTCTCAAAATTCTCATGCCGGAGAGTTGCTTTTATCGCTTTTTTTACAAGATAGCGCGTTTTGACGCCTATCTTGTATCTTTTTTGTTCGTTTGAAAAATAAACCTTTGTTTTCATTGTCCGTTCCTCTTGTTTGCGATTTTATAGCTTCTCTGTTTGGGACGTTCTTCTTGCTTTGCTTTGTTTTCTCGTTCGTATTTGTCATATGCGAGGACTATCTTCTGAACGAGTCTGTGGCGGACTACGTCGCGCTCGCTGAACTCATGGACGGCTATGCCGTCTATACCGCGAAGTATTTTTACAGCCTCCACAAGACCGCTTTTTTTGCCGTACGGAAGGTCTATCTGCGTAACATCTCCCGTGATTATGGCGCGGCTGCCGGCGCCGAGTCGCGTCAGAAACATCTTCATCTGTTCCGGAGTTGTGTTTTGCGCTTCGTCGAGTATGATGAATGAATCGTCGAGAGTTCTGCCGCGCATATATGCCAGCGGCGCTATTTCTATGGAGCCGCGTTCGATATATTTTTGGTATGTTTCAGCGCCGAACATCTGGAACAGAGCGTCATAGAGCGGGCGCAGATACGGATCTATCTTCATTTGCAGATCTCCGGGCAGAAAGCCGAGCTTTTCGCCTGCTTCGACAGCGGGGCGCGTGAGTATGATACGCGAGACTTCCTTGTTTCTGAACGCCGTTGACGCGGCGGCGACGGCAAGAAATGTTTTACCTGTTCCCGCGGGGCCAACACCGAAAACGATGGTGTTCTTTTTGATAAGGTCTATATATTTTTTCTGACCTATCGTGCGCGCTTTTATCGGCTTGCCCTGCGTCGTTATGCAAACGCAGTCGTCGCCGAAGCTTTCGAGCTTTTCTCCGCCCTTTACCGTTCCGATGATGTAATCTACCGTTTGCTCCGTTATCTCGTTTCCACGCTCTGCGACTCCTTTGAGATATTCCAGCACCTCGTATGCGGAGTTTATCGCTTCTTCGTCGTCCGCGCGGATTATTATTGCGTCGCCGAGCGTCTTTTCGGTCTTGCGGTTAGTGACGGAAACTCCGAATGCGTTTTCTATCATATTCGTATTCGCATCGAAATTTCCGAAAATATTTGATGTTTGCTCCATAGTGTCTGTGAGCAGAACTCTTTCTTTCATTAAAATAATTACCTCCGGGCGGTTTCTATTTTTACTTCTTGGGCGATATCGAGTATACATTCTACCTCCATAGAAAGGCGGAGAACGCCGTCTCCTTCTTCAAGCGACATACTGCGCGAAAGTATTTCCGCATCTGCAAGTATGTCTTTGCTTTGGCTTTCTATTTCGGCGAGCGCACGCTTATACGCCTCGTCGCGCGAGAGCGTTACGGGCGTCTGCTCATATTCCGTGTATTTTCTGATGACGATGAAAACGGGAAGCTCTATCGTTCCTAAGAGAAACAATTTTTTCTCATTTACTATTGTATCATATTTTTCGTAAGGAATGTCAACATTTTTTGAAAGATTCAGGTTTTTTGAAAAAAATTTTATGTTTTTTTTCACTATCTGCTCTCCCGTCGGCTTTTTTTCTGTCTGTTCAAGCGGTATCTCGCTCTTGAAAAAGAGAGTGACTCTGCCCAGCACCTTTCCTCTAGCCCTAACAAGTCTGTAACCGAGAGCGTTTGAGTCTATTATTCCCGATACGAGCAGTTCTCCTTTTTTGACTGTTTGAAGAGCCTTAACCTCAGAAACGCCGCCTTCGACCTCCAAACGCTCTATCTGTGCGTCGTATTTTGAAATCAGGTTGGAGGGCGCGGAGTTTTCTGCCGCGCTTTCTTCGTCATCACTTTCGTGGATCACGACTGTTGCCACTGTTCCTTTCATGTTTATGGACATAAAGGAAATATCGCCCTTCTCCAAAATTATCCTGCTGCATATATCCTGCGTGTCAAGGCGCGGAGAAAATGCTCCCAGTCTGAATCCGTATGCGTCGAGTCTTTCCAGTATTTCCGCTTCCGTTATGTTTACGTTTCCGACGATATTTATATCCCAGACAAAAAGCGAGGAAAGAAAAACGGAAAGTATGAATAACAGCGCTCCGGCAAACATTCCGAAGCGTATCTTATATCTGCTTATCACGGCGAGAATACCGACGGCTTCTGCCTTTTCTCCGAAGATGAGAACTCCTCCGCATTTTTGTAAATATTCCTTGTACCCTCTAATCGTAAGGCACAGCGTATAAAAGCCGTTTTTTTCTTTTGTTTTGCCGAAAGGGATTCCGCTTGTTATCAGCGTGTTCATAACGTTTTTCAGCGTTTCCTTCGGTACTGTCAGAAGGTATGCTCCTAAAACGAAACGTGAGAGTTTGCTCATAAAATTTCTCCTTTGAAAAACATGAGAGTATATGCGCGTTTTTTCGCGAGTGAAAAAATTCTGATGAAGTTTTTTGACGTTATATAAATTCTATCGAGGTTATCCTGCCGCAGAGCAGTATCTTGCCCTCGCCCGAAAACGATATGGATATCTTTTGCCCTTTTACGCGGACCGTGCATGAAGATGTGGAAACTATCGTTTCCTCCGGCGAATAGCCTTCGATTTTTTTGCAGCCGCCGAGAAGCAGCTCATATCTGTCAAGACACTCGACTGTCATTCTCGGCGCGGCGGAGGCGACGGTGCGTGAAACGAAAAAGCTCTTTTCCTTTGGCGCGTGTTGTTGTTTTTTATTTTTTCTCATTTTGTTTTCTCCCGTATGGATATCATAAAAATCTGTGACATATCTATTTTTATGAGAAAGGGGAGGGGAATAATGACAAAAAGAGAACGTGTTCTGCAAGTTTTGGTCTGCGTGATGTGCGGCGCGTGTACGGCGTTTTCAGTCTTTTGCCCGAAAGAGGCGTCGTCTGCGGCATATGCGGCTTTGACGCTCTGTGCCAAAAGCGTTGTGCCGAGCCTTTTTCTGTTTATGGCGGCGGCGAAAATATTTATGAAAAGCGGCGGTGCAAAGCTGTTTTCGCGATTGACAGGCGGAGCCTGCGAAAAGATTTTCAACATATCCGAAAGCGGTGCGGCTGCGGTCTTTCTCGGCATGATATCCGGTTATCCCGCAGGAGCTTTTATACTGGCTGACAACATCTCGCGCGGAAAAACGGATATATATGAAGCGCAGAGTATACTTCCGTTTATAACGGCGGCCTCTCCTGCTTTTTTGATAGGCGCGGTGGGAAACTCTCTCTTTTCTTCGGCGGGGTACGGAGCCGTCATGCTCATTTGTCAAACGATTTCTGCTTTGATTCTTTTGCTTGCAACTCGGAAATCTCGTAATCCGTTTCACGGGACGTCCGAGCATAAAGAAGACGACGCGGATTTTTCTTTCACAAATGTCATATCTTCTTCGATAAAGGAAAGCGGCGTCGCGGTAGTTTCCGTATGCTCTTTTGTGACGTTTTTCTGCGTTTTTGCGGAAATGACTGTATATTTCCTTCCTGAGAGTGCAAAGCTTGCAAAAACGCTCGCCATCGGCATTATGGAGATAAGCGGCGGATTTGCCGCGCTTGCTGACGGTAGCCGTTCTTTTTTTGAAAAATATTTTTTGGGCGGCGCGATACTCGGCTTTTCCGGCGTGTCGGTCTTTATGCAATCCGCAAGCGCTCTTGCAGAAAGCGGGATCAGTATGAAAAAATACGCCGCGGGCAAGGCGGTCCAATCGCTTTTGTGCGGCACTTTGGCAGTAGTTTTCGGCTTTGTTTATGAAAAGGGATTTCCGACCTTATTCTTTAAACTATTCGGGATTGACGCGCCTAAACTGCTTTCAGCGGCAGAATTTACCGTGATATTTGCCTCGGTTTTTGCCTGCGTTGCCGTTTTTCTTGCCGCCTTAATAAAAATATTGAGTTTTTTTTCAAAAAACGAGAAAATTTTAAAAAAACTGTGGAAAAAAATCGTTAGGTGATTTATACTATATATATAATTATGTATTAAGGATAGTATGCCTTTGCGTAAGACTGCCTTAAAAAGCAACAACGGAGGAAATAAGATGCCACAGTGCCTTGAAGATAACAACTTGGAGCACATATGTGTGTTTTGCGAATACGGTACGCCGTTGCCGCCCGATACGAACGGAAACGTTTTTGTCCTTTGCAAAAAGCAGGGGCTTGTAAGAGATGATTTTGTTTGTCGCCGTTTCAGTTATGATCCGCTGAAAAGAGAGCCTGCAGGAAAAGCCATTTTGCCGAAGATAGAAGCGGTAAATATTGACGAACTGTGACGATAGATATGGAGAACACAAAATTTGCGGGAGTGATCCGCACACTCGAATTTGATAAGATACGGGAAAGACTGGCTTATTACGCTCCGACCGAAAGCGCAAAGATACTGGCGCGAAGTCTGGAACCCGTTACGTCTGCGGTCATGGTCAAGAAGCTTCTTGCCGAAACGGACGCCGCGTATTCAAGCCTTGCGGCAAAAGGTATGCCGCCTTTCGGCGGCGTGAGCGATATAACCGATTCCGTGGACAGGGCAAGCCGAGAGGCGTTGCTCACTCTTACTGAACTTATTGCGGTGTCGCGCGTGCTTTCTGCGACACGTGCCCTCAAGGATTACAACACTCTCGCGCACAAGGACGAAATGACGTCTCTTGACGATTATTTTGACCGTCTTGTACCGCAAAAGCACCTTGAGGATGAGATAAATTCAGCTGTAATAGGCCCCGAAACGCTTGCGGATACTGCTTCGGATGAGCTTTACGATATTCGCCGCCGCATAAGATCGGCGGAAAACCGCGTAAGGGAAAACCTTCAGAAATATGTGACAGGCGGAACATACTCGAAATATTTGCAGGATCAGATAATAACTATGCGCGACGGGCGATATGTTATTCCTGTCAAGTTCGAGTACAGAAACGAGATAAAAGGTCTTGTACACGATACGTCGGCTTCCGGTTCCACTCTGTTTATAGAACCGATGAGCGTTGTCGAAGCAAACAACGAACTTCGTATGTTAGAGGGTAAGGAAAAAGACGAGATAGAACGTATTATCACTATCCTTTCGGCAAAGGTCGGCGCCGTTGCCGACTCGATAAGAGCGGATTATGAGATAATAACCGACTTGGCTTTGATATTTGCAAAAGCTCAGCTCTCTTTCTCCTATAACGGTATGAGTCCTGAAATTACGGAGAACAGAGAGATAAACCTCATATACGCGCGTCACCCTCTGCTGCCGAAGGAAACAGTCGTTCCAACTACTGTAAATCTGGGCAGAGATTTTGACACTATAATCATAACGGGACCGAATACCGGCGGTAAGACGGTAACGCTGAAGACTTTGGGACTTTTCGCACTCATGACACAGGCAGGACTTCATATTCCCGCCAACGAAGGCTCGTCCATGTGCATTTTCGACGAGATACTGGCTGATATAGGCGATGAACAGAGCATAGAACAGTCGCTTTCCACATTTTCCTCTCATATGGTGAAGATAGTGGGCATACTTGACAGGATAAGCGATAAATCTCTTGTGCTTTTCGATGAGCTTGGCGCCGGTACCGACCCGATAGAGGGTGCGGCTCTGGCGATGGCGATAATCGAAGCGGTGAGGGAAAAGAAAGCGCTTATAGCCGCGACGACTCACTATGTGGAACTCAAATCATTCGCTATGGAAACGCCCGGCGTCTGCAACGCCTCCTGTGAGTTTGATGTGGAAACTTTGCGCCCCACCTACAAACTCATCATAGGCACGCCCGGAAAGTCGAATGCGTTTGCCATTTCCGGAAAACTCGGCTTGCCGGAAGCTATACTTCGCCGTGCGGAGTACTTTATTTCGGGCGAAGACAAGAGATTTGAGCGCGTTATAGACAAGCTTGAAGGCGAGCGAATGAAAATGGAGAAAAACCGCGCTGAAAGCGAGATACTGCTTTCGGAAATGATGCAAAAGAAAAAGACCGCCGACGAAGAATCTCAGAAACTGCTTGACGATGCGCGCAGGGAACTCGATAAAGCGCGCGAGCAGGCAAGGAGAATGGTAGAGGCGGCAAAAGCGTCCAGCGAATTTATTTTTGCCGAGCTTGAAAAGGCGAAAAAACAGAAGGACAAGGAAAATCTTGCCCAGACTCTTGAAGAAGCGCGCAAGACCATACGCGCTCACCTGAAAGACAACAGCGACGAGATAGATCCCGTTTTTAAAACCGATATCGGCGATTACAAACTGCCACGTCCGCTTAAAGCGGGCGACAGCGTTATCGTCGTAGACCTCAACAAAAAAGGCGAGGTCGTTTCAGCTCCCGACAATCGAAAAAACGTGATGGTAAAGGTTGGAAACGCCACTATGAAGATATCCTCCGACCGCCTAATGCTAATAGACGGCAAAACTGTCATCTGCAAGGAAAAAGAGAAAAAGAAGACAGTTTCGCTTTACCGTGAGCGCGCCCTCACTTCTTTCGCACCTCAGCTCGATCTTCGCGGTAAATACGGAGATGAAGCGTGCGAAATGGTAGATAAATACATCGACGACGCTCTGCGCGCCGGAGTAAAGACAATAAGGATAGTTCACGGCAAAGGTACCGGCGTTCTTCGCCGCCGAGTGACGGAATTTCTCAAGAACGACACTCGCGTGCTTTCCGTACGCATAGGCGAATGGGGAGAAGGAGATACCGGCGTTTCAATCGCGGAACTCAGATAAAAATTTTTTGTGGATTTTGCAGATATGGAAAAGACTTCAAAAATCACAGAAAAAATATTATAATTTTAAGAAAATATATTATAATATTAATAGAATTCATATGAATAAATCATCAAAGAAGGACACTTTTGCGTTGTTCTTCTGCCCGCTTTTCACAGACGTGACGTGCGGGGAAAGGAGAATAGAATGAAAAAACTTAAAATGCTTGCTATTGACCTCGGCGCGTCCAGCGGCAGAGGTATCGTAGGCACTTTCGACGGCAAAAAAATATCTCTTGCCGAAAATCATCGTTTTACAAACGATCCCACAATGGCTGCGGGTCAGTATACATGGGATATACTCCGCATTTTTCACGAGATAAAGCAGTCTATCCGTAACTGCGCTCTCTCTGACGACAAAGATATCGCCAGCATTGGCATAGACACATGGGGCGTAGACTTCGGTCTTCTCGGAAAAGACGGCAAACTTCTTGCAAACCCCGTTCATTACAGGGATACGAGAACTGTCGGAGTTCCCGAAGAAGCTTTCAAAACTTTTCCGCGTGAAAAACTCTACGGTATCACGGGCAGCCAGGTCATGGATTTCAACACGATCTACCAGCTTATCGCGCTGAAGAGAGATAATCCAGAACTTCTCGGCATTGCAAAAGATCTGCTTTTCGTTCCCGATCTGCTCAATTATTTCCTCACAGGCAAAAAACAGACTGAATACACAATAGCTTCTACTTCTCAGCTCCTTGATGCGAAAAGCAGAAACTGGTCTTCTGAGATAATGGACGCATTCGGTCTGCCTAAAAACATCTTTTCCGACATCGTTGAGCCCGGCGCAGTCTGCGGCAAGCTCAGAAGCGATGTCAAAGAGGAATGCGGCGGCATAGATCCCACGGTAATTTCCGTTGCCGCACACGATACGGCTTCCGCTGTCGTAGCCGTTCCCGCAAAGAGCGAAAAGTTTATCTGGATAAGCTCCGGCACATGGTCTATCATGGGCACGGAAACAAAGAGCCCTCAGATAAGCGCAAAATCCGCAGAGTACAACTTCACTAACGAAGGCGGCTACGAAGGCACGTTCCGTTTCTCCAAGAATATTACCGGTCTTTGGGTTCTTCAGGAATCCCGCAGACAGTGGATACGCGAAGGCGAAAAACTCGGTTTCGGAGAACTTGTTGAAATGGGCAAAGCGGCAAAACCCTTACAGAGCTTTATCGATCCCGACGATCCCAGATTCGGCGTTCCCGGAAACATTCCGCAGAGAATACGCGAATATTGCCGTCAGACAGGACAGCTCGTTCCCGAAACAAAGGGAGAGATCGTTCGTTGCATAAGCCAGAGCCTTGCCATGAGATACAGATGGACCATTGAGAAGATAGACGAAATGCTCGGCGAGCGTATGCCCGCTATCAACATCGTCGGCGGCGGCACGCAGGACAAACTTCTTTCTCAGCTCGCTGCAAATGCCTGCGGCAGACCCGTATACACAGGTCCCGTTGAGGCTACTGCGCTCGGCAACATCGCGGCTCAGGCTATCGCCTGCGGCGAGATAAAAGACCTTGCTCAGGCTCGTGAGGTTATCGCTGATTCCTTTGAGATAGAAGAATTTTATCCCGAAAACAACAAAGACGAATGGGACGAAGCCTACGAAAGATTCAAAAAACTTATCTAAACTCGTTTATGCAAAATAATTTACATAAAAGTATAAAAACAAATCGCAAAAAAATCGCAAAAAGGAGAATTTACAAAAATGGATACAAGATACGAATCTGCAAAACAGATATACGCGTCATTCGGAGTTGACGTCGATGCGGCCATTGCGAAGCTGAAAAACGTTCCCGTTTCTCTGCACTGCTGGCAGGGCGACGACGTTATCGGTTTTGACAATGACGGCGCGCTCACGGGCGGCATACAGACGACGGGTAATTATCCCGGAAAAGCGAAAACTCCCGAACAGCTTATGCAGGATATGGACAAGGTGATCTCTCTTTGCCCCGGCAAAAAGAAACTCAATATCCATGCTTGCTACGCTATTTTTGAAGACGGCGAATGGGTAGACAGAAACAAACTCGAACCCAAACACTTCAAAAAATGGGTGGAATTTGCAAAAGCAAGAAATATGGGCATAGACTTCAACCCCACGTTTTTCTCTCATCCTATGCAGAAGGACGGTCTTACTCTCTCTCACCCCGATAAAGAAGTACGCGATTTCTGGATAGAGCACGGTAAGGCTTGTATCCGCATTTCTCAATATTTTGCGGAGGAAACAGGCGTTCCTTGCGTTATGAACATCTGGACCGGAGACGGTTTCAAGGATATCCCCGCAGACCGTATGGGCCCCAGAATGAGATACAAAGATTCCATCGAACAGATACTTTCCGAGCCGTTCGATTTTAATAAGGTAAAACCCTGCGTTGAATCCAAAGTGTTTGGCATCGGCGTTGAAGCGTACACTGCCGGCAGCGCTGAATTTACACTCAGCTTCGCCGCTATGCACAAAGACAAATGCCTGCCCCTCATGGACAACGGCCACTATCATCCGACGGAAGTCGTTTCCGACAAGATTCCCGCGCTCCTTTGCTTCTTCCCTGAGCTTGCGCTCCATGTTACAAGAGGCATTCGCTGGGACTCCGACCACGTTGTGGTTCTCGACGATGAAACAAAAGAAATAGCTAAAGAGATAGTTCGCTGTGACGCTCTCGACAGAGTTTACATAGCTCTTGACTACTTTGACGCAAGCATCAATCGTATCTCCGCTTGGACGGTCGGCTTCAGAAGCCTTCAGAAAGCGCTTCTCATGGCCCTCTGCACGCCCAATGCCGCTCTTGCAAAACTTCAGAACGAGAGCAACTTTACGGAACTCATGGTAATGCAGGAAGAAGCCAAAATGCTTCCTTTTGAGGACGTTTGGGCTAAGTACTGCGAAGAATGCGGCGTAGCTTCCGGAACGGAATGGTTCGAAGACGTCAAAAAATACGAAAAAGATGTTCTCTCTTTGAGATGATTTAAAATTTATCCAACTGAAAACAATTTATAATTATTTAACGATATTTATTTCGTAAAGGAGAAAATATGAATTTCAGCATGCTTCACCCCGCCGATCAGATAGTAACGATAATGAATCGTATCTACTATTCCGGTATGACCACAATGACAGGCGGCAACCTTTCCATCAAAGACAGCGACGGCACAGTTTGGATAAGCCCCAGCGGCGTCGATAAGGGTAACCTTCGCCGCGAAGATATCATGCAGATAAAACCTAACGGCGAGATCATCGGTATTCACCGTCCTTCTGTTGAATATCCTTTCCACCTCGGTATCTACAAACGCCGTCCCGACCTCGGCGCCGTTCTTCACGCACATCCTCCGGCACTCGTTGCATTCAGCCTTATCCGCAAAATACCCAACACGTCCATCATTCCCGACGCAAAACTTCTCTGCGGCGAGATCTCCATTGCAGCTTACGCCTGCCCCGGTAGCGCTCAGCTCGGCGAAAACATCTCCAAAGAGTTTGAAAAAGGAATCAACACGGTCCTTCTCGAAAACCACGGCGTAGTTGTAGGCGCGAAAGACCTCTTCTCCGCTTTTATGAACTTTGAAACTCTCGATTACCTCGCAAGACTTGAAATAAACGCGGGAACTCTCGGCGGCGTGATACACTCTATCTCCGACAAACATATGGAAATGTTCAAACTCAAAACATCTCCTCAGCTCGAATCTTTCCATCCCGTCGTTCGCTCCAGCGAAGAACAGGCTGTTCGCCGTGATATGTGCTTACTCATCAAACGCGCATATAACGAACAGCTCTTTACAAGCGAACAGGGCACATTCTCTTGCAGACTTTCCGACGGCTCCTTTATCATCACTCCCGCGGGCAAGGACAGAGCTTACCTTGAACCGGAAGACCTTGTTCTCATCCGGGACGGAAAATGCGAAGCGGGCAAGACTCCTTCACGTTCCGTAATGTTCCATATGAGCATGTACGAACAGCATGAGGATATAAAGACGGTCATCGTCGCTCATCCGCCGCACCTCATGGCTTTCGCCGTAACGGACAATGTTTTCGACGCACGTCTTATTCCCGAAAGCTACATAGCTCTCAAGACCATCAGAAAATTCCCGTTTGGCGCTACATTCATGCAGCCTGAACTTCTTGCAAAAGAATTCTCTCTGAAGAACCCCGTTTCTATTATTGAAAATGACTGCGCTATCGCAGCCGGAACATCTTTGACAAACGCTTTCGACAGACTCGAAGTTATGGAATACAGCGCAAAATCCCTTATCCAGGCAAAGAGTATAGTCGGCGATGTAATCAAGATCAGCGACGAAGAAGTAGAAGAAATAGAAAGAGTATTCAATCTCTGATTCAAAAGGAAAAAACGTATAAATATATATTTAAGGAAAGGACTTTATATGGATTCTAAATATTACGGGAAACTAAGTGTTATAAGTATGAAGGGAAGCGAAAAGTTTATCGAAAGCGTCGATAAATACCTTCATCAATGGCGCGATGATACAGACGAAACATATATTGTGAAAGCGGATTGCCCTCGTTTCGGTACGGGCGAAGGAAAAGGTATAATCCTCGAAACGCTTCGCGGTCATGATACATATATATTTGCCGATGTGTTCAACTATGGCGTAAAATACAAAATGTACGGACAAATGGTTCCTATGAGCCCTGACGATCACTTTCAAGATCTTAAGAGAATGATAGGGGCAATATCCGGTAAAGCTCGCCGTATGTCTGTTATCATGCCCATGCTTTATGAGGGCAGACAGCATAAACGCAGCGCGCGCGAATCTTTGGACTGCGCCATCGCACTCCAGGAGCTTGCAAACATGGGTGTTTCAAATATCATTACATTTGACGCACATGATCCGCGAGTTCAGAACGCCATTCCGAGAAGCGGATTTGACAATGTTCGTACATCATATCAAATGCTGAAGGCTCTTGTGCGTGAATATCCCGACATAAAATTCGATCCGGCAGAGGCCATGATCATTTCTCCCGACGAGGGCGGAATGAGCCGTGCCATGTACTATTCATCCGTGCTCGGAATAGAGCTCGGTATGTTCTATAAAAGACGCAACTATACTATTATCGTTGACGGCAGAAATCCCATTGAGGCGCATGAATTTCTCGGCAGAACTGTCGAAGGCAAGGATGCTATTATCATAGACGATATGATATCCTCAGGCGACAGCGTTATAGACGTTGCTGAGCAGCTCAAGAGCATGGGCGCAAGACGTATATTCGTTTTTGCTACGTTCGGCCTTTTCTGCAACGGTTGCAAGCGACTTGATGAAGCATACAGCAACGGTTTGATAGACAAAATATTTACGACGAACCTCAATTATCGTGATGAGTCTATCATCAATCGTCCTTGGTATGCAGAAGTAAATATGTGCAAATATGTTTCCTATATCATCGACAGACTTAACCGTGATGAATCCATGAGCGAACTTTTAAATCCCGTAAAGAAGATACACGACCTTGTTGACCGTGTAAGAGAAAGCAAATAAATCTCCGGAAATATATTCCTGAAAATATATTTATTAGTGCCAAGCTATCAGGAAACGGCAAAAGCCGTTTCCTGATTTTTTGAAAAATCGCAAAGAAGCGAGGGCGTAAAAAGATACGTTTTCTCAAAGAAGTTTTTCTGAAAAAGAGGAAAAACAAGCAAAAAGGGCAACAAATAAAAAAGCGAAAAGGCAAAAAGTTCAGTCTTGAAGGGGAT
>CASGAQ010000013.1 GCA_949299535.1 uncultured Eubacteriales bacterium | reverse complement strand
ATTCTGAGTGAAGTTCATATCGTATTTCTGCGTCAGCTCTTTATCGAGATACCAGCCGCAGAACGCATATCCGCTCTTATTCATCGGGAAACTGTATGTGAATTTTTCGCCGAAATCAACTCTCACTTTATATGCTCTCTCATTTTCACTGAGGCCTTTATATACATATATCGTAAAATATGTTTGCTCAACTTCCCCGACTTCGGTATAAGCGTTTCTGCTTTCCGTCACGGTTCCGTTGGAAGCGTCGGCCGTCAAAGTATAAACATAAGATGTGTTCTCCGTAAGTCCTGTGAAGGCTACCTCAAAAGAGCCGTCTTTTTTAAGTTTTATCTGTTCGGAAGAGATCTCTTTACCGGTGGATTTTTCCGTAAGAGTTATGCGGAAATCGTTGAGCGTATTTGTGTGGAGAGCTATCTTTCCTTTTACAGTGAAAGAAGTTGTCGTTGCGTCATAGTCGGAAGCGACCCAGCTTACCTGAGGCTCATATGCGGCGCCTGAAATTTTTATAGTCATTTCGGTGCCGACACCGGAAGTGATCTCCACTTTAAGGTCTTTCATGATCTCCGCCTGTTCTGCGGTCATGGAAGTGTACCATGTAGAACTTACGGGGAATTTGTAACTGCTTGCCGTCCATACTCTGCCCTCGCCGAAAGCGACCGGCGCCAAAACGGTCACGTTCTTGGCTGTCGGGTGATATATCGCCATCATAGGGTCAACCGGGTTATCTTCATCGTATGTATTGCACTGGTCGGACGTATAATATGTTTCATCTATATGATAAATAATAATACCTTGATGCATGTTGGCGGCGTCATCAAAATTAGACGTATCCGTTGTCGGAGCCCATCGGTTTTCAATAAGATAGTATTCGTTTGGATTGGGAGTTGCAATTTTTATAATATTATATGTTCCGGTTTCGCTCGCTTTTGAATAAAGCGTGTATTCCCCGTCCGTTACGGTTGTCGCATCGTAAAAACCGAAGCACATCGCGTTCCATGGATCCAAATGCGCAGGGCTTGAGCCATGCGCACCGCTTCCCATAAGAGAAAGTGTGCCGACAGCATTATCAAATTTTGAGCCGTAGTCGTAAAGGTCGGGAGCGCCGAGATAGTGACCGAGCTCGTGAGCAAATACACCGAAATTAAGCGCCGCGCCGCCGGAAATTGAGCCGGTTCCGAAAAATCCGCTTTGGCTTACGTTCACGCCGTCGGCATCATACGAGTTATTGCTGTCATATTTTTTATAATATGCATGGAAACCGAAAACTTCCGTCCTGTTTACACTAGAACTGCTCGTTTCCGCGCCTCCGAAAATAAAGCAAAGACCGAGTTCGTATGTATCTATTCTTCCGTTTTTATTCACGTCAAATACGGAAAAATCAACATATTCATCGGCTGCAGCGATTATCTGTTTATAGCAGTGTACCCAGTTCTCTGCTCCGGCGTTCGCGCCCATATGTTTTACTCCTTTAAGTATAACATGGATAACGCCATCGTCAGCCGTGCCGTAATTTTCAGCCGCAGGACTGAAATAGAAGTTCCCGTCCGACATATACTCATAATAAGTCCTGAGAGAAGCGCCTTCTTCGGCAAAGAGTCTTGCCGTCCAGTCCGAATCGACGGTGTGGCACCACTGTTCGCCGTAAGTGGGAAGGTCCGGATTTTTTACCGCATCATAACCGCTTCCGTCAGGATTGTCATCCACGCCGTCTCCGTCAGCATCGAAAGATATCTGTATGACCAAAAGAGGAATAGGAGAGTATCCGTCATACGTCGACTCGATCTCGGAAACAGGATATGTGACATAATCCGTTTCCGACGCGTCAGCCGCGCTTACAAAGAGCGGAAACGAGGAAACAAAAAGTACGGCGGCCAACATCACGGAAATCGTAAAGGTAGCGGCGCGTTTCATAAAACTTTTCTTTTTTAAATTCATAAGTACGATCCTTTCTTAAAAAAATCATTATGTTCAAAATACACGTTTTTTGGCAGAGGCACTTTATTTGACAAAATAAACATGTTATAATATACATAGGTTTATCTGAACATACTGCCTCATTGTATAAAATCATTATGTTTTGATTATACCATTTTCTTGAATCATAGTCAACATTATTGAAGTTTTGCTTGTCATTTTCGTCAAATTTATTAAACCGCTTTGAAAATTATTGTCGATTATTTACAATCGACAAATTCAAGTCGACATCATATAAATATATCATTCCATTAACATATAACATTCCATTAACAGTCATTTAAACATAATATTATTTATTTTTAAAGGAAGAAGGTTTTCTATATGTCAAAAAGAAAAATGCCCGCAAGCACACTGCTTGCACCCATTCCCGCAGTCATGGTGACATGCGGCAACGAAACAGAGGGAACGGATATCGTGACTATCGCATGGACAGGTATCATCAACTCTCACCCGGCAAAAACATATGTTTCCGTGCGTCCGGAGCGCTTCTCATATGGGATAATAAAGAAAAACCGAGAATTTGTCATCAATCTCGTATCAGGAGAACTTGCTCGCGCTGCCGACCTTTGCGGTATGAAAACCGGCGCAAAAACGGACAAATTCAAGGAAGCCGGTCTTACTGCCGAATATGTGGAGGAAGCGAGCTGCCCCATAATCGCGGAGAGTCCCATGTCGATAGTATGCAAAGTTACTGATATAGTGCCTCTCGGCTCTCACGATATGTTCATAGCCGATATAGTCGGCATATATGCGGACGACAGGTTATTTGACGAAAATGGCAAACTTTGCATAAACCGCGCCCATCTCGCCGCATACGCGCACGGAGAATATTATGCCCTCGGAAAACGAATAGGCAAATTCGGCTTTTCCGTAAAGAAGAAAAATCTCAACAATCAAAAGAAAAAATAAAATTACAATCACAAAAAAGTCAAACCGACTGATATCATCGTCGGTTTGACTTTTTCTTTCAAAAATAATTTATGGAGATGTAAAGCAAGCAGAAAATTCAAGAACAAGACAATCTTCGCCCGCTCACAAAACAGATGGGGTGCTTTTCGAGCCTGTGCAGTTCTTCGCTCAAAAACGACGGGTGAATATCAACTTCTTCAAGGCTGTCAAGCGGGAGCCATTCATAAAACGCGCAACTCCCGTTTTTTTGAGCCGAAAATCCGCCTTCGCATGGGATATCGTCGCCGTCTTGTTCTATCATATAATAAAAAATTATCTCATTCTTACCGTTTTCGTTTGTCCCACACGGACTCTCCTCTATGCAGAGAAGCCTGCCGCAGGAAATATCCGCACCCGTTTCTTCGGCATATTCCCGAATGAGCGCCTGTTTTGAAGCTTCGCCAAGCTCAATATATGCGTCGGGCAAAGTAAAACCATTGCCGTCAGTTTCGCGCCGAACCAAAATCTTTTCTCCGCGGATAAGCACTCCGGCGCTGCGGAAAGTCCAGTCCTTCTTCATACCGGCATCAGCGGAAAACAGCAGTCAGAACATCTGCAGCGAGCGCAATCGGTGCAAGTATAAAAAACGCAAAACGGCGCAATCCGCGGAATCTAAGCGCCGAAGCAGATCTCTTTTTATTTTCATTATATTCGGGACAATCTATATGATAAGAATAAACGGTATATCCGTAAATATTTTCAGTATTGCAGTATCTTTCCATAGTTGCCTCCTTTTTACCGTTTGGTGTAATTTTTGACTTTATTATACTACCTTATAAGGTAATTGTCAATACCTTTTTTGCAAAAAATTCTATTTTTCGGCAATTTTGAAATTTAACCCCTTTACAAATCGGAAAATTTATGATATTATATTACCGTAAAAGGTAATATAACGTTTTCCGGAGGTTTTTATGGATTGGCTCCTTAATATAAAGAAAATCAAAAAAGAAAAAAATTTAACTAACGACGCTTTATCCGAACTATCCGGCGTTTCCGTAGGGACGCTCAACAAACTGCTCTCCGGAGCAAGCGCAGATCCGAAATTTTCGACACTGTGCGCGCTTTCGGATGCGCTCGGCGTTTCCATAGACGAAATGACCGGAAGAAAGAAGGGCGGCGAATCCTCTTTTACCAGAAACGAATTTTTTCAAAAATATATGGAGCTTGACGAAGAGGGGCGAATGGCGACCGAACGCGTTTTGGAACGTGAACACGCGCGAATGCTCCGCGAGCAATCCATCACAACATACTCGCTCGATGTGCCGCAGACGCGCACGATAAAGCTCTACAATATCGCCGCTTCTGCCGGAACAGGTTCGTACCTCTCATCTTCGGATTACACGAATATCTCGGTATATTCAACACCTGTAACAGAGGACGCGGACTTTGCGGTAAAGGTATACGGCGACAGTATGCTGCCAAAATTCTCCAGCGGAGATATCCTGCTCATAAAGAGTGCGGAAAGCGTAGACGACGGCGAGTTCGGTATCTTCTCCGTCGATGGAGAAAGTTTTGTTAAAAAGTTCGGCACAGACAGACTTATATCGCTCAATCCTGACTATAATGACATAAAGCTTTCAGAGTATAACAGAATAATCTGTTTCGGCAAAGTTTTGGGCAAACTTAAAAAGTGATCTAAAGTTAAACCTTGTTTTTAAAAATCACATTTCGGTATGTCGCGCGGCGAAAAAATGAAGTCACGGGAAAAGCACCTTTGTTTCGTCTTTTATATCGCGGCGCAGAATAAACAAAGCCGGCATATTGAGCGAGGTCATAAGCGCCACGCCGAGATCGGCTATTTTCCATACCGCCTCCTGCGAGAGGAGCGTTCCGAAAACGATGAGCGCCAAATATATCAAAATATAAATAAACTGCGCTTTTTTTGAATTTGTGATATATTCGAGACAAAGTCTGCCGTAAAAAGCCCAGCATATCACGGTAGAAAAAGCGAACATCAGTATAGAGGCTCCGACAGCGTACTCAGACCACACCCCGAGCTCGCTTCCGAATGCGGAAAGCACGAGTTCCATCCCGTTCTCACATTCAATGCCCTTCTCCCATGCCGTAATTATTACAAAGGCAGTGAGAGTGCAGATAACTATCGTATCTGCAAAGACCTCGAAAAGTCCCAAAAGACCTTGGCGCGCAGGCGTGTCCGTCTGTGCATTCGCGTGAGCCATAGGCGCGGTACCGCTTCCGGACTCATGTGAAAAAGTTCCTTTGGCTACTCCTTCGGCGACGTTTTTCGATGAAAGAAAGCCGAGTATTCCGCCGAAAGCGCTGTCAAATTCGAAAGCTTCGGAAAATATCCTTTCAAATATGGAAGGTATAAGTTCCGCATTACGCAGAATAACTGCTAATGATGCCAAAAGGTAAACTGCGCTCATAGCAGGAAGCGCCACACTCGTCACGCGTGAGATACGCTCAAATCCGCCGAATACGACAAGTCCTATGACAAAAGCAAAGACAGCACCGAAAACGGTTTCGTTTGCGCTGAAGATTATCTTCGCCGTATCGCTTGCGGCGCTTGTCTGCACGATATTTCCCATGGCAAAAGATGAAACGACTCCTGCCGCGGCAAAAACAACGGCGCATATCCTGCCGGCTCTGCCGCCCAAGCCTCTTTCCATATAGAACATGGGACCGCCGCAAAATCCCGCGGCGCTTTTTTTACGGTATTTTACCCCGAGCGTTATCTCGCAGTATTTCAGCACCATGGACACGAGAGCGCTTATCCAGACCCAAAAGACAGCCCCTGCTCCGCCTATTATCATCGCCACGGCAACGCCGACTATATTTCCTACGCCCAGCGTCCCGGAGAGAGACGCGGAAAGCGCACGCAGCGGCGATATCCCGCTTTTATCTTTTCGGTAAAACATCTCACGCACGGTCTTTATCGGATGCAAAAAGAAAAAACCTTTTAAATACGGCACAAAAAACAGTCCGCCGCAGAAAATGAGCAGCGCAAGAACGAGCTGCATAGCCTCAAAAAAATCCAAATCATCACCCCCGCCATACAATAATAAAATATATGCAAACGCAAAGAAATAAATTACATTTTGTATTTTCTATGTCTTGTATTTTCTATGTCGTATTTTACATTGATTTTTTAATATTTGTGAACAATCTGTTAACAATAAAAATATCTATTGATTTTTGCTCCAAGGTTATGTAAAATAATAGACAATTTAGCACTCAACCGCAAAGAGTGCCAAAAGACAATAAAAAGAATTATCAATAATATTATCAATAATAAAAAATGGAGGTCTTTATAATGACACTTAAACCACTTTCAGACCGCGTTGTTCTTAAAATGCTCGAAGCAGAAGAAACAACAAAAGGCGGTATCATTCTTGCAGGCAGCGCAAAGGAAAAACCCCAGACAGCCGAAGTAATTGCAGTAGGTCCCGGCGCATACAACGCCGAAACAGGCAAACGCCTCACTCCCGACGTAAAAGTAGGCGATAAAGTTATCGCAAGCAAATACGCCGGCACGGAAGTCAAACTCGGCAATGATGAATATATCGTTGTCCGCGCAGACGATATCCTTGCAATAGTTGAATAACAGTTAAATAATATAAATCTACAAATATTTTTTCGGAGGAAAATAACAATGGCAAAAGAAATCGCTTACGGTATGGAAGCTCGCGCCGCTCTTGAACGCGGTATCGACAAACTTGCCGACACAGTTAAAATCACACTCGGACCGAAGGGCAGAAACGTCGTACTCGACAAAAAATACGGCGCTCCCCTCATCACAAACGACGGCGTAACGATCGCAAAAGAGATCGAACTTGAAGACCCGATGGAAAACATGGGTGCTTCCCTCGTCCGCGAAGTTGCAACAAGAACGAACGATGCTGCCGGCGATGGTACAACAACGGCAACGCTCTTGGCACAGGCTCTTATCCGCGAAGGCATGAAGAACGTAACAGCAGGCGCAAACCCCATGGTTCTCAGAAAAGGCATTCAGAAAGCTGTAGACCGCGCTGTCGAAAGCATAGTTAAAAATTCCAGAAAAGTAAACGGTGCGGCAGACATCGCCCGCGTCGGCTCTATCTCCGCAGGCGACGAAGTTATCGGTCAGCTCATCGCAGACGCTATGGAAAAAGTTACTTCCGACGGCGTTATCACCGTTGAAGAATCCAAATCCGCAGAAACTTACTGCGAAGTAGTAGAAGGCATGCAGTTCGACCGCGGCTACATCTCTCCCTACATGGCAACCGATACAGACAAAATGGAAGCTGTTATAGACGACGCTCTCCTTCTTATCACAGACAAGAAGATATCCAATATTCAGGAGATCCTTCCCCTTCTCGAACAGGTAGTTCAGGCAGGCAAGAAGCTCGTTATCGTTGCTGAAGATATCGAAGGCGAAGCTCTCACGACTATTATCCTCAACAAGCTCCGCGGCACATTTACATGCGTAGGCGTTAAGGCTCCCGGTTTCGGCGACAGACGCAAAGAAATGCTCCGTGACATCGCTATCCTCACAGGCGGCGAAGTTATCACAAGCGAACTCGGTCTTGAACTCAAAGACACAACTATCGCACAGCTCGGCCGCGCACGCCAAGTCAAGATAAACAAAGACAACACTATTATCGTCGGCGGCGCCGGCAATTCCGAAGAGATCGCCGCACGCGTTTCTCAAATCCGTTCCGCTATCGAAACAACGACAAGCGAATTTGACAAAGAAAAACTTCAGGAACGTCTTGCAAAACTCGCAGGCGGCGTAGCAGTTATCAAAGTAGGCGCTGCAACGGAAGTTGAAATGAAAGAAAAGAAACTCCGTATAGAGGACGCTCTCAACGCAACCAAAGCCGCTGTTGAAGAAGGCATTGTTCCCGGCGGCGGTATCGCCTTCCTCGGCGCTATCCGCGATGTAGAAGCGCTTCTTCCCTCTGTTGACGGCGACGAAAAGACCGGCGTTAAGATCGTACTCAAAGCTCTTGAAGAGCCCGTTCGTCAGATCGCAGCTAACGCAGGCTTTGAGGGCGCAGTCGTTATCAACAAGATCAAATCCTCCCGCAAGGTCGGCTACGGCTTTGACGCTTACAACGAAACATACGTTGATATGTTCGAAGCAGGTATCACAGACCCGACAAAGGTTTCCCGTTCCGCACTTCAGAATGCGGCAAGCGTTGCTTCCACAGTCCTCACGACCGAAGCCGTTGTCGCTGACAAACCCGACCCCAAAGCTGATGCCGCAGCTGCTGCCGCAGGCGCAGGCATGGGCGGTATGTATTGATAAAACAAATTACCCAAATTCCTTTATTCAGAAAAAAACCTTCTCCGAAGAATATCGGAGAAGGTTTTTTGACGTATTGCAATATTGATTTTATAAAATTAAATATACTTATATCTTTCTGCTGTTGATGAGTTCTCTTGTTTCCGTCTTTATCTTGCCGTCAAAATCAAGTATCTCTTTTACCGCACTCATTTTTCTCGTCTCGCAGACGGCGAGTATTTTTTCGATACCCTTGGGTATATCGGTATATTTGATCTCGCCCGAAAGGAAAGCGGCTACAAGCACTTCATTTGCCGCATTAAGAGCAACTTGGGCTGAGTGACCTTTTGCAATAGCTTCATAAGCAAGCCGCAGACACGGAAACTTGCAAAGATCCGGCTTTTCGAATTTCAGTTCGCACACATCAAAAAGGTCGAGCTTTTCGATATTGTTTTGCAGACGTTTTGGATAGTTCAGCGCATACGCTATCGGTATCTGCATGGATTTCGGTCCTATATTCGCCATTATAGTGCCGTCTTGGAACTGTACCATCGAGTGAACAAGACTCTTTCTGTGAATGACCACCTCTATGCGTTCCGCTTCCACTCCGAAAAGCCACTTCGCCTCGATTATTTCAAAGCCTTTATTCATCATCGTAGAAGAATCTATCGTAACTTTAGCGCCCATGCTCCATGTAGGGTGAGCCAACGCCTGTGCGGCAGTGATATCGTCGGTTATCTCCTTATCAAAGAACGGACCGCCCGACGCAGTCAGCAGTATCTTTTCTATTTTATTTTCTTCTTCGCCGCGCAAGCATTGCATTATCGCACTGTGTTCGCTGTCGACCGTAAGAAGCGTCGCTCCGCTTTCTTTCGCGGTATCCATTATGAGTTTCCCTCCGGCAACGAGGACTTCTTTGTTGGCAAGCGCCACAGTTTTACCGTTTTTTATCATATTATATGTCGGAGCAAGTCCCGCAACTCCCACAAGCGCGGATACGGAAACGTCAAAATCCGTACGCCCGGAGATATCCTCCATTCCCTGCTCGCCGCAGAAAATTCTCAGCCCGGGGAAAAGGCGGCGAAGTTTTTCCGCATTCTCCTCAGAGGAAATATATACGTTTTCGGGAGCGAACTCCTTTATCTGAGAGATGAGTTTTTCTATATTTTTGCCCGCGACCAGAGTTACCGCCTTGAAATCTTCGGGATTTTCGCGTATGACCGCAAGCGTGCTTTGACCTATGGATCCTGTCGAGCCGAAAACAGCAATTTTTTTCATTGTCCCACTCCTTTTTCAGAGAAATATCAAAGATCGTTTATTAAATATTATTTTACCACGCGCACAACGTGTGTGCAAGGCGATATTCAACATATTGCAATAAAAAAGTTCAAACACTTTTATTTTTACTGAATTTGTGATAAAATATAGTTTTAGAATATATTAAAACACAAAATCGTTTTATGAAAGGAATCTGTTTTGAACAATACAGAAAAATATATGTATCTGGGAAAAATAAACTCCCCCGATGAGCTCAAAAAACTCTCTTATGAAGCCATACCGCGCCTTGCTGAAGAGATACGCGGCGAGCTTGTTGAACGAGTTACGGAGAACGGCGGTCATCTTGCCTCAAATCTCGGTGTCGTCGAACTCACAATGGCAATTCACCGCGTATTCAACGCCCCGCGCGACCACATAATATTCGATGTAGGTCATCAAAGCTATGTTCACAAAATGCTTACCGGCAGATACGACCGCATGGACTCTTTGAGAAAGCCGGGAGGAATCTCAGGCTTTACAAAAAGAGAAGAAAGCGAGTACGATGCTTTCGGAGCCGGTCACAGCTCCACATCACTATCGGCAGGACTCGGCTTTGCAGTCTCGGACAAGCTTTCCGGAAACGATGCATACACCGTAGTCGTGCTCGGCGACGGCGCATATACCGGCGGCATGATACATGAGGCGCTGAATAATTGCAGAAAATACTTAAATCTTATAATAATACTCAACGAAAACGAAAGATCCATATCAAAAAACATAGGCCGTTTTGCAGACAATCTGGCTCATCTGCGGATCAAGTCTTCATATTTCAAAACAAAAAAAGCCACCGGCGCGATGTTAAAAAAGATACCGCTTGTCGGAAAAGGACTTTTCCGCACGGTACGCGCCGCGAAGCAGTGCATTAAAAATTCCCTCTACGGCTCTAACTATTTCGAGAGCATGGGGCTTACTTACCTCGGTCCCGTCGACGGACACGATTTCGAAGCGACGGAAAAACTTTTGAGCGAAGCAAAAAAACTCGGTGAAAGCGTCATAGTGCACGTCCGCACGAAAAAAGGAAAAGGATATGCGCCCGCGGAAAACGAGCCTTGCTACTACCACGGTATTTCTCCGGCAAATCAAAAAAGCGACGGTCAACCATGCTTTTCAGAGATAATGGGTGAAAAATTATCTGAAATGGCGGCAAAAGACGGGCGTATCTGTGCCATAACAGCGGCTATGTGCGACGGCACGGGGCTTAAAGTATTTGAGAAAAATCACAAAGAACGCTTTTTTGACGTGGGTATCGCGGAAGAACACGCGCTTACTTTTGCGGCAGGTCTTGCGGCAAACGGAATGAGACCTGTTGCCGCAATATATTCTTCGTTCCTCCAGAGAGGATATGACAATATCATTCACGATATCGCCCTCCAAAATCTGCCCGTTACCATGTGCATAGACAGAGCGGGCCTCAACCCGTCCGACGGAGCTACGCATCACGGTATATTCGACACCGCTTTTATCTCCGGCATACCGAATATGACTCTGTATACTCCGATAACAAAAGAGACTCTTGAAAAAGCGCTTGAGGAAAGCATTGCCTCAGGCAAGCCATGCGCGATACGATATCCGAAGGGTTCGACGGACGCTCGCGTTCTGCGCGAATTTTATCCTAACGGTTTTGAGCGCGGAAAACTCGGCGCCGCGACAAATTTCGGAAAAGACGAAGTTCTTGACGCGGTCATCATCACCGACGGCATTATTGTAAAGGAAGCGCTTTCCGCCGCCGACAAACTGAGAGAGTCGGGTTTGAATATAGGTATAATACTGCTTGAGAAACTGAAGCCGTACCGCGAGTGCGTTCAAAACGTCGCAAAGCTTATCGGCGGCGGAACGAAAAAAATAATCTTTCTTGAAGAAGACATTCGTGCCGGCGGCATGGGCATGATACTTTCCGACGAGATGAGAAAACAAGGCATGCTTGAAGATACTCAGTGGCAGATAATCGCAACGGATGACACGTTCGTTCCGCGCCACCCGGGCAAAAGCGTTTACGAGGACGCCGGGATCAGTGCTGACAAAATAAAAGAATGTATTTTAAATCTCTGTAAAAGTCCCGATGTCTTATATAATTTATAAAAACACTCCGCAGATAAAGCGAACCCGAAAGCAAAAAAACTTTCGGGTTCGCTTCAATATTTTTATTTGTACTCTTACATATTAAATAAAAAATTGTTTTTCAGCAAATATTTGATTTTTTTATTCGTTTTTTCATTTTTCTCACGTCGGAAAGCATTTTCATCGCGTCTTTTATAATATTGACCTTCGATTCTCTGTGATTGATTATCTTGACCGGCATCTGCTCTATCTTGAATCCGCATTTACCCGCTATCATAATAGCTTCAAGGTCGAACGCGAACCTGTCCACTTCGCAATTGGAAAATATCTTCTTTCCGGCGGCGGCTCGGAAGCCTTTAAAACCGCACTGCGAATCCGAAACGCCGTATTTTCCGAAACCGGCAATGATATTTATGATCTTGATATAAGTTTTGGAAACAATTTTGCGGACAAATGTATATCCATTATAGCCGGACTTGTCCATATTGCGCGAACCGACGATCATATCAGCGTCTGTTTTTTCAAACATATCGTATATTCTTCCGATAACATCGGTACCATATGCGTTGTCGCAGTCTGTAAAGACCATGATATCGCCCGTTGCCGCCAGCATTCCCTGACGAACGGCATATCCTTTGCCTCGATTTGGATTGTACGAGACGAGTTTTATGCGCTCGTCCTTTGCCGCCGCGGCTCTTGCGGATTCTCCGCATTTGTCGGCAGAACCGTCATCTACAAATATAAGTTCCCATTCCGCAAAGCGTTCTTTCATGTATCCACCGAAAGTTTTTACGGCTTCATCGATTATGGAACTTTCGTTATACATAGGTATGATAAGCGATATTTTCATAAATTTTACCTCAATATAAAGTATCCGCAGCAATATGCGAATAAATTTTTTCGTCTACGGGCGCAACAGCCAGATTTTGCTTGTATGCGTCCAAAAGCGTTGCGTATGCAAGATAGTGCGGAGTATATTCCGACGCGTCCGCGCTTTGATAAGAGTACATATGCGCCGCTGTGTCGTCTGCACCGCACAGGAAAGAAATATCGATGTTTTCTCTTTTTATTATAACAAAAGCTCCTTTTTTGTCACTTACGGTTTCTTCTGTTATACCGCTGTGTTCTCCGATGTCAAGCGTTCTTAAAATGTCTGATATATCTTGCGAAAGCGTTCCGCCGCCGACTATGCCGCCGTCTGTATCGATATATCGTTCGGATTTATAATCTTCATCTGCATATTTTTCCACAAAGACATCGAAATCCTCTCCGCTTTCAAGCGCTGAAAGCACACTCTCTATTTCATTCTTCGCAGAGCTGCGGGAAGAACCGTCACCTATGTCATAAGTTATGCGTATCTGCTTCATATGATAGAAATTGCGGTTTGTATAATCCTCTATGTCGGAAGAAACGGCGCTTTTGAGCGCTTTTTCAAGTTCGCTCTTGCAACAGTTGAAAACAAAATATTCGTGCGTCATATCAAGCGATTCCAACATTTCCTCATAAGACTTGTCCGCGTCTGCGTCAGTCACAAACGATTTATATATCTTCGCATAATCGCGCCCGAGTATATCGTCCACATCAACGCCAGCGTCGCGGGCGCATTCAAGAACGGCGTAATAATCCGTAAGTTCTTCTTCCGTCAGGCTTTTCGCGGCATCGGTACGTTCTTCATCGGTAGTTTCATGTAACTCGCCGTTGACCGTGGTAAAATCCGGAACCTTTTCGGCATAGTATAAAAACAGCGCTCTGTAAAGCTCGAACGGCACAAGCGTTTCGCGTTTGCCGTTTCCCATATCCAGAGTCACTCTCAGCACATTGTCAACTTCTATTTTTCTCCCATACCATGTGTAAAGTCCGTTTTCTTTCTCGCCGCAGGCGGAAAGACACAAGGCAAAGTTAACTATAGCAAGAACTGCGGATATAAATTTTACTATCTTCTTCATATTTTCTCCGTTTTGCCCGGCGTTTTAAGCCGGGCAAACATTATTTACTTCAACGATTGTTTATCTTTTGTTATTATATTATCACACAACTTCGCAATTTTCAACCTTATTCAAATTATTTTATATTTCACCGCGGGAGAGTATCTCCTCGGAAACTTTCTGCATGAGAGACTGCTCTCCGGCGAAATCCATCGCGGAAATATAGTAAGATTCAAGCTCGTCATGCGCTCTGCCCATAAACGACAGCGCCTCCAAAGCTCCGTCCAAGAGAGAGTCCTCGCATTTTTCCGCAAAGCGCAGTTTGCCGCGGATAAGCGAAAGTTCCTCATTCTTTACAAAGCGCATGGCATTGAGCGTGTTTTCTTTGCGCTGCTCCTCATCATCAGAAACGATAAACAGAATTCCGCCGACAAGAAGCGCCTCTGTCCGCATGGGCGACAGCACTGTCGGGAATCTCTCTGCCGCGGCGCCTGTTTCAATTACGGTTTGACTAAGAACTTCCATAAAAAGCTGAGGAAAACCGTATTTGCCGACAATATGCACCGTGCGCTCCGCGCATCTCTGCGCGGTATCAAGATGAACTTTTCCGTGCGTGCCTATGGCGCTAATATATTTTTCACAAATAACGCCTTTTTCAAAACAAGCGCGCGAAACCGCACGAACGGCGGCTCTTTTCGCTTTGTCCGAATCAAATGCTTTCACGGCGGTTTCAAGCCTTGCGCGCTCCACCTCTCCCGCGGCGTGCAAAAAGCGTTTGGCAGCGGCATAAAAAGCGGAACATCTGTCCGTAAGCGCGACTATATCTTCCTTGTTATCCTTCAGACGAGGCGTATCAAAATACTCGCCGAGGTTTATTATAGTCTCGCAGGCGCCGGGATACTTAGGGTCGACAGTGTGAGGCGCGGTTCCGTCTATGACGGCGACTCCGAGCAAAGGTATCTTGATCCCATCAAGAGAGCCGGTATCGGCCGAACAGTAATAATATTCCACATCAAGTCCGCGTTGCTCCGCGGCGGCGGCTATTCCGTGCATAAACGTGGATTTTCCCGTACCCGGACCTCCTTTTATTATGTAAAGATGAGCGAGGTAGAGAGGCGAAAAAATTTTATCAAAAAGACTTACAAACCCGTTTTCAGTATTTGCGGCGGCAAAATAACTTTTTCTCATATGCATATTCTTTCTTCGCCGTTTAGTATTTTTTTCTTTAGTTGTTTGCGCTGCGGGACACGGCGATGCGCCGCAGCGCTTTCCTTTTCACGCCATTCTATGCCGCGCGCAAGTCAAATGACAAAGTTTTCCGCAGCGAAAAAATAAAAAATCTCAAAATCGTAAATTTGGTCTTGACATACAAAGGTAAATTGTGTATAATGCTGTAAGAGAATTTTAGATTCTCTTGCATTTCATTTAAATGCGAGGGGAGGGATTATAGATGGCAGAAGTTAGAGTTAAAGAAAACGAATCGCTTGACAGCGCTCTTCGCAGATTTAAAAGACAGGTCGCTCGTGATGGTAAGATCGCAGAAGTCAAGAAAAAAGAGCATTACGAAAAACCCAGCGTAAAACGCAAAAAGAAATCTGAAGCAGCAAGAAAGCGCAAATTCAAGAGCTGATTGCAGCATAGTGTGCCTCGTGAAGCCGCGCGCTTTACGAGGCATATTTTTTATTTTTCAGTTGCATTTTTGATCAAATCACCAATTAAAAAACAAAAATCGAAGTCTTAAAGAAAGGACAACCGCTATGGCAGAGAAAAAAGAATTTCTGGAAATAGGCAGAATAATAAATACTCACGGCGTTCGCGGAGAAGTGAAAATCGACCCTTGGTGTGACAGTCCGGAAGATTTTTGCGAGCTTTCCCGCATATATCTGGAAAACAAGACCGAATTTTCCGTTCTGCGTTCAAGGGTAATAAATGGAAATTTTATACTTTGTTCTCTTTCGGGGATTAAAACGCTCGATGACGCGGTAAAATATAAAAACAAAGTCATATATGCAAAACGGGAAGACCTTAATATCCCCGAAGGCTCCAACTTTATCTGCGACCTTATCGACCTGCCCGTTATCGACGCCGACACGGGAAAAGTATACGGCAGACTCACTGACGTTTTGCAGTACACAAGTCAGGAAGTTTACGAGATAACCGATGAAAACAGCAAAAAAACGCTCATTCCCAACGTTCCTGCTTTCATAAAGGAATGCGATACGGAAAAAGGCATTTTCATCACGCCAATAGAAGGCTTTTTTGAGTAAGGCGGTATTATGAGATTCGATATTATGACGCTGTTTCCGGAGCTTGTCAAAACAGTGCTTTCCGAAAGCATTATCGGACGAGCACAAAAATCCGGAGCAATAGAAGTGTACGCGCATAACATACGCGATTATTCAAAGGACAAGCACCGCCGTGTCGACGATACGCCTTACGGCGGCGGCATGGGAATGCTTATGAGTCCCGTGCCGATATATGATTGTTTCACCGCCATAACCGCGCCGGAGGTAAACTCCTGCACAAAGCGCCATGTGATATATATGTCGCCGCGCGGACAAGTGCTTACGCAGAAAAAAGCAAAAGAGCTTGCGGAAAATTACGACAATATCGTTATACTCTGCGGTCACTACGAAGGAGTCGACCAAAGGATAATAGACGAGATAGTCGACGAAGAACTCTCAATAGGAGATTATGTTCTGACAGGCGGCGAGATACCGGCGTGCATCGTAACCGACTGCGTCTCCCGCATGATAGACGGCGTGCTTTCAAGCCCCGAATGTTACGAAAAGGAAAGTTTTTACGATGGGATGACAGTGGAATATCCGCAGTACACCCGTCCGCCGGAATGGAGAGGCAGAAAAGTTCCGGAGGTACTTCTCAGCGGTCATCACGCCAACATAGACAAATGGAAAGAGGAAGAGGCAAAACGTCTTACGGAGGAGAGGAATAAAAAATAAATTCCGCTCACAAGTGCAGTTCTGCCAAAGGGCGCCATGCGCCCGTTGGAAATAAAAAATCCCCGAAAGGAACCCAAATGAAAAAAGGAATAAAAAGCTCGTCGCTTACCGTCTTTGCCATGATAGCGGCGACACTTATTTCCAAGGCGCTCGGAATGGTGCGCGGCATGATTATTGCATGGACGCTCGGAGACTCTCTTGAAGCCGTCGCTTTCACCGCCGCCTCGAAGATACCGTGCGCCGTTTTTGATTTTCTGTTCTCAGCCGCAATACTCGGCTGTTTTATTCCCGTTTACAACGAGGCGAAAGCAAAACGGGAAAAAGACGCTTACAGATATTCCTCCGTGTTCATGAGCGTAATAATGATTATCTGCGCCGCGCTGGCTCTGCTCGGAATATTCTTCGCTCCGCAGATAATAAAAGCGGTCTCACCTAAAATAAGCGAGGAAGCCTCTGCCCTTGCCGCACGACTTTTGCGTATAATGTTTCCTATGATGGTATTCACCGCCGGAGCATACACGCTCACCGGAATATTGCAGTCGGCAGGAAGATTCATACTTCCCGCCGCGGTAAGCTCGCTTTCAAATATCGCCATGATAGCATACCTGCTTTTATCCGGAGAGCGTTTTTCCGTTTATGCGCTGTCACTTGTATATGTGATTTCATGGTTTCTGCAATTTTTAACGCTTGCGCTTCCCCTGATACCGTCCAAGTTAATGCCGCGTCCCTGCTTTGACTTCAAAAATGAATATCTTATAAAATCGGCGAAAACGGCTCCGCATATAATGGCAGGCTCATGGCTCTCGCCCGTTTCCGTACTGATAGCTTCGTTTTTTTCATCATTCGTGTCCGACAGCACTTTCGTGGCATACGATTATGCTTCGGGAATATACGTCATAATTGCAGGTATAGCGGTTTACGGAGTTGGAAACTTCGTTTTTCCGTCTCTTTCGAGGCTCGCCGCGGAAAACCTTAAAGACAGCTTTGCCAAAAGCGTAAAAAACTCTGTTTTTTATATAATACTGATGATACTTCCGGTCTTTGCCGCAACTTTTGCGCTTTCGTACGAGGGGATAGCGCTCTTGTATCTGAGAGATAATTTTACGGAGGAACTCGCAAAAGTATGTGCGGTTTCTCTCAGAACGCTCTCTTTATCAATGCCCGCTTATGCGATATCGGAAATATTATGCCGCACATTCTACGCCGCCGGAAAAGCAAAAATACCAATGTACGCATCTTTTTCCGCTATCTCGGTTTCTGTCGTTTCGAATATGCTCTTTATGCTTATACCGGACGCCGGTATTTTCGGCATATCGTTCTCCTTCACCGTTTCGCAGTATGTTTACGCGGCAGTATTGATATTCAACGGCAGAAGGCATTTTCCCGATATATTTCGCATAAGCAACAGAAAAAAAGCTTTTAATCTCGCAGCGGCAGGCGCGCTTTGCTTCGCCGCAATGCTCATAGGAGAAAAAAAAATACCGCTTTTTTCCGGAATGGCTTCCGATCCGGCATATTTTTTGAAAATAGCTATTGTCTTTATGATCGGAATTGTGATATATTTAATATATATATTCGTCAGCCGAACGCTCTCGCATAAAGATGTGTTCGGGAAAAGAGGTGAAAATAATTGATACAAAAAAAGAGCGACAGAACTTTTTCGCACCGTATCGCAAATCTTTTCAAAAGAAGCGCCATCGTAAGCGCCCTGTGCCGACTCTTTTCTTCGATATATAAAAAAGCCATCTACGGATTTTTCGGCACTCTGTTCACGCTTTACGGCAGTTTCGAGGAAAAGTTGAAAAATTCTTTCTTTGCGAATATTTTCTCACGCCGTAAGACAAACGGCTATCACCGACCGCTGAGCTACAGAGCCTCCAAAGCATATGAAACAAGTCTGTTTGCGCGTGCGGCGGAGACGGTAAAATGGTCGGTCCTGTCCTGTCCGATGAACATATTCGGAATACTGTTCTTCTCTTTCGGGTTCTACTCGATGGTTATAATCCTTCTTAAAAAGTATGCGTTTTCTTTGGAGCCTGCTTCGGAACTTTCCGTAATGACGTCCGCTATATTCATAGTCGTTTCAATAATGCTCCTATTTTCCAAAAAAACGTTTATAGACGTTGTAAACGAGAGCCATACGCTCAACTTCATATTTTTCGATTTTCTCAACATGAGAAAAATATCGGCGGAAGAACATGAAAAACCAGCTCATTCGAGCGCTGGTCTGGCGGTAATTTTCGGAATATTCCTCGGTGCACTCTCGCTCGTGGTAGAACCATATATTACGGCGGTTGCGATATTCGCCGCAATATCGGGAATAATACTCCTTCACTCGCCGGAATCCGGAATCATCACCATGTTCTTACTCATACCGTTCGTTCCCACTATGTTCTTGTTAGGTCTTGTTATCTTGACTGCGCTCTCACTGTTCTTTAAGGTAGTCCGCAGGAAGCGTCTTATAAAGTTCTCTCTCATAGACCTCACCGTGGCAATATTCGCGCTGTTCATCGTATCGGGCGGATTCATTTCGACAGATATAAATTCAAGTATGCCGAAAATGCTGGTTTTCCTTTGCTTTATCTCATCATACTTCATCATAAAGAATATCATTCGCTCGGATAAGCTGACGTTCAGCTGTATACGCAGTCTTACGACAAGCGCTTCTCTTGTTTCCGTCATAGGAATATTCCAATACTTCTTCGGCTCTGTGTCCACTATATGGCAGGACGCCGAGATGTTTGCGGATATAAAAGGCAGAGCAGTATCCACATGGTCAAACCCCAATGTTCTGGGAGAATACCTCATTCTTGTCGCGCCTATAATATTCGCCATGTTCGTCGTTTCAAAAAGCACGCGCGACAAATTCAGATATTTTATATCGTTCATGCTTTGCTGTTCCTGTCTTATCTTCACATGGTCCCGCGGAGCATGGCTCGGATTTATCGCGGCGGTACTGATATTTATAATAATCAGCAGTCATAAATCCGTTGCCTTTTCCGTTCTTCTGCTGCCGGCAGCCCTGCTCGGCGCTTCTTTCCTTATCGACACAAGCGTTCTAAACAGGCTTTCCAGCATAGGAAACACGTCGGACTCCTCCACTCTCTACCGTCTGAACATATGGAAAGGAACACTTTCCATGCTTTCCGATACATGGCTTTACGGCATAGGAATAGGAACCGAGGCGTTCTCCGCCGTATATCCGAGATATTCATTATCCGGAACGGAAACAGCCCCGCATTCCCACAGTCTTTATCTTCAGATAATTTCCGAAACGGGCGTCTTTTCTCTCATATTCTTCTTCGTCTTCTGTTTCGCCTTTTTCGGAATGGTTCTTTATACGATGAAAAATCATACTTCAAAAAAATACAACATTATTTTGATAGGATTTTTATGCGGCGTACTTGCTTTTCTCGTACAGGGCGCTACGGATTACGTCTGGTATAATTACAGGATATTTCTTTTGTTCTGGGCTGTTATCGGACTTGCGTCTTCTGTCGCAAGCAACTGCCGTGAAAACAGCGCCGACCAAAGCGTATATATAAGATGACAAAAGGTTCAGCAAGCAAAAAAGTCCCCGCCCGCGGCGGCAGACGGGGTACATACAAATCCTGCCGCCGGGAAATGAGCTTTTCATAATTATGGAAAACATCAATAAAAAGAAAAATCGCTTCAATATAGTAGACGCAATAATCATATTGCTTATAGCCGCCCTTATCTTCGGCATAGTGTATTTTATAATGTTTGAAACGGGAACCCTTCCCTCCGACGAAAAAAAACATGCAACAGTAGTCTACACAATACGCATTTCCGATGTGGACGAAGCTTATCTTGACTCATTTGCCGTGGGCAACAACGCGACAAACTCCTCCGATCTTTCCAATCTCGGCATGATAAGCACTGTCCAAAACAAAAATGCGATTTTCTACTCATCGCGCGCCGAAAAGACGGCGGACGGAGTTTCATATTCCATAAAACAGTATGAATATGAGGACAAATACGACATATATGTAACTCTGACGGCGCAGGGCATCGTGGACGAGCGCGGAGTCGTATATATCGGCTCTCAGCGCATAAACGTAGGAGTCTGTGTATACATCAGATGCGGCAATTTTGCCTCCGATTCATATGTCACCGATTTCAGAATTGAATAACAAAGATATTGCGGCTCACGCTGCGGAAAGGATATACGAATGAACACGAAAAACGCCGATGGCAGACAGAGATTCAACATAGCCGACGCGGTCATCATCGTCGTCATACTTATGGTGATAGCGGGTATCGCACTCAGAATGTACCATATATTCAGTGCGGAAGAAGATATGCAAAGCGTGACGGTGGAGTTTGAGATAAGCAATATCACAAGCGAACATATCGACCTTGAAAGAGGAGAGGCTCTCTATCTTGTTTCCGACGATACAAAAGCCGGTTATATTCTGGATTTTACCGTATCTGATATGACAGAATACGCATATAATGAAAACGGAGAGCCGGTAAAAGCCGTCGTTCCCGGCAAAAGCACCGTAAAAGGAACTATGATCCTTGACGGGAAGATCACGGAAAACGGATTTTATCTCGACGGAAGGATACTCCTTACGGAATCACAGGAGATATCTTTATATACGGCAAAACGCGAATCCGTATTTAAAATCATAAAAATATACGAGTAAAAATTTATTTTGTAAAATATACGGTTAATTGTAAAAAAAGTATTGATTTTATTCAAATTATTTGTTATAATTCTTAATAACAAATAAAAAAGTCTTGCGTATTTTTTCGGCAAGAACTCACGGGAGATATATCAATAACATGATTTCACGCGATATTACAATAAAAAACAGCGTAGGTCTGCATACAAGACCCGCAACATTCTTCATTCAGAAGGCAAATTCTTTTAAGAGTGCTATTTGGATTCAGAAAGATGATCGCCGCATCAGTGCCAAAAGTTTGCTCGGAGTTCTCTCAATGGGTATTTCCGAAGGAACTACTATAACAATCATTGCAGACGGTCCCGATGAGGTTGAAGCCATCAACGGTCTTGAAGAACTTGTAAACAGTCTTGAATGACTTGAATGGTCAAAGAAATACGTTTTTCAAAAACATAAATACGGCAGAAGGCGTTGCATTTGATATGCACACGGCATATCTGCCGTTTTTGTTTTATCTAAATTTATAAGACCGCATTCTGCGGAATAAGGCAAATCATATGGTAAATCCTCAATATTCAGAACGTCTGCGTAAGAAATCCGCTACGCTTCCTCTGCGCCCCGGCGTGTATATAATGAAAGCGAAAAACGGGACAGTCATCTATGTAGGAAAATCCCGCGCGCTTAAAAACCGCGTGTCGCAATACTTCCACGAAAGCGTTTTCAATACAAAGACAGATGCCATGACTTCCTGTATATACGACTTCGATTATATACTTTGTGACAGCGAGATGGAAGCGCTCACTCTTGAAAACAGTCTTATAAAGCTTTACAAGCCTAAATATAATATCTTGCTGAAGGACGATAAATCGTACCCGTATATCGCCGTCACGAACGAGGAATATCCCCGTTTTATAATGACGCGAAAGAGAGAGAACAACGCAAAATATTTCGGTCCGTATACAAGCGCCGAAACCGTAAACAATGTAATAATCTCGCTTCAAAAAGCGCTTGGGCTTCCCTCCTGCCGAAGAAGCTTTCCCAAAGACATAGGCAAAGTGCGCCATTGTCTGTACCGTCACATCGGCTGTATCGCCGTTTGCGACGGGAGAGTGACTAAAGAAAAATACCGAGAGCTTGTAGACAGCGCCGTAGCTTTTCTTTCGGGCAAAGCAGACGTTCTGCTATCGTCGCTCACTGAAAAAATGCAGTACGCCTCCGACAATCTGATGTTCGAAGCCGCGGCGGAATACCGCGACAGAATTAAAGCGATAAACCGCCTTTGCGAAAAGCAGAAAGTCGTCGCCGCCCCCGGCATCGAGCGCGATATCTTCGCCTGGTATTCCGGAGAGGCGGCAGGCGCCGTCTGCGTTTTCTATATACGAGACGGCAAACTCACCGATTCGGAAAGTTTCGTCTTTTCCGGAGGAGAGATACTTGACAGTTCGGCTATCTGCTCTTTTCTTTGCCGTATCTATGAAAAACGCGAATATATACCAAAAGAGATAGACACCGCAGGCGTGCTTGCGGCCGAAGATACCGCGGCGGCGGAAGAATGGCTCTCCTGCAAAGCGGGATACGGTGTGAAGATAAAAACAACCGCACGCGGAGACCTGCATAAGCTCTGTATAATGGCGGAAGAAAACGCGGCTCAAAAAGCAAAAGAATTTGTAGCGGAAAAGACAAAGAGCGACGAAACACTTGCCCGTCTTGCCTCTATCGCAGGACTCGGAGTTGTTCCGGAGAGGATAGAGGCGTTCGATATTTCGAATATGGGAGACGACAACATCACCGCAGGCATGGTGCTTTTCGAAAACGGCAAGCCAAAGAAAAGCGGATACCGCATATTCAATATAAAAAGCACTAAAATAAGAGACGACTACGCCTCCATGCGAGAGGCTATGGAGCGCCGTATATCGCATTTCGGCGACGCTTCTTCTCCGCCTCCGGATCTTTTTCTGATAGACGGCGGCATAGGGCATGTAAGCACCGTACAGGAGGTACTTGACGCGCACGGCGTTTCCGTTCCCGCGCTGGGAATGGTAAAAGACGATCATCACAAAACGCGCGCTCTTGTCAACGCATACGGCGAAGAGATATCGATAGCGGCAGAAGCGTCAGTATATTCGCTCATCTTCCGCATACAGGAAGAAGTTCACCGTTTTGCCGTCTCGAAAATGATGAACGCCAAACGAAAAAATGTCAAGACCTCTGTTCTGGAGGAGATAGACGGTATAGGCAAAGCGCGGGCAAAAGCCCTGCTCTCTCGTTTCGGAGGTCTTTCCGGCGTCAAGAATGCTTCGGAAACAGAGCTTCTTACGGTAAGAGGGATAACAGCGGAAACGGCAAAGAACATAAAAGAATTTTTTAAAACAAACGAATAAAATATAAAATAAGGCAAAAGGAGAAATATATGAGAATCATCACAGGCAGCGCAAGAGGAACATCGCTTCAGACGCTTGAGGGAGAGGTAACGCGCCCCACACCGGCAGTCGTAAAAGAGGCGATATTCAGCTCCATACAGTTCGACATAGATGGCAGGACCATGCTTGACCTTTTCGCAGGTTCCGGTCAAATGGGGCTTGAAGCGCTCTCCCGCGGCGCGGAAAAATGCACTTTTGTCGACGGAAACAAGGAAGCGGTATCGATAATCACGGCGAACGCCAAGAAAACAAAGCTGTATCCCAAAACGAATATACTCTGCATGGATTGGGAGCAGTATATAAAATCAGCCGCAAAAAGAAATTCTTTCGATATAGTATTTCTGGATCCGCCTTACGCAGAAAACATCTTGCCGAAAGTCCTTATAAAGTTGTTCGACTTTGACATGATAAAAGAAACGAGCATCATCATATGTGAAAGCGGAGAAAAGCTCGATACTGCCGACCCGATGATAAGCGAACGCTTCAACGTGACAAAAGAAGCTCGCTACGGCAGAGTGTTCGTAACTTATCTTACACCGGAAAAGGAAGAAGCAGATGAATAAACGCACGGCTCTCACGGTAGGCACATTCGACCCTGTAACGCGAGGACACCTTGATATAATAACACGCGCAGCCGCCTTGTTTGACGAGGTAGTCGTCGGAATATTTGAAAATCCCGCAAAGATAAAAACATTTCCGCTTGACGTGCGCTTTCGCGCGCTGAACAAAGCAGTCGAACATCTCCCTAATGTAAAAACCGTTATAGGAGAAGGCTTTACAGCTCAGTTTGCGCGCAATATAGGCGCGTTCGCAATAGTCAAAGGCGCTCGCAGCGGAACCGATTTCGAATACGAAAAAGTCATGGCTGATTATAATAAGCTGCACTTCGGAGTAGAGACACTACTGCTGGTTTCAAACTCCGAGTTTGATTCGCTCAGTTCAACGCTTGTAAGAGAAAAACTCGCAAAAGGCGAGGACGTAAGCGCACTCTTGCCGCAAGGAGTGGCAGAAATACTGCAAGAAAAATAAAAAAGCAGTCTCTCTGCCGTTTTGAAAGGCGCGGGGCTGTCCGCAGATGTCCGACGCCGTTATCTACTATTACTATGATAAAAATTGGCGTATAGCTACATCAAGCGTTCTCAGCGCGGACTTATCATCATGCTTGACGAAATGGACAACCGGGGATACAAAGTAATAACCGCAAACAGCACGTCCGAGAAAGTGAGCGGTCATATTCAAATATCCTACATGGACAGCGGAGAGATTGTTTTTGAAAAAGATGATAATTAAGTCAAGACAAAACATTATCAAAATCAAATAAAAACAATAAGGACAGAGCAAAAAACATTGCTCTGTCCTTATTGTTTTTATACAAAATTCCCGCTTTCGCCTTTTATATGTAAAGACATTTGAGTTTTCCACGTTTTTTCCATAATTACGCCACATCATTTCCACGGCCTTTTCCACGACTTTTTTCACCTCAAAATGTGGAAAATCGACAAGAAAAAACAGTTTTCCACATCAGGCAAAACCCTGACCGTCAAATCAGCCCTTTTTTCAACATTTTTTGCAAAAAATCTTTTGTCTAAAATTCACATCTTTTTTTATAAATTTTTTTTAAATACTTGTATTTTTGCTTTTTTTTAGTTATAATCATATCAGAAGTGGTGGGTTGTGGTGAGTTGTGGTGAGTTTTCCACAATTTCCACATAGTTTTCCACATCGTTATGTGAAGTAATTGTTGATTTTCCGAACAGTAAAAGGCGGTGAAGATATGTTTCTCGGCGAATACTCACACGCGCTTGACGCGAAAAACAGAATATTCATTCCCGCAAAATACCGCGAGGAACTGGGAGACACTTTCGTCATCACTAAAAGTGTTGACAAATGTCTTACGGTCTATACAATGTCGGAATGGGAAAAAATGAAAGAAAAACTCGATTCCCTGCCCGCGACAAAATCGCGTCAGATAAAACGCTTCATGTTCGCAAACGCTTCTGACGTTCAGTGCGATTCGCAGGGTCGCGTGCTTCTTTCCGCTCCTCTGCGCGAATATGCAGGAATAGACAAAAACACCGTTATAATCGGCGTCGGTTCATATCTTGAGATATGGGCGGAGGAAGCATGGGCGCTTGAAAGAAACAATGAAAATGCAGAAGATATCGCGCAGATGATGGAGGAACTCGATTTCTGATATGGAAAACATAAAATTTTCTCACTATTCTGTTATGCTTAACGAATGCATAGAAGCTCTTAACATAAAGCCGGACGGTATCTACGTCGACGGAACGACAGGCGGAGGCGGTCATTCTTATGAGATAGCCTCTCGTCTGGGCAAGGACGGCAAGCTCATATGCATAGACAGAGATGACGACGCTCTACGCGCGGCAAGCGCGCGTCTTTTTGCTTTTTCGGATAAGATAACGTTCGTAAAAAATAACTTTTCAAATGTATGCTCTGTTTTGGACGAACTGGGCATAGAAAAAATAGACGGTATGCTGCTTGATCTGGGCGTTTCGTCATATCAGCTTGACACGCCGGAGCGCGGTTTTTCATATAACAGCAATGCTCCGCTCGATATGAGAATGGATAAAGACGCTCCTCTTTCCGCTTACGAGGTAGTAAACGATTACGACGAAGCAAGTCTGCGCCGTATACTTTTTGACTACGGCGAAGAATCTTTTGCGCCGAAAATAGCCGCCGCCATCGTCGCCGCACGCGCGGAAAAACCGGTAGAAACTACTTTTGAACTCACGGATATAATAAAAAGCGTTATGCCGAAAAAACTTCTTGCCGTCGGTCATCATCCCGCGAAAAAGAGTTTTCAGGCAATACGCATAGAAGTAAACTCCGAACTTTCCTCAATAGCACCTGCCATTGAAGGCGCAGTGGAAAGACTCAACAAAGGCGGCAGACTTGCCATCATAACTTTCCACTCGCTGGAAGACAGGTGCGTAAAACAGACATATCAAAAATGCGCGCAGGGTTGCACCTGCCCGCCCGACTTTCCCGTATGCATCTGCGGCGGTAAACCCAAGATATCCATAATAACAAAAAAGCCAATGCTTCCCTCCAAGGAAGAACTTGAGGAAAATCATCGTTCACACAGCGCCAAACTGCGCGTAGCGGAAAAACTTTGAGTTTTTCAAAGCCCACGGTATTTTTAAGAAAGGAAAGAAAATGCACGCCCAGAAAAACACATCAAACGCGAACGGAAAAAAAAGCACCGGACGAAAAAACGAAGCCGTCAGGAAAATGTGCCGTTCCGTGCGCGACGCTTCCGTAGGAACGCAGTACAAAACAGTGCGTTCCAAAGAAAAACAGCGGTTTCCAATCTTTATGATCGTGACAGCCGCTGTGTTTACAATGCTGTTTATGTTTATAATCTTCTCTTTCATGCAGATATCGCAGATACAGGCTGATATAGCCGATATGAAATCCACGATACGTTCGCTTGAAAAGGAAGAACGCAAACTGAGCATGGAACTTGAAGGAAAATACTCCTCCAAAATAGAAACGCTCGCCGCCGATATGGGACTTTCCGGCGAAAACAGAACTACATATTATCTTGACGACGAAAAACATATAGAAGTAACGGAAGTTATCGATCCCGAAGATACGGAAGACGACTCCAATACGCTTATGAGCGCAGTCAGCCGCAGTTTCCGCAAATTCATCGAATTTATGGAATAATGTCCGTTCGCGCCGCGGCAAAAATATGCGAACTGTCATAAATCACAAAAAATAAAATATAAATGAAATATATCACAACAACTTAGAGTAAGGAGAATATCAAGGATATATGCTCTTTGCTCTTTTTGCGTTATTTTCCGAAAACAGAAGGAGCATAAAATGAGTCAACAGAAAAAACCCGATTCCATACTCGAAAAGCCGGGACTTAAAATACGAAACCGTTCGCTTTTTCTGTTTATTTGCTGTATGCTTGTTGCGTCGGTACTTGTCGGACGTCTTATATACCTCCAAATAATAAAAAACGAAGACTACCGCCGTCTTGTCATAGAGCAGATGGTAAAGGAAACGACCGTTTCCGCCTCACGCGGCGCAATAACGGACCGAAACGGCGTCGTGCTTGCAACAAATTATACAACATACAGAATATTCATAGATCCGTCTTCCATGAAAGACGAAAACGGAAATCTGAGCGACGATGTTCGCAAAAAAGTGGCGTCGGGACTTTCCGAAATACTCGGCGTAGAATACGACTTCGTATATGAAGAAGCTCAAAAGTCAAAATATAAGGACAGGACCATAAAGAAAAACGTAGATAAAGAAACAGCTGCTGAAGTACGGGAGTTTATCTCCGAAAATAAACTTTCAAAATGTATATATCTCGTTGAAACAGCTACGCGAGTCTACCCGTTTTCCACCCTCGCCTCTCACGTTATCGGCTTCTGCGGCACAGACGGCGGTCTTTACGGACTCGAATATCAGTACGATTCAATACTTCAGGGGAAAAGCGGCAAGATAGTTTACGCAGAGGACGCGCTTCACGGCGAAATGCCGTATGATTACGAAATGTATATCGACGCGGAAAACGGCGCCAATCTCGTAACAACGCTCGATTACAAGATACAGAGCATACTGGAAAAATATCTGGAGGAAGCGGCTATCGAATCCGGCTGTAAGTCACGCGCCTGCGGTATTATCATGGATCCGAACACAGGCGAAATATACGCCATGGCGACATACCCCTCATATGACCTCAACAATCCGCGCGTACTTCCGTCATATTACGACAGTCTTGTTGAAAGCTACAAGACGCAGTACGGCGAAGGAACGAATGAATACAACACAGCTATCTCCACTCTCCTTCTTACAATGTGGAACAATAAATGTATCACGGATACATACGAGCCGGGTTCAACAGCAAAAATAATCACCACCTCGATAGCTCTTGAAGAAAACCTTGCCACCACGACAGAGCATTTTACCTGCTCCGGCTCATATAAAGTCAGCGGCTGGACGATAAGATGCCACAAGACCAGCGGTCACGGCACGTTGACTTTCGCAGGCGGACTTCAGCAGTCATGCAACCCCGTAATGATGAAACTCTCGGAAAGGATAGGCATTTCCACATACGCTCAGTATTTCCGCGCTTTCGGACTTTCCGAAAAAACAAATATTGACCTTCCCGGCGAAGCTTCTCCAATTTACAAGGAAGAAAGCGAAATGACTATGCTCGATCTTGCCGTATATTCTTTCGGTCAGCGTTTCAACGTAACGGCTATCGAGCTCATCTCCGCAGTTTCTGCAGTCGCAAATGACGGCACGCTCGTAACGCCTCACATTATCAAAGAAATAAAGGATGACGACGGAAACACGCTTGCGTCTTTCGGCACGAACGAAGTACGTCAGGTCATAAGCAAGGAAACTGCCGAAACCATATCAGAAATACTCGCGGAAGGCGTCGCTACGAACGGCGGTGCCAAAAACGCATATGTAAAGGGATATTCCGTAGCGGCAAAAACCGGTACTTCGGAAAAAGGAACGACAAACGCGCGCATATGCTCTACCATCGCATATGCACCGTCGTACGATCCGCAGGTCGTTTGTCTTCTTATTATAGACGAACCGACTATCGGTTCGATATACGGAAGCACCGTCGCCGCGCCGTATGTTTCAAAGATACTGGAAGAAGTCCTCCCGTACATGGGCATTGAGCCGCAGTACACAGAGGAAGAACTTGCAAGCATGGATATGTCCGTTTCAAACTACCGCGGACTTTCCCTCGACGCTGCAAAGCAGTCGATAAGCGCGGCAGGACTCAAATATGAAGTCGTCGGCAACGGAACGAGCGTTGTAAATCAGATACCGGCTTCCGGCAGCCGAATGTCCAAAGACGGCGGCAGGATAATACTCTACACGGAAGATGTGGAAGAAAGCCGCGACGCGGTAGTGCCGAACGTCGTCGGAATGACCGCCGAAAAAGCCAATAAAGCGCTGACGGACGCAGGTCTTAACGTCCACCTCGACGGCGCGACGATAGGAGCGGGCGCGGAAGTATATTCACAATCGATACTGCCCGGCACCGTCGTGGCAAAAGGTACTGTCGTCGAGATAGAAATGAGATTTATGAACATTTACGGCGACGATTAAAAAACAATTCACGATAAAACAAAAAAATAAAAAATCAAAACATATCGTATTTCAGAGGCTTATATGGAACTTTTTGACGTTATATCCGAAAAAGAAACAGTAAACAAAGACAAGATATCGGGCAGAATAGAAACGAGCGGCTTTTGCTGCGACACACGCGTTTTGCGTGCAGGAGATACATTTTTCGCAATTCCCGGCGCAAAAAGCGACGGCGGAGAATTTGCCGCCGAAGCCGTAAAGAAAGGCGCCTGCGCCGTCGTTGCCGAAAAACCATTTGAAAGAGAGTTTTCCGTCCCCGTCGTTTTAGTGAAAGATGTCAGAAAAGCTTTTGCAAAGGCGTGTTTCTTCACCGCAGGTCAACCTCAGAAAAAGCTTAAAATAATCGGCGTAACGGGAACTAACGGCAAAACGACCATCGCAAGCGCGGTGAAAAAAATACTCTCTGACGCCGGCAAAAAATGCGCTTTATTCACTACCGTCGGATATGACGTATGCGGAGCTTTCTATCCTTCGTCGCACACGACTCCTCCGCCGGAAAAACTCGCTCCGCTTTTTGCACAGGCTGTCGAAAACGGCGCGGAATATGCAGTCATGGAAGTTTCTTCCCATTCCATAGCTCAGAAAAGGATAGCGGTTATTGATTTTGAAGTCGGCATTTTCACAAATATCACTCGCGACCATCTGGACTATCACAAAACGATGGAAGAATACGCCGCGGTAAAGGCATCTTTTTTCGAGCAGTGCGAACACTCAATAATAAACGCCGACGATGAAAAAGCACAGCAAATGGCTCAAAAAGCGAAAAGCAAAGTATATTTCGTATCCGAAAAAGACGCCGAAGCAAGTTTCTTCATAAAAGATACGAAACTTTCCGTTTCAGGAATAACATATACGCTTTCATGTAAAAATTCAAATATAGATATATCCGTACCGATCACAGGAGATTTTAATATCTACAACACTTCCCAGGCCGCCGCAACGGCTCTCATACTCGGCATAGACAAAGACACAATAGCACGCTCTCTCAGAGGGTTCGGCGGCGCTCCCGGCAGAATGGAAACAGTCTGCCGCGAAAAGCTTCCGTTTTCCGTAATAATCGACTATGCTCATACGCCTGACGCGCTTGAAAAAGCGCTTTACGCCTGCAAAAAGATAACTAGCAGCAAGCTCTGGTGCGTTTTCGGCTGCGGAGGCAACCGCGACCACGGCAAACGCCCCGAAATGGGAAAAGCCGCCGCAAGTATCGCGGATATCGCAGTCATAACAAGCGATAATCCACGAACGGAAGAGCCTGACGCGATAATATCAGATATCGTAAAAGGCGTTCCGGAAGGAAAAAACAATTACATTACCATCACAGACAGAAAAAAAGCTATTGAATACACCCTTGCCCATGCGGAAGCAGGCGATACGATCCTGCTCGCCGGCAAAGGTCATGAAACATATATTGACGACAAAAACGGAAAACATTATTTTTCCGAAAAAGATGTAGTCATAAATTTTACAGAAAGAAACGGGTTTTAAAAAATGTATCTCGGCTTAAAAAAAAGCGGTATTTCCCTTGAGGACGCCGCGCGCTTTATGGGAGGAACGCTCTGCGCGCCGAACGTCGGAGTGCGCTTTTTCGGCGTTTCCACCGACTCTCGCAAAACAGCCGCGGGAGATATTTTCTTCGCGCTGTCAGGTGAAAAATTCGACGGTGAAAATTTTGCAGTCGCCGCCGTCAAAGCAGGCGCTATATGTGCCGTAGTATCGCGCGTACCTAAAGAAAATATACCGTATATCCTCACAGACGATACAAAAAAAGCGCTGGGCGCGCTTGCAAAGAATTATTATTCACTCTTTCCCTCGCTTACAGTGGGTATCACAGGCTCCGTCGGAAAAACAACGACGAAAGAATTTGTCGCCGCAGTTCTGGCTGAAAAATACAACACCGCAAAAACAGAGGGAAACTTCAACAACGAGATAGGGCTTCCACTGACACTGCTCTCCTTTGAGCCGCCGAAAAATGCACTCGCACTTGAAATGGGTATGAGCGCACGCGGCGAGATATCACGTCTTTCAAAGATATCCCGCCCCGACATAGGCGTAATAACGAATATCGGTTCCTCTCACCTTGAAAATCTTCACACAAGAGAAAATATCGCTCTTGCAAAGATCGAGATCGCTGACGGCATGGCCGACGGCTCGCCGCTCATAATGAACGGCGACGAACCTCTTTTAAAAAATCCCAAAAATATCCAAACAAATAATATCTATGTCTCTTTAAACGACAAAAACTGCGAATTTTTCGCGTATAATATAAAGGAAGAGCCGGAAACTCTCAGCTTTGACTGCAAAGTGCGCGAGAATGTCTTCCGAAACGTCGCCATACCGACGACGGGCAGACACAATGTCTACGCTGCGCTTTTCGCCGTCGCCGTAGGCACTGTCGCCGGCATGGATGAAGAAGGAATACGCCGCGGACTTATGAAATTTACCCCTTGCGCCATGCGCGGCGGGATCTCGGAGCGCGGCGGGATAAAGATAATAGAGGATTGCTACAACGCCAGTCCGGAATCTATGAGGGCGGCGCTTGACAATCTTCGCCATGTCGCCGGCTCAGCAAGGAAAGCGGCGTTTCTCGGAGAAATGCGCGAACTCGGAGAAAACAGTGCAAAAATGCATTTTGAGGTAGGAGCGTACGCCGCAAAATCAGGCGTCGACATTCTTTTCACTTTCGGCAAAAATGCGAAAGAAATCGCAAAAGGCGCATTGAATGCGGGATTTCCGCGCGAAAACATATTCGTTATCGAAGACACCGATGACGCGCTCGCCGCCGCGGAAAAAGTCAAAAAGATAATAAAAAAAGGCGACGTAATTCTTTTCAAAGCCAGCCGCGCACTGAAGCTTGAAAGGATATCAAGAGAAATTTAACGGAGAAACGCAATGATCATCTACTTTTTTATCGCCGTCGTCATCTGTTTTGCGGCGACAGCAATTCTCGCACGCTTTCTTATACCCGTGCTGAAAAGTCTCAAAATAGGACAAAAAATACGCGAGATAGGTCCTCGCTGGCACAAATCAAAAGAAGGCACGCCGATGATGGGAGGCATATTTTTTATAATCCCAGTCACGCTCGTTCTGCTTGTGTACGCCTTTGTCCGCGTAAAATTTTCAGAGCATGGACTTCGCTTTCTTTTCTCGGTCATATTCGCATTATGCTGCGGAGCTATCGGATTCGCCGACGATGCTGTAAAGCTGTTTAAAAAACGTAACGAAGGACTGAATCCATCAGAAAAAATGCTTCTTCAGATAATAGTCGCCGCGCTTTATCTTTTCGCAATGGGCAAGTGGGGCGCTCTTTCGACAACACTCCGTATACCGTTTATCGGAGCGACTGCAGAACTTGGAAATTTTTATTATATAATAGCTCTGATCCTTATTGTGGGCGTCGTAAACAGCGTAAACCTCACGGACGGTATCGACGGTCTTGCCTCCTGCGTAACGGCGGCGGTAGCGGCATTTTTCGCGGTCTGCGCCGTATCCGTTCACAGCGAAGGCGCATTATATATGGCAGGAGCCGTTTTCGGAGGCTGTTTCGGATTTCTCATATACAACTTTCACCCCGCCAAAATATTCATGGGCGACACAGGGTCGCTTTACCTCGGCGGCGCCGTATGCGCCATGGCTTTTATGATAAACGATCCGCTCATAATCCTTTCAGCCGGAATCGTATATATCGCAGAAGCCGTTTCCGTTATCCTTCAGGTTTCATATTTCAAGCTGACACACGGCAAAAGACTTTTCAAAATGTCGCCTCTGCATCATCATTTTGAGCGCTGCGGCTGGTCTGAAAACAAAATCGTAGCCGTTTTCACTCTCGTAACAGCGGTAATGTGCATAGTAAGCTATATTTTCAGGTAAAACAAAAAAACAAAGGGAGGGCGTTTTAATTGACACCGCAGCAACAAAAAAATACGGAAGAGCGAAAAAAAGCACGTACGGTATCCGGCGCAAGATCAGCGTCTTCCGCACAAAAAACGCCGCAGCAGGAGCGCACACACAAAAGCTCCCCCGTCAAAAAGACCGGTTCCGCCGCGAAAAAAGAAAAAAAAGGATTTTTTCAAAGTTTAGGTAAACAATACGCCGTAAATACGGTATACCGAGTCCGCGGCGGAATGGACACGACTTTCATGCTTATCGTCATGATACTTCTCTGCTTCGGAACGGTCATGGTCTTTTCCTCAAGCTATGCATTCGCAGAGAGCCGTTTCAACAACAGCACTTTTTTCGTAAAAAGACAGACTATGTATGCGATACTCGGCGTTATCGCAATGATAATTTTTTCTTACATAGATTACGGTATCTTAAAAAGATGGGCTGTCCCAATATTCGGCGTAAGCTATCTGCTCATGTTCTGCGTATTTCTTCCCGTCATAGGCAAGAGCGAAAAAGGTGCGACGCGCTGGGTAGACCTTAAAATAATCACTTTCCAGCCCTCTGACGTTATGAAATTCTCTCTTGTACTGATACTCTCCCTTTATTTCTCGCACGTCATAGACAAAACGAAAAAATTCAAGTACGGCATATTCTTCCCCGGTATGCTTATCATCGCAGTATGCGGTGCTACGATAATACAAAAGCACATCTCCGGCACCGTAATCCTCTTTATGATAGGAGCCGTGATGATACTCGTTTCCGGCGCAAACGCAAAATGGCTGTCAGGAATATGTGCCGCCGCCGCGTCGCTCGTATGCGTAATAGTTTTCTTCACGGATTACGCCAGTGCGCGCGTCGACTCATGGCTGCACCCTGAAGACCATCTGCAAACAGGCAGCTGGCAGCCTTATCAAAGCCTTTTGGCAATAGGCTCAGGCGGTCTTTTCGGCGTAGGCTTGGGAAACAGCTATCAAAAGCACCTTTATCTGCCCGAACCGCAGAACGATTTTATATTCGCCATCGTCTGCGAAGAACTGGGTATTATAGGCGGCGTTGCCGTTATCGCGCTTTTTATCGCGCTCATCTGGAGAGGAATGTCAATAGCAAAAAGCGCGCCCGATACGTTTTCATCTCTGCTCGTAACGGGACTTGTAGCAAAAACAGGCATACAGGCTCTGCTCAACATAGCCGTTGTAACGGCGACCATACCCACCACCGGAATAGCGCTTCCCTTTTTCAGCTACGGCGGTACGGCGCTTATAATGCAGCTTGCGGAAATGGGAATAGTTCTCTCGGTTTCTCGTTATTCCTCACAAGATAAAATATAAATACATAAACACTTGAAAGGTCAGCTCAAAAATGAAAGTCATACTCGCCTGCGGCGGCACGGGCGGTCATATATATCCCGCAGTCGCCATCGCCAATACCATAAAAGCACACAACCCTCAATCACAGATACTTTTTGTCGGCTCCTCACGCGGGATAGAAAACGATATAGTAAAAAAAGCGGGATACAAGATAACTCACATCGATATGTACGGGCTTAATCGGAAAAATCCCTTTGCAAATATAAAAACAGCGTATTATTTTCTCGCCTCGCGCAAAAAAGCAAGAAATCTTATTGAGTCTTTCAAGCCTGATTTTGTGATAGGAACCGGAGGATATCAATGCTATCCTCCACTGTATGCCGCGGCAAAGGCAGGCGTGCCCTGCGCCGTACACGAATCAAACTCTATTCCGGGCGTTGCCGTCAGAATGGTGGAAAAACACGTTGACAGAATATACACGAACTTTCCCGATATAGAAAAAAAGCTATCGTGTTCCGAAAAGGTCATGCGCGTAGGAAATCCTCTTATCTCCGAAAACATAGTTAAAGCCGAAAGCTCCGTAAGAAAAAAGCTCGATATACCGTCAAATATAAAATATGTCGTTCTTTCTTTCGGCGGCAGCCGCGGCGCATCTCCCATAAACGAGCACGTCATAGACTTTCTCGGAAAATACGCTCCATCTCATAAGGATACTCTTTTTGTACACGCAACGGGCAAAGTCGGATACAATACGTTTTCGGAAAAAGCCAAGGAGAATGGCACCGCAACACTTCCCAATGTTCGTATCTTTGATTATATCTACAATATGCCGCTTTGGGAGGCGGTGGCGGATATAGTCATTTGCCGCGCGGGAGCCATGACCATATCCGAAATGGCTCTCGGAGAAAAGGCGTGCATATTCATTCCCTCACCGTATGTTGCCGAAAACCATCAGTACAAAAATGCAAAGGTGCTTGCCGACGCAGACGCCGCAATACTCATAGAGGAAAAAGAGCTGTCGGCAGAACGTCTTGAAAAAAGCTTTAAAGATATCCGCTTCGGCAAAGACACGGCAAAGATCATGACTGAAAATATTAAAAAATTCGCAGTTCGCGGCGCCGCAGAAGCGATATTCAAAGATATGCAGGAACTCATGAGCCGAGAATTGCTCTCACTCATCAAAAGAGAGGACGAAAAAGAATGAATGAGAATGGATCCGACAGACACATTCTTTTTAAAACAAAGCTTTTTTACATGTTGATGAGCGCGTTTTTCATAGTTTTCACGGTATTAACGACAGTGGTTTTTCTCACCGCGTTCAGAATACAGAACATTGAGGTCGAAAACTGTAAATATTCTTACGAAGAAAACATCATAAAATCGTCAGGCATAAAAACGGGCATACATATGTACGCCATCGACAAAGAAAAAATCAAGACGGCGATAATGTCGGACAATCCCTATGTTTACGAGGTCCGCATCACAAGGAAAAATTCAAAAACGCTGTGCATAACGCTTAGCGAGGACGAGCCGAAGTTCTATATATCGTCAGGCGGTAAATATCTTGTCCTCTCGGACGAACTGCGCGTGCTCGCGGAATATGAAAACGAGAACGAAGCCACAGCGCTTTCCGCCGCGCCGATTTTACTGCCTAAGGTCAAAAGCGCCTCTTTGGGCAAAACGCTCGTTTTCGAAGAAGATACCGAAGAAGATGGCAAAGAATGTATAAAACTTCTTTCCGTACTTTCCGAATCGGACATCTCCTCTTCGATAACATCGGCAGATTTTTCCGAAAGATTCGATATCCGTATAACTTATAAGGACAAATACGAGATACGGTTGGGTTCTCCACAAAATTTTGCCGAGAAAATAGCGCTTGTTTCTGACACCGTAAAATTCCTTGAGGACCCGGTCAACGGTTATTCCACGGCAAAGGGTATAATCCACGCTTCCGTAAATGGAGAAACGTCTTTTGAGGCGACCGGTGCCATTTCATAAGGATTTCAAGAAAAATCACGCCGTTTATAAAATCATTGTTATTTTTATCAAAATTAAGTAAAAAACAGGCAAAAATATGGATTTTCAGCTATTTTTTTGCCCGATTTTAAAGAAATTTTCAAAAACATCTTGTAAATAAATATTTTTTATATTATTATTATATTATAATAATTGTTTATAGCTTTACATTTTTTTATCTGTGTAAAATTCAGGAGGTTATATAAACATGGGTTTCGAATTTGATTCAAACTTTGACAGTGGTGTAAATATAAAGGTCATCGGTGTCGGCGGCGGCGGCGGCAATGCCGTAAACCGCATGATAGAATCCGGTGTTCAGGGTGTTGAATTCATCGCTGTAAACTGCGATAAGCAGGTTCTTCTCAAATCAAGCGCTCCCACAAAGATCGCAATAGGAGAAAAAATAACAAAAGGTCACGGCGCAGGCAGTGATCCTTCCGTCGGCGAACAGGCTGCAGAAGAAAGCATGGAAGATATCGCAAATGTTGTTCGCGGAGCCGATATGGTGTTCATCGCAACAGGTATGGGCGGCGGTACGGGTACAGGCGCTGCTCCCGTAGTTGCCAAGATCGCAAAGGAAATGGGTATCCTCACGATAGGTATCGTAACAAAACCCTTTGCTTTTGAAGGAAGAAAACGTATGCTTCAGGCTGAAGCGGGTATCGTTCAGCTTCGTGATTACGTCGACTCATTGGTAGTTATCCCCAATGAAAGACTCCGCCAGATTTCCGAAAACAGAATCACTCTTGCAAACGCTTTCGAATATGCCGACGATGTTCTCCGTCACGGCGTTCAGAGTATTTCCGACCTTATCAATATCCCCGGTATCGTCAACCTTGACTTTGCGGACGTATCTTCCGTTATGAGAAACGCAGGATACGCTCACATGGGTGTCGGCACAGGTACAGGCAGAGATAAAGCTGAAGTGGCCGCAAAAGCTGCTATTTCCAGCCCTTTGCTTGAATCCTCTATCTCCGGCGCTACCGGTATCATCATCAACATCACGGCAAGCCCCGATATCAGCCTTGACGAAGTTGAAACAGCTTCCGCTATGATATCTCAGGAAGCTCACCCCGATGCAACTATCATCTGGGGCGCTACATTTGACAACACTCTCGAGGATACAATCAAAGTTACGGTTATCGCTACGGGCTTTAACGACGCAGGCAAAACTTCCGGAATCGCTGCCGGCGGCGCAAAAACAAATGCTTCCGCTGCAACGAGCAAAGATTCCAAATGGAATTTCAGCAATCCCTCTTCGACCGCTAAAAAAACGGAATCTCAGACTATCGCCAAAGCAGACGAGTCCTCTCTCATCTCCGATGATGATTTTGACGACATCATGAAGATCCTCAGACAGAACAGAAACTGAGAAATACATAAATTATAAAAAATCCTCCGAAAATGGGGCGGTGAATTAAGAAAACATTGAAGCAAGGGACGGTATAGCCAAACGGCTATGCCGTTCTTTGCTGTTTTTGAGTTGTATTTTGGGCTTTT
>CASGAQ010000012.1 GCA_949299535.1 uncultured Eubacteriales bacterium | reverse complement strand
GGAGAGCGTATTGAAACGCCTGCGCCAGCTTCAGGCGGAGGGCAAGCAGAGAAACCAGCCGAGACAGAGAAAGAAATCCTTTGACAGAGACAGCCGATAGGCACAAAAAACCGCCGCTATGGTATTACCCATGCGGCGGCATACATAAAAATCTTATTTGTGTTCTGCAAGCGTGACTTTCATATCCTGAGCATTGATGATTGTTTCCTTTTTGCACTTCGGACAGTAGAGAGGGAAATTTCTTAATTCTGTATCTTCCCGTATCATTGTACGAGTTTTATTGCCACAGATAGGGCATAATATCCATTCTGTTTTATTCAAAACCTGTGTCCTCCGACCTATTTGGATTTTTGCTTGTTCAAAAGTATTGCACATATAATTACTGCCGCACAGAATATAAGAATTAAGTACCATAGATTTTCAAGGCAAAAACCATTATCTAACATCAATCGGTATCCCCAAGAAGCGGGGAAAATACGCCCTATGGCTTCAAGAAAATCGGGCAGCAAGTCGATAGGGAACATAATCCCCGAAAGCATAATCGAGGGTAAAAACACAAGTTGCGCTATCATTGTCAGCTTTGCCTGATTTTTTACAACCAATCCTAATATACTTCCAATACTCAGCGACACAATGATGTATATGGCAAGCGCAAGAAAGAAAAACGGAAGCTGTACTGGCAAAGCTGCATCAAACAGTATCGGGGCAAGCAGTAATATAATGGCACAGCTAATCATCAAATGCACAAATGCAGAAAGGAACATTGTAACAAGACCTAAATATAAAGGGACTCCATTTGCTTTATAAACCTTTTTTACATCACTTCCATAAGTTTCAATCAATGATGGCGGCAACCCAATAAACGCTCCCATTGAAACGCTCATCACAATCATAGATTGTATCAGTGTGCTTCTCATTTCAGGCATAACAGAAGTAAAAATACCACCCATAAGCAGAAAGAAAATAAGCGGAACGATATAGCAGGTTACCAACAAAGATTTACTGCGTATATCCAACTTCCACTGTAATGCTACGCCATATAAAAAACCGTTCATTCTGCTTCCCTCCTTGCCATTTCGATAAAATGCTGTTCCAACGTGCCACGATCAACTTTAATATCTAATACATGGATTTTTTTCTGTTTTAATTCGCCCAGTAAAGAAATCAAAGTATCTTCGATATTGTCCGTTTCAAAAGTGTTGTCTCCTTGCTGCGTCTTGATATGGATAAAATATTTTCTCCCAACCCTATCGGTCAGTTCCGAAGCTGTACCGCAAAAGGCAATATTTCCGTTATTTAGAATAGCAATGCGGTCACATAAGGTTTCTACTTCCGCCATATCGTGACTTGCCAAGACGATTGTTTTTCCGTGTGATTTGAGCTTTCGGATTTGTTCGTGGAGCGATAGTCTACCCTCGACATCAAGTCCCGCAGTCGGCTCATCGAGAAAAATAACATCGGGATTGCCTATAAGTGCAAGAGCAAGATGTAACCGTCTTTTTTGTCCTGTGGATAATTGTATATACTGCTTCTTTTCCATTTCTTTGATACCAAGACCGTTAAGCATAGTATCATCAATTTTTGTTTTATTCCATTTTGCAAACAGCTTTACAGCCTCCATTGGCTTGATATGGGCGGGCAAAGATGATGATTGTAGCTGAATACCCATTTTCCCGTTTACAGTAATCGCACCACTGTCATATTTTCTTAGACCTTCGATACATTCAAGCGTTGTCGTTTTTCCTGCTCCGTTTACGCCGAGCAGAGCGAAAATTTCTCCTTTTTCAATTTGAAAATCAAGACCCTTAAGAACCATATGGCTGCCATAACTTTTCTTTAATTCACGAACTTGTATTGCGTCTTTCACGGTTTCACCTCCTCAAAGGGATTTGTTCCAAGTCTTGAAAAATAGACTTGCAAAGCTGGTTCTAAATAAGCGTTAACGATTTTCTGCTTTTCTTCCCAAGCGTTTGTGGCAGTATCAATGTTACCGACTTCCATCAATTTCGGAAGCATGCTCATATCGCCATTTGTAAACTCCATAATCAAGCCCCAATATTCTTTTACAACCTGTTGGCATTTTTCACTTTCGGGCGGTACATTTTCTTTTTGAAGCTGTACGATTTCATCACTTAGGCGGTTAAATCTGTCCATAAAATCTAAGCCGCTTTCCTTATCAAATTGACTGCGTATATGGTCGAGCGTATCATCATCGAAGCGCTTAATAAGATAATAAGAGTCATTCTTCATTTGTAGATTGACAATAATATCTGCATATTTCTTAAAGTTGACCGTCTGCATTTGTAAAACTTCTGCTTTTAACTGTTCTATTGCTGACAACGAAGCCTGAAGCTGTTCTATTTTTTGGCGTATATCATCTGCCTGCTCTGCAAGAGCATTTGCAACATCAGCCGGTGTTTCCAAAGAGATCAACCGCTCTTTTATATCGTCCAAAGAAAAGCCCAGTGATTTCAAAGATATAATCTGATGAAGTGCAATCAAATCTTTATCGGTATAAAGCCTGCGTCCGCCTTCGCTTTCTGCCGATGGGGAAAGCAGTCCTTCTTTATCGTAGTATTGCAGAGTACGGACGGTAACTCCCATTTTCTTTGCCACTTCTCCAACTGTCATAAACCCTTGCGGAATTGCTCTGTATTTTGCCATAATTATTTACCTCCTGACACCTATTATAAATCATTACGCGGCGTCACAAACAAGACTTTTTTTAAAAATTTTTAGGCGGCAAAGATTTTTCTCTGCCGCCTTTCTGTAATTATGCAAAGATGATTTCCTTTTCTATAATCTCCTTTGCACACGCTCGTATGTTATTTATCCTCTGCACCCATTCTAAGGCGTTTTCTGCTTTTAACTGCTCCGTGACACCCTGCGCCCGTTTCATCTGCTCTGTGAGCCTTTCCATGCGCTCCTGTGCTTGTTTATCTATATCGGCAAGGTAAGTGTCAGCCTGACGCTTGTAAGTACCACAAACCGATAGGCTGTTCTTTTTCGGCTGGTAAGATAAGACAAGGAATATAATAATCTCCTTGCAGTTCATACCACAGACCATTTTTATCATCGTACATATACTTGTCCATTGAAAAATCCTCCGTTATAATATATTCTAATATATTCGCACATACATCACAGTTCTCCGATTGCCACACTCTGTTATATCTTGTTATGAGATTTTCTTGCCCTTGCATTTGCCCTTATGAGCAAGGAGGGAAAGAGTAAACTTGTGTGTAACCGTATAAAGAGATAACACATTGCGATAAATCCTTTATTTTCAAGGCTTTTGGAGGATTTTATTAAAACACTGTAACCTCTGTTGAGAGGTCATAATTTACTGATATTCAAATTCCGATTTGTCATTGTCATCATACTCAATTGCCATTTCGCTATTGTAATAGTAATAACGATTTGATGCAGGCTGGCTTTTGCCGAGCGCGTTTTCGATTTCGGCTCTTGTCATGCCGAAACCTACTGATACGCCGTTTATAACGACTTTTTCGAGAGGATATATTTCGATATTCATTTTATGTTTATGTATTAACCTTCTTGATTATCGTCTTTTTTCTTTCTGTTAGTAACTTTGTTGAGTATCGTTACGGTGAGTACGATCACGGCTGTGACTATGAAAATGCCGAGCATACCTTTTCCCATGATGGGAAGCGTATTTTGGAAATTTTCCCATCTGTCTGCCGTCGCAGTGGTATCAACAGATGCGGCAGACGTCGCTTCCGTTGATACTTCTGTAACTGCTGTGTTGTTCGCAGCGGCTACATATTCAAGAAACATTTCTGTTGTCATATTCAATAAACTCCTCTCTTATATTACATAATAGCCGGAACAAGACTGAGTATCAAACCGCCGGCTATGACGGAAGCGATCTGTCCGGAAACGTTTACGCCTATCGTGTGCATAAGAAGGAAGTTCTGGCTGTCTTCTTCAAGGCCCATTTTATGAACGACACGTGCGGACATCGGGAAAGCGGAAATACCTGTTGCTCCTATCATGGGGTTGATCTTGTTCTTTGCGAAGATGTTTATGAATTTAGCAAGCATTACACCGCCGAAAGTATCGAATACGAATGCAAAAAGACCCAAGAGAAGGACGATGATCGTTTCAAGTTTGAGAAATTCTTCAGCCTGAAGGTTCTGAGCGATAGAAATACCGAGGAAGATTGTGATAAGATTTGCAAGAACGTTCTGAGCCGTGTCGGAAAGATTGTCGAGAACGCCGCATTCGCGGATAAGATTACCGAACATAAGGAAACCGACAAGCGTTACGCTTTGGGGAGAAACAAGACCTACGATGATCGTAATGCAGATGGGGAAGAGTATCTTTGTGAGCTTGGAAACGTTTGCGGGTTTGTATTCCATGCGGATACGTCTTTCCTTTTTAGTTGTTATCAATTTGATAACGGGGGGCTGGATAATGGGAACGAGAGCCATATAGGAGTATGCCGCTACCATGATGGCGCCCTTGCAACTTGCGCCGAGCGTGTTTGCAACGAAAATAGATGTAGGACCGTCAGCCGCGCCTATGATGGCGATGGAAGCAGCGTCTTTGATGTCAAATCCGAATATGGTTGCAAGGCTGAATGTAAAGAATATACCGAACTGAGCAGCCGCTCCGAAGAACATGAGTTTGGGGTTTGAAAGAAGGGGACCGAAGTCGATCATCGCGCCGATGCCGATGAAGAGAAGAAGCGGGAAGAGTTCGTTTGCAATGCCTGCGTCGTAGAGGAGCTTTATTGCGCCGTCTTCGGTAACGGCACCGGAGTTGGGAAGGTTTACGAGGATAGCGCCGAATCCCATAGGCAAAAGAAGCGTAGGCTCCATCTTTTTCACGATGGCCAAAAAGATAAGTACGCCGCCTATGATCCACATCAACACATATTTCCAGCCGCCGTCTTGGAAAAGTTCAAGAACATTTCCGAACAAGTCCATAAAAAAGTTCATGTTTTTTCTCCTTTTTGATTTTTTTTACAAAGGGCAACCGGGCAATAAAAAAGACTTTTGCTACACCTTGTGCAACAAAAGTCTTGCCGTTTAAATCTCGGGCAAGACGCATAAGACCACGTCTGCGATGACGCCCGAAGATACGGTTTCTACCGCCGGCTACTCCCTTTTATTTACGTTTAATATTGTATCATTTCTTTACTAATTTGTCAATAACATTTTAATAAATTGTGACAAAAACGAAAAAAATAGTGTGAATATTCGGCATTATCCCCAATAAACGGCGGGAACATCACCTACTATAAGCATTTCGGCTATGCAAACGCTTGTTGAAATATCAATGGTAGAGGTAGATATAAGCATGACGGCTGTTATCCCCACGTTCACATTCATTTTGAGCCGATAATTTGTCTGGTTTATTCCGGCGTCGACAAACTCGCTTTCTATGTCCGTTTCTATTCCGCCTACGGGAACAACGTCTGCGACAAAAACATATGTTGATTTTCCGAGAATTATCACGTCATCAAAAACGTTTGAAATATCCACATCGACATAAAATTTTTTCAGTTCATCTAACTTTTCGCATATGCTCAGAGATGCGTCTGCACACAGAAGATTAACTTTCTCGCTGTCTGCCGTCATACTCTGAACTTTTCCGTCGGAGGAATACGATATTTTGAGTATATCCTCATAATTGCCGTCTTGCATACTTTCCCTGACGGATTCGCTTATTATTTTTGTTATTGTGGTTTTCAATCCTTCTTCTACCATATCCGCAATGATTACATCAAGCTTTTGGTTGATATTTTTTATAAACAAGAAAGCAAAAACGAGAAGCGCAAACAGGCATATAAGCACTCGGCGCAAGATATGTTTCTTTTTTTTGCGTATATATACCATTTTTATCACCTCATACGGCATTATATGATTTTTGCCTGTTTGCGGTGAAAATCGTTTTTAGACAAAAAAACGCTCCCGAACTTGTAATTTGTTCGAAAGCGTTGGAATTTTATACCGTTGTCACTTCAACCGTTATATGCATGTCAGATGAAACCATGGTATCCGGAACGGGAATCAATACCTGCCACTTTACACCGGTTGTTTGGCTTTCTGTTTCTTCGGACTTCGTTAAGTCTATAAATACCGTCGCGCGGTTTTCATCAAATTGTATACCGGCGAGAGAGGGAATTGTCTGCGGGTTTTCGGTGTAAAGCTCTATACTTATGATAACACCGCTGTTGAAGAAACTTTCATTGAAATATTTTGCCGCCGCTTCGGAAAGATCATCATATGACCTTACAGCCTGCTTGCTCAGAACCGTGGCGATGCTTTCGTTCTGTTCAGGGTAGGCGGAGCAAAGAATCAAAGCGCCATTGTAAAAAGAACTTTCGGGAAGCGACGTTGTGCTTTCCGTGTCAGCAAGAGTTGTCGTAACGCTTGTGCAAATTGCAGTTGTGGCGCTTGTGCAAATTGTGGTTGTGGCTGTGGTTTCGACAGTTGTTTCTGTGGTTGAAACAAGAGTTTCGTTGGCGGAGCTATTTTCGGTCACGCAGTCTTTCTCGGTTTCAATGGTGGGGAAAGGTGTTTCGCAATGGACATCTTGGTTTGATACAAGCGTTTTTACAGGAACGAAAATAACGGCGGCTGCAAAAATCGTGCAAAAGCAAAATGAAGCTGTAAGCCGTAAGATTTTCTGTGTTTTCAATTTTCTTTGTTTTTTATATTCAGCCGCTTTTTCGAAAACGGCGTTACGGAATTCTTCATGATTTTTCATATGAAAAACCCTCCTCTTCCAATGCGCGCCGAAGCGAAATTTTTGCTCTGTATGTCAGATTTGCTATCTGACGCTTGCTTTTTTTTAATATTTTTGCCGCCTGATCGCTTGTCATATCTTCAAAAAAGAGCAAACGCAGAAGTGCGGCATATTCGGGATTTATCCTTGCCATTGCTCTGCGTAGCATTTGCGAGTTTTCTTCTTTGAAGATAATTTGTTCTATTTTTTCTTTATCTTCAAGCTCCATATCATCTATTTGTGCAGATGAATATCTTTTCTCGCGGCGAATTCTGTCCACCGCTTTGTTTCTGGCTATGGAAAAGAGATATGTCTTGAAAGATGACCGAAAAGAGTAACGATGAGGGTGGACTATAAGCTCCATAAAAGCTTCTTCAGCCACATCTTCACTTTCGCTCAGATTATTCAAAAATCCGTTTATAAAGCAGATCAGCGGTTCCCGGTAAGCAATGATCAGTTCATCAAATCCGCTTTGGTCGCCATCAAGGAAACGGCGGTAGCTGCTTGCGCCATTATCCATAATTTTTCTCCTTTGCAAAACCGCATTAACGATGCGGTTTCTGTATTGTTAGTCGCGGTTAAGGCGTTTTTTTCTCATTATATTTTAAGACCATTTCTTTGATATTTGTTTTTTTGAGAGCTGCTTATCTTGTTGCGATAGTATAAACCGCGCATATGTTTGTATATATCGCCGACACAAAAAGCAGAATTGCAAGAACTGTTGTTACTGCTTTGTGTCTTGCGTGAGTTTTTTCCTGAAGAGACAGCAGAGTAAAAGCACCGGCGAGAGCGAGTATTGGGGTGATATCGTAAATATACCTCATATTGACTCCGGCCAGGCAGAAATCGGCAAAAGCGACAATAAAGCATATAACAAAAGTTAAAAAGACAAATACGTCTTTTGTGGCATCCTTTTTGCCCGCTCGTCTGTCAAGCGCCGCTACGAATGGGTAAAGTAAAATTCCGCAGGGAATACCGTAGGCAAAAGCTCCTACATATATATCGGAATAAACATATCTCGCCTCGTCGGGAAGGACGAGTTTTAACTGCATTTCTCCGAACGGAAATTTTTTCGTAAAAAACAGAGGACAGAGAAAGAACGAGAAAAATGCGGAAAACAAAAATGAAAATTCAATCGTGTTTTCCGAAATATCGTTTACCGTGAGCTGATAATTGGCGCCGAAATCAAACGGCGAGCCGAAGCGTGCGAAGTTGAACCACATCACGGCGGCGGCACCTGCCACAAGAGGAAAAGCGAATGCCGATACGGAGATTATTTTTGAGCTGACGGTTTCTTTTCTTATTTTCCATAAAAGCTCCGCTAATATCGGAAAAGCCGCGGCGCATGCTAACGCCATAGTAGGGCGGGAGCATACGGTAAGAACGAGGCAAAGGCAGCAGAGTACAAGAAAAACGGCTCTCTTGGCTACTTTTGTTTCGCGCGCGGCGCGAAAAGCAAAAAATACGAATGCCGCAGCGCATGCCAGCGCGGACAATACCGCTATATAGTAAACGTCGGAGCAGAATACGCCCATATATATTCCTGTTGCGGATACAACGGCGATGAAACCCAGCATATAGAGATATATGTTCGGTTTTTCGCAGAATCTTCTTATGATTTCTTTAAAAGCAAGCGACATAAAGATAACAGCGTAAACGGCAAGTATCAGGCAGGCAAAAGCATTGTTCGGAAGCGAGCCGTGGACTATATAAAAAGGATAATACACGATGAAAACAGGCGCGATTCCGAAATACGAATAATATTTTCCATCATAATATGCATGATCGAAATGATAAAATGCGCCTGAGGCATCTCTTTCCGCAGTGTTATAAGGGTTTTCAAGTTCGGCGAGTTTTGGGTCGACTTCCAGATCGAGATGGAGCTGACCTTTGTAAAACGCGTCAAATTGTTTTATATACTGACTGTGGTAGCTTATATCATCGCACGGATATAAAACTGTTTCGCATTTTGCCTTTTGCACAGGAAAGCACGCGAAGATAAGAAGCGTCATGATCAAGATGAAGACAGCAGTATGAAACTTATTGTCAGATGAGTAGGAGATATTTGCCCATTTCAAAATTTTTTGTTTAAAACAGTCTGATTTTTTCATAAAATAAGCCTCGCTTGCAGTTTGTGTATGTTGGTTGATGATCTAATATACCATATAGTTGATGATCTAATATACCATATATAATAATGTCGGCAAAATATAAATATTTTCTCACTCTTTTCCGATGAAAATGTGGAATATCATCGGCAAATGCATTGCTCTACTCATATACGTCAAGGGAAAAATCGCAGGTGAATACCCATTCTATCACATCCGCGGACTTCAGCTCATATGAAGAGCACGCGGTAAGCGGAGTTTCTCCGTTTACAAGATACGTCCAGCCTGAGCGTTCTCCGCAGGAAAACTCATATATGTTATCTATTCCCTTGACATAAACATTTTCTCTGCCTGTATAGTCTATCGTTATCCTGTTAAGCTTTGCCGCGCGCATAAGAATGTCGAAAACGCTGTCGCCGTCGCGCAGGACATATTCCGTTTTTTCTATTATTATCCCGTCCTTAGGTATAATGTCGTAAAGTTCTTTGTCAAGCTTTTCAAGGTTTTCGAGAATATTGTCACAGCGTACGGATATAAAAACTGTATTGCTTTCTTCCGTTATATTCTCTGCGTTCTCAAGATAATATTCGTCAACGGATTTTATATCAGTGTGAAGTACAACAATGGCGGCTGCCATTATTAAAGTCAATATAAAGATAATATTTTTTCTCAAAGTATTCAGTCCTTTCGAAAAAATTATATTATATGTGCTCTTTTTTGTCAAGTTTCAAAAAAAATCAAAAAAGGTATTGACAATAATTAAAAAGTGTGATAAAATTCTAAACATCAATGCGGATTTAGCTCATTTGGTAGAGCGCGACCTTGCCAAGGTCGAGGTGGCGGGTTCGAGCCCCGTAATCCGCTCCATAAAAGAGAGCAGGTAAATCCTACCTGCTCTCTTTCTTTAATTTATAATTACTATTATATAGTTCATATAATTAACTTACTGCATATCGCAGTATATAAAACGAAAAATAAAACCCACATATGTGCGGGTTTTATTTTTTATCGATTATCAGACTGATTATTTGTTTTCAGCGTCTTTTGCGGGCATATGCTTCATCGTTTTATCGATAAGCTCGGAGATAGGAGCCTTGCTTGCACCGAGAATAGTTGTATCAAGAATACCTTTTGTAGGAGCTTTCCAGTATTCGTCGATACCGGATTCACCGTTTATCATACCGATAACGGAGCCGACCGTCGCGCCGTTGCAGTCTGTGTCAAAACCTGTTTCAACAGACATGCAGATGGATTTGCCGTAGTCGCCTTCGCCGTAAAGAATGGATGCTACAACGATAAGAGCGTTGGATATAGTGTGGCACCAGTCATGAGCTTTAAGGTCGTTCCATTCGGCGTGAATATCGGCAAAAGCGTCTTCTCTTGTAACACCTTCGTCGTATCTGTTTACAAGGCGTACAACGGATTCGTAAAGTCTTGATGTTGCGGGGATTTGAGCAAGACCGCCGTAGATTATGTCTTTGATATTGTCTGTTACAGCAGCGCATGCTATCATGGCTGCGGCAAACATTTCGCCGTAGATACCGTTTTTAACATGGGAGATGGAGGCGTCTCTCCAAGCCATTTCAGCGGCAAGTTCGGGGTTGCCGGGGTTGATATAACCGAAATAGTCGCCGCGGATCTGAGCGCCGATCCATTCACGGTAGGGGTTCTTGTATACGGCTGTATCGGGAGCGTCAAAACCTCTGAGGTAGTTGAGGTATGCAACTCTTTCGGCAGTGCAGTAAGCGGTTTTGGGCTGACGTTCTATCCAAGAATCGAGAACGTTTTTGGGAGTGAAATCTCTGCCGTATTTCTGAACTATTTTCTGAGCGAGGACAACATAGTTTGTGTCGTCATCCCAGGGAGCACATTCGATATCATCTGCGAAACATCTTGTTTTGAGTTTGTATTTATATTTTGCCGCAACTTCGTCGGTAACGTCCGTTTTGTATATGTAGCGGTGCATGGGCCAGTTGCCGGACTCTTTGAGGAAAGGAATAAGTTCGTTGCTCTTCATACCCTCAACGGTTTTGCCGAGAAGACAGCCGCAGATTCTTCCGTATATTGCGCCGGAAACTTTTTCTCTGAGTTCTGCCTCTGTTGCGGGCATTGTCATTTTGAAATCATAGGGCTTACGGAGCGCTTTTATTCCTTCAAGATCGGAAGGCTCGTTGTATTTGTAGCCTTCTTTTGTTTTTGCATCTTTTATAATGTCGAAGAGTGCGTTGCCCAAAGTTTCCTTATATTTATTGTTGGGCATATTGTGTACAGCGGTGAAAACATCTTTGTAAGCTTCGATGTCAAGACCTTCTTCGATGGATTGCTGATATTCTATGTAAAGCTGCTTCCAGTATGCGTCCCACTCGCCTATTTGTTCATAGTTTTTGCTGAGCGCATAATCTTTTTTGTAAGACATATGTTGTGTTTCTCCTTAAATTCCATTTTATATTATATGGTTATCTTAAAGTATAATAAAAAAAAAGTTGTTTGTCAAGAAAAATATATAGAATATTTGATTTTTGGGGTAGTCGCTTTACGTTGTATATATTTGAGAAGCGTCACGGTCTTATATTTTCGAATATGATAGCACCGAAGCTTCCTTCCGCATTTTCCTTGTCCTTCTGCGAGCGTATGGTCCAGGCTGCGGGATATGCTCCGAGCGCGCGGGAAGCACGAAATGAGAGATTGTTTTTGCCGTTTACTTCGTAAGCGACAAAGTCCGGACGCGACAGCGCGCACAGCAGAAGATGTTCGAGAACAAAGTTTTTTGTGTGAGCGAAAAAACCTTTTCCTCCGCGCATTTTGCAGGCGAGCTGACCGCGCACAGCATTTTTTTGGTGCTTTTTCCACCAGCGCAGATAAAAAGGATTGAATGATTCCACACACCATTTGCCGGAGTATTTTTTAAGAGCCGCGCTCAAAAGTTCGCAGACGCGCATATCTTTTACGCTCTCGCCTTTTATTTCCACTATGAGCGGCGCCCTGCCGTTTATAATAGAGAGCGCTTCCTCGAGAGAAGGTATTTTTTCTTTCGTTTTTCCGAGATAAAGCGTCTTGAGAAAGGCAAGCGTTTTTTCTTCTGTTTTTCCTTCGATTCCGCACATACGCTCAAGCGTGCCGTCGTGAAATACAACGAGCTTTTCGTCTGCCGTTATGTGAACGTCAAGCTCTATGCCGTATCCTGCGACACAGGCAAGCTCAAAAGCGGTAAGGGAGTTTTCCGGTATATCGTCTCCGTGAAGACCTCTGTGAGCAAAGTTTCTTTGCTCTGAGAAAAATTCTGCCGTTTTCTTTTTCCTTCTGCTCGGCAAGATCAGAAAAATATACAGTATGGCGATAGATGACAGCGCTCCTGCCGCAATATAGATAAACGTCATGCATTGCCTCCGTGTGAGTTTTGATAAGTGTTTTGTAAAAATTAAAAATCGCAGTCAGCCGCAAGATTTAAGTATTTGCGCGCTGAAATTTTTTGTTGCATATTTACTGAAAATATATTATACTATAAATTATTATAAAATACTACAATGACTACGATGAATTTTTTGCAAAAAAATAAAACAGGAAAAGGCAGATAGAATATGAAACTTATAGATACACTCAGAGATGAAAAGCTCTCGCTTTCTTTTGAAGTTTTCCCGCCGAAGACGGATGCGAATTTTGAGAGTGTCAAAAGCGCGGTAGAGGAGATCGCTACATTAAGACCCGCTTTTATGAGCGTTACATACGGAGCGGGCGGCGGAACGAGCAAATATACGCTTGATATATCCAAGGATATAAAGGAAAAATACGACGTTCCCACTCTTGCACATCTTACGTGCGTTTCTTCAACCAAACAGACGGTCAAGAACCGTATAGAAGATATGAAAAACGCCGGTATTGAAAACGTCATGGCTCTGCGCGGCGATCTTACTCCCGAAATGGAGGGACAGGACCGTTCGCTTTGGGCGTATCGCCACGCTATCGATCTTATTCGTGAACTTAAAGAAAGCGGAGAAAATTTTTGCATCGGCGGCGCGTGCTATCCCGAGGTACACCCCGAAAGTGCAAATCAGAAAGAGGATATCAAATATCTCAAGGAAAAAGTCGACGCCGGCTGTGAATTTTTAACGACGCAGATGTTTTTCGACAATAATCTGCTCTATAACTTCCTATATAAAATAAGAGAAGCGGGTATCACGGTTCCTGTCGTTGCAGGTATAATGCCGATAACGAATGCAAATCAAGTCGCAAGAGCGGTCAAACTTTCAGGTTCTTTCATGCCGCAGAGATTTAAAAGCCTTGTAGATAAATTCGGCTCCGATCCGGCGGCTATGAAGCAGGCAGGGATCGCCTATGCGACGGACCAGATAATCGACCTTTATGCAAACAACATAACGAATGTTCACGTTTATTCAATGAATAAACCCGACGTCGCTTTCAAGGTGCAGAACAACCTTTCGGATATTTTGGGCAAATGACGAACACGGTTTTTTATAAAAGTTACACTGAACCTGAGTTCAATATAAAAGAGATACTGCGCTATGCGGGTTGCCGTCAGGCGAGCGATGATTTGATGTCGCTTCTTCGTGAATGTTTAGACGAGTGTTCGGGCAAGCTTTGCTACAAAGTTTGCTATACCGAATATGACATTTCTTTTAACGGAGACGTTGTAGATCTCGGATTTGCGGAGTCGAAAAGCAAAAATCTCAAAAAAAATCTTGAAAACTGCTGCCGTATAGTTCTTTTTGCCGCAACGGTAGGACTTGCGATGGACAGGCTTATTGCGCGGTATTCGCGTACGTCGCCTTCAAAGTCATATTTGTTCCAGGCGATAGGAGCCGAGCGTGTTGAAAGTCTTTGCGATATTTTCAATTCGGAGATATCGGACTTTGCGGCTTCGTTGGGAATGAATACTCGTCCCAGATTCAGCCCCGGTTACGGGGATTTGCCTTTGGAACTTCAGCGCAGCATTTTTATGGCTTTGGACTGTGAGAGAAAACTCGGATTGACTTTGAATGACAGCCTTCTCATGTCTCCGTCGAAATCCGTTACCGCTATTATAGGCATGGAAAAATTATAATTTTTTGAAACTCCATGGGAGAAAAAAATGAATATAAATGAGTTTTTAAAAGAAAATACCGTTATTCTTGACGGTGGTATGGGCACGCTTTTGCAAAAGGAAGGACTTCTGCCGGGAGAATTGCCCGAACGCTGGAATCTTACCAGATCCGATGTCATAGAGAGGATACACCGTGATTATTTTAATGCCGGAGCGAATATTGTTAATACAAATACGTTTGGCGCCAATATTCTTAAATTTACCCCGGATGAGCTTGAACAAATAATAAAAAGCGCCGTGGAAACGGCGTTTCGCGCGGCAAGGTTATCTGACGGAGTTCAGGAAAAATTTGTTGCGCTTGATATCGGCCCGACAGGGAAATTGCTGAAGCCTTACGGCGATTTTGATTTTGAAGAAGCTGTCTCTGTCTTTGCGGAAACAGTCAAGCTCGGCGCGAAATACGGAGCCGATCTTATAATGATAGAAACAATGAGCGACAGTTACGAAACGAAAGCGGCAATACTTGCGGCCAAAGAAAATTGTAAGCTCCCGATTTTCGTTTCCAACGCATACGGAGAAGACGGAAAACTTATGACGGGGGCATCCCCTGCCGCAATGGTTGCCATGGCGGAGGGGCTTGGAGTTGATGCGATAGGCGCAAACTGTTCCCTTGGTCCAAATCAGCTTCGCGGAGTTGTTGCAGAACTGCTTGAGTGTTCGTCAATTCCGGTACTGCTCAAACCCAACGCAGGACTTCCGAAAAGCGACGGGGTTAATACCGTTTACGATATCGGCGCGGAAGAGTTTGCCGCACAGGTATCTGAGGCGGTAAAGGCAGGTGTGCGTATCGCCGGAGGCTGTTGCGGTACGACTCCCGAATATATAAGCGAGGTAATAAAAGCGTTAAGGGATATCGCTCCTGTTCCTGTCACGCAGAAAAATATTACCTGTGTTTCTTCTTATACGCACGCCGTGCGTTTTTCATCTTCTCCCGTTCTTATAGGCGAGAGGATAAATCCCACCGGTAAAAAAAGATTCAAACAGGCGCTTGTTGAAAAAGATATCGGATATATTCTTCAAGAGGGCATAGCTCAGCAGGAAAAAGGCGTTCATGTACTAGACGTGAATGTGGGACTTCCCGAGATAGATGAGAAAGAAATGCTCTGCCAAACCATTTGCGAGCTTCAGGCGGTGATAGATCTGCCTTTGCAGATAGATACGGCAAACACGAAAGCTATGGAGGCGGCGCTTCGTCTGTACAACGGCAAAGCGATGATAAACTCTGTCAACGGCAAGGAGGAGAGTATGCGCTCTGTCTTCCCGCTCGTGAAAAAATACGGCGGCGTAGTTGTAGCGCTCACGCTGGACGAGCGCGGCATACCGGAAACGGCAAAAGAGAGAATAGAGATAGCCGAAAAGATAATCTCGGTTGCCTCCGAATACGGTATCTCAAAAAAAGATATAGTTTTCGATACGCTTGCAATGACTGTCAGCGCGGACAATAAGGCGGCTCTTGCCACGCTCGGTTCGCTCTCTCATATCAAAAAAGTGATTGGCTGCCATACTTCTTTAGGCGTTTCGAATATTTCTTTCGGACTTCCTGCGCGCGATGCCGTAAACAGCACGTTTTTCGCGCTTGCGCTTGAAAACGGACTTTCAGCCGCGATAATGAATCCTTATTCCTCGGATATGATGAAAACATATTACGCATACCGCGCTCTGCACGGCTTGGACGAAAATTGTGCGGACTATATCGGTTTTGCCGCTTCTCTTCCTGTTCAGACCGCTTCATCAGCGCCGACTTCAGTCGCGACTCAGGCAAGCTTGGGAGAGACTGAGCTTCAAACTGCCATTATAAAGGGACTGCGCGAAAAAGCTTCGGCTCTTACAAAAGAGCTTTTGAAAATCGTTCCTGCGCTTGATATTGTAAACAAGGAAGTCATACCTGCGCTCGATACGGTGGGCAAAGGCTTTGAGGAGAAAAAGATATATCTTCCGCAGCTTCTTATAAGCGCGGAATCGGCTAAGAGCGCTTTTGAAGAGATAAAAACTTTCGTTTCTTCGTCAAATTCTGTGATGACGAAAAAATGCGATTTCGTTATTGCAACGGTACACGGAGATGTTCACGACATAGGTAAAAATATCGTAAAACTTCTGCTTGAAAATTACGGTTTTTCCGTGACAGACCTCGGCAAGGATGTTCCGCCGGAAAAAGTCGCGGAAACAGTGGAAAAACTTCACGCACCTCTTGCGGGACTCAGCGCTCTTATGACAACGACCGTTCCCGCTATGGAAGAAACGATAAAACTTTTACGCGAACGCGCGCCTTGGTGTAAGATAGTCGTAGGCGGAGCAGTGCTTACAAAAGAGTATGCACAACGAATAGGAGCGGACAAATACGCCGCCGACGCAATGGAGACCGTCAGATATGCAGACTTTATTTATTCCGAAAAAGCAGATCAAAGATAATAAGCCTTTCGTTTAAATATCAAGTGAAGAGTTAATATAAAAAAGACACGGGTTGACCGTGTCTTTTTGGGTTCTTATCGCAACAGATTTCCTAAGACCTTGCAAAATTCGTCTGCTTCCGCAAATGTGTTGAATACGGAAAAACTGAGTCTTACGGCGTCACCTCCGGTACCGAGAGCGTCGTGAGCGAGCGGGGAACAATGCAGTCCCGCTCTTGTGCAGATATCGTGTCGGGCAAGAAGCAGGGACAGCTCTGTTCCGCTTATGCCGTCCGCTCCGAACAAAAGAGTGGAAGCGCACGGCTCTTCCGACAGATATATCTTGACTTTTTTAAATTCTTCAAGGCACCCGCGTATTCTGGCACAGACCGCGCTCTCGTGTTCGCGTATGCGCTTTGTGCCGAGCTTCTTTACAAACTTTATGCCGCGGCAGAGTCCCGTGATATTCGGTACTGCGACTGTCCCCGCTTCAAAAGATTCCGGCGGAGTATTTCCCATCTGTGTTTTTGCGGAATTGAAACCGTTTCCGCCGTATAAAAGAGGGGTAAACCGCGAAAAATCGAAATCGTCTGCAAAAAGGCAAAATCCGCTTCCCTGAGGGCCGTAAAGACCTTTATGTCCGGGAGCGCAAATAATAGAAGCTCCGTCTTTTATGTTGATATCGTATATGCCTGCGCTTTGTGCGGCATCGATGATATGGACCGCATTTCTCAGTCGGCAAAATTCGGATATCTCTTTTATTGGAAGTTTTTTGGAGCAGACGTTCGAAACATGAGTCGTCACGACTGCTCGCGTATTGCGCCGAAAAGCTCTTTTTATGTTTTCGAGCGTTTCTTCGTCGCTTCCCAGCGCATCGAATACCGTATATGAGGCTATTCCCCTGCGGTAAAGTTCTGCCACGGGACGAAGCACGCTGTTATGCTCTAAATTCGAGATCAAAATATGATCGCCCGGTTTTACCGTTCCGAATATGGCTGTGTTCAGAGCCTGCGTGGCGTTAGATGTAAAAACAACGTTTTCCGGCTTGTCAGAACCGAAAAACGAAGCTGTTTCGCTTCTTGCGTCATATACTGCTTCCGCCGCGGCAAGCGCGAGTGGGTGAGCGCCTCTGCCGGGATTTCCGCCGAATTTTCTCATACAGTCCGTCATTCCTCGAATGACTTCGGGAGGTTTTGGAAAGGTCGTTGCGGCGTTGTCGAAATATATCATATCTGACCTTTCAATACGGTTTTATTATATCGGAATAATATATATTTGCCTCGTCGAGAAGCGATTTTGCGCGCGGAACGAAAGCAAGACCTATCTCGGCGCCGAAGCGGCAGCCTTCGTTCGGGTCTTTGGGAGCTCTTACGATTTTTGCTCTGATCCCGTTGCTTTCCAAATGACGCCGAGCCTTTATGGCGGACGTCTGCGAACCCGTAATTATAATCCTTGTTTCCATACGGGTATCCCTTTATTGCTTATTTGCGGAAATTTTTATTCCCGCATTACATTATATGCCGCTTTCTCTGATATGACACAGTGGTCTTTTTATTGTTTTTAAAACAAAAAATTGCCATTCATAAAAGATGAGCTTTCGCTTATAATAAGACCAGAGCAAGAAAGCAAATGCAGAGCTTGCTCAAAGAGGACATGGGAAATATCCCGTGTCTTAAAAGAAAATCGTTCCTAAGATGATGACCGTGCAGCGGCGCGGGCGCACTCAGAAGAACGGAAAAAGTATTTACGATCTTCAAAAAATTATTCAGGAGAAATATAAATTATGTCCAGCAACAAAGCACTTGTTCCCGAAGCAAAAGAAGCGCTCAACAAATTTAAAATGGAAGCGGCAAACGAAGTCGGTGTAAACCTCAAGGAAGGTTATAACGGAGATCTTACTTCCAAACAGGCAGGTTCCGTAGGCGGTCAGATGGTAAAGAAAATGATCGAATCCTACGAACAGGGCATGAAATAAGATCAATAAAAGTTAAAAAAGAGCGGTGCAAACCGCTCTTTTCTGTTATTTTGTTTTTATTATATCAGCTCCGAAGGGAAGGAAAGCAAGCTGCATCATTTTGAAAGCCTGGAGTCCGAACGGGATACCGACTATCGTAATGCAGCATATAAGACCGGAGCAAAGATATCCCAGAGCCATTTCCCAGCCTGCCAATATTGCCCATATAAGGTTTGCGATCGGATGTTCCGAAAACTGAACGCGGATCTCTTTTCCGAACGGTGCCAGATTAAGACTGGCAAATTTGAAGCATTGCAGTCCAAACGGTACGCCTATTATGGTAATACAAAGCAATACACCTAATAAGAACCATGCCAAGCTCATTAAAAATCCGCCGAATATAAACCAGATTATATTTCCTATCGTACGCATAAATACCTCCATCAGTATCTTTTCAAGATAAATATATTTATATTTTATCAAAATGAGGCGCTTTTGACAATGGATTTATAAAAAATAAAAACTCTGTTTTGGGAAAAACAGAGTTTTTATTTTCAAAAAGCAATATTATGAATTTTTGGCAGAAGCTATAAGTTCCTGTTTTCTTGCGATAAGGTCGGCTTCTATTGCTTCGATGTCGTCCTTGTGAGCCGCTTCAAACTCTGCGAAAAATCCATCTTTTGCTTCGTTTACTGCGTTTTCAAGGTCTTTTGCGTGAGCTGTCAGTTCTGCTTTTATATCGTCGCTGAAGTTTTCTTCGAGCGAGATGAGCGCCTGTTCGCAACTTCTCATCGTTGAGATAAGGCTTTCAAGCGTGGAGTTTGCGATCTCTCCGAGCTTCTCGTAAGCTGACAGAGCCGCTTCATATGTTTCTTCTTTCATAGTAAGTGTGAGGGAAGCGGAAGCGTATTCTTCGCCGTTTATATCAAGAGTGGCAACATAGTTCTTTTGTTTGAGAAGCTCTGTTTTTGCTTCGCGTAGTTTGGCAAGAGATTCCTGATATTCTGAATCAGGGGAAACGAGTGTTTCGTATCTGAAATCATCTATCGCTTTTATAGCGGAGCTGTATGCTTCAAGAGCTGTTTTGTATCCTGCATGGACAAGTGTGTAGATATTGCCCATACCTTCGATAACGGCGGCTGTCGCTTTGCGTTCGGCAAAGGAGATCTCATATTCTTTTGCCGTGTTGTATGCTTCTCTCAGATCCTGTGTAAGAAGCAGAGCAGTTTCTATCCTTCCTGCGGCAATTACTTTGTAAAGATCATTTTCACTCATGGTTTCAAGCTCTTCTGCCGTAAAACCGGAAGTTCCTGCGGCTATCTGACGAAGCGTGTCCATTTTTGCCGCTTCGATCTTTTCCACTTTACCGTTTATGTCATGCTTTTCCATAAACTCCGCGGTGTTTTGCTCAATGGTATTTTTAAGGTGTTCGGCATATTCGGAATTGCCGGAAACGGAGATCTTAACCGTGTTTTCATCTGCGCTTACTTCGCCTTTTACGATATATCCGGTATCGGCACTGAGGGAAACTATAAGTTCCGCTGCGTCTTCCGCGTCTTTGCCGACTATCGTTTCTCCGGCGATAAGTATACTGCCGTCATCGTTAAGAGCAGTTACGGCAACCACTTTGTTTTCATCATCAACCATAAGTTCAACGCTGGGGTTCACGTCTATCGTTATGCGTGTCACCGTTCCTTCAGGCGCCTTGGGCGCGGAAGAGCAGGAGCAGAACATAACGCTCATGCTTAAGATCAGCGCAAGTGCCGTAAAACAAGAAATGATTCTTTTTTTCATGGTATCAAATCCTTTCTCTCGTGAATTTGTTGATTATTTGCAGGCTCTTTTTATGTGTCACCCTTGCATTATAATTATATCAATTTTCGCATATTAGGGCAATATTCAAAATTACTTTTTTGATTAAACTTTAAAAGTGGTGCAATTTCAGTTCTGCGGCTTATTTTGTGTTTCGCCGCAGTATGGCTCCACTTCCTGACGAAGCGATAATATGGTCGACGACATACCGTTTTTGACGATGGAACGTATGTACCCCACTACATAATCGGGATTTTCGCGCATACCTTTTTTCATCCAGCATATTATAAGACTCGTCAGCACGTACTTATAGTATTCGGCAAGGGAAGATTTGTGCGTGATATCGACAAAAAGTCCTGCTGTTTCTTCATCTACGAGGTCCTCCGAAATATTTTGCAAATATCGCATAAGATATTTTTCAAAATATTCCATTCCCGCGGATCGCATGACATCAAGATAAAATTTTTTGTTATAAAGCATTACATAAAAAATTTTTAAGAGTCCTTCGTCCCATGTTTTATAATCGTAGTCTTTTTGGACAGAAGAATAAGCCTCCGTCTGAATACTCCATTCCAGAAGGTCGTATATATCTTTGAAGTGGTAATAAAACGTCATTCGGTTAAGTCCGCACTCGTCTGTTATTTCTTTTATAGTTATTTTGTTTATACTCTTTTTGGCGATAAGTTTTTTTAAAGCTTCTTTCATATCGTTTTTGGTTTGCTGCTGCATAAAATATTCTCCTGAGATAAAGGTGTTATGCTTTCGGCTTTGTTTTGCCGATGTGTTTGGCTCTTGACCGTGATCTTTCGCTTTTCTTATCTGCGTTTTTGTCAGGAGCGGAGTTTTTTCCCGTGCAGGCGTACCGTTCGGCGAGTTCGGACAGACTCAAGCCTTTCAGACTGCATATCTTTTCTGCTACTTTCATGGCGGCGAGAGCGTCCTCATCGCTTCTGTGAAGAAGTATTTTGTCCTCTATGCCGAGAAGCGCGTATGCGCGCTCTATGCCTATTTGGTTGCGGCTTTCAAATATTTTGTCTGTGAGCGTTTGTATGTCTATATATCGGAAAATAATAGGAGGCAGAGAATATCTTCTGCACTCGCTGTTGAGATATTTAAGGTCGTTTGAAATACTGAATCCGCATACCAGCGTGTCTTTATCTTCCAGCAGTCTCTTTAAATTCTTATAGTGAAAATCGAATTTCGGTTCTGCGGCAAGCTGAGCTTTTGTGTATGAGAGCAGATTTTTTAAAACATACCAGTCATATTTTGAATTGGGATTCATAAGTATGTCTTCGCGCTCGGACACACGGAAATTTTCGTCTGTGATAACATAGCCGAACGTCGCTATCGTTCCGAGCTTCGGGCAGGCTCCCTCAATATCGAAAAATAAATATTTCATCAAATCAGCCTTTCGGATCTTTATTGATAAACATTTTATCATGATTTTCTTCGAAAGTAAACATGAAAATATTTTTTGCGGGATAAAAAGACACATTACTTTTAATTTGCTCGGGTGAAATAAAATATATTATTGCATTTAATGACAAATTGGTATATAATTTAAAATAAAAGCTTGATAAATATCGAATGATGTCTTAATGCCGTTCACTGCGGCAGGAACAGGAGAATGAAAAAATGAATAACTTCATGGATCATGATTTTTTGCTTGACAGCGAGCTTGCAAGAGTACTTTATCATAACTACGCATCCGCTATGCCGATAATCGACTACCACTGTCATATGAGTCCCGAGGATATCGCCCGCGACAAAAAATTCGAAAATATCACGCAGGTATGGCTTGCCGCCGACCATTACAAATGGCGTGCAATGCGCTCCTGCGGCGTGTCTGAGCGCCTTATCACGGGAGATGCCGACGATTATGAAAAATTTGAAGCGTTTGTAGAATGTATGCCCTGTCTTATAGGCAATCCGATATATCATTGGTCCCATTTGGAACTCAAGCGCTACTTCGGATACGAGGGAGTTATCTGTCCCGATAACTGCGAGGAGATATGGAACGTGACAAAGAAAGTTTTGTCAGAAGGTCTTTCCACACGCAAGATAATCGAACGTTCCAATGTAAAACTTCTCTGCACGACTGACGATCCGGCAGATTCTCTTGAATATCACATTGCTCTGCGCGAAGACAAGAGCTTTTCCCCCGTCGTTCTTCCCGCGTTCCGTCCCGACAAGAGCCTTAATATAGACGCCGCAGGATTTGCAGATTATATCCAACACCTTGGTGAAGTTGCCGGAGTCAAAATCGATACGTTTGAAAAACTTTGCGAAGTTTTGGCAAGCAGAATAGAATATTTCGCATGTCTCGGCTGCCGCACTTCAGACCACAGCTTCGACAACGAAGTAGTATTCGACGGCACGCTTTTCGAAGAACAGGTCAAGAAGGTTGCCGGCGCGGCGTTCAAGAGAGCAATCTCCGGAAACGAAGTTCCTGCTGACGCCGTTTCCGCATATAAAAATGCTCTTATCCGTTTCCTCGGAAAAGAGTATGTAAAACACGGATTCGTTATGCAGATACATTTCGGAGCAATGAGAAATACGAACAGCGTGATGTTCAAGAAGCTCGGTCCCGACCGCGGATACGACACTATAAGCGGAAAGAACAGTACGGCGGCTCTTGGCGCTATGCTCGATGCGCTCAATTCCGACAGCGCGCTTCCCAGAACGGTGCTTTATTCGCTCAATCCCGCTGACAACGAACAGATTGCAGACCTTGCAGGCTGCTTCCAGTACGCAAGCGAAGAGAGCGAAGGACTTATGGGACTTCCTAATGTTGTTCAGGGCGCGGCTTGGTGGTTCAACGACCATCTCAGCGGCATGAAAGATCATTTCCGGTCTTACGCAAACTCGGCCGCTTTCGGAAAATTTCTCGGAATGCTCACGGATTCCCGAAGTGCGCTTTCTTATACAAGACATGAATATTTCCGCCGCGCGCTCTGCTCCTTTATCGCGGGATTTGTTGAAAGAGGCGAATATCCGCTCGATATCGAAGCTCTTGCACAGATGGTATGCGACATATGCTACAACAACACAAAAGATTTTTTCGGATTTAAACTTATCTGACGCGTATACACGCATATAATTACAAAAAATATCAAAAGGATATCAAAGGAGTTTAAAAAAGATGGAAGAAAAGAGATATGAAGTGGAGGTTCCGGAGTGTACTCACGACTGCTCCTCCTGCTCCGCGAACTGCGGCAGTAACAAGCAAAAGCCTGCGTTTACTCCCGTAAATCAGTTCAGCAAAGTAGATAAGCTCATAGGCGTCGTCAGCGGTAAAGGCGGCGTCGGAAAATCGCTCGTCACGGGCCTTACCGCCGTTGAGCTGAATCGCCGCGGTCTTAAAACGGCAATACTCGACGCGGATATCACAGGTCCGTCGATTCCCAAGGCGTTCGGACTTCACGGTATGTGCGAAGCGGCGCCTCTCGGCGGTATCATGCCGATGAAAACAAAGACGGGTATAGACGTTATGAGCGTAAATCTGCTTATGGAGGACGAAACTTCTCCCGTTGTATGGAGAGGTCCCGTTATTTCAGGTACGGTAGAACAGTTCTGGACGGATGTTGTCTGGGGAGATGTGGATTGTATGATGATAGACTGTCCTCCCGGAACAGGCGACGTTCCGCTCACCGTTTTTCAATCTCTTCCTCTTGATGGAATAATCATAGTGACAAGCCCTCAAGATCTTGTTTCCATGATAGTTTCAAAAGCCGTAAATATGGCTAAGCTTATGAATATCCCGATAATCGGCATAGTTGAGAACATGAGCTATGTCAAATGTCCCGACTGCGGAAAGGAGATACATCTTTTCGGAAACAGCAACATCGAAGAAGTAGCCGCCCGGTACGGTATCCCCGTTCTCGCAAAGCTTCCCTTAGATCCCTCTCTGACTCATCTTTGCGATACGGGCGCTATTGAACTTTGCGAAAACGGCATTGCCGGCGCGATAGCAGACGCGGTTGAAGCGCAGCCTATGCGTGCGGAGCTTGCATGACGGAAAAAACAAAAGTCCTTTTCGTCTGTTCCATGAATACCTGCCGCAGTCCCATGGCGGCGGCGATACTTGCACAGTTCGGTTCGGATAAATATTCCGCCTCCAGTGCAGGAACATTCGTCTTTGGCTCTCTGCCTATCGGAAAAGACGCGGCGTTCACGCTTGAAAGTGTCGGTATCGAAAAATACAATTATATTCCTCACCGTTCACGCCCCATTACCGAAGCGCTTATGAAGGAAAACGATATAGTCGTTGCGATGACATCGGGACATAAAGACGTGCTTGACAGACTTTTTCCCGAATATTCATACAAAGTGAAAGTTTTTCCCGAGGAGATAGGCGACTTTGCGCGCGGGGATATCGTGAAATACCAGCTCGCTTATGTAAAGCTTAAAAAGGGAATCTTCGAAATGTTTTCGCTTGATGAAGAAAAATGAATATAGAGATAAGAAAAATAGACGAGCTCAGCGCGTCTTTTGCAGCTGAACTTGAGAAGATATGTTTTGATCACCCATGGAGCAAAAACGCCATAATGGAGGAAGCGGAACGCGGATATTTCATAGCCGCGTTCTGCGACGGCGAGTTTGCGGGCTATGCGGGAATGACGGCAGTGCTTGACGAAAGATCAATATGCAACATTGCTACCGTTCCCGAGTTTCGAGGCAAGGGCGTAGGACTTGCGATAGTAAACGCGCTTTTGGAAAATGCGCGCCAAACAGGAGCGAGCGTCGTAATGCTTGAGGTCAGAGAATCAAATAAGGCGGCGATATCTCTTTATGAGAAAGTGGGATTTACGCTTGTCGGAAAGCGCAGAAAATTTTACGATGCGCCGATGGAAGACGCTTTGCTTTACAATTTTTATTTTGTCTGAAAGGGGTTTTTATGAAAGGTATAAATACTTGGAGCTATGCTCCTTATCGTCCATTCCTTTATGAGACGGGCGATATATACATTTGCAGAATCGCTCCATGTGAAAACGAGATACATTTTGAGTGGCTTGCCGAAAATGACGAAGTATGCGAGGTTTTCTTCCGCAAGCGCGATGAAGGCGAATTTGTAAAAGCGGGAGAGTCTTCTGCCGGAGAATACACTATAAAGGAGCTATGCTCCGATACCGATTTTGAGTTTTTTGTTCAGAGCGGCAGAGGAAAAAGCAGAGTTCGTCTTGCACGCACCGGAAAGACTATCGGTACTGTTGTAAATTATCTTCACCCCGATGATGAGGCGTATTCTTTTTCCGGCAGATATCTTTGTTCTCCGTCTATCGTAAGACATCCTGACGGTTTCTTGTTGGCATCAATGGATCTTTATGCACACGCGCACCCACAGAATCTGACTCTTATATACCGCTCCGATGATGACGGCAAGACGTGGAGATATGTAAGCGAGCTTATGCCGTGTTTCTGGGGCAAGATGTTTATACATAAAGGCGAGCTTTATATGCTTGCGTGTTCCACGGAGTATGGTGACTTGCTAATAGGAAAATCTGTCGACGGCGGCAAAACGTTTTCCGCTCCCACGACGCTTCTCAGAGGCTCCAACGGCAAAAACGGCGAAAGCGGTATACATAAAAATCCGCAGAATATCGTTCGTTATAACGGCAGAATATATGAAACTCTGGAATGGGGCTCATGGGACAACAAGGAGTATTGCCATGCTGCTATGGTTATGTCGTGCGACGAAAATGATGATCTGCTCATGCCGGAGAACTGGTCTTTTACAGAGCCGCGCAAATTTGACAGATTCAAACCCGAACTTGAAAAAATGTCGCTTCCTCGAATGACGATAGAGGGCACTCTCGTGCTTTCTCCTGAAGGTAAGCTTCTCGATATAATGAGGTTTGGCAAAAGAGAAAAAGCGCTTTGCTATGAGGTCGATCTAAACGACCATGAAAAAATGCTTGAATATTCATACCTCATGGATTTTCCGGCGAATTTTTCCAAATTCATGATAAAATACGATCTGATATCCAAAAAGTATTATTCCATTGTCTGCCGCCTGTATGAGGGCTGTCCCGACAGTGCGCGCAATTATCAAACGCTTATGTCGTCCTCCGACTTAAAAGTTTGGCGCGATGAAGCCGTGCTTTACGATTTCCGCGATATGGACCGTAACAAAGTCGGTCTTCAGTATGTCGATTTTGAATTTGACGGAGATGATATCATCTATCTCTGCCGCACGGCGTTCAACGGTGCGGACAGTTTCCACAATTCAAACTATTCTACTTTTCACAGAATAAAAGATTTCAGAAACATAGACAAAAATAATTTTTACATGGAATAAGAAAGGGAAGCCTTATGCAGATACTCAGCTTTGAAAGCTCATGTGACGAGACTTCGTGCGCCGTCGTCGAATATAGGAATGGCGTGTTTAATGTCAAGTCGAATATCGTGGCTTCACAGATAGAGATACATGCGCGTTTCGGCGGAGTTGTTCCCGAAATAGCAAGCCGCGCTCATTGCGAGGTCATCTCCAAGATAGCGTATGAAGCGCTTGCAGAAGCGGGAGCCGATCTCGACAAGGATATAGACGCAGTTGCCGTTACAAGTTCTCCCGGGCTTATAGGTGCTTTGCTTGTAGGTGTGAACTTTGCAAAATCTCTTGCATATTCTCACGGATTGCCGCTTGTTTCGGTGAACCATATGAAAGGTCATATCGCGGCCAATTATATTTCAAATCCTCAGCTTAAGCCTCCTTTTCTTACGCTTATCGCCTCCGGCGGACATACGTCCTTTGTAATCGTCAGCGATTATACGAAAACGAAAACGGTCGGCAGTACGCGCGACGACGCTATGGGAGAGGCGTTCGACAAGGTAGCCCGCGTTATGGGGATGCCTTATCCGGGTGGCGCGGCACTTGATAAACTGGCTTACGAGGGAAGTCCTGTGCTTAAATTCCCGTCCTCTGCCATAACAGGTGAAACGCTTGATATGTCTTTTTCGGGAATAAAGACTGCCGTGCTTAACTATATAAACACATCTGAGCAAAAAGGCGAGGAGATTCCCAAGGCAGATATTGCGGCAAGCTTTGTGGAAAGCGCGGTATCGGGTGTTATTGCAAAACTTTCGCTGGCGCTTGACGCATATCCCGAAATAACTTCGCTTGCGCTTGCCGGAGGCGTTGCGGCGAACTCTCATTTGCGCGCCGCTGTCTCGGAGCTTGCGGAAAAACGCGGCATAAAGCTCTTTCTTCCCGAACTGAAATATTGCGGCGACAATGCCGCCATGATAGGCGTTGCCGGTATTTTCGAATATATGGACGGCAAGCGTGCGGACGTATTTCTAAACGCGTCCGCCGTCGACGAAGATAATTGATCTGAATTTATGCTAAATGACGAAATGCGAAAAAAACGAAATTTCGGCGCATTTCGTCGAAACTTTTTTCTAAGTTTTCCGACATTTTTCTCACAAGGATTGACGAAAAATGCGAGGCGTAAAAATCTGGCGAAATGACGCGAAAAAATGTGGAAAAATCAGAAAATGCTGATAAAAAAGGACTTTTTTTCAGCCGAGATGTGGAAAACTATGTTGAAAATGTGGATAAACCCGTGTTTTTTAGGCGGAAATAATGTGGAAATTTTACGTTTAGTCTCATATTTTAGGAAAAGAAACCATGTTTTTATACGTTTCGGCGATTTAAATAACTTTTGCATATACAGATATAAGAGCATTATTAAAAAATAAATTTATTTGGTTTACGGTGAAAAATGAAATATGATCTTTTATTCGGAAAAAGCGCGTTCTGTCTTCCCGGCGGAGCGGCAGATGTTGTCGCAAAAGCTTCTCAGGCAGATCTGAGAGTACTTATCGCTTTAGGGAGCGGCAGATTCTGCGATGAAACTCAGATAGCGAATTTTTTGGGTATTTCCGTTTCTGCTGTGGTGCGTTCCTTGGAGTTTTGGCGCGGTGCCGGAGTTGTTGACGCACAGGAGGAGACTGAAGAAGGCTCGCTTGCTGTGAGAGAAGTAAGTGCTCCGGCTCCAGAACAGCAACAAAAAACTGATATCGTAAGAAAAAGCGCTCCCTCGGTAGAACGTGATTCGTACACCGGTGAAGAGATAAATCGTATATGCGCTCAGAATCAAAATATACCGCTTCTGATAGATGCGTGCCAGACGATACTTGAAAAGACTTTCACAAAGACGGAAATATCGAGCATAGTTTATCTTTCGGATCATCTGCGTCTTGACGATGAATATATAATGATGCTTTGCACTTATTGCAAAGGACGTGACAAGGCTTCCGTAAGATATGTGGAAAAAGTAGCTCTTTCGCTTTACGACAGCGGGATAGTCAGTGTTCCCGAACTCGACAAATACATAAAGAAAGAACGCAAAAAGAACGATGCCGAAAGCAATATACGCAAACTCTTCGGTATAGGCGAGCGTGCGTTGACACAGAAAGAAGCTGCTTTTATAGAAAAATGGATAACAGAGTGGGATATGCCGTTTGAGGTCATAGAGAAAGCGTATGAGGTCATGATGAGCGTCGGCACTGTTGAAAAACCGTCGTTTGCATATGAGAACAGTATACTTGAAAAATGGCACGCGGCAGGCTGTAAAACAGCCGCTGACGCGGATGCGCTCATATCAAGCGGGAAGAAGCCGCAGGGCAAAAACTCGAAAAAGGAATCGAGTTTTGACCTTGACGAGTTTTTTGAACTTGCGGTAAAACGCGGCGCAGGACGTGCAGACGGTATCAAAACAGGAGAATAAATACTGAAAAAGGAGCGTCATATGGGATATAACGCCGATAATTGCAAAAAGATCGCCGAAATATACCGCGAAAAGAATTTTCGCGCTCAGAAAGAAGCGGAGGCGCGAAAAGAAAAACTGCATATGCTTTTTCCTGAGATAGAAGCGATAGACAATGTTCTTGCCGAGACAGGCATGAAAATATTTTCCGCCGCGCTTTCAGGAGAAGGGGATATAGGGAAAAAAATGGAGGAGTTCAAACGCGCCAACGACGAGCTTTTGTCGGCAAGACGCGAAATACTTCTTTCACACGGCTATCCCGCGGATTTCAGCGATATAAAATATGAGTGCGACAAGTGCCGTGATACAGGATATGTTGACGGCAAAATGTGCTCCTGCATGAGGCGCGACCTTGTGATGGCAGGGTATGAAAGCGCGGGAGTTGGAAAACTTATCGCAAAGCAGAATTTCGACAATTTTGACCTTTCATATTACAGCGGCGCGGAACGAGAGCAAATGGCGCGTGTCTATAACAGCGTAAAAAGCTTTGCGGCTGATTTCCAAGAGAATAACGCAAGAAACCTGCTTTTCATCGGAATGACGGGACTTGGAAAAACCCATCTTTCCAGCGCCTGTGCAAAAGCGGTGATAGACCGAGGCTTTGATGTCGTGTACGAGAGCGCACAGAATATTTTTTCCGACTTTGAACATGAGAGGTTTTCACGAGGATACAATTCAGAGGAAACGAGCGTAAAAACAGATCGATATTTTGAATGTGACCTGCTCATAATAGACGATCTTGGAACGGAGCTTGTGAATCAGTTCACGACCTCCTGCCTTTACAATATCGTCAACACTCGAATGTGTTCCGGCAAGTCGATGATAATAAACACCAACCTCAAACGCGGAGAGCTTATGGAAAAATATCAGGACAGAATAACATCTCGGCTTTTCGGAGAATTTGAGATATGCCTGTTTGCCGGCAGAGATATTCGCAGTCAAAAACTTGAACGCGGAAAATATTAAAAAATCAAAAAGGCTTGAAATCGTTTAATCGATTCCAAGCCTTTTTCTGTATCATAAATTTATTTGTAGAGTTTTGCAAGACCGCCGTCCGATGTTTCACGGTAACGTGCATTGAGGTCTTTTCCCGTTTCGTACATAGTTTGAACTATGAGATCGAAAGATATCTTTCTTGTAAAAGTGAGGAATGAGGCGAGCGTTACGGCGTTTATCGCGCGCATTGCAGCGACGGCGTTTCTCTCTATGCAGGGTATCTGCACAAGACCGCAGATCGGGTCGCAGGTAAGTCCCAGATGATGTTCAAGAGCTATTTCCGCGGCGTACTCTATCTGGTCTATACCCATATCGAAAAGCTCAGCAAGAGCCGCAGCAGCCATTGAGCAAGCCGTGCCTATTTCAGCCTGACAGCCGCATTCCGCGCCGCTGACAGAGGCGTTTTGCTTTACGAGATTTCCTGTTATTCCTGCGACTGCGAGAGCGCGCAGAATTTCTTCTTCCGTACTGCCGAGAGCTTCGCTTTTGTATTTTAGTACCGCGGGAAGTACGCCGGAGGCTCCGCATGTGGGCGCAGTCACAACGACTCCGCCGCCTGCATTTTGCTCGCTTGCCGCGAAAGCATATGAGCAGACTATGCGCGTTTCCTTTGTAGCCTTGCTTTCATCTATATGGCGCTGATTGAAAAGATATTCTGCTTTTCTTTCCACGCCCAGTCCGCCTGCAAGTACGCCGGTTGTCGTAAGTCCCTCGTGAATGGCGCGGCGCATCGTTTCCCATACGGAGGCGAGATATGCCCATATGCCTGCGCCCTCTTTTTCCTCGACGTAATCGCTTATGCGGATATTGTGCTTTTTGCAGTATTCAGCTATTTCCGCAAAGGAGTTTTCTTGATATACTTCTTGTTTCGGGTCATTCGGAATGCCTTCTACCTGTATATCTCCGCCGCCTATGCTCATTATTCTCAAGTGTCCCTTTTCGTTTCCGATTGAGTTGTATGCGAAAAAGTCCATCGTGTTCTCATGCGGAAGTTCGATGTTGTCCCTGTAGAAGATTATCTCTGTTTTTTCCTGCGGCAAGACCTCTAGTATGGCAACATCGGTCATATGTCCCTTTCCTGTCTTTGCAAGGGAGCCGTAAAGCACGACTTTGTATTTTGTGGCGTTCGGATATTTATTTATAAATAACAGCGACGCTGCCTGCGGCCCCATTGTGTGGGAGCTTGACGGACCTTTTCCTATTTTGTAAATCTCTCTTATGGATTTCATGATAAACCTCTCTGCTTTTAATGGCGGCGCACCATGTGACTTACCGCCAATATTTTCTGTCAAGAGAGCGGAAACGGATCGCTTCCGCTATATGTTTGTTCTCTATAATATCGCTCTTGTCAAGGTCGGCGATAGTGCGTGCAACTCGGAGTATACGGTCGTATCCTCTTGCGGAAAGACCTAAATTTTCAAACGCCTTTTTCAGAAGATCGTTTGCTTTTTCGCTCATCAGGCAGTATTTCTGTATTTGACGTGGAGAAAGCTCCGCGTTGCAGTAAATCTGCTTTTCGTTTTCATAGCGCTTGTGTGCAAACGAGCGAGCTTCATTTATACGTGCGCGAATGTCTTCGCTTTTTTCTGCATTTTCCGTGCTTGTTATTTCAGCGTATGAAAGAGAGGGCATTTCTATTTGTATATCTATTCTGTCAAGAAGCGGGCCGCTGATCTTTGATATATATTTTTTTATTTCCGAGGGAGAACATGTACATTTTTTTGTCGGGTGTCCGAAATATCCGCATTTGCATGGGTTCATGGCGCATACGAGCATAAAATTTGATGGAAATGTGAGTTTCCCGCCGACTCGCGTTATAGTAACTTTGCCGTCTTCAAGGGGTTGGCGCAAAACCTCCATTGAGGAGCGCGGAAACTCCGTAAGCTCGTCCAAGAACAGTACTCCGCCATGCGCCAACGATATTTCGCCGGGAGTAGGAACTCTGCCGCCTCCTGCAAGTCCCGCGCTTGACATCGTGTGATGAGGCGCTCTGAACGGGCGCTGTGTTACCAGAGATATTCCTGGCGGAAGTATTCCTGCGACGGAGTGTATCTTAGTGACTTCCAGCGATTCTTCAAACGTCATTTTAGGCAGTATCGTAGGTATGCGTTTTGCAAGCATACTTTTTCCTGTTCCCGGCGGGCCTATGAGCAGTACATTATGTCCGCCTGCACACGCTACCTCAAGAGCGCGCTTTGCAAAAAGTTGACCTTTTACGTCGCAAAAATCGAGCATGGGGGAGCTTGCGGTTGCGCCGAATAAGTTTACGCTCGGCTTTTCCGCCTCTATCTTTTCTCGTCCGTTCAGGTGGTTTACAAGAGATATAACGTTCTTGACAGGATAAACGGTAATGCCGTCTACTACGGCAGCTTCTGCGGCTCTGTCACACGGAACGAATATCTCTTTCATTCCGGCGCTGCGCGCGGCAATGCACATGGGCAGAAAGCCGTTAGTACCGTTTATTTTGCCGGAAAGAGAAAGCTCTCCTGAAAAACACATTTTGTCGGTGTCGAGGTCACGTCGGATGATACCCGCGCTTTTCATTATTGCCACAAGTATGGCAAGGTCGAAGGAGGAGCCTTCTTTCTTTTTATCCGCAGGCGCAAGATTTACCACTATTTCCGAATCGGGAAATTCAAAACCGCTGTTTTCAAAGGCGGAGCGAACACGCTCCTTGGATTCTTTTATTGCCGCGTCGGGGAGTCCGACTATTTCAAAAGAGGGAAGTTTATCGCGCATATTGCACTCAACGCTCACAATGTATCCGTCTATGCCGAAAAGTCCCATCGTATATATTGTGGAAAGCAAACCGATGTCCTCCTTGAAATGATTTGATTATAGATATAATTTTACTATATTTTGAGTTCACTTACAATAATATTTTTGAAAAAACTTGATTTCAAACGGCGAATATACGCATATAATAAAAAATATTCTGATTTGTTTATGAGTAAAAAAGTTTTTTTAATAATATAATCTATAAGTACAATGATAAAAGTTTGGGGTGATAGAGCTGAAAAGTAAATTTACAAAACTTGCTTCCGATGTTTTGGACGCCTCTGCCGACGAGGCGAAAGAGTTAGGTCACACATACGTCGGAACTGAGCATTTGCTTCTCGCCATGCTGAAGATAAGCTGCAGTGTAGCAGCAGGAATATTGTTTTCGCACGATGTAACTTATGCTTCAACGCTTGAAACGGCAAAGGAAATATCCGGGTTCGGAGGGAAAAGCCGTATAGACGCGCGCGATATGACTCCGCGTCTTCGTTCGGTTGTAGAAAATTCCGCAAAGGAAGCGGCAAAATACGGCCAGGCTTACATCGGAACGGAACATCTTCTGCTCTCAATGATAGCTGAAAAAGAGAGCGTTGCAGTCAAACTCATAATTTCTCAGGGAGCAAGCATAGGGGAGATACAAAATGATGTCAGCGTATTTTTAGGCGATATCAGCGGCATACGCACGCGCGACAGAGCGCGTTCGGGAAGCGCCTCTTCTTTTCCGACGATAATGCAGTTCGGCAAGGATATAACCGAAAGCGCAAGACAGGGACTTTTAGATCCGGTTATCGGCAGAGATGATGAAACTGAGCGTGCGATACAGATACTCTCGCGCAGGATAAAAAACAATCCCTGCCTTATAGGCGAGCCGGGCGTAGGAAAGACCGCTGTGGTAGAGGGACTTTCCATGCGTATAGCAAGCGGTGAGGTCCCCGAAACGCTCGCGGGAAAAAGCATAATCATGCTCGATATAGGCTCCATGATAGCCGGTGCAAAATACAGGGGCGAATTTGAGGAAAGAATAAAAAAGGTGATGAGCGAGGCGGCGTCGAATCGAAATATAATTCTTTTTATAGACGAGCTCCATACAATTGTCGGCGCAGGTTCTGCGGAGGGAGCGGTGGACGCGGCGAATATACTTAAACCCGCTCTTGCGCGCGGAGAGCTTCAGCTCATAGGCGCGACAACGCTTGACGAGTATCGCAAGCATATAGAAAAAGACGCGGCTTTGGAAAGGCGTTTTCAGCCTGTTCGTGTCAATGAGCCGTCCGCGGAGCAGACGGTGGAGATAATAATGGGAATACGCGAAAAATATGAGCTTCATCACAAAGTAAAGATATCTGACGAAGCCGTATATTCCGCGGTGAATCTATCAGTAAGATATATTACGGATCGTTTTTTGCCTGACAAGGCAATAGACCTTATCGATGAGGCGGCGTCGCGCAAACGGATACAGAACTTTACCATGCCGTCGTATTTAAGGGCACTGTATGATAAGGCAAACGCATTGACTCAGGAAAAAGAAAATGCGATACGTTCCCAAAATTTTGCTCATGCTTCGGTCTGCCGCGAAAAAGCGATGGAAGCCGAGGACGAATATGAAAGAGAAAAGGAGAGATGGCGCAGACAAAGCGAAAAAAGTGACTTGGTGCTTACGGGCGACGATATAGCTCACGTCGTTACAATGTGGACTAAAATTCCCGTAGCAAAGCTTGAGGAAGACGAAAAACAGCGTCTGCTCAAGATGGAGGATACGCTAAAGGAAAAGATAATAGGTCAGGACAGCGCGGTAAGCGCGGTCTGCCGAGCCGTTCGACGAGGACGGCTGGGACTTTCCGATCCTGTGCGCCCTGTCGGCTCGTTTATATTTTTGGGACCGACGGGTGTGGGAAAGACGGAGCTTGCAAGAGAGCTTGCAAACGAACTTTTCGGTTCAAGAGACGCCATGATACGCCTTGATATGAGCGAATACATGGAAAGTCATAGTGTTTCAAAGATAATAGGCTCTCCTCCCGGTTATGTGGGATTTGATGAGGGAGGAGGCCTTACCGAAAAGATACGCAGGGCTCCGTACTCCGTCGTGCTTTTCGATGAGATAGAAAAAGCTCATCAAGATATATTCAATTTATTCTTGCAGATACTCGACGACGGTATGCTGACAGATGCCAAAGGAACGAGAGTTACTTTCAAGAACGCCGTTATAATTATGACCTCAAATATAGGTGCGGCGACTCTTTCGCGCTCGAATTCACTCGGATTCGGAGTTGGAAATGCGGGCGGAGAAATCAGGATGAGGGACAGCGCGCTGAACGCCCTAAAAGAACATTTCCGACCTGAATTTTTGGGAAGGGTAGATGAGATTGTTGTTTTCGGTCATCTTGATGAACAGAGCATTTTAAAAATAACCGAAAAGCTTCTTGAAGCGACGCGTGAAAGAATAGAAAAACTGGGCGTGAATATCGTTTTTGAAGACAGCGTGCGTTCTTTGGTCGCCGCGAAAGGGTTCGACAAAAAATCCGGCGCTAGAGAAGCGCGCCGTGAAGCCGCAAAGCTTATAGAGGATACGTTTGCTGAAAAATTTATAAAGGGAGAAGTTCTTCCCGGAGAAACCATAGTATGTTATGCGCGTGACGATAAGGTATTTTACCGTAAAAATGTTCCTGCTGTATTGCCGACACAGTGAAAAATGAAAATATGCGAAATGCAAAAACGACCGAGATATATCATCTCGGTCATTTTATAATCTGTTGTTATCTCATCCTTTTCTTTCGGTAAATAATGATCGCTGTCAGGAGTTCCGCGCAGTAAACAACGGCAAAACAGATATTTAAAATGGCTGTTGCAGCGTTGGCTTGATCGTAATCGGCAGAAGTAAATACCGTGATGGGCAGCAAACTGTCGCCGCTGTCACCGTAAGATATTTTTGATGCTTCGTTATTACGAGCTATATATTCGATGATCACGTTTCCGTTTATGTCCGTCAATATTTCTTTTTGGTAGATTGATTCATATATCAAAAATCCGCGTTCATCATAGTAACTGGTAATTTCATCATTGGTTTCTTTATATGCATAATTAAACTTGGGAGGATTTTCAGTTTCCATATATGCTATAAAGCTTTCGTAATCGTTAAATTCCGTCCCACCGGCAAATATATCGTATTTGAAACTGTTGAGCGGAATTTGTATCATAAGCGTCACAGCCGCGCATATCAGAAAAAAAGCACAGCACCGACGTTCTACCTTGGAGTTGTGAAGATATATTCGTTCCTCTTTTTCATCAAGTTTATAGACTTCTTTTTTCAGCAGATGTGCTTTGAGAACCCGACAAAGGACGGTATAAATAGCGAGAAATACCGCGGCACATATCGACCCTAAAAGCATCATGCTGCCAAAAGCAAGTCCCATATAAGCGTCTATTACCAACAACGGTAATAAAAATCCAAATAACGTTACCGTTAAACCGATTGACAGCATGGCAAAGCGAATGACGTTTTGTTTGAATTTCCATACATCATTCTTTGCAATATCGCTTTCCGCGACGCTTGAAAAGGCGTTGTTGATAAATACTGCCTGGCAAACGATGCTTGCCGCAAAAAATATCATACCGATCAGAGCGCCGAGAGCCGCGCGCAAGAAAACAAGGTTGCAGATGAGAGCCGCAATAAAACCTATCACGGAGATTCCTATTGCGATATATGAGCGGCTTTTATATTTTGAAAAGCAAGAGTTAAGCAGACGTTTTATCAGCTTGTCGCTTTTTGCAGAAGGTTCTTCCGAATCTGCCGTTGCTTCGCGCTCAGATTGAGATTTGCGCGCGCCTTGCAGAAGTTCGTCGCAGGTGACGCCGAATATCTCCGCAATAATCGGAATAAGTGAAAGTTCGGGATCTCCGTCGCCGCACTCCCAGCGGCTTACGGTTTTATCCGAAACGTTGAGCTGTTCCGCAAGTTCCTTTTGCGTCATGCCGTTTGCTTTTCGTAACACGGCGATAAATCCGCCGATACTGTTTCGTTCCATGAATATTTCTCCTTTTGAGTAAATTGCCTGTTCTGCAGAACACTTGGCTTGCTTAGATTCTAACATTTTGACAGTCGGAAGTCCACCCAAAATGCTTGGAATCACTCTCAGATTCTAAGAATCCGATATATAGAGGCAAAATTTTCCTGTCCGAGAGTTCCTATTATATCGAATAAAAAGGAAAAAGCCGATATCCTTCACTGGATATCGGCTTTTCTGGTGCTCCATCGGAGAATCGAACTCCGGACACCATGATTAAAAGTCATGTGCTCTACCGGCTGAGCTAATGGGGCATTTCCTTAGTACTTAAATATGATATCACAGATCAGAGGATTTGTCAATACATTTTTTTCAAAAAAATTCCACAAATAATATTTTTCCTCAAATAAATTCAGCATGTTGCAGAAAAATTTTTAAGCATATAGTTTTTTTCATGATTTATGCGTTTTTTCATATTTTGACGTCCTCTCACATAGATATATACAAATAATCAAAAAAAGAGAGAACGATCTGTCGGAGGCACAATGTATTTTTTACACAAAAAAAACAGAAAAGCACACGTCATCTATTCATTAATAGCAGCAGTGCTTGCCGTATCGTTATTATTTCCTCGCGGCATAGGCGGCGCGGCAGAGGCCTATGCGCTCTCCGACGGAGTCAAATATATAAAATGGGTAGATTTCGACGTTACCGCCGAAGCCATGCGTGACGCCGCCGTGCTCGATATCGAAAGTGAAGGAAACGTAAGTTTCTCATCTCTTTTGGCATATCTCGGAGCAAAATACGGGGGAAACTTCAAAAATTACAAAAAAAGTGATCTTTCCTACGCATATGAAAAATTATCCGACTCCCCTGACGCCTTTAAAGATATGAAATTTTATTCTTATTACAAAGAAGCCTACGGAGCCGTGCTTGACGGCATGATAGGAGAATATGGAGTATACGAAGAGACAGACGGTCGATATGAATATAAATTAAAATACGGCGTCAAGGCATTTTCGCCGTTTGCCGCAGGATACCATTACAGCGACTATGATGATTTCGGAGCTTCAAGGACATACGGATATGCGCGCCATCATCTGGGGCATGATATGCTGGGTTCCGTGGGAACGCCAATCGTTGCAATAGAATCGGGATATGTGGAGTGCGTCGGCTGGAATCAATACGGAGGCTGGCGCATAGGCATACGATCTTTTGACGGAAAAAGATATTATTACTATGCTCATCTTCGCAAAGGCCATCCATATAACGATATGTACGAGGGCAAGATAGTTACGGCGGGCGAGGTCATAGGTTATCTCGGCATGACCGGTTACAGCGCCAAGGAGGATACGAACAACATAAACGTTCCTCATCTCCATGTCGGTCTGCAACTCATCTTCAACGAGGTACAGAAAGACGGCACAAATCAAATATGGATAGATCTATACGAGCTGACAAAATTTCTCTCATCATACCGCTCCGCGGTTTACAGAAAAGATGATGGTGAATATTACCCTGTCAACCCAATAGCAGATTTTACAATTCCCGATTAAAAGCAAAAAAAGCGTCCATATTAAGACGCTTTTTTGCTTTTGCTCTGACCATATCGCCGTCATTTATGTTCATCGGAAAATACCGAGCTGTATTCCTTATTTGCGTTCGCTTTTTTGTTTACTGCATAGTGGATAACTGCGCGGATAATATCTACCGCCAAGAAGAAAACAGCAAAAATAAGAACTGCGAAAACGATGGATTTCATGCTTCTGCTTCTATCGGTCAGCCAAGCCATAACAATTGCAAAATCCATCGTGACCAAAACAAAATGGATAACGGCTTTTGCGGCATACGATTCTATGAAATTTGCCTGAAAAATAAAATCGCACAGCGAAAATATTGCGGAAAACAGAAAGAACCATATAAAAGTAGACGGGAGAACAGCTTTATCTCCGCTCGGAAAAGCTATGGACAGCACCGTATTTATCAAAACGGTAACGATGGTAAAGTAAAATCCTGTGCGTCCTAGAAAGGTTCTGATATTTTCCTTTATTTTTTGGGATCGGTTCATTTTACCCTCCGAAGATTGGAATTATTGTTTTTCATATAATTATATCATGTTCGCTCTGTTTATACAATAAATATTTTATGAACATTCATTAAGTTTAAAGATACTTTTGAAAGAGCATATAAAAAATCCGCGCTCAATAAAGCACGGATTTTTCTTTTCTGCGTAAAAATTATTCAGCAGCAACAACTTTAACACGTTTTTTGTTGCCGGAAATGCGCTCAAATTTAACCGTTCCGTCGATAAGAGCGAAAAGCGTATCGTCTTTGCCGATACCTACGCCTGCGCCGGGATGAACATTTGTGCCTCTCTGGCGAACGATGATGTTGCCTGCGATTACACTTTCGCCGTCAAATTTCTTAACGCCGAGTCTCTGCGCGTTACTGTCGCGGCCGTTCTTTGTAGAACCAACACCTTTTTTATGAGCGAAAAACTGTAAGCTTAACTTCAACATTTTAAATACCTCCATTTAAATTTTAAAAAAATGTACTCAGAAATCCTTGTCTTCAAGATCTACGTCAAGGTAGTCGTAATAATCCTCCAGCATATCCATAAGCTGAAGATAATATCCCTCTATAACGCCGGAAACAGCGTATCTCTTAGTGGGATCATGTTCATAATCGGGAAGCGCAGACTTTACCGTGACATCTATATCCGCCGTCTTTTCATCGATGCGGTAATCCACATCGCAACCGAATACGACCTCGATAGTGTTGACGACGAGCATAGTCATTGCGGAAACAGCAGAACAAATTATATCTTTTCCGGCTTCATCGTATCCGGCGTGACCGGAAACATGAAAACCGTAATAGCGCATTCCGCTTTTATAAACCACTACCTTAATCATGATACTCAGCCGACGATCTTATCGATCTGAACCTTTGTGTAAGGCTGTCTGTGACCGATTTTTTTCTTTTCGTTTTTCTTGGATTTGTATTTAAGAACATGGATCTTTTTGCCCTTGCCGTTCTTAAGAACCTTTGCAGTTACATATGCACCGTCTACTGTGGGCGCGCCGGCTACAAAATTTTCACCGGAAACAGCGAGAACTGTATCGAACTTCACTTCTTCGCCTTCGGAAGCTGCGAGTTTTTCAACGAAAACTACGTCGCCTTCCTGAACTTTGTACTGCTTTCCACCTGTTACTATGATTGCGAACATTTCAGAAAGCACCTCTCTTTCATTTTACGACTCGCTAAACACGGTAAACGCAAAGCGTTTTTTATGACCGAATATTAAGCGGCATATCATTCTATCATGAAACACCCGAAAAAGTCAAGTGTTTTTTCGATTTTTTTAGAATCGTCGCATTTTTCAAGCCGGCATGAATAATTTTTCGACTATCTCAAAAGACTTACTATGCAAGTCTTTTTTAACTTTCGCGGTGAGGATCATATCAATGCGATCATACCGCTGTATATCATATATGCGCCGACCAGAAATATAACGACCGGCACGATATAAGACGCAACCTTTCCCATAACAAATTCAAGTTTTTTGATCGCTTTCGTGCCCTGTATCTTGTTGTATCCGAAATACAGCAGTATAAGCGGTAACGCATATATGAAAGTATAAAGGATAATGAAACTCAAAACAAAAGGAAATACAAGTTCGTAAGAAGCAAGTATTGCCAAAAATCCGAAGTACGGAAGCGCGCTTGTAAGTTCGACTCCGCAAAAAGCCGCTCCCATTATAAAAAGCGATACGGGAGAAAGGCTCTTGGGAGCTTTAGCCGTATTTTCCGCGCTTTCAGCCGAAGCGTTTATTCTGCGTGTTCTGAATATAAGAAATGCTCCGAGAGAAAGCAACAAGATACCTGCCGCAGTTTCCGCACCGTATGTATATAACGGGTAATTTGATGCCAGATTCGACAAAAGCTCTGATATCCAAGCTACAACTCCGTAGTAAATACCGATTCCGAGTACGATGTTTGCAAGTCCTATACCAAGTATAAAAAACCAGACGTGGCGTTTCTTTTTAAGCATCGCCTGTATAAGCATTTGCTGCGCTATGGCAGACGGGTTAAGACTGTCGAAAAAGCTGGCTGTGACAGCAGTTCCTAAAAGACCTATCATAAAAATCCTCCTAAAAAACAAAAACAGCGTCCGTAGCACATCTTCAAAGACCTAACGATGTGTACAAACGCTTTCGCATTTACTGCCCGGTGGCAGTGATACTATAATTTTTTATAGATCATATCACAAAAAATCAAAAAAGTCAACCGGTTCTCTAAAAAAACCGTTAGTTTTATTTTTGTTCTCTGTTTAACTTGATTTTTTATACAAATATAAGAAACCGGCGTTTTGCCGTAAGGCGCCTCAAACGAAAAAGCCCGACAGTAAAAAATTTATACATTTTGCAAGAACAATTTCGAAAAAACACCACCGAATTCAAACTGAAAAATTTCGGAATTCGATGGTGTTATTCAATGTTATTTAAGCAATATATACATTCCAAGAGAGGATTTGCTTGTATCTTCGGGAACTTTCAGGAATTTGCTGTCAACAAGATCGTGTACCGCCATCATTCTGGTAAAATACATTTCCATTCGTATATTATAACCGATATAATTTTTCAAAACAGCGTGACTGTGTTTTTTCAGTATATATTCAAGTTTTTTATACAGATTTCTGTAATTTTCGGCTATCAACCCGTAACTCGTATGCTGCTCCAAAAGTTGATTGATTTTTTTGATTTTATCTGATGTCATAACAAGAACATCCGGAACAATCGCTCCGCTGCCGTCAGCATGGGCATATTTGCCGTCTATGTTGTCCCAGAGGCTTTTTTCGACTTCCGAAAAAGACGCAGCAAAACGATTTGATCTAAGACAATCGCATAATAACATTGCTTCTCGGTATTCCGGTTCGCCGCACTGGTCCCACATAGAATAATCGCCGTATTTATAAGTCCAAAAAGCATTTTTATCATTTTCGCACCCATTGTGTCCCATTGTTATATTATCGGGAAGTTCAGTGGTTGTTTCATAACCCACAAACCCCCATGTCTCTCCGTTTGCACGCACCGGAGGATCATAAAAGCCTCCGCTCTGCTCTTTTACAATCGTTTCTATAAAATAGTCAATGGTGTGAGGAACCAAAAACCACCGTATCGTATTGTCATCAATATGTTCTCCGGCAATATTGAGATTGCGGATATCAGCCATTGACTCGTCTATAAGCTTTTGTATTGCAACACTCCTTTCCTTGGAGCCGTCTATCATAGCATTGTACATTTCAAGTCGGCTCTCTCGGTCAAAAATGAAGAAATTTGTAATATACTTGTCTCCTTGTTTCTCGAGCAGTGTTGCGCGGTATAAAATGTCCACCTCCTCTTCCATATAAGGCAACGCTATTCCAAGTTCAAGCGAAAGTTCTTCAATCGTCGAAGGATTATTGCTTGCCTGAAGTAAAATATTTTGCGGAATTTTTCTATGAACGACTTTCCAAGGAAGTCCGCTTGGCTGCGAACCGCTTGCCAAAAAATGCATTTTATCAGGATTATAGCTACGTTTTCCAAATTCCCTTGTCATATTCATACCCTCTTTCAGTTTTTTTCTTGCACGGTGAAGTCTTTGCTTTACCGCGTCTTCCGAAATCGAAAGAGACAGCGAAATATCGCGCACGCTTCTGTATTCCAGATAATAGGCAATCAAAATGTCGCGAAAATCTCTTTTAATGAACGCAAGTTCACGCCGAAGCAACAATACTTCTTCGGTGTTTATTATATCGTCCAGAACATTTTCGCTTTCATACGCAATTTCATAGTCACCGATGTCGTAACCGGTTACCGACTCGTGTTCTCTATGCTTGTATGCTGCCCAGACAGAATATTTGTTGCGTACAATTTTCCATATCCACGCCGAAAAGTTTGAAGGAATGACTCCTTTGTTCAGAGCGGCTATTATATTAAGTAAAATATTTTGTGTAAGATCTTCCGCATCAAATTGGTTCCCCGTTTTTTTCAGGCAGAAGTAGAAAATCTTTTCCATGTAGTTTTTCACGAAAAACTCCGCAAGCTTTTCCGGCATGTTTATAGAATCCGACATTTTATTTCCCTCTCTTTCACCTATATAGTGTTGGCTTTTTGAATTCGGTTACAAAAATTATTGTTATAATTTTATAAAAAGCAAAAAAAGGAGAATTCAAGGCACGACTTGCGTCAGTTTTCAACCGATTAAAAACGCTGAAAACAGACGCCGGACTTCTTAGAGAGCACAAAACAAAAAAAGCCAAGCACGGAACGCAAAATGCGTCCGTGCTCAGCCAATGGTGCCGGTGGCGGGGGTCGAACCCGCATGGTATCGCTACCACCGGATTTTGAGTCCGGCGCGTCTGCCAATTCCACCACACCGGCAAATCTGACTTTAATATTATATATCACTTTTTCAAAAAAAGCAATACCTATTTTAAAAATATATTGACGAAAAGTGTTCGTTTGTCAATGATGTGAGACCGGAAAAAGCGAAAGAGTTTTGTCTATGGAGAATTGATTTTTCTGACGGAGGGAGGGCGTAGCCCGACTGAAGT